>DAOUJH010000017.1:0-58446 GCA_034422935.1 Dehalococcoidia bacterium | reverse complement strand
TTTTCGTCGGCGATGGCCATGGGGACATAGGGAACGCCGTAGACAAAAAAGGTCTTCATCTGGAACTCAGGGTAGGCGCGGCCCATGCCGTCTGCGTCTACCACGGAGAGCCCGGACATGGCGGCGGGGATGAGCGGTTCCAGGGAGTTGCTGCCGCCGATCTCGTTGGAGACGAGGGAAGTGGCCCTGGTCCCGGTGTACTCCTCGATGGCGCGAAGGGCGTAGTAGGCCTGCTTGTCGCGCATCTTCTCTATACCGACCGTAGGCGCGCCAATGCCGCCGACGCAGATGATTTGGTCGTCATCGCCAAGCTCGCCGGGGGAGAGGACGTTGACGGGGCCGTTCTCCCGTATGGCCTGCCGGGCGCGGAGCATCCCTATGTATGGATTACCGCCTCCGCCGGTGCCGAGGATCCCGGCGCCTATGGCTATTGATTCCAGATCTTGCTCAGTTACCTGCCACATGGGTTATTTTCACGCCTATTCATGGTTTTGACCGTCGACCAGTCTTTCATAAGATCTCACATTTTTCCAGTTTCCGTTTGGAGGTCAACCCTATTTGCTTAGACCGCATTATTTGGATGATACTAGGCCGCAGCCCACCGTTGGACATCCATACTCTAACTGTATAGGATACCGCTGGAGGTACTGATTTTGCGGGATAGGCTTGCGCAACTCCCCCAACGTTATAGCTTCCAGTCTTTGTTCGGAGACGTCCTTGGCGGTATCACCGCGGCTGTGGTGGGCCTGCCAGTGGCTCTGGCGTTCGGCGTATCGTCAGGGTTGGGCGCCGCCGCCGGAATATACGGGGCGGTCGCAGTAGGGTTCTTTGCCGCCGTGTTCGGCGGGACGAGGTCACTGATATCGGGTCCCACAGGCTCAATGACAGTGGCCATGGCTGTCATAGTCACCAGTTACGCTAACAACATCGGCCAGGCATTCACCATCGTCATCATGGCCGGGCTCATCCAGATGCTGTTCGGCTTTCTGCGAATTGGACGTTTCGTAACTTACACGCCCTACTCGGTCATAGCCGGGTTTATGACAGGGGTTGGAATAATAATCCTATCGGTACAGATACTGCCCTTCATGGGGGCCCCTCCGATAACCGGGGGACCGCCTGAAGCCATCCGAAACTTCTCCACAATAATAGAGCACTTTGACGTCACCGCCGTAGCCATAGCGGGCGCCACGCTTGGCGCGGCCCTCCTATGGCCAGGCAGATTTGAAAAGTATTTACCGTCGACCCTGGTCGCCCTGTTCGTGGGGATAATTGTGACTGCCCTGTGGTTTAGCAACGCTCCCACCATTGGCGACGAGCAGAAAATACCCACGGCCCTGCCCACCTTCATGCTGCCGGCTCTTTCCTTTGACGCACTGGTGCGCGCCATCGAGCCCGCTATGATTCTGGCACTGGTAGGGTCCGCTGACACCTTGCTGACGGCGCTGGTGGGGGACTCGATGACGCGGGCACGCCATGACCCCAACAAGGAGCTGTTTGCCCAGGGCTTAGGCGCGGTGGTCACCGGATTCATCCAGGGTCTGCCCGGGTCCGGTGCTACCCCAAGCACGATCGCCAACATCAGGGCGGGCGGGACCACCGTTGTTTCAGGTGTGATTGCGGTGGCTGTCCTGGTGGTCATGATTATGCTCATGGCAGACTACGTAGCCAAAATCCCCAACGCCCTATTGGCGGGCGTCCTGATGAAAGTCGCCTTGGACACGATGGAGTGGAGGTTTGTAACCAGACTGCTACGCATTCAACGCGAGCACATGGTGGTGATGCTGCTGACCCTGGGCCTCACTGTGTTCTTGGACTTGCTCACCGCCATAGCGGCGGGCATGATAGCCGCCGCGGTAACCAGCGCGCGCCAGTTTGAAAGGCTGGAGCTGGACAGCGTGGTCTCAGTGCCCATTCTGGACCAGAGCTTCTTTGGCGGCAGAACGAGAGAGGATGATCTGGAAAGCTTCGAAGCCAGGGTTGGCCTGGTTGCGCTGAGAGGCTCGTTTACCGTGGCATCGTCCAGGAAGCTGTTGGATACCATTGGAGAAGACATCCGGGAGCACGAGGTGGTTATCCTGGACTTCTCCAACACGGTCTACATGGACGAAAGCGCTGCCATGGTGATTGAGCGACTCATAGAGACCGCCACAGGCTTTGAGACCCACTGCATAGTGATGGGCCTGGCCGGGATGCCTGCCAGGAACCTTGAGGCTCTCAACGTTCTGAAGCAGATACCGTTGGACCAGAGGGTGCAGAGTTGGGACGAGGCGCGCGTGGTGGCGGCCAAGCTACTCGCTATTTAGGCTTCACTCCGCCCCTGGGTTCCCGCCTTCACGGGAAAGACGGAGGGGGACCCTATTTCACTCTGGTTCCGCTTTTGAAGACGGCGACGACGTTCTGCAAGTCGGTGATGTTTTGGGTGGGGTCGCCGTTGACGAGCAGGAGGTCGGCGGCTTTGCCCGGCTCGATGGAGCCCACCTGGTCGGCGACTCCCAGCGACTTGGCGGCTTCGCTGGTCCCGGCAAGCAGGGCGTCTCCGTGCGTCATGCCGGACATGACCAGCGTCTCCAACTCCTTGTGGAACAGGCCGAACTGGTAGACATACCAGCCGCAGTCGGAGCCGCCGATGACCTTGGCGCCGTCTTGAATGAGGCGGCGGGTCACTTCCACGCGGTCGTCCACCGCCTTGACAGCGTCGACAAGCTGGGCCTCTTCCTCCTGGGTTAGTCCTTCCTCGTCGCGCTTGGCTTCAAGCAACTGGAGGGAGGCGCGCCGCACGTGGATGGTGGGGTTGACCCAGGTGCCCGTCGCGGCGATGCGTTCCCCGACGCGAGGGTCGTACTTTATGGAGCCGTCGGGCTGGACGAAGGTGCAATGGATGAGCATGTCGACGCCTGCGTCGAGCGCGTTCTCGATGCCCTTGGTGGCTATGGTATGCGCGCCGACAAGGCGGTTGCGGCGGTGCGCTTCGTCGGCGACGGCGATGAGCTCCTCCACGGTGTAGGAGGGTCGCTCCGGCATGCTGCCCAGGGTGGAGCCGCCAGTGGCCATGACCTTGATGAAGTCGGCGCCTTCCCAGACCAGCTCCCGCACAGCCTGCCGCACACCGTCGACCCCATCGGCTTCTGAGCCCATCATCCAGCAGTGTCCGCCGGTCATGGTGATGGGCCTTCCCGAGGCGAGTATGGTGGGGCCCGCGACGAGCTGGCGTCGGATGCCCTCCTTGAGCCAGAAGACGCTGCGGTGCCAGCCGCCGTTGTCGCGCATGGTGGTGACGCCGGTCTCCAGGGCGAGCCGCGCCTGCTTCACGCCCTGCAGTATGTGCATTTCGTAGGACTCCAGGCCAACGTCGTCGACGGAGGTGCCGTCGCCGGGCATATTGGTGTGGGTATGGCAGTCGACGAGGCCGGGGACAAGGGTGGCTTCGGGGAAGTCGTGGGTCTCGACGGTTGCGCCTTCAGGGAGAGCCAGCTCCGCCTGGGGGACGACGTGGGTGATGCGGCCGCCCTCGGCGACGACGGCCATGCCCTGCCGGGACGGGCCGCCCTTACCGTCGGCGAGCTTGCCTGCCTTGACTACGACGTGTGATGGAGCTTTAGCGGGCATGGTTCCTCCTTTGCGTTCATCCGGCTGAGGCGTTGCGTTACCGAGACTCTATCAGAAAATGGCGTCGGTGTACGCCGGGGGCAGGGGGTATTCGTTTCAGACGTTATGTCAAGTAGCAAGGCTAAAACGAACCAAATATTTTTTTGAGGTGAGAAACGAATATCCTTCGACGGGCTCAGGGCAGGCCCATTCGACAGGCTCAGGACAGGTCCTTCGGCAAGGGTGCGGCGATTTTCGACCGGAGTTGCCGTGGCTTTCCGTCCAGCCCCATTGCTCTCGGCCCGCCCCTGGATTCCCGATCGGGTCGGGAATGACCAAAGGTCACGGGTATGACGGGTAAGGAGGTGGACATGCGGTGGTTTGCAGGCGTTGTTCATGGATAGAGGATAAGGGTAGAGCGCGGGTGTGGGGAAGGGGTTGGTGTCGGGGGGGGAGCACCGTCTTGAAATTCTTGACACCACAAAGCATACTATAGTATACCCTCAAACGTCCGAAAAAGTCCTAAGCGGACTTCGTAAGACAAGCAGGGTACTATAAAATGTTGCAGGAAGGCCGCCAACTAAGCCAGATAGTGCCACTCTTAGTGGCGGCTCTAGTATGTGATACCGCAGTCGATGATCCAAGCACCGGTAAGAAAAGTCTTATTGGTATCTTCAGCACTCTGCACACATTTGAATTTCCGACAGAGAGACCCATCTCCTTCTACTTCAAATTAGTGGACGCCGAGGGTGACTACGAAATTGACGTTCGCTATGTCCAAGTCGCCACAGGTCAAGTCCTTGCTAATGCTAAAGGTGGTCTGAAGTCAACAGACCGCCATGCCCAGTTAGAGCTACATCTACCTTTTCCGCCAGTACCGATACCTGAAGAGGGTATTTACGAGTTCCAAATATGGGCGAATAACGTATTCCTGGGCTCAGCATCCATAAAGGCTGAAAGGTTTGCTCAGCAACGAGGAGGGTGATGATGGTTACCGAGATAAGGCAGCTAAGTGAGCAGAAGTCAAGCGACATTATTGTGAAGAACCCTCGTCTCATGGAACGGCTTCCCGTCATGCTTCCTGGTTTGATGGCTCATTTAGCAGTTCCAGAGAGATTCATGTTAGGTGGTCTGCGTGACGGGCGACTCAGAATCGTTGAGCCCATCGAGGTCAGACAGTTGGTAGAAGATAACCAGTTCGTACTCGAAGCCGAAGAGCTTAACGAATTCGGGTTTGGTGAGAATCTGTCAGAAGCTATCGCTGATTTACAATGCGCCATTGCAGAGCTTTACTTCACTTTGGACGCTGAACAGCACAGATTAGGGCCAGATTTAGCGGCGGTTTGGGATACACTGTCCCGGAAGGTCAACAAGGTCTAATGCCGCTCACCGCGCATGAGTTTGACAGTCTGGTCAACAAGTTTGGTTTCGAGACAAGGAATAGCAAAGACCTCCTTGCATGGCTGGTTATTGGTGACAAAATCGTTATCCGAACACGCCGCTCTCACAAATCCAGTGGGGATCTTCCAATGTTCCACAGTATCCGACAACAATTAAGGCTAACCAACGATCAGTTGCGAGAAGCAATCAGATGTACGTTGGACAGGGAAGCTTACATAGGGATTCTCAGAGATAAGAATCTACTAGGTTAGCAGTGTGACATTGACCCCCAGGCGTCAGGTGTCTCCTAGAACGCCAAGCTGGCGGGTCTTGAACTGCGGTAGCGGAGTTATACGTGGAACTGAGCTTAGACCCGTCCTTGGCTGAAGGTTATAGTAACCGTTCACAGATAGCACGAGTAGTTACTGAACACTGGGCAAATGAGAACCTTTTCTGCCCGGCTTGTCCATCTGACCATTTGGACCAGTTGCGGGCAAACGCAAGGGTAAGGGACTTCGATTGTCCGGACTGTAAGTCTAGCTATCAACTGAAAAGCTCGGAAAAGGCTTTTGGCAGAAGCGTCTCCAATTCTGCGTATGAGCCCAAGATGAGAGCCATCCAGAACGGGCAGGCGCCCAACTACATGTTCCTTCGCTACTCTAGACAGAGATGGGTGGTTATGGACTTATTCATTATTCCTGGGCACTTCATAACACCTGCTATTGTCGAGAAACGTCCTCCTTTGCCTCCAACGGCACGCCGTGCCGGATGGGTAGGTTCCAATATCTTGCTGCGCGCGCTACCAGGAGATGCATGTGTTTCAGTTGTAGTGAATGAAACGGTCTTGCCGTCTCAAGATGTACGCAACGCTTGGAGCCGATTCGCTTTTCTTGGCCAGGGCGAGAATGCCAAAGGGGGATGGACTGCGGATGTCCTCATGTGCGTTAGAAGGATGCAGGAGATGACTAGCTCAGACGAGTTTGTCCTTCAGGACTTCTACAGGGCTTTTGAAGATTATCTAGCAGGTCTTCACCCAGAGAATAGGAACGTCCAGCCCAAGATTCGTCAGCAGCTACAGATTCTGCGGGACAACGGAGTTCTGGAGTTCCTGAACGGCGGACGCTACAGGGTTCTGAGATAGTCGCGACTTAAATAGATCATTTGATCTTGATCTTTTGATAAAGATCCGTAAGATCGGATCGCTTTGGCGGTCTGATCAATGCGGCTCATTACACAAGCCGATTACCTGTCCTTCTTTGCCCGCCAGAAAACTGTAGCGGCTGGGGATGTCGAGATCCGCCTGAATGGTCAACAGCGTCCCAAGAAAATCCAGCCCGACGATTTCAAGACGGAGACCACCACGCTGTGGTCGTTTCCCAAGCGGGGCAAGTGGGCCACGCACCGCGCCTCGTACCGGGGGAACTGGGCGCCGCAGATAGCCCGCAACATCATCGAGAGGTACTCGCTGCCTGGGGACACGGTGCTGGACCAGATGGCGGGCGGGGGCACGACGCTGGTGGAGTGCAAGCTGACGGGCCGCCACGGCATAGGGGTGGACGTGAACCGCGACTCGCTGATGCTGACCATGGACGCGCTGAACTTCTCGGGCACGCCGGAGGAGCCGCTGGAACAGGTCGACATACGCCTGTACCAGGGAGACGCGCGGCACCTGGACAGGATAGAGGCGGACTCGATAGACCTCATCGCGACGCATCCTCCGTACGCCAACATCATCAGGTATTCGGGGAAGGATGGGTCGCAGAACGGCGACCTGTCGAAGGTGCGCAACATAGCGGAGTTTGTCGAGCAGATGAGGCTGGTGGCGGATGAGTGCTTCCGCGTGCTGAAGCCGGACCACTACTGCGCCATACTGGTGGGCGATACGCGTCGGAACAAGCACCACACGCCGATAGCGTTCCGCGTGATGCAGGCGTTCCTGGGGGCGGGCTTCATCCTGAAAGAGGACATTATCAAGGCCCAGTGGAATACGCAGACTGAGGGTCTGTGGACTCGCCTGTCCAGGGACAAGAATTTCCTGCTGATTATGCACGAGCACCTGTTTGTGTTCCGGAAGCCGGGATTGGAGGAGAAGACTCGCGCGTATGGGGAGAGTATGCGGTGGTGGGGGTAGGGGGAGGCAGGCGGACACCCCCATCTCAATCTTCCCCCGTCAAGGGGGAAGAGGTTTTGCGAAGGTCTTCCCTGCGGGGCGTGACCCTTCCCTTCGGCTGTGCTCAGGGTAAACTCCCCGCCCCGCCGGATTGCTTCGCTGGCGCTCGCAGTGACGGAGGGGGGCCACTCGCTACGTACGTCGCTCCCGTGGAGACGGGAGCCTACAGCCCCCGCCGCCCCTGGGTACCCGCCTGCGCGGGTACGACGGAGGGTGGGGCGGTTCGATTAAGAGCGCGGCTTTGTGGGCAGAGGTTTTGGATTCTTCGACGCGGGGCGTCTCAGAATGACAGGTGTGTGGGTACCCGCTCCCCGATCGGAGTCGGGGACAGGCTGCGCGGGTACGACCCTTCCCTTCGGCTACGCTCAGGATAAACTCTAGGCTCAGGGTGAGCGGATTATATTGTTTCCGCCATGCCATTCCCTTCGGCAATGCTCAGGGTAAACTCCATCCCCGCCCCTGGGTACCCGCTCCCCGATCGGAGTCGGGGACAGGCTGCGCGGGTACGACGGTTGGGGCTAGGGGGTGGTGGAGGCGTACCAGTCGATGATCTGTGAGCCGGTGGCTTTCCAGACCCTGTCGTGGCTGGCGATGTAGGTGAGGGCCTGGTCGAGGTACTTGGAGCGGAAGGGCTGGCCGATGAGCCAGGGATGGAGATTGAGCACCATGAGGCGTCCGCTGGATTCGCCCTCCCGGTACAGCCTATCGAAGCTGTCCTGGAGGACGCGGGTGTAGTCCATGACGGGGAGTATGCGCGTCCAGAGCAGGTGGAAGTCGTCGAGGTCAAGGAGCACGGGGAGCGAGTACATTTCGCCGCCGGGCACCTTCATCCGGTATGGCTGGTCGTCGTTGGGCCAGTCGCAGAGGTAGCGCACACCCTCGGCGGCGAGAAGGCGCGGCGTGCGCGTCGATTCGGAGTAGCCG
The DNA here is from genome assembly GCA_034422935.1 of Dehalococcoidia bacterium. Classification (GTDB taxonomy): domain Bacteria; phylum Chloroflexota; class Dehalococcoidia; order Lucifugimonadales; family QGNO01; genus DAOUJH01. The sequence continues at coordinate 50,384 of DAOUJH010000017.1, read as the reverse complement.
GGCCCCATCCAGCCGACGGGACGGCTGCCGGAGGCGTCCTGCAGGGCGGCGAGGGAACCGCGGATGTAGTCTCGTTCCTCCTCTTCGGTCATGTCGCTGGTGATGAGACGGGTGGCGGTCTGGCCGTGCCCGATGAGCTCCCAGCCGCGCTTTTGGCACTGCTCGACGAGGAAGGGGTAGTTGGAGGCGACTGTGGCGTCCATGGCGACAGTGGCCGGGATGCCGAGCCTATCGAGCAGGTCCATGATGCGGAAGACGCCGACGCGGTTGCCGTATTCGCGCTGTGAGAAGTTGCGCATGTCCGGGTAGGGAAGCGGCGCTCGGAAGCCGGGCATGCTCTGGGGCCGGGTCTTGATCTTGGAGAGGTCCCATTCGTAGTGCTCCAGGTTGACGATGACGCAGAGGGCGACGCGCGCGCCGTCAGGCCATTGCAAGGGCTGTCGGTGCGCCATGGGGGAGAAGTCGTAGTACTCGTTGTCCATGCCCGGCGGGCGGGCGGGCCCGGTCATGACGCCCTCCCGGTGTACTCGACGACCTGGTCGTAGTAGCGCTCCATATAGTAGTCGGCGATCTGGTCGGCGGTGGCCTGCCAGACGGCGTCGTGGGAGAAGATATAGCTGAAGGCGTCGTCCAGGTATCGGATGCGGTGAGCCTGGCCGCTCCAGTAGGGGTGGAGGGCGATGCACATGACTCGACCGCTCTCCGCGCCCTCCGTGTAGAGCACGTCGAACTGGTCTTTGATGATCTGGGCCAGGTAGTCGGCCTCAAAGCCGAGCATGTTGGCCGCGCCGTCGTTGGTCTCAATGGAGTAGGGCACGGTGATGAGCCTGCCCTGCTTCACCTTCATGGGGAAGGGCTGGTCGTCGTGGAACCAGTCGGTGTGGTAGATGAGGCCGGCTTCGGCCATGAGGTCCGGTGTGCGGTCGGTGTTGGTGAGGGCGGGGCCGAGCATGCCCTTGAGTTGCTTGCCGGTGTGACGGCGGATGGTGTCAATGGTGTCCTGGTAGAAGTCGCGCTCCTCCTCTTCGGATGCGCCCCAGAGGTAGCGGGTGTTGTAGACGCCGTGCGACATGAAGTCCCAGTCGCGCTCCACCATGGCATCCCGTATTTCGGGATAGTGGTCAAGGACGGCGACGTTGAGGGCGGGGGTGCAGCGGATGTTGTGCTTGTCGAAGAGCTCAAGGAGACGCCAGAATCCGACGCGATTGCCGTAGTCCATGTAGGCGTAGCTCATGACGTCGGGGTGGGGGGTGCGGGGCCAGGCGTTCTGGTGGGGGTTGTGGGGAGGGAGGTAGTCGTAGTGCTCCACGTTGGGGGCGACCCAGAGGGCGACGCGGGCGTCGTTGGGCCATTTGATGACGGGCCGGTCAATGATAGGCGAGTAGTCGAAGCGGTCAGGCTCCACGGCAGCCCTCCCCTGGTTGGGTTGTTTGGGATGATATGCAGGGGAGGGCGCGGTGTCAAATGGGGTGGGTGCTATAATGCTTCAAGAGTTGACCTAGGAGCCCGGACATGGAAAAGCAACAGAAGTTCACCGTAATACTAGAGCCTGAAAAGGCAGGCGGTTACTCTATTCACTGCCCCGCTCTACCGGGGTGCGTGAGCCAGGGAGAAAGCAGAGAAGAGGCGCTTCAGAATATCCGGGAGGCTATCCGTCTTTCACTGGAAGTAAGAGATAGCGAAGGGTTCGGACGGGTCTCTCAAGAAGATGCCCCCCAGATTATAGGGGAAGAGATAAAGCAGATCCTGAAGTCCAGAGAGGAAGACGGGTTGCCGTTCACCATTGAGACCGCTGAAGTGGAGATAATGGTAGAGGTTCCAGCTTAGATGGCCGTACTGCCTGTGGTTTCCGGGCAGCAAGCGGTACGGGCATTTGAAAACGCGGGTTGGAGGGTTGCGAGGCAAGCTGGCAGCCATATCATCATGACAAAAGAGGGATCAGTGGCAAACCTTTCAGTGCCAGATCATAGAGAGATTACTCGTGGCACATTAAGGGCGCTGATTCGGAATTCAGGGCTTTCCGTGGAGGAATTCACCGCACTGATGAAGCAGTGAAGGTTGTTGAGGCCCGCCCGGTCACTGGGAGTTCAAATCCGCAGGTCGCGGCGGAGGAAGGCCAGGTAGCCGGCTACGGCGGGGACGGCGATTACTACAAGCAGCAGGCTTAGGTGCAGCGGGTCAAGGCCGTTCAGGATGGGCGCGTTGCCGTTGTAGTAGAAGAACGGCGAGAGCCATTTGGCGGGTTCCAGGACATCGACTATGGAGGCCAGCGTGTTGATTACATAGCTGGCGGCGGCCGCTCCGGCGGAGACGCCTAAGCTGAGCCCGCGGTTGCCGGTAAAAGCGCCGATAGCGAAGGCCAATGAGCCAAAGGTGACGCCAAGCAGGGCAGAGCTCAGGGTAGCTGCGGCAAGGTTCACCATGCCGACGTCCATACCGACGGCGAGAGCGCCGATGGCCAGGGAAAGCCAGACTATGACGCCCAGCATGGCGTTGGCGGCGAGGAGAAAAGCGTACTTTTCCAGCACGACGCGGCTTCTGCTGACCGGTTCGGTGAGGAGAAGCTCCATGGTGCGCTTGTCCTCTTCACCGGCTATGGCGGCTGCTCCCAGGCTGACGGCGAATATGATGACCAGCACGGGCACCATGAAGCTGAACATCTCGGCGTTGAGGTAGCCCGGGCCTGAGGTGATGTCCATCAGCTCCGTAAATCCGAACAGGGCGAGCAGATCGGGGTCAAAGGCGTCCACGTAGTCCTGTATGGCATCGTTGGTGGAGATGCTGGGGTAGAAGGAGGTCATGGCGGCGGAGAGCAGGACGACTCCCAGCACCCACCAGACCAGGCCGCGCCGATTGTCGAGCAGAGATTTGAAAAAGAGGTTACGCAGAAACATCCGATTGCTCCTCTCCTCCGTAGAAGGCCAGGAAAACCTCTTCCAGGCTGGGCTCGTGGACGGTCATGTCGACCACTTCGTAGCGGGCGGCAGTCTTGATGAACCGGTCGAGGGAGCCTACCACCTCGCACTTGAGGGTGGCGCCGTCGACGGCCACGTTTCGCACACCGTCGACGCCGTGGAAGGCGTTTTCGGAGACGGGCTCGCCGAAGCGAAGCTCCAGACTGCGAATGCTGCGCGCCTTGAAGGTTGCGACGTCTTCAATGGCAACCAGGCTGCCATCCCGGATGATGGCGACCCTGTCGCAAAGCTCTTCCACCTCGGGAATGATGTGGGAGGAGAGGAAGACGGTCCTTCCGTCGGCTTTCGCCTCCCTGACCATGCTCTCGAACTCCTGCTGCATGAGTGGGTCGAGGCCGGTGGTGGGTTCGTCCAGAATGAGAAGCTCCGGCTGGTGCATGAAGGCGCGGATAACGGCTATCTTCTGCCTGTTGCCGTGGGACAGGGTGCGGATGTTTCGGGAAAGGTCGCACTCCAGTCTATCGGCCAGTCGCTTGATGTTGGGCCAGGGTAGGCCGCCCTTGAGGTTGGCGGCGTAGAGGAGAAACTGCTCGCCGGTGAGATTGGCGTAGAGAGAAGGGTCGGCGGGGAGGTAGCCGATGCGTCGCCGTATGTCCAGGGAACCGGCTTGGGCGTCGAGGCCGAACACAGTGGCCGCGCCGCCGGTGGGCCGGATGAGGTCTAGGAGGAGGCGGATGGTGGTGGTCTTGCCTGCGCCGTTGGGGCCAAGATAGCCGAAGACGCCGCCGGGCAGGACCTCCATATCGAGATCGATGACGCCCCTGTGCTCACCGTAGTACTTGGTGAGCTTCTGCAGCCGGATGACGGGGTCCATATACGCTCCTACGTTACAACTGTCATGGCAAAGCAGGGCTGTAAGGCACTGGTTATATTATACACCTGCTGGGGGTGGAGGGTTTGGGGGAGGGGGGAGGTGGGAGGTGGGCACGCGGTTTGGGCAGCAGAGGCTTTGGATGCTTCGTTGCTGCGCTCCTCAGCATGACAGACTCCCCGCTGCCCCTGGGTTCCCGCCCCCGTATCGTGGTACGGGGCAGGCTGCGCGGGCAAGACCCTTCGGCTACGCTCAGGGTAAACTTGTTGCTTAGGGTGAGCAGGGAAAGGGCTAGGCCCCTCCCTTGCTTTTGAGCCAGGCGAGGGCGCTGATGGCTTCCAGGATGACGCGGTTGGCGGCATCGGCGGCGAGGCCAGCGGGGCCGTCGTAGGGGGGAGAGACCTCTACAACGTCCATGCCGACGAGATTCACGGACGAGGCGATGCGTCGCACGGCGCGGAGGAGCTCTAGGGTGGTGAGGCCGCCCGGTTCCGGCGTGCCGGTGCCGGGGGCAAAGGCGGGGTCGAGCACGTCTATGTCCACGGAGAGGTAGATGTGCTCCGGCCCGTCCTGCGCCTCTGCGATGGCATCGCTGAGGACGGCATCGAAGCCGCGCTGCTCGATCTCCGACATCCGGTGCCAGCGCATGCCCTGCCCGCGCATCCAGTCCTGCAACCCTTCCCCATGGGCGTAGCCTCGCAGCCCGACCTGGACGAAGTTCTTGCCGGGCACCGCGCCACTTTCGATGAGGCGTCGCATGGGGCTGGCGTGGGAGACCAGCGACCCGTATACGGAGTCCCAGGTGTCGGCGTGGGCGTCGAAGTGGACGATGCCCACGTTGCCGAAGCCGTACTTCTTGGCCACGGCCGTGGCGCTGGGCAGCGTGACGGAGTGGTCGCCGCCGAGCACGATGGGCACGGTGCCCGCTTCCAGGGCCTCGGTGACCTTGGCCTGTATGGCCTGGTGGCTGAGCTCGATGGAGAAGGGAGGGCAGGCGGCGTCGCCAAAGTCGACCACTTTGAGGATGCGCGTGGGGTGGACATCGAGCTCCATATGGTAGATGTAGTCGTTGGGATGCTCCACGTAGCCGGCCTGTCGTATGGCTCGCGGGCCGAACCTTGCGCCGGGGCGGTAGATCACCATCTCGGCGGGTGCGCCAATGATGGCGACGTCGGCCTCCATCTGCTTCAACTCAGCGGCGGTGCGGGCAAGGGGAGCATGGATGAAGGTGGGTATTCCCACGTAGGAGGCGTGCTCTTCTTCACCGTGGATGTCAGGCATGCGGTTCTCCCATGAGTTGGAGGGGATGATATGGGGGTGGATGGGGGAGTGTCAAACGGGGTGGAGAAGGAGACATGAGATGATTGACCTTCAATGGCCCCCACTACTAGTATTACCACGAGTTCGCTTGCGAAGTATGAATCGAGCAGAGGACTCATATACACCTGAGGTTGCGGAGACACTGAAGGACGTTGCAGCCGGGAGATTGCTTTGAGCTTTTTGAACCTCACCTCCGACTCCGCCGTTCAAGTAGATGACATTGGCAGCCGCCTTGACGCGACGCGTGAAGCACTGAGCGCCGACTTGAATTTTCATGGTGTGGATAGCAGCTACGGCTCTCATGCCTGGCACCCCTTTCCCGCGAAGTTTCCACCCCAGCTGCCTGAGTTCTTGATTCGCGAGCTCTCGGAACCGGGAGACCTTGTCCTTGATCCTATGCTTGGTTCTGGTACCACACTTGTCGAAGCCATAAGGCTCGGGCGACGCGCCGTTGGCTGCGACATTGATCCGCTGGCACGAATGATTGCAACAGCCAAGTTGACTCCCATTGATCCGGTCGTCGCCCTCTGGGAAGGAAAGAAGATCATAGCTGGCGCAGGTGATGACTATCATCATTCCCGTTGGAGGCTGGAGAGGGATTTAAGCCTTCGGTTCGATTCTAGGACACGGGAATTTGTAAATTACTGGTTTATGCCTCAACAGCAGCTTGAGCTACTTGCTCTAGTGCAGCGGATTGAAGAGTTGCCCGAAGGAGGAACGCGGAACTTCCTTCAGGTAGTGTTCTCGTCAACAATCATTGCCAAATCCGGAGGAGTATCGTTGGCGCGCGACCTAGCGCACACCCGTCCACACAGAGATTTGCAAAAGGTGCCTATGTCGGCCTTCCTAGAATTTAGGAAGCGCCTAGAACGGAACGTCACGGCTTTCAGCAAGCACGAACTGATTAGCACCGTCACGCCCGCCAATCTCAACAATTTCGATGGAGTAACGGCACAAGAATTGGTTCCCTCCGCGTCCATCTACGCTGCAGGTGCTGCAGACACCGGCTTGCCGTCCGCAAGCGTCGATTTGATTGTGACATCGCCGCCCTATGCCAACAACGCGATTGACTACATGCGAGCGCATAAGTTCTCTTTAGTGTGGTTTGGTTGGAAGATTGCCGACCTCAGCCAGATTCGCGCGCAGTATGTAGGCCACGACGCGGTTGCTGGCTTGCGCAGGGACAGGTTACCCAGCCAGTGTGAAGAGACGTTGGTCAAGCTGGCGAATCGCGATGAGAAGAAGGCACTTGTATTGCGTCGCTACTTTGAGGAAATGGAGACCGTCATCTGTGAGATGCAGCGTGTTTTGAAAGTAGGCCGGCCGGCTGTGATAGTAATAGGCTCCTCGAAATTAAGGGGCTTGGACGTAGAGACACACAAGGGACTCGCCGCCATCGGTGAAAGTGCAGGGTTCGCCCTAGCCGGAATCGGTACCCGGCTGTTGGACCGTGACAAACGCATGATGCCAGCGCGATGGGGTCCGCTGCAGAAGTCACAGATCGAAGAGAGGATGCACAAAGAGTACGTAATCGGACTGGTGAAGTTGTAATGCCCGGCAGGATTGAGGCTCTCCGGCAAGCCTACCACCGCCAGATTGTCAACGACGTATTGAGACTGAATGCGGATGGAACTCCGAACAACGCCGATAGCGGAAGTGCATCGAGCGCGAGGATTGCTAAAGGCATAGTCGAGAACATTGGGCTTCCGTTGGGGTCAGAGAGATTGGCGGGACAGACAGCGGGACATCGATTCGAAGAGGCCACAAGGAGCTTTCTACGCGACGCATTTGGGCTACTTGCTCATCTACGTCCTGGCGAGTGGGAATTCTCGATGGGCGGAGACATCCGTGACTACGAGCAGTATTTACACTTGTCCGATGTGCGACGAGTGGTTGAAGAGCATCCGGAGCTACAGATCATCTTTGGCGACTATATTGTAAAGCCTGACATTGTTGTCTGCCGAGAGCCGGTTAAAGACTCAAAAATCAACGAGAACGAAACCCTGCTGAACAACGACACAGTTGCTAGCTACACCCCGCTGCGACGCACGAATTCCGAAGCGAAGATCCTGCACGCGAGCGTCTCTTGCAAGTGGACGATTCGTAGCGACCGTTCTCAAAACGCACGCACCGAGGGCTTGAACCTAGTGCGAAATCGAAAGGGCAAGACGCCACATATAGTCGTAGTCACAGGGGAACCTCTGCCTGGTCGAATAGCGTCGCTGGCCTATGGTACAGGCGATATCGATTGCATGTACCACTTTGCGCTGAGGGAATTGAAAGACGCAGTTGTGGGTAACGATTCAGATGTTGAGTTGCTAGACATACTCGTGACCGGCAGGAGACTACGAGACATCAGTGACTTGCCGTTTGACTTGGCGGTGTGAGACTGCTGCCCTACCCATCCAACCCGGGCAGGGGGCGCTCCCATGCGCCGGTGAAGACGAACTCCGAGAAGGGGTTGCGCTCCCGTTTTCTCTGCTCGCGCTGTTTGAGTTCGTCGGGGAGGAGGTTGATGTCGCCGAGGTAGCCGACGGCGCACGCCGTTACCGGCTCGAACCCGTCGGGCACGCCGAATGTCCGGCGCACCCTGTCCACCGAGAATCCGGCCATGTAGTGGCAGTGCAGTCCCAGGTGTATGGCCTGAAGAAAGAGGTTTTCCAGGGAGGCCCCCACATCGTGGGCGAAGTGCGGGTTGGGACGGTCGTTGCGGGTGGTCTTGGATACGGCGACGAAGAGCAGAGGGGCGTTGGCGGCCCAGAGCCGGTTGCCCTCGGCGAGGCAGTCCAGGACGGCCCGGTGAGCTTCGTCGAAGTTGAGGCCGACGATGTATCGCCAGGGCTGTTCGTTGCCCGACGACGGGGCCCAGCGCGCCGCCTCGAACAGGGAACCGACGGTCTGGGTGTCCAGTAGGCGCTCGGGGTCGAAGGAGCGCGGGCTCCACCGGTTGGCTATGACGGGAATGACGGGGTAGGTGGTCAGCGCGGGGTTGTCCATGGGTGCTCTCCTAAGGCGGTCTGGATTTCTTATGGTACTATCCATAAGCTGCAAAAGCGAAGTCTAGGCATGTACCCCATCTCAATCTTGCCCCGTCAAGGGGGAAGAGGTTTTGTAAAGGTCTGTAATGGAGGAAGGATTGGAAGCGGAGAGCAAGTTCATCGAGACGCCGGAGATAGGGCTGCACTACCTGGAGTGGCCGGGCAGCGGCCCACCGGCGGTGCTGCTTCACGGCAGAGGCCTGTGCGCACAGGTGTGGCGTCCCACGGCGGAATGGCTGGCATCACAGTTTCGCGCGGTGGCCATGGACCTGCGGGGTCACGGCGACTCGGACAAGCCGGGCGGCTACAACTGGGAGAACGTGGCCCCTGACCTGAAGGCGTTCGTGGAGGGGCTGGACCTGCGAGACATACTGCTCATCGGGCACTCAAGGGGCGCTGTGCTGGCTGCTCTGGGCGGCTCGTTCATCAGCGACAGGGTGAGAGGGGCGATTATCATCGAGCCCGGCATGCCGGTGCACAACCCGGAGGCGGGCAGCCACCACGACCGCAGCGCGGCGGCGAGGATAGCCCGCAATCGACGCTCTTTGTGGCCCAACCGCCAGGCCATCTTCGACCGCTACTCGCAGGCGGAGGCGTTCCGGAACTGGAGAACGGACCTGCTCTGGGAGTATATAAACGGCGGGACAGAGGAGCTGGATGACGGACAGGTGCAGTTGAAGTGCACGCCGGAGATAGAGGCGGAGTTCACGGCGGCGCAGGCTCCCGCCGACCTGGAGGAGTGGCTGGTCAGGGTGTCGTTCCCCATACTGCTCATTACCAGCGAGAACCCTACTCGCCATCCGGCGGCGAATCCGTCTCTGCAGCTATTAGAGAAAGTCGCGCCCAGCTTTGAGCACGTCGTTATGAAGGACGTGGGGCATTTCATTCCGCAGGAGAGGCCGGATGAGCTGGAAGGGGAGATACGTCGCTTTGTGGAGAGCGGGGTGATGAAGGCGGTGTAGGGCTGCTCATGGTGAGCGGGGGGTGCAGGTAAAGAATCGTGAGACTTCGTTTGCGTGGCAGACCCTTCAACCAGTCGTGTAACCATGGGGGCAGCTACAACCATCCGCGGCTTCCCCCGGGGAGTAGTTATCTAATGCATCCATGAGTTGGCGTGCAGTTTCGATTGCAAGGTTGAATAGCTGTCTGGCGTCCAGCCGACGGCTCTTAAATCTGAGTGGGAGGACCAGCTCATAGTCCGCCTCTGAGCGGAGTATCCTTAGATCGTTCAGGAGATTACCCACGTTCCTGGATTTTGGATCATCGTCTGTGTTGTATCGGTCACGGAGGTCAACGTGCCTGCGGTTGCTATTGAGCGGCCCCGACGCGGGGTTAGTTCTGAAGTATCGACAACAGGCCTCGTGATGAAGCCCGTAGTACAGCCGACCCACGACCGTCCGTTGCAACGATTCGGCATCCGCGTTCTCTGACAAAGAGATGCCAAGCCGGTAGAAATCAAGTGGTCTCACAGGACTGAAGGGATGATCCCGAAGTATATCCGTCGTCCGTAGTCGTCTCTATCTGTCTCCGGCCACTCTTTAGACCACTCACCAACCTTGACGAGGATGTCGTATCTCAGCTTCTTGATGAACTCCCAATCGGCGTCAACGGTCAGTGTCAGGTCAAGGGTAAGGGAGTCCTCTTCATCAGGTTGGCTTGAAACCGAAACTGATGCGAACCTCATGCGGCCTTCGGACAGATCTTGCGCTGTACAAAAAATGTAGTTGAGCACCTTGTCTCGGAAAGGTGTGCGCATCCCTATGACATTAGGAGGAAAGAAGAGGCTGCCATGGGCTCGATGGTATTGACTGCTCCGATGACTGCTCGAGTAGTCGTGGAATAATCTCTTTACTCTGCTTTCTCTGAGATTCAGCGCTGGCATTGCCATTTAACTACTCCTAGGATGTATCCTTAGAAATCGCCCGCACCAGCGTCTGGGCAAATTGCAACAGGTGTTCCTCGTCATCCTCGGTCTTTGCAACCCAATGCACACCGATATCTCCCTCATCGCTGTTGGTAAGCACTACCAGCGATGCCCCTTGTGAAGAATGTAGACCCTGAAGAGGACTCGTATGAATTTCGACCGCGCCGACGGACTTTAGTGTTTGGAAGGTCAGGTTGCCCGTACCATTGTTGTCATCGCCCTCGATGTCTATCAAAAGGCCATCGCCGATTATCGCGACATTGCAATAACCGCCTCCGTTTGGAATTAACCAGCTATCCTGCACCTCAGTTCTGATGTAGAAAGCTTCAATTCGCTGGATGTCGGTGGTGCTCTCGTACAGCTCCCAGAACCGTGCGAATTTCGCGAATCGGTGTTCCTCGATGGACTGCTGGACGATCCTCGTAAGTTGTTCAGAGCGGTCACGACTACTCACAATGCCATCTCCGTGAGAAAACGAGCCGTGGTGCATATGTAATTATTCGCAACGGTACATTCCTTCAACACTGTACAGTCAAGCCAAAGACGGGGAATCGAACCCTTCCTAACTTTCGACACTGCCGTCGCTTCCTTGTTGAGCTATCTCCACGCTTTGGCGTGTTCGGGCTTGCACGGGATTTTAGCAGTCATATTGCTAGGCTTCAACTTGTCGGCCTCAGGGTGACAGTCGGGCCTTGGGGTGAGCTATGCCGTGGTTAGGGGCATGATCTCTGAGGCGAAATAGCGCATCCGCTCCAGCGTGCCTTCCAGGGTGGGCGTTTGGAAGCCGAGCATGAGATGTCGCACGCCCTGTTCCTGAAACGACAGGATGTCGTCCGCTATCTGCTGCGGCGCGCCGGTGAAGGTGAGCCGCTCACCGTCGGGGCCGACGCCGGCTTCCCTTTCGTTGTACCAGACGGCGCTGAAAGCGAGGTCTATCTCCGCGGGGTCGCGTCCGAACTGCTCGGCGTAGCCGTGAAGACGGCCGATGGCTTCTGCAAGCCGCGGGACGGTCTGCAGGGGGTAGCTGGGGTTGCTGCCGATGGGATACCAGGCATCGCCGAGGCGTGCGGCCCGTCGCAACGCGGCGGGGCTTTCGCCGCCTATCCAGATGGGAGGGTGCGGCTTCTGGACGGGCTGAGGGCTGAAGACGATGTCGGAGAACCCGGCGTATTTGCCCTCGAAGGCCGGGGCATCGCTGGTCCAGAGCTCTTTGAAGACGCGGATGTATTCGTCGGTGACGGAGCCGCGGTTGTCGAAGGGAGGCGTGCCGATGGCCTCGAACTCCTCGCGCATCCAGCCCGCGCCGCAGCCCACGGTGAGACGGCCCCCGGAAAGGTTATCGATGGTGGAGAGTATCTTGGCGGTGTGCACGGGGTTGCGGTGCGGCACGACCATGACGGATGAGAGCAGGCGTATTGTTGTGGTGTGGGCGGCCAAATAGCTGAGCAGGGTAAGCTGCTCCAGGCATTCGCCGGACTCCCAGCCGGTGAAGGATCCGGTTTCGCTGTAGGGGTAGGTGGAGTCGATGCGCCGCGCCACCACGATGTGGTCGGGTACGCCGATGTAGCTGAATCCCAACTCCTCGCCGTTAGCGACAAGCGCAGCTAAAGTTTGCGGCGTAGACAAGGGGCCGCGGGTGGGTACGCCAAAGCCAAAGTCCATGTGATCTCTCTCCTAACTGTGGGTGTGGACGCGAATAGATTGGGGCGCTTCTCAGTGCCATTGTACGCCGCGCTTTAGCTTCTCTCCCCTAATTCGGATGCGGCCAGCATGTGTATGAACTCACCGACCGAGTTCAAGTACTGACGAACCAAGTTCTCGGTTAGCCAACCCTCGTAGAAGTTTATGTGTAGGGTGTTAGCAAATGAAAAGCCCGCGTTGATCCGTTCGTTATTCAGACTGGACACTACTTCGAACAAGTCCCTATGGCTCTTGTCTTCTAACCCGCGATATTCTGCTACTGCTTTGACTATCTGAGCAGCTGCACCCCAGCCCTTCTCCGATGCTTGCCGCAGGTCTCCTTTTTCAAGTTCGTCTTGAGCCTGTTGCCAGTATATGAATGCTTGTTCTCTATAAGTGGTGTATTCCGCCGTTGCCACGATGCTGCTCCTCACCTCAAAGCCTAAGCTCAGCCGAACGCTACTGTCAAGGCAATCAACGGTATTGAAGCGACCGCGCTTTTTCCTATAGCCTATCGCCCAAAATCCGGGAGCGCGGCAGGCGGGCACGGTCCGACCTTGGCCAGTCGAAAGAGTGAGGACTCATGGACAATATCGACATTGGGAGCTTGAACTACCTGGCGATCATTGTGGGGATCATCATCAACCAGGCGCTTGGCGCGGCGTGGTACAGCGTGTTGGGGAAGCCGTGGATGGCGGGGGTCGGCCTTACGATGGAGGACGTGGAGGCGATGAAGGGGACTGCACGGCAGTGGTACCCCTTCGTGGTGGCGGCTGTGAGCGCGCTGGTGTTCATCCTGGGCCTGGCGGTGGTGATTCAGGGCATGGGAGCGGAGGGCGTTGTCGACGGCCTCATCCTAGGTCTGCTGGCAGCTATCGGGTTCATCGCGACGTCGTACGCAACGACCTACAGCTTCGAGGGGCGGAGCCTCAAGATATTCCTGATCAACACCGGATATCCGGTGATATCGTACGCCATCATCGGCGTGCTGCTGGCGGTTTGGCAGTAGGCTGTATACCCGTCACGGCGGTTTATTCAAGGCCACGCAGTTTGGGAAGCAGAGGCTTTGGATTCTTCGACGCAGGGCGTCTCAGGATGACAGGTGTGCGGGTACGACGGGTGCCCGGGCATGGCGTGAAAGGGCGGTTCGCGAACCGCCCCTACAATGCCTGACGGGTGGGGGCGGTTACGGCGCGGCGGCCCAGCGGGCCAGCATCTTGTCAGGTGAGGCGATCTCCTCAAGCGAGGTGTAGTAGTAGTCCTGCCACTCGTGCTCCGGCATGCCTGTGAAGAGCATGAGGTTGAGCGGGTACTGCTCCGAGTCGGTGGCGCGGCGGAAGTCGTCCCGGAAGAGGAAGGTGGGCTTGCCCAGGGCGACGGCGATGCCCAGCTCCACCATGACACCCTCGTCCGGGGGGACGCCGTTGACGACGGCGAAGATGGCGTCGGCCTCCCGCACGTCTCTCACGTCGGCTTGGCCGACGCGGTAGGCCCAGCCGGGCTTCAGTCCGGCCTCCTGGTTGTTGCGCTGGAAAGGCTCCCAGACCTCCAGCCCCAGGGATTCCAAGGCGGTCACCAGCTCCGGCAGTACCGTGGCGCGCTGCCGGGCTGAGAAGCCGTAGGGATTGGCCAGGTAAACGGTCTTGCGTCGACTTGGTTGCAAGCGTCCCTCCTCTGTATGGAGGATACTGTAGCAGACGCTGGCGGGGGATTGCATTTCGGTTTCGGAACATTTTTGCGGGCCGACGCCTCACCGTTAGGCCCGTCCCCGCCACCCTGGATGCCTGCGCGGGCAAGACGTACACATCGTAGCTTTGCGGAGAGGGGCTTTGGATTCTTCGACGCGTGGCGTCTCAGAATGACAGGTGTGTGGATGCCCGCTTGCGCGGCGTGGTTTGCGGGATTCGGTTCACCCCCATCTCAATCTTCCCCCCATCAAGGGGGAAGAGGGATGGTGCGGGCTTTCCACGCCTGCAACCTTGCCCCAAGCCATGGGATGCCCTAATGTAGTCGTCTATGCAAAGGCTGCCCACCGTTCCGATTCCGATTCCCTCCCGGCTCTACTATGGCTGGGTGATTGTGGCTGCGGGCCTGGCTATCAACATGGCCACGACGCCGCTGAACCCGGTGGTGTTCTCGTTCTTCATAGCGCCAATGAGCGAGGAGATGGGTTGGAGCCTGGGGGCGCTGTCGCTGGCGATAACGTTCCGGCTGGTGGTAAGCGGGGCCACCGCGCCTCTCATTGGGCTGATAATAGACAGGTTTGGCCCGCGGTGGCTGGGGCTATTGGCGGGTTTGGTGGCGGGAGGCAGCCTGATTGGGCTTTTCTATGCAAAACAGCTCTGGCTTATATATCTGCTGTTCGCGATTTCAGGAGGCGTCGGCCTGGGGGGCGGGCCGGGGGGCAACCTACTCACCCTGGTGCCGGTGGCCAAGTGGTTCGTCCTGAAACGGGGACGAGCCATGTCGATAGCCACCACGGGTATGGCCGTGGGCACGGTCTTAGCCATTCCGGCGACGCAGTGGATAATCCAAAACATGGGCTGGCGCGAGGCGTGGGCCATCCTGGGCGTGATGGTGACGATCATCATCATTCCGCTGAGCCTCCTCTTTCTGCGGGGCGCTCCTTCCGACCTGGGACTGCAACCGGACGGTATGAACGGCACGCAGCCAGCGCCATCGTCCGGGGGGCAGGGGAGCGTGGCCGAGAGCGACTGGACGGCCAAGGAGGCGCTGCGGCAACCGGTGCTATGGCTGATACTGTTCGCGCTGGCCGTGGGCGGCTTCGCGCTGGCGGGCACGCTGCTTCACCGAGTAGCGTACTGGGAGGAGACGGGGATGTCGCCGGCGCTGGTGGCTTTCGGCACGGCGATGGACCCGTTCACGTTCATGTTCTCCGTGGTGGTCTTCGGCGTTATTGGAGAGAAGGTGAGGACGGGGAACCTGGCGCTGTTCGGCGGGCTGGTGTTCACGCTTTCCATGATCCCGATGATACTGTCCAGCGGCCAGACGTACACCATCTTCGCGCACAACATGATCTGGGCCAGCGGGGGAGGCGCCTACATAACGGCGAACAACCTGATCTGGCCCAACTACTTTGGTCGGAGGTCCCTGGGCACCATCCGCGGCATAGTGTTCCCCGTGCAGGTGGCGGCGACCGGCCTGGGGCCACCGGTCTACGGGTTCTTCCTGGATGCCGGAGTAACCCATATCACGCTGTGGATGGTCTCGGCGGGGTTCTTCGCCATGTCGGGCATACTGCTGTTCATGGCCAGGCCGCCGCAGCGCAAGGTCGTGGCGGAGGAGGAACCGGCCACACTTCCCGAATAGGAGGCGATTCATGGAACTGGAAGGAAAGGTAGCCGTCGTCACCGGCGGCGGCGCGGGTATAGGCAAAGCGATTGCCTTCGGGCTGGCGGCAAAGGGAGCCGTCATTGCCATCGCGGACATTGATCAGAGCCTGGCCATGGAAACGTCGCAGGAACTGGAGGCGGGTGGCCACACGGCGGGCGTGTTCATGTGCGACGTATCGGACTCGGCGCAGGTGGAGCGGCTGTTCCAGGGAGTGGTCAGAGCATATGGAAGGGTGGACATCCTGGTGAACGACGCCGGTGTGGGGCACAACTCCGGCGTGCTGGAGATAACCGAGGCGGAATGGGACCGCATAATGGCGGTGAACCTGAAGGGGGCTTTTCTCTGCTCGCGGGCCGCAGCCAGAGCGATGATAGACCAGGGCCAGGGAGGACGCATCGTAAGCATAGCGTCGACGGCGGGGGAGAATGCGCGGGTGAACAGCGCGGCGTACTCGGCGTCGAAAGCGGGCTTGCTGCAGTTCACTCGCGTGCTGGCGATGGAGCTGGGGCCGCACGCCATCACCGTCAACGCGGTGGCGCCGGGGCTCACCATGACCGATTCGCCGGTGTGGAACCCGCCCAGCGAGGCTTATCAGAAGGCGTTCATTGAGCAGACGGCGCTGGGGAGGACGGGGACGCCGGAGGATATGGCCGAGGCGGTGGCGTTTCTTGCCTCGCCGCAGGCGGGATACATCACGGGGCAGACGCTGTTTGTGGACGGGGGCTACTCGGCGGGGAAGCTTTCGGTGAGGGGGTGAGGGGGATACGGGTAAGGAGGGCAAGGTGGTTTGGGGTATAATGGCGGGAGCAGCAGGCAGAGGCCATCAAGGCTAACCTGACTCGGTTGGGGTTTGGGGTAAGCAAGGAGGAACCACGATGATTCCAATAGTTGCTGAGCGCAGCGCTGAACTTGAGTCGCTCTGCCAACGCTACAGCGTGTTGCGCCTGGAACTGTTCGGTTCGGCTGCCACCGGGGAATACCGGCAGGCGGACAGCGACCTGGACTTCCTGGTGGAGTTCCAGGAGTTGCCGGTGATGGCTTATGGCGCTGCCTACTTTGGGCTGCTGAAGTCCTTGGAGCAGATGTTTGGACGCTCCGTGGACCTGGTGGACAACTCCACCATCAAGAACCCGTATCTACGGGAATCGGTTGATGAAACCAAGGTGCTGGTCTATGCAGCGTGAAGCCAAGAAATACTTGTACGACATACAGCAGGCCGCCAGGCTAATTCGGGAGTTCACTGATGGTAAGACCTTCACCGACTACCAGTCCAATGCCATGATGCGCGCTGCAGTGGAGCGGGAGTTTGGAATCATCGGGGAAGCCATGACCAATTTAGCAAGTCTTGCTCCACAACTGGTCTCTAGGATAAGTGAGTACGAGCAGATCATCGGTTTTCGCAACAGACTGATCCACGGCTACGCCGACGTGAATGACCGGGCAGTGTGGTTTGTCATTGAAACCGATCTCCCAACCCTCAGCCGTGAGGTTGACACCCTCTTGAAGGAAGCATGACCATTGTCATGCAGTACTCAGTAGTAGTACATGAAGCCGAAGAAGGCGGTTTTTGGGTGGAGGTCCCGGCATTACCCGGCTGCTACTCCCAGGGCGAATCGCTGGAGGAAACCCTGGAAAACGTGAGGGAGGCCATTGGCTTGTACTTGGAGGCGATCAGGGACGAAGGCCGGGATGCGCCTGACGATGCCGATGTCGTCTTTCAAGTGAGCGTGGCGGTGTAGCAAGGCTGAAGCAATCAGGGCTAAAGAAGCAAGCAGAGCCATGAAGTACACTGTAGTAATCGAAAGGACTGCCAACAACTACGCAGCCTACGTGCCAGACCTGCCAGGATGCGTGGCCACAGCCGACACTCGCGAAGAGGCGCTGAAGGAAATCCGAGAAGCCATAGAGTTCCACATTGAAGGCATGCGCGAAGACGGCGAGTCCATACCGGAGCCTCAAACCACAGCGGCAGTGGTGGATGCTGCCGTCACGGCGGCGGGGTGAACAACGACGGTAGGCTGGTAGAATGACGGCCACCCCCACCGCCAGATTGCTTCGCTGCGCTCAGGGTAAACTCTAGGCTCACATGAGCGGGAAAGTAGGCCGTCTTCCTAAACCGCTACAGGCTCTCCCATCTGGCGGACGGCGTTCCACTCTTCTTCCGTGACGGGCTGAATGGATAGGCGGTTGCCGCGTTTGAGCACGCCCATGTTTGCCAGCTGCGGGGCCTCTTTCAACTCGTCGCGGGTGACTATGCGGGTGAACCGTTCCAGAGGCTTGAGGTCGACCATGTACCAGATTGGGTTATCGGGCGTGCTTTTGGGGTCGGGATGGTCTGATGCCGGGTCCCATGCAGTGTCGTCGGGGTAGCCTTCACGGACCACCTGGGCGGTGCCCACGATGGCAATGGGGTCGGCGTTGCTGTGGTAGAAGAGAACGCCGTCGCCCACTTTGACCTCGTCGCGCAGGTAGTTGCGCGCCTTGAAGTTGCGCACCCCGTCCCACTCGGCGACGCCGTCGTCGACAAGGTCGTCGAAGGAGTATGCGCCGGGCTCCGATTTGAACAGCCAGTAACGCTTTGCCATGGTTCGCCTCCTGCATGGGAGGCCCTTGTGGTCACCCCCATCTCAATCTTCCCCCATCAATGGGGAAGAGGTTTTGCAAAGGTCTGCATGGCATTATAGGGCAAACGGGCAAGCGGGCACACAGCCCGTCACCCCTGGATGCCCGCCTGCGCGGGCAAGACGGAAGGGGACGTAGTCACGGGCATGACGCACCAATGACCACTCCTGGACGCCCATCCCCGTATCGTGGCACGGGGATGGCTCAATCTTTCCACCATCAATGGGGAGGAGGTTTTGCATTATAGCGGACGCTTTTCGTATAGAATACGCATCCAGTTCCAATGGAGGATACATGCCCGGCAGTGAGATGAAAGCGCCCGAACAGATCAATCCGCAACGGCTGGGTGATTACCTGGACGTGATGAGCAAGGCGGTGTTTCAGACCGGAATGTCCTGGAGGGTTGTGGAGAACAAGTGGCCGGGGACGAGGGAGGTGTTCCACGACTTCGATGCGGAGAGGGTGGCAAGCATGTCGCTGGCGGAAATAGATGCGATTGCCGGAGATACGCGGGTGATACGGAACCGCCGCAAGATAGAGGCCATCGTGAGCAACGCGGCGAGGATGGTGGAGCTGGACAGGCAGCACGGCTCTTTCAAGAGCTATCTCGGGTCACACGGCGGTTTTGAGGGGACGGTTGCCGCTCTGCGCAAGGAGTTCAAGTTCCTGGGCGACATGGGGGCGTACTATATGCTGTACGTGGTGGGCGAGGAGGTGCCCTCGCACGAGGAGTGGATGGAGTCGAGGGGTAGATGACGGCGTTGGAGGAGAATACGGTTTCGGGGGACGCGTTCCAGCAGTTCAACCTGTGGTACGAGGAGGCGCGGCAAGCGGGCGAGGATTTTCCCGACGCCATGGCGCTGGCCACCGTCGGCAAGGATGGCGCGCCTTCCGCTCGCGTGGTGCTCTTGCGCGCCGTCGGTGAGGGGCGCCTGGTCTTCTTCACCAGCTACATCAGCCGGAAGGGTGAGGAGCTGAAGGACAACCCCAGAGCCGCCGTGGTGTTCCACTGGCCCAAGCTGAGCCGCCAGGTCAGGGCGGAGGGCAGCATCGAGATGGCGACGGCGGAGGAGTCGGATGCCTACTTCCAAAGCCGCTCCCGCGAGAGCCGGGTAGCCGCCTGGGCCTCCGAGCAGAGCAAGGTGATCCCGGAAAGGCGGTGGCTGGAAGAGCGCTGGAGCGAATACGACACAAGGTTCAGGGACGATGTTCCCAGGCCGCCGGACTGGGGAGGGTACAGGCTGCGGGTCAGGGTGATGGAGTTCTGGCAGTCCAGGGAGCACCGCCTGCACGACCGTTTGAGATATACTCTGGAAGAAAGCGGGGAGTGGCGTATTGAACGCCTTGGCCCTTGAGAGGCCTTCATGTGGGTAGGGAACTTCAAGCTGCTGGAGCCGTTGCCTGAGCTGCGACAGCCGCACGTTATAGGGTCGCTGTCGCCGTGGGTAAACGTGGGCAAGTCGGCGACCATTGCCTTGGAACGGCTGGAACGGGACATAGACGCCCGCGACCTGGCGTCGCTGGCCAATCCCGGCCGCTACTTCGATTTCACCCGCTACCGACCGACCATCTTCTCCATAGAAGGACGCCGCGAGACTTCGATTCCCAACGTCCACGTCAAGTACGCCAGGGGCCACGCCGGTATCGACTTCGTCACGATGCGCCTGCTGGAGCCGCACGCCAACACCGACGAATACGTAGATTCCATAGTGGAGTTGATGCAGCGTTTGGGCGTGGAGCGGTACTGCCGCATCGGCAGCATGTGGTCGGACGTGCCCCACACCCGGCCTCTGCCGGTGATGGCGACACTCAACGGTGAAGACATGGGCCTGCCGGGCACCATGGTGAGGCAGCAGAGCCGCTATTCAGGCCGCACCTCCATAATGAACCTGGTTGGCAGCAGGGCCGCGGAACAGGGAATTGAGGATGCGAATATCCTGGTGCGATTGCCCTCAATTGCCAGGCTGGATGAGGACCACAGCGGCGTGTCTCGCCTGCTGGGCACCTTGTGCTATATGTACGGCTTCCCGGCAGGGCTGGCCGACAACCGGGAAGGGCAGCAGCAGTACCAGCAGGTATCGAGGCAGATCGAGCAGAACCCTGAACTGAGGTACTACCTCAAGGAGTTGGAGGCCACCTACGATTCCTGGACTGCATCGCAGGGGGAAAGGCCGCTGGGGCCGCCGTACTCGATGCCGCCGGGCCTGGAACAGCTACTGGACGACATAGAGGGTCAGCTTTAGGGTAACCGCCTTGCTCCACCGGCGCCGAAGAGGCCTCCGCCGAAGAGGTCTCCTTCAGGCGTCACCAGGATTTCGGTGGCTTCCATTACCCCTTCCTCGTTTCGCTCTCCGCTGATGACCACCTGCTGACCGGTTTCGAGGTCTTGCGGAGCGCCCTCGCTGAACACCTGTATGCCGGTGTCGTCGCTCAACGTGGCCTGAAGCGGGCCCTGCGGCGTGTTCACGGTGATTACGTTACCGTCGATGCTCTCTATGTCCCCGGTCAAGGCTCTTGCCGCCAGCCCTGCACCGCCGAGTGGAAGCGCTCCACCTTCGCCGAACCGCTGGCCGATCTGCTGTCGGAACTGCTCAAGCTGCTCCGGGCTAAGCTCCTGCAAGTTGCCCTGTGCGCCCTGAGGCGCGAAGGCAGGCGCGCTGGGAGGGGTGAAGGCGGGGGTGTCGGTGGAGGTTGCGGCCTGGCCGCTGTCCTGAGACCTGCCCACGGCAACTCCCGCGGCGAAAGCCCCTCCCAGGCCGAGCCCCAGCACAATAGCGGCTGCTATCAAGGCGAGGAACGCTTTGTTACCCATGTTCAGTCCTTTCTACAATGGTTGGATCACTCATACCGCAGCGCCTCTATGGGATGCAGACGGGCCGCCCGCATGGCCGGATATATTCCGAAGAAGAGACCTATGGCTGCGGAGACGACCAGAGCCAGCACAGCGATGTCCGCGCTGACCAGGGCGCCGAAGTTCTCTCCCAAAACTCCGCTGCGGTCTATAAGCCTGGAAACCCCCACTCCTGACAGTATGCCTATAACGCCGCCGCTCAGGCTGAGAACGGTTGCCTCCATGAGGAACTGGAGCAGGACGTCCCTTCTCCTGGCGCCCATGGCTTTGCGTATGCCTATTTCGCGGGTGCGCTCCGTGACGGAGACCAGCATTATGTTCATGATCCCAATGCCGCCTACGAGCAGGGATATGCCTGCGATGGCTCCAAGAAAGACGACGAACGTGTTGGTGGTCTCTTCCAGGGTCTCCAGGGTCTCCTGCTGGTTGGTGATGGTGAAGTCGTCCTCGCCGGTGATCCTGTGCCGCAGGCGCAGTACGGTGGCCACGTCCTGCATGGCCTGGTCCATCTCCTCGCGGTCGGCCACCTGGACGTTGATCAGCGAAACGCTGACGCCGCCCTGCGTGGTGCGCTGCGATTCCAATCGATAGTAGGCCGTGGTGATGGGAACAAGGGCGATGCTGTCCTGCGAGCCAAAGGCGGTGCCGCCCCTGCTCTCCAGAACACCCACTACGGTGAACTGGCGACCGTTTATCCGTATGGTCTGGCCCACCGGGTCGCGGAAGCCGAACAGCCCTTCGGCCACTTGGGAACCCAGCACGGCCACGGTGGCGCGGCTGTTGACGTGGGCCTCCGATATGAACTGGCCGGAGGCCACGGAGAAGTTGCGCACAGATTGGTATTCGGGTGTAACGCCGACCACCTGGCTGGATAAGCTGTCTCTGCCTGCCTCGATTTGTCCAAAGGAGCTGATCTCAGGAGCAACGGCGGAAACCCTGGGAGAGAAGACAGGGTCGCGCAGGCTGCGGGCGTCTTCCAGGGTCAGGGTGGCGCTTTCGCTGCCGCCAAAGAAGCCTCCTTCACTCGCCGAACCGGGCCTGACGAAGAGCAGGTTGGTGCCCAGCTCCTCTATGCGCGAGACGATGCTCTCCTGTGCGCCGCGCCCTATGGACATGAGCGAGATCACGGCGGCGACACCGATCACTATGCCGAGAAGGGTGAGCCCGGCGCGCAGCTTGTTGGCACCTATTGATGACAGCGCGGTACGGATGATGAATAGGGGTCTCAGCGGGGGCCATCCTTCCCGGCGGCGGAGAACCGCTGCTGCACCACCGGCTTGTCGTCCACTATTTGCCCGTCGTGCATGGTCACGACGCGGCGTGTGCTGGCGGCGATGTCAGGCTCGTGGGTAACAACGATCACGGTCAGCCCTTCCTCATCGTTGAGCTTTTGCAGAAGCGCCATAATGTCCCGGCTGGAGCGGCTGTCCAGGTTGCCGGTAGGCTCATCGGCCAGCAGGATGGAGGGGTCTTTGGCCAGGGCGCGGGCTATGCCGACGCGCTGCTGCTGCCCGCCCGAGAGCTCATTGGGCCTATGGTGCGCCCGGTCTGACAGTCCAACCCTGTCCAGGGCGTCCAGGGACTTGCGCTTGGAGTCCTTTGCGTTGCCGTAGAGCAGTGGCATCTCCACATTGGCCTGCGCGGTGAGCCTTGTGAGCAGGTTGTAGGTCTGGAACACGAATCCGATCTTCCTGTTTCGGATGCCGGCTAGGCTGTCGTCGTTGAGGCGGCCCACCTCCTGTCCTTCCAGGAAGTACCGGCCGGAGGTGGGCACGTCCAAGCAGCCGACTATGTTCATCAGGGTGGACTTGCCGGAACCGGAGGGCCCCATGACGGCGACCATCTCTCCCTGCCGGATGCCGAGAGAAACGTCCTGCAGGGCGACCACTTCCAGACTGCCCATCGGGTACACCTTGTTTACGTTCTGCAACTCGATCACAAATTACCTACCTGGTTGGCCGGGTGAGCGGCACAGCCCTGCCTCCACCGCCAAAGCCGCCAAAGAGGTCGAGCGAACTGGCGTCCTGCGATTCGATGACTATCTGCTCGCCCTCTTCCAACCCTCCACTCACTACAACCCAGAAGTCATCGCTGTTGCCAAGGAGCACTGGACGCTCTTCTATGCCGCCGTTGTTTATTACCATTACGGTGGGCTGCTGGAACGTGCCGTGGATGGCTTGCTGGGGTATAAGCAGGACGTTGTTCTCCTGCCGCAGCACTATGCCGGCGGTAGCGGTGAGGCCTTCTCGGAGGTCTATGCCGGGAGGGACCTGCAGGCGTATTCCAACCGGGTAGGTCACAATGCCCTGCTGACCTGCGCCGGCGCTGCCTATAGTGGAAACTTCACCGGCGAGGAGCTGCCCCTGCAAGGCGTCCAGCGTCACGGTGGCTTGGGCGCCCGCTTGGATGAACAGCACGTCTATCTCATCCACGGAGCCGTCCATCTCCACCACGGAGGGGTCCGTGACTTCGATGGCGAGCATGTCAGGGCCGACCGATGCTCCGTCCTCGATGTTGACCCTGGATACGATTCCATCGAAGGGGGCGTGGAGGTCGACGTCCTCCAGGGCCTGCAACGCAGCATCCAGCGCCGACTGAGCCTCGGCCACGTCTGCCTGGCGCAGAGCCAGCGTCAGTTCGTCGGTAGGGGCGGTCAGATCATCCAGGGCGTCCCTGGCGTTGTCCAGCGCGTTTTCCGCCGCGGCCACGGCGTTTTCGGCCTTGGCTATGGCGTTGGCCGCCTGCGTCTGCGTTGTATCAAGCTCCTCCAGCGCCGCGGAAAGGGTGTCCCACGGCGTCGTCATTTCGTCGTAGATGCAGTAGCCCTGAAGAGGAACGTCGTTGTCGCAGGTAACGACAACCGGGCCGGGGAATATGTTCAACCAGGTGTAGACCAAGGACTCGTTCCAGGAGGTAGCCGGGTCATCGGGGGGCATCCCCTCCGGCGATGCGTTGCGTCGTAAGTCGGAGAAGCGCAGTCTGGGGTCGTAGAGGGCGGCCAGGTCGATGCCGAGGGCGTCCAGCAGGTCCTGCGGCGCCATGTTGACCTGTTCCGCATTTGGGGTTATGCCCAGCCATTTCTGGAACGGTTTGACGTACTCCTCCTGGGCATCGTCAAGGGCTTCCTGGGCAGTCTCCAGCTTGCTCTCCCACTCCCGGTTGGCCAGCTTCAAATCGCCGTTCGCGACGTCGAGGTCTTTCCGTGCGGAGGCCACGCGATCCCGCGCGCTTTGTAGCTCGTCCAGGTCGGGGCCGCCGGCTATTTCGTCGAGCAGGTCTTGGGCGTCGCGCAGGTCTACCCGCGCCTGGGCCGCCGCCCTTTCCAGGGCGGCAGTGGATGAGCCGTCCACCAAGGCCAGCTCTTGGCCCTGCTCCAGGTCATGCAATGCCGTATCCAGCACCGCTTGCGCCTCGGCCACCTCTGCCTGGCGCAGAGCCAGCGTCAGTTCGTCGGTACCGGCGGTCAGATCGTCCAGGGCCTCCCTGGCGTTGGCCAGCGCCTCTTCCGCCGCGCTCACGGTGTTTTCGGCCTTGGCTATGGCGCCGGCGGCCTGTACCTGCGTGGTGTCCAACTCATCCAGCGCCGCGGAAAGGGTGTCCCACGGCGTCGTCATTTCGTCGTGGATGCAAGCGCCCCGGAAAGGAGGGCCGTCATCGCAGGTAACGACAAGCGGGCCGGGGAATGTGTTCAACCAGGTGTAGACCGAGACCTCGTTCCAGGGGGTGGCCGGGTCATCTGGGGACATCCCCTCCGCCGAGGCGTTGCGCTGTAAGTCGGAGAAGCGCAGGCTGGGGTCGTAGAGGGCGGCCAGGTCGATGCCTAGGGCGTCCAGCAGGTCCTGCGGCGCCATGCTGACCTGTTCCGCATTTGGGACGATGCCCAGCCAGTTCTGGAACGGTTTGACGTACTCCTCCCGGGCATCGTCAAGGGCTTCCTGTGCAGTCTCCAGCTGGCTCTCCCACTCCCGGTTGACCAGCTTCAAATCGCTGCTTGCGACATCGAGGTCTTTCCGGGCGGAGGTCACGCGATCCCGTGCGCTTTGCAGCTCGTCCAGGTCGGGGCCGCCGGCTATTTCGTCGAGCAGGTCATGGGCGTCACGCAGGTCCACCCGCGCCTGGGCCGCCGCCCTGGAAAGGGCGGCCGTGGATGCGCCGTCCAGCGACGCCAGCAACTGTCCCTGCGTCACCACGTCGCCCTCTTCAACCGATACCTCACCTACCGTGCCCTGCGAGCCGAATCTGAGGGCCTCCTTGTTGGGGAAGACAAGGCTTCCGTTGGTGGAGACCTGGTTGATGAGGTCGCCGCGCTGCACCGGGATCGACTGCTGGCCTTCCTGCAGCCCGGCACCGCCAGCGTTGTTG
This sequence comes from Dehalococcoidia bacterium, assembly GCA_034422935.1. Taxonomy (GTDB): domain Bacteria; phylum Chloroflexota; class Dehalococcoidia; order Lucifugimonadales; family QGNO01; genus DAOUJH01. The sequence continues at coordinate 25,447 of DAOUJH010000017.1, read as the reverse complement.
ACTATGTTGTATACGCCGTACGTTGCACCGGATACCACTGCCAGGACTATTACCAGCACCACCGCCTGCCACGGCTTGATACCTCTTATTACTGCCATTGAGTTTTCACCTTTGCGTTGACCGGATTTTTGAAGGAGGGGCGTCCATTCAGAGAAGGAGAACGTTACTTGGAATAACAGATGTCGGGAACGGTGAGACGTGAAACGGAGGAGCGGCGGGTTGGGTTCACCGCTCCTCCGCAGCGCGCCTCTATTTCAAGAAAACGGTGGTCTTAGCGTACGACTCCCCTGAAAAAGACGATTTGGAGAATTTCCAGTGGCGCCCGTATCCCCGTTTGTGGCCGTACTTGCCGTATCCAGACTTGCCAAACCAGGGAAGCGCCTCGGGGCGGGACTGGCGCCAGTCCAGGTATTCGTCCGCCTGTTCCTGGGTTATGAGCCCCTTCTCGATCAGGCTGTCCAGCTTGCTCTGCATCGCTCCATCCCTGAGCTCTTGTCGCGCCTGCTTCATGGCGTCCTCTACCTGAGCTTGGTCCAGGCCGAGTATCTCCGCCACACGCGAGGTGAACTTGTCGGCCTTGGAATCGCCGTTGCTCTCGTGCGCCAGGGCAACGCCTGTGGCAGCTACGGCCAAAGCCGTTGCGGCGAGTGCGACGGGGACAAGAATCCAGCGTTTTCTCATTATTCAGCTCCTGAAGAAAATAAGGTGTGCGTTAGTGCGAATCGTAGACAAGAACGATGGTGGTAAGGGAAGTGTCAGGATGTGAAGAGCCGGGTGTAGCGATTTCAAGCATGGCCGTCTCATCCGTATTGCCCGCCCGCCACCCTTGGATTCCCGCTCGGAGGCGGGAATGACGGAGGGGTGTCGGAGGTAGATGACTCCGCGGGGTTGTCCGCGCTTTACAACCGGCAAACTTGACCGCTACCCACGCCCAGCCTAGAATCAAGGCGCATCTTCTTGTAACAGTAAGCGCAAAATGTCTGAAACACCTTTGCTAGATGAGCTTGCCCAGCTTTCGCAGGAGGCGCAGGGCGTCCTGGAGTCGGCGGCTGGCGAGGACGGGTTGGAGTCGTGGAGAGTCGCCTACCTGGGACGCCGCGGGCGGTTGACGCTGCTGCTGCGGCAGCTGGGTTCGCTGGCGGTGGAAGAGCGGCGGTCGGTCGGAGCGGAGGCCAACAGGGTCAAGGCGGCGCTGGAGGAGCGGTTCCAGGAGCGCAGCCAGGCTTTGAAAGAGGCGGAACGCACCCGGTACCTGGCGGAGGGCGGCATAGACGTCACGCTGCCCGGTAGGCCGGTACCGCGGGGCCGGCTGCACCCCACCACGCGGATGGTGCGCCAGATCCTGGACGCATTCGTCTCGATGGGGTTCAGCGTGGTGGAGGGGCCGGAGGTGGAGTGGGAGCACTACAACTTCGACGCTCTGAACATACCCCGCGACCACCCGGCGCGTGATATGTGGGACACGCTGTGGGTCGACTGGGAAGACCCCACACCGCAGGGACGCCGTATGCTGATGCGCACCCACACATCGCCGATGCAGGCCCGCATCATGGAGAGCACGGAGCCGCCGGTGCGCGTGGTGGTGCCCGGCAAGTGCTACCGCTACGAGGCGAGCGACGCCACCCACGAGTGGCATTTCTACCAGGTGGAGGGCCTAGCGGTGGACGACGGCATCACCTTTGCCGATCTAAAAGGCACGCTGTACGAGTTTGCCAGGCGCATCTTCGGGGAGGATCGCCAGGTGCGGTTCCGCTGCGACTACTTCCCCTTTGTGGAGCCCGGCGTGGATATGTCGATAGACTGCTTTTCCTGCAGGGGAGATGGGTGCCGCATCTGCAAGGATACGGGCTGGATAGAGATCATGGGAGCGGGCATGGTGCATCCGCATGTCCTGGAAGGCGTGGGCTACGACTCGCGGAAGTACACCGGCTTCGCTTTTGGATTGGGGCCGGAGCGCATCGCCATGCTGAAGTACGGCATAGACGACATACGCCACTTCTACACGAACGACATGCGCTTTTTGCGGCAGTTCTAGGGGGGTGTCTGGAATTCGCTAGTGCGTTACACTAAAGCTACATCAGGGATCAAAGAAAGGAGCCGGCAAAACGCCGGCTCCTTGTCCCTTTCAGGATAACCGCTTGCGCAGTTACAGGTCTGATAACCACTCTCAATGTACTGCGACCGGATGATATTGTCAATACTAGGCCAAGTAGATCAAAAACGGAGGGCAGGGGAGTCGAACCCCATCCCTTAATGGGACACTAGGGTTATCAGACCTGTGGGGGCACCGGCCCACCTTTACCCTCCGTACTCACTATAACATAGCCTACTCTGGTGCTTGGGTTTCTTTAGTCTCTTCACCATCAACACAAGATGTTCTCTGACGCCATCCATTGAACAGTGGTTGATTGACTGGGCATAATGGGAAAGTCCTTTCTAGTGACCAGTTTATTCGTATGGTAGAATAGGCTCAACCTTTGTCCTGTCCAACGCCTGAGAAAGATGGACTTCAGAATTCGTCCCATGACGCTTGAGGACATCCCTCAAGTCACAGATATAGAGCGAGAGGCCTTCCCCACTACGTGGCCTCCAACACCGCTGAAGAAGGAGCTTGGCAACAAGCTGGCCCGCTATCTTGTCGCCTCATCCCCGATAACGGCAGACCCAGGAGCGGAGCAACCCACCACACTCTTGGAGCCGCCCAAGGCGTTTCTGCAACGGCTGCTATCGGGAATGAAGTCGCTGGTAGTCCCGCCGGAGCAGATAGCGACCGGCCAGTGGGATGAGTTCGTCGTCGGATACGTTGGCGTCTGGTTCATGGCAGACGAGGCGCACATCACCTCAATTGCGGTGAGGGAGGAGTACAGGGGCAGGGGCCTGGGCGAGCTTCTCATGCTGGGCACCATGGAGATGGCCATGGCTGGGGGGGCGCAGCGGGTGACGCTGGAGGCGCGGGTGAGCAACTTCCCAGCGCACGCCCTGTACGAAAAGTACGGCTTCGTCAAGGACGGCATCCGCAGAAGGTACTACGCCGACAACCGCGAGGACGCGGTGATAATGACGGTGGACCGCATTCGTTCCCCGGAGTACCAGCAGCTGTTCCAGGAACGCGTCGATAGTTTCAGTCGACGCCGCGGTGAGGTAGTGCTCAACCTGGCTTAGAGCTGCCGCCACCCAACTCGGCGGCAAGAGAGCGCGACTGCCGTCGTTGCTCGTCGGATGCGCCAAGCTCGATGCCGTAAGTCCCGGCTAGGTGGTGCACGTCGTAAACGGTCTGGTTCAGCAACTCGGCGGCGCGGCCAACGCTGATCCTGCCCTCGGCAACCAGCTTGAGGACGTATACTCCCTGCTCCATCTCTTCTCGTGCCTCCCAAAATGCTACGGCTACTACGATCGTATACGATTTACAACACCATGTGGCCACAAACCCATCCGTAGTTTCTGTGCATATCCCGTAGCCCCGTTTCCGGCTCAAACGTGCCATTCAGGCCTCTAACTATCCCCTGCGGCTTGCTATAATCGGTTTATTGTGCAGACGGACATTCGCTACGAACGAGCCCGCAATAAAACCGGAAGGGATGAGCATATAAGGGAGGCCATAAGAGGCCAACCATACGAATGTTTCGGATGTTCGGCGCCCATGGTGGTTAAGAAGGGCGAAATTCGTCAGTGGCATTTTGCCCATAAGCCGCCCTTTGGGCGTTGTGACCCTGACAAGGCACTCCACGACACGGCAATGGCTCGGATAACGTGGGGCTTCTCCGACGCATTGGAGCGGCAGACGGAGTACCTACTTGGGTGTCCCTGTCAGGATTGCTGGAAGGAGGTCTCTCGAAACATCGCAATCCCTGGCGCTAGCATTGATGCCGAAAAGTCTCTTGTTCCAGGTACTCGCTCTGATTTGGTAATAAATCAACCTGGGAAAGCCCCAGTTGTCATCGAAATTGTGGTCACCCACGATCTGGAACCAAATACACAAGAGAGTTACCAAGAAGCAAAAATACCTGTATTAAAGGTCTGGCCTACGTGGGACACGGTGGAGGAACTGGGTTCCAGAATCATCACAGGCGATACTCTCAATGTACCGCCTGTTCTATGTGCGTCGTGTAAAGACGAAGCGGAACACCAGCGCAAGCAACGGGAAGAGGCCAAGAAGCATGTCGATGCAGTACTACAGAGGCTAAACAGACGAACGCAATCGAATCCAGATAAGCTCCCGTTTCGTCCTTGGGTGCACGACAAGTTTGATCGTCCGATGTTTCCTCACATTCGCCGACGGGTGTATGCCAACGCCATCGTTTTGACTGAGCTGGGGTTCACTCAAGCAAAGGGCAAGCCGTGGCTTTTCCTCTACAGGCTCCCTGGCGGGGGGGTGTTCTTCGCTAATTTTGGGTCTACTGAGGAAGTGGCCATATGGGAAGACACAGCAGCACTGATTCACTGGAAGCTTGACAATCACACTGAGGAGAACGAGTTAGCCTTAGTGGAGGGCGTTCTGGACAGGTGTCGAAGAGCTGGTGTCGATGTGAGGTTGAGCTTTTATAACATGGGCTTTGAACAGGAAGACCCTTTAGAGGTTGATCCAACAGAACATGTCGATAAGTCGGTTCTCTCCAAACTTCTTGCCGAAGCTGACCGGGTGTTTCCAGAAGTGCAAGGACCGAACTTGGAGCAAGGGGAAGACGCAGACCCTGACAAGGCACTTCATGACGCAGCAATGACCCTGATAATGCAGGGCTTCTCCGATGCATTGGAGCAACAAACGGAGTACCTGCTGGGGTATCCCTGTCGGGAATGTGGGAAAGAGGCTTGTCAAAATATCGCAATCCCTGGCGCCAGCATTGATGTCAAAAAATCTCTTGTGCGAGGTACCCGCTCCGATCTAGTGGTCTCTCAGCCTGGCAGAGGCCCGATCGTCATTGAGGTCGCGGTCACCCATGACCTGGAAATAGAAGCCTACAAAAGCTACATAGAGTCGGGAACTCATGTGCTCAAAGTCCATCCCACCTGGGACACACTAGCCGATTTGGAGTCCAAGGTGATCACGGATGACACTCTCAACCTGCCGCCTGTGCTATGTGCATCGTGCAAAGACGAAGCCAAACGCCAACGCAAGCAAATGGAAGAAACCCTGAAGGAATCACAAGAGCAATGGGACAAGTCGAAACAGAGGACGCAGACCAGCGATATCCTAGAAGGATTGAACCCGGCGCAGAGAGAGGCCGCCGAGGCCATAGAGGGCCCGGTGCTCATAGTGGCGGGCCCGGGCAGCGGCAAGACCCGCGTTATTACGCATCGCATAGCTTACCTGGTGCGCGTTTGCGGCATCAGGCCGCACCGCATCGCCGCGGTGACCTTCACCAACAAAGCGGCACGGGAGATGCGGGCGCGGTTGGGGCGACTGCTGGGCAGCCGCGCCGAGGGGTTGACCTGCAGCACGTTCCACTCGCTGTGCGTCTCGATACTGAGGCGCGACGGCTACCACGCGGGGCTGGACCGCAGCTTTGTCATCTACGATGACGATGACACCATGGCCTTGCTGAAACGGGCCATGGAAGAGGGTCAGATAGACCCCAAGCGGTATCCGTTGCGCGCCGTGAGTAACATCATCTCAGGAGCAAAGAGCAACCTGATAGACCCGTCGGGCTTTGCCGACGCCGTGTCCAGCTACTACGACGAGATTGTGCTCAGGGTGTACGAGCGGTACGAATCGCTGCTCAGGCAGAGCAGGGCCCTGGACTTCGATGACCTGCTGGCGCATACGGTCAGGCTGCTGCAACAGGTCCCCGAAGCGCTGGAGAAGTACCAGTCGCGCTACCTGCATTTGCTCATCGACGAGTTCCAGGACACCAACGTGGCCCAGTACGCCCTGGCCAAGCTGCTTGCCGGCAAGTACCGCAACATCTGCGTGGTGGGCGACCCCGACCAGTCGATCTACTCCTGGCGCAACGCCGACATCAGAAACATACTGTCGTTCCAGACAGACTACCCGGAAACCAAGCTGGTCACCCTGTCGGAGAACTACCGCTCCACAAAGAGCATTGTGGAGGCGGCAAAGCGCGTCATCGCCTCCAACCAGAGCAGGCTGGAAAATGACCTGTTCACCGGCAAGGGGCAGGGCAGCCCCCTGGTGGTGCGCGAGGGGCACAACGAGGACGAAGAAGCGCGCATGGTGGTGCAGGAGGTGGAGCGGCTGGTCAAAGAGGAGGGTCGTTCCCTGGGCGACTGCGCCGTGATGTATCGCATAAACGCACAGTCCAGGGCAATGGAAGAGGCCTGCCTCCGCTACGGGATGACCTACCGTCTTATAGGCGGCGTCAGGTTCTATCAAAGGCGCGAGGTCAAGGACGTCGTCGCTTATCTGAGGGTTGTGCAGAACCCGTACGACGAGGTGAGCCTGAACCGCATCGTCAACGTGCCGTCCAGGGGCATAGGTTCCAGGACGATGGAGGAGGTGACCCGGTGGGCGCAGGAGATGGGCCTGCCCCTATACGCGGCGCTCCAAGCGATTGCCGCCGGAGAGGCGGGCGAGGTGAAGCCTCGGATTGCGCCGAGGGCCGTCGCCGCTATAGAGCGGTTCGTCAGCATCATGGGCTACCTGGTTGAGCAGGCGGAGAAGGCGGGGGCCGCCCATCTGATAGACCTGCTCCTGGAGAGGATAGGCTATCGGAGCTATCTCATGGAGGACGAACGCGGTGAGGAGCAGTGGGAGAACGTGCTGGAGCTGAAAGGGCAGGCCGTCGAGGTGGAGGAGTTGCTGGCCGGAGAGGAGGATAGCTCGCTTGCCGCCTTCCTGGAGCGGATATCACTTGTTTCCGACGTGGACAGCCTGGACGAAAGCAATGACGCTCTGACCCTGATCACCCTGCACCAGGCCAAGGGGTTGGAGTTCCCCGTTGTGTTCATCATCGGGCTGGAAGAGCGGTTGCTGCCCCACTCGCGCTCCATGGACGACCCTGACCAGATGGAGGAGGAGCGCCGCCTGTTCTACGTGGGGATAACCAGGGCGGAAGAGCGCCTGTACCTGTTCCGCGCTTTCCGGCGACGGCTCATGGGCATGAGCATGGCCGGTACGCCGTCCCGTTTCCTTGCCGACATCCCCAGGGAGCTCATAGAGCAGCCCGCGACCGATGCCAAACCGTGGGTGTGGACAAGGCGTCGCAGCCGGACCGAGGCGACGTCGGAGGCGGGGCCGCCGCTGCGGACAGGGGACAAGGTGCGTCACAAGGCGTTTGGCGATGGGATCGTGGTGAACTGCATAGCTTCCGGGAATGACCACGAGGCCACGGTGGCGTTCAAGGCGGCGGGGGTAAAGCGTCTGCTGCTAAGCGTTGCTCCGTTGGAGAAGGTGCCGGCGAAGTAGGGGGGTGCCGCCATCAATTCCCGCCGCCCCTGGGTACCCGCCTGCGCGGGTACGACGTACACATCGTAGCTTTACGGGCAGAGGTTTTGGATTCTTCGTCGCTGCGTTCCTCAGAATGACACCACCACGCCACCAGATTGCTTCGCTTGCACTCGCAATGACGACTGAGGGAGTTTGACTTGCATGGCAGGGCATCCGCTAGAATGAGTCCAATCCTTAAACCGTCCCTTTGGGTTTCACGATGCATGAAAAGACAGTTCTGGACAACGGCGTACGCGTGCTGACCGCGTCCATGCCTCACACCCGCTCGGTATCTATCTGCATATACGTGGGCAGCGGCTCACGCTACGAGGACGACAAACACGCGGGGATTTCGCACTACCTGGAGCACATGCTGTTCAAGGGCACGCCCCGCAGGCAGACCGCCGCCGAGATCACCGGAGCCATAGAGCAGGTGGGCGGCATGATGAACGGCAGTACGGACCGCGAGATCACGGCCTACTGGTGCAAGGTGGCAGCGCCCCACTTCCAATCGGCGCTGGACGTGCTCGTCGACATGGTGCGCAACCCCTTGATGGACAGCGAAGAGGTGGAAAAGGAGCGCAGCGTCATCCAGGAAGAGCTGGCTATGTCGAACGATTACCCCGGCTATCGAGTGGAGATGCTCACCGACCAGATGCTGTGGCCGGACCATCCCATGGGGCGTGACGTGGGTGGCAGCAAGGAAACGGTCAACGGCATCACGCGGGAAATGCTGACCGAATGGTTCCAGCACCAGTACGGGGCCAGCAACGTGGTGATCAGCATAGCGGGGAGCCTGTCCAATGAAGAGATGCTGGACGCCGTGACGCCCATGGTCAAGGACTGGCCTTCCGGATCGCCGTTCGGCTGGGAGCCGGCGGGCAACGAGAGCAGGGAGGAGCCACAGGCGCGCATGGAGTATCGCAAGACGGAGCAGGCGCACCTGGCGCTCTCCCTTCCCGGCATCTCCACCCGTCATCCGCAGAGATATGCCATGGACATGATGAACGGGGTCATGGGAGAGGGTATGAGCAGCCGCCTGTTCCTGGAGGTGCGGGAGAAACGCGGGCTGGCCTACGATATCCATAGCTCGGCTAGCCATTTCAGGGATACCGGTTCCATAGCGATATATTTCGGCGTGGAACCCAAGAAGGCGCGCTACGCTATTGAGACTACGATTGAGGAGCTGCACAACCTCAAGGAAGACATTCCGGAGGAAGACCTGCACCGGGCGCGTGAGCTGGCAAAGGGCCGTTTGCTGCTGCGCATGGAGGACACCCGCGCCGTCGCCGCCTGGGGAGGCGCACAAGAGCTCCTCCATAACGAGGTGCTCACCGTGGACCAGGTGGTGGAACGGGTGGACGGGGTGACTACGGAAGATGTGAAGCAGGCGGCCAACCAGTTCCTGGCCAGGGACAAGCTGAACCTGGCGGTGGTAGGCCCGTACCGCAGCGACAAGCAGTTCCAAAACGTCATCAAGTTGTAACGGCTCCCGCTCACGCCCTTCCCTTCGACTTTGCTCAGGATGAGCGGGAGGGCGGCGGTCACGGTTCTCTGGATTCCCGTGTCAAGCACGGGAATGACGGTCGGGGGCGGTATGGGGTGAACAGGACATCATCCGCGCCGTCGGTTGCTTCGATTCCTCGCAACGACGAAGAGCGGGGTATCACCGCCCCTGTGCTCGCTGGGTCAGGGCGTGGGCTATCTTCTCCCGCGACGACATGTCGCTGAAATCCTGGCCTCCTCTTACCGGCGCACCAGAGGGGACGCGCTCCCCGGCGATCTGGGACTCGATTTGCCCGCGCACCTTCTCCACCATCTGCCGCGCTCCGGCCAGGGAGGTATCGATCTCTTCCGGCGATTCTCCTACGACAAGATCCTCCGGGATCTCGGGAGCGGCGACGAGCAGCGCTTCTCGATAACGGGCGGTGGCGGAGGCAAGCCTGCTCCGCAGCGACTCGATCTCTTGGTCGCGCTGCTCCAGGGCCGAGCGCAGCTCGGCAAGCTCCGCCTGCGCCTCGTCCGGTGCCGCAGCGGCTCCGGCGGTTTCACCGTCCTGCTCGTCAGGCTCTACCATCGTCTCTTCAGTGGTTACTTGCTCCATGTCGCCTCCTCTTCTGCATAGTGCGATTAGAATAAGCCGCGGTTGGCCGCTTGGGGAAGGAGGAGATGGCAGGGTGGGCTGGGTTGTTTTGGGGGAGCGGAACTAGCCCGTTGGGGTGGAGCAAAGGTCCCAATCACATTCGTTCAAACTTTGGCATGGCCCCGCTATAGTACGCTCTGAACTGCATGGCTGTGCGAGCTCTCAACAAGTGTTCAAGAACAGGATCAAGCACACCTAGCAGAAGGAACAGCTGTTGTCGTTTGCTTTTAAGACGTACCAATGGGAACTACAGCAGAGGTGTTACCTGATTCCTTATGTTGTCTACCAGTGGGACAAGGTCGTCTCTAATATCAATTAGTGAATGACTATGGCAATTGTATCTAGCATTCTCGCTCTCAGTCTTCAGAATGTCATAGTCGCCGGTTATTGCGTCCAAGTCTGCATATCGCGAAATAGACGTCGTCCGTTGTCCGTGTGTTGTCGGGTGGTCTCCTCTATCGGCAAGGTATGCCTCCACCCAATGAACCGCTTCGTAGAAAATGCCTGTAACAACCCAGTCCAGAAATTGGCTAGTGTTCAGGTCGTGTGCTTGCCAGAAATGCCTGTTGTGGTCAGCCTGATTGCGGTGCTCGTCCTTCGACGGCATGGGAGAATTCCTTCCCTGAAGTCGTTACTTATTGTTGTAGACGAGGAAGTGGAAGTGCATTCTTAGGAACTAGCTCAATTGCCTTACGCACCCCTCGATACAGAGTATGGAAATCGAAGGAGAAAATTGGATTGTGTTCTCTGGCAAGAAAGAGCTTCAACAGTGCCCGTTCTGCATTAGATATGTTGCGGACTACCTGCAAGTCACGGTCAGCAATGATGACCCACACATCAAAGGTGTTCTCGTGTTTAGCAACGAAGATGCTTTCAACCCCGTCAACCTCATAAAGGCTTCCACGAAGAATCCCTATCCATGTATCGGCTGGACGTGTCTCCAATGCGATGCTCTGTTGCATTTCTTTGTCATTTGAATGGCTGGCTGGGTCGCCTCCTTGGTTGATGACCTCCTCCACCGCACCTTGTGCTAAGGATGTAACTATGCCTTGACTATAGGTGACAATCCTTGTCCCAGTAGACTGAAATGCCCAGCGTATGGTGTTTGAATAGCTGACCGAGGTTCTCATGTTTAGAGTCGTTATTGTTTCTTAAGATTGTCGGGTGCTCGGACAGTTAGAACGTTTCCTGACTTGGCTACGTATACAGGATTGCCTTCAGCGTCATACTCTCCCTCAACCCGTAGCACTTCCGACAATACAAGTCGTAGGCGCAGGTGCGAGCCATCCATCAACTGATACTCGTTCCAATCTTCTCTCTCAATACGGAAATCGACCCGGGTGGCTTCAACGTCGCGTCCCTGATAGTTAATTCTGACCATGATTATCCCAACTGAGGACTAGTAGGAGTCTTGACTTTGCTGGGCCGACGGTAACGGTTGAAGTATGAAAAGTCAACTGTACATCTATTATACTATTGTACCTGAAAGCTTTCCTCAACAAGATAATGGGCACCGCCCGCCCGGGCGCAATCCTCACCCCTCCGCTTGCACTTTGGCCAGTTCCGCTTCCGGGTCCAGCACGCCGAGGGCTTCCATTGCGGTGCGTGTACGAGGGTGTCCAGCTTGAAGTTAACCCGTGCGATAACTGGGGGCTCGGTTGAACGATGTGCCCGGTACTTCCTGCAAGCCGCTTGGGGAAGGAGGAGTACCGTTGCTAAGCTTTAGCAGGCTTATGCCACTGGCCTTAATCCTTGTTGTTGCCGCCTGTGGCGGCTCCACCTCCAACGGGACTTCGCCTTCTTCAACGATGGTTCCCGCCGCCACCCCTACTGCAAAAGGCTGGCAAACCGCTTGCCTTGACGCAGAAATCTTGGCAGCGGAAAGCTTGAACTACGATGTTGAGGTCACTGTATCGGCCCCTGGCCTGAGCAGGAAGTATGACATACTGGTCTCTGGAGAGGATTATCACTTGACCGGGCACCTGACCATCGGGGAGGGATACGATGTGCCGCCATTTAGCGGAACAGTTGAGCTTATGGAAGTGGGGGGCACAATTTACAGTAAGGAGGAAGAGGGTGAGTGGGCAGTGTTGGATGAGGCGCCTGCAGCTTTAGACACCGATTACAGATTCGTAACTCTTTGTCCCAGGGTTCGCGGCAGCCTCAGCGAGGAGGTAGAGGTCATCGGTTCAACCCCCGCCAGAACCTTCAACGTTTACAGAAGCGCCCTCGCAGATTCTACAGATTCGCACAGTCAAGTTACGGCGACTTTCACCTACTGGATAGATGACGCGGGGCGGCTGGTGCAGCTGTATAGAATCCACAGATATCCGAAGATAGACGATCCGACGAACCCCATTTATCGATACGATGGGGGAACGCTAGAGGAGAACTGGCTGGTCACCGGTGTAGGTGAACCTAATGTAATCACCGCTCCTGCTATCCTCTGAAAGCGGGTAAATCCCCTTGATAAGCAAGCCAAATCCCTCACGCCTCCTCTTGCACTTTGGCTAGCTCCGCTTCCGGGTCCAGCACGCCGAGGGCTTCCATTGCGGTGCGGCGGCTGTGGATCCCTGAGCCGACCAGCGCCTGTTCGTCGCGGACAAGGCGGCCCCTGTCCTGGGGCAGCACGGGGCCCCAGATGATCTCCTGGCGCACCGGCAGATAGCTGACGCCGCTGCGCTGCTCCAGGATGCGCAGGATGAGCTCGTTGCGGCGCTTGTAGGCGGCGGAGCGCACCAGCCTCTTGCGTCGTATTCTCTGCAGCAGCGGATGCAGCTCCATCTCCAGGGCCACGCCGGACAGCGCCCTGGGGTTGTCGCCGAAGCTGGTGCGCGGCGCCTCCGAGAGGTCGTGGATGGCGCGGTAGATGAGTTCGATGAAGTCGACGTGAAGGCGCACGCCTCCGCCCTGCAGCAGGTCCAGAAGGTAGGCGCGGGCCTGCTCCGGCAGTTCCCAGACCGCGCCGGGCTGGACTGCTATATCCTCGGCGCGTTCTACTCCTTCCAGCACCGCGATGGGGTTCCCCGATAGCTCCACGATCATGGAGAGCTGCGACAGGGCGCGGTTCAGCTCGCGGGCCGGTTCCACCAGGGGCGGTACGTCCGATTCGCCCCAGAACGACTTGGGCAGACGCAGGTTGGGGAAGATGACGAATGGGATGACGCCGTAGGGGTTGGCGCGCTCCTGGAGCAGGGCGTCGTCCGCCCATAGCTGGAAGGCGTCGTCGGTCCAGGCCTCGACCACGGTGACCTGCCTGCGTCGTGGCGCCTCGACTCCGTAGAGCATGGCGGCCTCCTCCGCCGACAGCTTGTAGCGGCTGGCGACGCGCCAGACCCGTGACGGGTCGTCGGCGATCCACCAGGCAAAGAGGCCCTGCACGTCCGGGGCGGATACGTGGACGCGCTCCGCCGCGGTGTCCCAGGTCACCTTGTATGCGGCGTCACCCAGGATGGCGGCGTCCAGCTCGGTCTCGAAATCCAGCTCTTCCAGCTGGTTCTCATCGTGGATTCGTCGCAGTGCCTCCCGAGCGCGCCGGGCACGGTCGGCGCTCTCCTGCGACGAATCGTACGGTTCGACGGCGGTGGTGACGCCGCTCATCAGGTAGGAGGTAATCTTTTCCAGGACGGTCTTGGTGTAGTTGAAGGTGAGCCGCCGCTCCGAAGGGCGGGCGCGACCCCGCCACTGGTCGCCCTGGTAGAACGACAGGTTGTCGCGGTAGGCGCGCATGCGCTCACCGTCCATGCGGGCCAGCGTCTGGGGAAGGGTGGGTTGGGTCATGGTACCTCCTGTCATGGTCATCGCGCTTCCCTCACCCGGCCAGGGACAACGCCGGCAACGGCTCCGCCGCCACGGAGTCCGACCTGCCGTTGGCCCGCGCCAGGATGCGATGCACGGTGCGCTCGCTGATCCGGAAGCGCTGGGCCAGCTCGCTGATGGTGGCATTCTCGCGGCTTCGCACCCTGAGCAGACGGCGGTCCCGCTGGTCGCGGCGGTAGCTGCGCAGCCAGCCGGGGTCGTCGTGCTTGCACTTGGGCAGAGGGCAACTTAGGCACGACTGAGATACTTCACAGCCGTTGTCTCTGTATTGAAAATGCTCCGGCAATACGTCCATGTTGGGCACACCTTTCTTACTGGTCATTGGCCATCACCTGTATTGTGGTTGCTACAGTCCTTGTGCGTCCTCACACCGCCCGCCGCCCCTGGATGCCCGCCCTGCGCGGGCATGACGGGAGAGAGTGGACGTTAGCGCATGGCGGCCACCGCCATTTCCCGGGCCGCGTTCCGGCTGTGGCCGCGCGCCACCCGTGGAGCGTACCTGGATGCCTGCACCAGCAGGGCAAGGCTCGCCAGGTAGTCGTCGTGGCCGCGCTTGGGGTCGACGTGGAAGTTCATGGTGCGGTTGGGTCGAAAGTACGCTTCGGCCTGCGCCGTCTGCTCCCAGAACTCGGCGTACTCCGGCGAACCGTCCGGGGCGTACATCTTGAGACGGCCGCTGTTCACCGCCGCCAGCAGGTCGAAGCCGAGGCGCGACTTGCTCTGCGCGGTGAATACGAACGGGTCGACGACGCCTCTGCCCAGGGCGCGCTCCAAGAAGCTGGCCGGTCCCTGTCCCAGGCCGGTGGCGTCGACCACCACGCGGCGGCAGCCCCAGACCCGCTTCAGCAGGTCGACCAGCTGGGGATAGACGGCGGCCAGCGATACGCCGGTCCACTGCGCGTGCTCCACCACCTTGACCTGCGGTTCGCCGCTGAACGGGTCGCCGGCGTCAAAGTCAAGCTCGGCGATGGTGAGCACGGTGGAGTCGCGTTTGCCTGAGCCGGACGCGCTGTAACCAAGGGTATCGCTTTCCGAGGCTCCGCCCGCAATGTCCAGGGCTGCCACGTAGGTCTTGCCATGCTCCGGCCAGCGACGGCGCGAGTGGCCGCCCTGAAGCTGGGCCTGCTGCGCCGCGCCGAGCAGGCCTCCCTGATCGCGCACCGGCAGCAGCATGTACTGGCTGCGGAACATGGGGTGGTCCTCGCCCAGCCGCAGCCGCTCGCCCTCTACGTACTCCCGGTACAGCGGGTTGTGCCGCGCCACCTCCTGCCAGTCGTAGCGGAAGTGACGCCGGACACCGTCGCGACGCTCCATTTCCAGGTTCAGCTGCTTCTGCTCTTCCAGCAGCGAGTCGCCGTCCCAGGGAGTGCCGTAGAGCACGGTCGTGGCGTTGGTGGAAGCGCCCATGGGGCGGAACTCCTTGTAGTACTTGGTCTTGTCTATCTCCTGCGCCTCGTCCATTTCCAGGAGGACGTGCGCCGTTGCGCCGACCACCCTGGACGACGGCTCCGCGCTGAGGAAGACTTGGCGGGCGTTGCCCACTCGGAAGGAGTTCCGGCCCTCCGCGGACCAGAGGCCCTTGTAGCCGGCGTCGTTGAGCCGGTCTTTGAGCCGGAATATGCTGTTGAGCAGCTGGGGCATGTAGGTGGGCGCAGCCTTGATCAGGTTCCCGCCGGAGGAGCGGTTGATGGTGAGCAGGAGAAGCTCCAGCTGCGCTGAAAGCTCGTTCTTGCCGCCCTGGCGCGCCACCTCCACCGTGATGGTGAGACCGCGGTCCCGCAGAACGCTCTGCAGAATGGCGTGCGCCGCCTCCAACTGGTACGGTCTGAGTCTTTGCTTGATTCCCATAATCTCGCCTCCTTAGCTGAGCAGGCCTATCGCTATTTGCGCTATCACTGCGCCTATGACCAGGAATATCAGCCCGTTGACCCGGCCCTTCAGTTCGTCCACCTGGTGTTCCAGGGCGTTCAACCGGGCATCCAACAAGGCATCGAAGGCCGAGCGGGGCGACAGGTCAACGCCGTCCCACAGGTCGCGCCTCAGCCTCTTGGCCGTTTCTCGCATCTCTTCAGACGGCACTGGGACTCTCCTCCGCTATCGCCCGCAATAGCTCCTCTACGGTGGACAGCATCTCCTTCTCCAGCTCCTCCGTAGATCCGGAGGAGAGCTTGTACTTAACGGCTAGGCTCTTTGCCAGCATGCCTATGCCGCGCAGCAGGAGAGCGAACTCGTCCGGCTTGTTACCGGCCAAACGGCGCAGACGTATCCTGAGTAGGGCTATCTCCTCATCCATGCCTTCCAATGACATGGCGGAGGGCAGCTCCATCCTCTCCGCATTGGTCAGAGCGGACGTGTAGAACCGTTGCGCCTCCGTCCTCTTATCGCTGTCCGTCATCGGTCCCTTCCAGCATGTCCAATATCTGCGGGATAGCGTCTTCGGGAAGCGTTAGAGCGGTCTCCATCAAGGCGGTAAGGAGCACCAGGGCGGCTATGTCCCATCGCTCGGTTTGGATTGCCTCGGCCAGTGTGCCCATAACGTTCTCCTAGTACCCCTTGAGCCGTCGCCTCAGGACCAGCGCGGTTAGAGCGGCGGCCACGGCCAGGGATAGGGATGCCGCGGCGACCTGCACTCCCGCCGAGACCCTGAAATCGCTGCCCAGCAGAGTGGAAAATACGAACGACAGGCTTTCCAGGCCAATGGCTAGGTTGATCATGACGAGGGTGAGCAAGCCAACCCGGCGCTTCTGCTGCCGCGAGAAGTACTGCCAAAAGTAGAGCGCGTTGTAGCCGCTCAATGCTATAGTGAAGCCGCGTTGCAAGAGCAAAAACAGCTCTACTGGACTGTTCAATACGACACCTCTGGCCACCAATGGCCTCCTGACAACCAGAACGTTAGTGCTGGCCTATAATAGAATAGATGTTCTATAAATGCAAGTCCAAGATGTCCTTTTTGTTAGAATCTTCACCGGGGCGCTATCCACAAGGCCCAATAACGGCGCGTCAGACTTCTGAAGCGCCCTCTTGAAAGGAGAACATAGCTATGTGGTGGTCAGACCTTCTCTGGGGACTCTGGAACGGCATCACGGCCTGGATTGTGTTGATTGTCCACGTATTCGGCGGCTGGGACAACTTCCCCGTTTACAATGCGGCAAGGAGCGGAAACTGGTACGACTTCGGGTTTCTGTTTGGCACTGGCTCGCCTCTTTTGGGCGTCTTTGGCAGGCGGCCTCGTCGAAAGCAATGAGCGGAGGGCGGTGCTCCTTCCCTTCGGCTACGCTCAGGATGAGCGGGGGCAATTGCGCCTGTGCCTACGCACAGTCAGGTTAGCGACGTCTAGAGCCGCATCAGCAAATCGTTGCGGGCCTCTATGGAGGCCGGGTGTATCAGCCTGCCCTTCTCCAGCAGTGAGGCAGTCTCCGCCGTCAGGTATTCCACGGCGGCCCGTTCCAGGCTCCGGCGAGCCAGCGCCGCTATTCCGCCCAGATGCGGGGCGCGTTCTACTTTCCGGGGCTCCACTTTGTCGGCGATGAAGACGACCAGGCCGACCCTGCTCATGCCAGGGCATGACGTGGAGTGCCAGCGCACCGCCTGGAGCACCTCCTCATCGTCCACGGCGCACTCTTCCCTGAGCAGGCGCGCCGCCAGGGGCCCGTGCAGAAGAAGCGGCACTCGCTCCTCTACGGAGGCTACGATAAGGCCCCTGGCCGTGGCTTCGCTCAAGAGCTGCTCATCGTCGTGGGCGCGATAGAGGTCGTGCGCCAGGGCCGCCGTCTCCACCTTGACGGGGTCTACGTTGTGAATGGCGGCCAGCTCAAGCGACAATTCCCTGACCCGTTCCAGGTGGTCCTGCAAGCCTGGAGGAAGCGATTGAATGATGGAGCGCAGCTTGGCCAGGGAGCCGGCCACGGCGCTCATCAGCCGTCGCCCCAGGGCAGCCTCTTGCCGCCGAGCAGGTGCACGTGGACGTGGGGGAATGTCTGTCCGGCGTCCTCGCCCTGGTTGACGATTAGCCTGAACCCGCTCCCGTCGACGCCCTCCTGCCGCGCCATGCGGTCCGCCACTGAGAAGAGGTGGCCTATCACCTCTTCACGCGGTTCGTCCAGGGATACGATGTGCTCGTGGGGGATGATCAGGAGGTGGGTTGGCGCCACGGGATAGATGTCGCGTATGGCAAAGCAAACGTCGTCATCGTGGAGCTTGTCGCCGGGTATCTCGCCGGCGTCTATCTTGCAGAAGACGCAGTCAACCATTGGTCACTCCTGAAGAGCGCGCCTGCGCGGGCGGCGGGCTACCGGTCGCTAATGGCCGACGGCCAGGCAGGTCACGGTGCGCTGAATCCCGCCGATGGCGTGTACGTTGCTGGTCACCATGTTGCCCACCGAGCCCAGGTCATCAGCCTCAACTACGGCGATGATGTCGTATGGGCCGGTGACAATATCCACCGATATGATTCCGGGCGTACCCTCCAGCGCCTGCACCACGTCCTTGGTCTTGCCCACTGCAGTCTCGATAAGTACAAAAGCTTTGGTGGCCACAATCCCCTCCCTGCGTATGTCTTGGCTAACTGGGACGCATTTTATGAACGGCCACGTGGGCTGTCAAATTGGGGAGGTTGTTTGCACGTGCAACGTTCCAAGCGGTGCTAACATAGCTACCGGATCATGAGTGTTCAAAGGGTAGTCCGCGGCATACTACTGCAAGACAACAAGGCGTTCGTAGTGCTTCGTAGGGAGGACAGGCTCGATGGTGGGTTGTGGGAGTTTCCCGGAGGCAAGGTGGATGACGGCGAGTCTCCGATCGATGCACTGGCGCGCGAGTTCCTTGAAGAGACGGGCATCGAAATCCAGGTTGGGGAAGTTGTAGATGAGCACTGGTGGTCCAGCCCACAAGCAAGGATGACCTTCCACTGCGCTATGCATCTAGTTCAGGCTGTCTACCCTGAGGTCCGCCCTTCGCTGAATGACGAGAGCGTCCGCTTCACCTGGATGCCGCTGGCGGTCTTGGCAGAGAAGGAACAGGTGACGTGGAATGTCCGGCTCACTGCAGAGCGATTGGCTTCCGACAATGCTAGCTTCTGATAATCAAGGCAACACGCTCCTTGAGTTCATCACTACTACAGAGAATGCCGCCCCTGCGTTCCAACCGCTGACAGGAGCGCTGGTTGTCGCCCGCTGGGATGACCGATACCTGTTTGTCTTCAATAGGCAGAGGCGGCAATGGGAGATTCCCGGTGGGACAATAGAGGAAGGGGAAACACCACGGGAATGCGCCGCAAGGGAGCTCAAGGAAGAGACTAATCAAGAGGCCAAGTCGCTTAGCTATTGCGGCATGGCCAAGACATCCGCCTCCAATGGGTTCATAGAGTATACGGCGCTTTTTTCAGCCGTAATAGATGAGTTCTCACCATTTCAAAGCAACGATGAGATAGAGAAGATAGCGTTGTGGGATCTAAGCCAAGACACGGGGGAGGTGAACCCCATCGACCGTAAGCTGGTCGACTATGCCTAGCCGTTTTCCCTGGATTCTTCCATTTTCTCTTGACGTGGAACCTTATACGCCTGGTTTACGTAATAGTTATTGTGGAAGGTGCCGGAAAGATGGGTTCTGTTGCATTTGCGGGGTACAAGCTCTGCTTTGCCAAGGAGGCGCTTGAATGAGTACAAAGGCAAGGTTTATAGGGCTACTGGCAGTAGCCATCCTGGCCCTTGTCATAGCGGGCTGTGGGGCTGGCGGCGAAGAGAACTGGTTGGCCGATACGGAGTGGAGGCTGGTTGCGCTGGGCGATGCCTCTGCTCCCGACGAGGTGGTGGGGGGTAACCCAACCGCCAAGTTCACTACCGCCACGGATATGACGGGGTGGACGGGGTGCAATGCCTACGGAGCAAGCTACAGCGCGGGGGCGTCCGAGTTGCGCCTTGCCGATCTGATGTGGACGGAAGCGGGCTGCCCTTCCGATGCGCTATTCCGGCAGGAACAACGGATACAGGACTTGTTGGTTACGGTAGAGCGTTTCAAGATATCGGGGCAGCGGCTCGAGCTTTACAGCGCAAGAGGGCAAACGCTGGTCTTTGAGCGGGCAGAGAAGTAAACATGGCTTTGAGAAAGAGCCGCAATTCGCCCATTGACCTACCGATTTCAGGCAATTACAATAGAGAGTCCTAGAAGAACAGATGTGTGGTGAGCGAAAATGATGAATACAAACAATGTGCTGGAAGAGAAGACCACAGAGGAAGCGCAGAATCTATGCCAGCACCACTGGCTGATTGAACCGGCGGGAGGCCCCACCAGTAAAGGGCGCTGCCGTTTGTGCGGTGAGGAACGCTTCTTCAGAAACTCTCTGGATAGTATGGGCTGGGAGAGGGATATGCCCGTTATAACCGACTCTCCTCGTCCACGTCCGGCCGCTATTGCAATAGTCGAAGAAGACATAGACGAGTAGCGAGCGTCGTACAGATAGCGGGTTTGCTCGTAGCAAGCCAGCGGTGCTAGAATGAGTCCTCTGTTGGGGATTCGTCTAGTGGTAGGACGTCAGACTCTGGATCTGAAAGCCCTGGTTCGAATCCAGGATCCCCAGCCAGTTCAGTTGGATACGTGGCGCATTCGTCTAGCGGCCAAGGACATCGCCCTCTCAAGGCGAAGACCACGGGTTCGAATCCCGTATGCGCCACCACGTAAACGGTAGACAGAAGCCCACCAAAGTCTCTGGGCATCATCGTTGGAGCCTCAGTCGGGAGCTGTGGTGAAGCGCCTTTGCGCGGGCTATCGGGACGCGGTGAAATGTAGGGTCGGCGCTCTTACTGCGGAACGAACGGGCCGCCGTGATATTGGCGATAGGCGTCGTTGAACGCCACCGTGCGCTCCGGCGGTACCTGCCGCAGGAATGCCTGATAGACGCGTTCCTCCGATGGATGATACTCATACGCCAGATACAGCGCGTACAGCTCGCTCAGCGCCGCCGAGAAGGCGGGTTCGCCCATGATGTTATACAAGACGGTCAGGAAGTATTCGCCCAGGACGTATCCGCACGTCTCCTGCGAGACAGGATTGGGGTGGTCGTAGTCGTAGAGCGTGTACAGATTGGGCACCTCGTTCTCCTGGCAGTACTGCAAGTCAAGCGGGTCCGGCGCCAGCTCGGCGTCCGGCAGCGCGGCGGTGTACGACGCGGCGAAGCTGGCGCCGCCTTCGTACAGCCAGAACGGGCCGAACTCCGCCGTCAGGTAGAAGTGAGCGATTTCGTGATAGATCGTTGAATCCCCGAACGGCAGCCCGGCCGCGGCAACCAGGACAAATGAATCCACAAAGTTGGCCCCGCCGCAGAGATCAGCGCAATCGTCAAGGGTCAGCGACAGGATGATGACGTCGGTAGAAGGGAACGGCGCGCCCATCAATGCCTCGGCGCCGCGTACACCGCGTTCGGCTGCCGCCAGCAAGTCGCCGGACGGTGGATTGTTGTAGAACGTCCAGATCGTGACGTCCCCCGCCAGCGGCAGCGTGACCGCCTCCGAGCGCGTTATGCGCGGCGACGTGAGCAGGTCGTCGTAGAGCCAATCAAGATCGGTGATCTTGTCCATCACGACGATGAAGGCGCGTTCCTCCGCGTCCAGTCCGTCCGAGAACCACGACTGTTCGATAAGCAACTCGAACTTGTCCGGTTCGTAGAATAGCAACGACCACAGAGCGCCCAAGAACATCGGGTTGCGGTCTCGCACGGGACTCTCTGCGGAGTAGGCGAGCATCCGACGCGCCAACGCGGGGTCGTAGTCATACAGCAGGCCCAGCCCGTAGATGGCGTCGTTCTCCACGCGCTGAATGCCGTCCGCAATCCAGTTGGCCTGCGCCAGGTCCTGCCCAAACGCGGCATCGCGCAGCCACACCTCGACGATGGGGATAACGGCCCCGGGATAAGAGGGCGTGTCGTACCAGGGGAGTAGCTGCGACAACGCAGCATAGGCGTCAGCCTCGGTTACCGGCGCCGGTGTGGAGGTGGCAGTCGGAGCAGCTGTCGCCGTAGGAGTTGGCGTAGCGGTTGGCGTTGGAGATAGTGTCGGCGTTGGCGTTGGAGATGGTGTCGGCACAGGCGTAGATGTCGGCGAGGGAGAGGGCGTCACCGTTGGGGTGACATATGCCGTTGCCGTCGGCGTGGGCGCAGGCGCGGGAGTCGCAGTTGCCGTTGGGGCGAGGTCCGGAGTCGGCGTAGCCGTGGGCGTGGGGATTGTCGGCGGCGGATCGGTGCAGGCCGCCGTCACCAGGGAGAGAAGCGCCAGGGCCAGCACCGACGCGAGACAAGCGGGAACCTTGTCCGGAAGCGTCATTCCCCGTCCACTTCCCCCTTTGCCATCCGGTAGCCGATGCGCGGTTCTGTGATGATGTACCTGGGGTTGTCCGCGTCGTCGCCCAGCTTGCGGCGGAGCAGCTTCACCACGTTGCGCACCAGCCATGCTTCGCCGACTCTCTCCGGACCCCAGACCTGCTGGAGCAGCACGGTGTGGGTCAGCGTGCGAGGGGCGTGGACCGAAAGCTCGTAGAGCACGGCGTACTCCGTGATCGTCAGACGCACCGGCTCTCCGGCAACCGTCACCCGTCGCAGGGCGTAGTCGATGTCCAGCCCTCCGGCGGTGTAGGGTGACGACGGATCGCTCCGGAAGGGGGCCAGCCGCTTCCTGAGCGCGGCGCTGATCCTGGCCGCCAGCTCCGTGGGTGAGAAGGGCTTGACCACGTAGTCGGCGGCCCCCATGTCGAGAGCCTTGGCGACGGTCTCATCCTGGCCGTACACCGAGAGGAAGATGACCGGCACGTCCGCCGTATTTCGGATGTCGTTCATCAGCTCAATGCCGTCGCTCCCCGGCAGCACCAGGTCCAGCAATACCAGGTGGGGCTTCTCCTCGGCCATGAGGCGGGGCACGTCAGCGGGGTCTCCGGTGGCTATGGGCGTGTAGCCCGCCCTGGTGAGCACGTCGCGGACGTACCGCAGGTCCTGTGGGTTGTCGTCCACGGCCAGGACGCGGACCCGGGGAGTGCGTGTGGAGCCGGTGGAGGCGGGATCGGGGGCCGGAATCGCGGACCGCTCCACCGCCGGCAGGGTGAAGGTGAACCTGGCTCCCAGGCCCGGCCCGTCGCTCTCGGCCCAGATGCGTCCGCCGTGGGCCTCCACGATGCCCTTGCAGATGGCGAGTCCCAGGCCAGATCCGTCGCCGCCCGATGCCGTCGCCCCGCCGGAGGCCCGCGAGAACTTGCGGAACAGGAGCGGCAGGTCCTCGGCGGGTATCCCGCGTCCCTGGTCGGCCACCGATACCTCGACATGCACGCCCGCCCGCGCCGCGCTCAGGTTGATCACCGACGATTCCGGGGAGTGTCCGACGGCGTTGGAGAGCAGGTTGCCCAGCACCTGGACGATGCGCCGCCGGTCGGCCATGACCTGGGGGAGGTCATCGGCCATATCCACCTCCAGGAGGTTCCTTGCGTCTGCGCCGCGGAACCGGCCCCAGGCCTCCTCCACCAGCAAGTGCAGCTCCGACGGCTCCGGGTCCACGGGCAGCGCGCCCGTCTGGATGCGGGCCACGTCCAGCAGGTCGCCGATGAGGTAGCGCATATGCTCGGCCCGGTCGACGATGATGCGGTGGAACTGCCGCATCTCGGCGGGGTCCAGGTCCGCCGCCGCGTTCAGCAGGGTGGCGCCCGCGCCCATTACGGAGGTCAGTGGCATCCGCAGCTCGTGGCTCACCATGGCTAGGAACTCGGCCCGCAGCCGCTCATGCTCTTCCAGGGGGGTCATGTCCTGTAGGGTGACGACGAAGGACGCCAGCCGTCCGTCCTCCGAGTGGATGGGGGAGGCGTTGAGCAGGAGGCGGACGCTGCGCCCGTCAGGGACCCGCAGCACTATCTCCTCGGCCCACACTGTATCCCCGGCCTTGAGCACCTCAGCCAGGGGCAGCTCCCGAAGTGACACCTCGCTGCCGTCGCCGCGCACGCAGGTCACCAAGTCCAGGAGGTCGTCCGACCGCTGGCCCTCGTCGAGCAGACCCTCCACCAGCCGTCTGGCCTCACGGTTGGCGTACTCCGGCATTCCCGTCCGGGCGTCGAAGACGACGACGCCCACGGGGGAGGTGTTGATCAGGGTCTCCAGGTCGGCACGGGCCTGGCGCTCCTCCCGGTGGGTGCGGGCGTTGGCGATGACCAGCGCCGCCTGGGAGGCGAACATCACCAGGGTCTCCTCATCGGTCAGGGTGAACTCCTGCCCGTCCTCCCTGTCGCCCACGAAGACGTGTCCCACCCGGACTCCCCGGTGGAACATGGGGGCCGCCAGGAAGCGGAAGACTCCCACCGGCAGGGGGACGGTGAAATCCGCAAAGCCCAGGGCATGCAAGTACTCCGCCAGGTCGGGGATTCTCATGGGTTCGGAGATGCCGGTAAGGGACTGGAAGATCCGCCACCGGTCCGGGGTGAGCCAGAGTTGCTCGGCCTCAGCGGGGGTGAAACCGGAGGTCAGGTGGTGCTCCACCCCGCCCGCGTCGTCGAGCAGGGTCATCACGCCGTAGCGGGCCGCCGTCAGGGAGCGGGCGGAGTCGAGGACGCCCTGGAGCACCTGGTCGAAGTCCAAGCTCTCGTTGATGCGGCGGCTGGCCTGGCTGAGGCGGGAGAGGCGGTCCCGCAGCGCATCGATCTCCCGGTCCCGCTGGTCTGACGGCATAGTATCTTCCTTCCCGGCCCGGGCAGGGGCCGCGCCTGGGTACCCGCTCCCCGATCGGAGTCGGGGACAGGCTACGCGGGTACGACGAGTGGGAAGTATACACCAAACTATACAAAAGAGATAGTGAACGATACGCACACGATAGAGACAATCGGGTAGCATAGCAAGCCGGATAAGACGCCAGAAACCCATGTGGTGGCGGTGGTGGCGAACTAGACCAACAAGGGCGTGAAGATGGGATAATAGCTCAGGATGGTGGTGAAGTGCGACAAGCAGCGACACCGACACCAGAAGGGGGGGCGGCAGTAGCGAGACCTGATCTTTGTGCTCCAATGGCACGCCCTACGTTGGGGCCCATGCCGACAGTTGTTTGGCCTACAGCAACACCAAAGCCCAACCCTAGAGACGGGAGTGGAGGAGGAGACTAATAACTGACATCAAGCGCAATGCGACACTGGCCACACTGGCTATCCTTACAGGGGTGGCGATTGGAGTGCTGTGGTGGTTGTCGGCGAGAGACAACTCTAATGTCAGCGCGCAAGAACTCCTGTACACCGCATGTGAACAGACAGAGGCTCAACAAGACTATGATTTTGTAACTGTGCTTAATTCAAGTGGTGAAGATGAACCTACAAGGGAGCGCCTCTACATAGTCAGTATGTCAGGAGATGACTTTACCGCAACTTCGCTTAGAAGTGATGGGGTGCTCCAGATTATAGGGAAGGATGGGGTCACGTACTACAGAGAAGGGGATGGGGAGTGGAAAATTGATGAGCGGAATCTGTTTGGCCTCGGGCACATCCAGTTTATTTTAAGCAGCAGAAGTACAACTGCAATGGGAGGGACTGCTCTGTGCCCGGAAGGCGCCGTAGCAAGAGTAGGTGATGAAGAAGTAGACGATACCGCTACTACACACTTTCAGATTACAGAGACCAATGTTGGCCCCCTAGGCAGTGTGCTTGCAGTACTTCTCGATGGCTATGAAGGGGTAGAGATTCCTCGCGAACCCTAACCCCAGCTCGTTCCCACTGCTGCTGCGTCAACCTGCCGACGCCAAGTCTCGGCACTCTCCCTCGGTGAGTCCGTGTGTAGGCATGTCATAGTGTCGGAAACTGGACCAAGCCACCCTGTGTTTTGGAGTCGATAGTGATTGACGCCTAACACTCGCAATTCTATACTTTCATTGTAGTTTGTAGGCTTTCATTGTAAGGAGTTAATAGGACATGGCGTCTGAAGAAGGTTGGGTCGGTATCTCGGACGTAGCTGCCCACCTGAGCGTAGGAAAAGACTCCATATACCGGTGGGTTGACTCGAAAGACTTCCCGGCGCACAGGGTGGGGCGGCTCTTACGCTTTCAGCTTTCTGAGGTAGACGAATGGGTGAGGGCAGGAGGTGGCAATAGGCCCCAGACTCA
>DAOUJH010000016.1:0-29627 GCA_034422935.1 Dehalococcoidia bacterium | reverse complement strand
ATGGGCTTCAAGATGTTCTGGGGCGACACCGTCGCCTACGGCTGGCTCTACATCCTCCCCCTGTACGGCATGGCCGCCTACCCAGACCCCGGCTTCTCGACCGCCTGGACCTACGTCTGGATCATCGGCGCCGTCGCCCTGTTCCTGGTCGGATGGGGCATAGCCCGGGGCGCCAACATCCAGAAGTACACCTTCAAGCGCTGGCCCGAACGCAAGTTCCTCGGAATCATCGAGCCCCGCTACATCCAGGCCGGCGACCGCAAGATCCTAACCAGCGGCTTCTGGGGCGTCGCCCGCCACTTCAACTACATGGGCGAGCTCCTCTTCGCCGTGGCAGTGGGCCTCTCCTTCGGATATTTCGGCGTCGCCTGGTCGTGGGCATACCTGGTCTTCGCTGTCTGGTTGTTCACCACGCGCCAGCGGCAAGACGACGTGGCCTGCGCCGAGAAGTACGGCCAGGAGAAGTGGGCCGAGTACCGGGAGAAGGTGCCGTACCGCATCGTCCCCGGCATCTATTGATGCTGGCGGAGCCTGCGCTCGCGTTCGGGGCTCTCTCGGGCCGAGTTATGAGTACGGTACGTGGTGGTGGGCGGTACTGGACTCGAACCAGTGACCTTCGCGATGTGAACGCGACGCTCTAGCCAACTGAGCTAACCGCCCCTGATATGCGCAGCTTGTCTTGGCTCGAATGGTGGCAACGGTTGGATTCGAACCAACGACCTAGCGCTTATGAAGCGCCCGCTCTGCCGCTGAGCTACGTTGCCCCCGGAAGAGGAGTGACCAACCGTCTCATTCCCTCTCCCCATCAGAAAACAATCTTATCCTGGCAAAATATGAGTGTCAAACAATGTTGAAGCCGTACACTCCGAGGGGAATTCTCCTACGGATGCTTGTTATAATGAGGCGCAGACCACCCATTGTCTTAGGAGAGTAATGGCTAAAGACAACCAGGGAAAGCTCATGGAAAGAAGGCCCCTCCTCATGCTCATGGACGGCAATGCAATGGTGCATCGCGCCTATCATGCCATCCAGCAGCCGATGACAGTGCGTCGCACAGGGCAAGAGGTCAGGGGCGTCTACGGTTTCACCAACACCTTCCTCAGGGCCGTTTCAGACTGGAAGCCCACCCATTGCGCCATAGCCTTTGACGTCAAAGGCCCCACCTTTCGTCACGAACAGTACAAGGAGTACAAAGCACAGCGTCCGCCTACCGCGCCTGAGCTTCACGCCCAGTTTCCCATAGTACGGCAGGTGTTGGAGGCGTTTGAGGTGCCCATATATGAAATGGAGGGCTACGAGGCGGATGACGTCATAGGCACGCTGTGCGCTCAGGCTGAAGAGGCCGGCCTGGATACCATAATTCTCACCGGGGACACGGACACCCTTCAACTCGTCTCACCCCATGTAAGAGTTGTGCTGAGCTACAGCGTTCAGCAGCAGAAGGTCTACGACATTCCAGCCGTCCGCGAACGGTACAAGGGCCTCGGCCCGGAACACATCCCCGACATCAAAGCGCTGGAGGGGGACCCCTCCGACAACATACCGGGCGTGCCAGGGATAGGCCGCGGCACGGCGGTGAAGCTCATCCTGCAGTTCCAGAGCCTGGATGGCGTGTACCAGAGCATAGATGAGGTGAAGCCTCCGCGTATTCAGCAGTTGTTGCGAGACCATGAGGAAGCGGCCTTCGATGGCAGAGAGCTGACCACCATAGTTAGAGACATGCCGGTGGACCTGGACACGGAGGCAGTGAAGTTCGGGAGCTTCAACCGGGACCGGGTAGCCAGCACATTGCGAGACCTTGAATTCATCAGCATGATCAACCGGGTTCCCGGTGGGGACGGCGCCGCGCATGATCAGCCCCGGCAAGGCATGCTGCTGGATCTGGACGAACCTGACGAGGGCGAGGTGCTCCCGGTCAAACAGAGCATTGAACGGGACTACCGCTGCGTGAACACCATGGAAGCACTGGAAAGCCTGGTGGAAGAGCTTAGGGCGGCCGGACAGTTTGCCTTTGACACGGAGACATCCAGCATAGACCCCATGCGGTCCGACCTGGTCGGCCTGTCGTTTTCGGCAAAGGAGGGACAGGCGTACTACGTGCCTGTGGGTCACGCCGAAGGACAGCAGATATCCCTGGGTGAGGCGCTGGAAACGCTGAAGCCGCTCCTTGAAGACCCATCAATAGCCAAGACGGCGCACAAGGCCAGCTTCGATATGACAGTTCTCCATAATTACGATGTCCGGGTGCAGGGACTGAATTTCGACTCCATGATCGCGGCGCAGCTCCTGGGCCACAACGCCATCCGCTTGAAGCAACTGGCGTTTCAACTCCTGCAGGAGGATATGACGCCCCTTACGGAGCTCATCGGCACCGGTCGAAAGCAGATCACCTTCGACAAGGTGCCCATCGAAGACGCCACACCCTACGCCGCGGCTGACGCCGACATTGCAGGCCGGCTAAGGGTCAACCTGGAACCCAAGCTGGAGAGAAGAGGCGTGCGGAAGGTGCTTGAAGGGATGGAACTGCCGCTGATTCCGGCGCTGGTGGATATGCAGACCACCGGCGTCATTGTGGACACTGACGAGCTTCGCCAAATGTCCGATCGCATTAGCGAGGAGCTGGGCGGCGTGGAAGACGAGGTCTACAGGGACGCCGGAGAGCGGTTCAACATCAACTCGCCGCAGCAACTGGGGATCATCCTGTTCGAAAAACTGTTGCCGCCGGCAAGGCTGCGCGAGCTTGAACTGCCCGCGCCCAAGCGCACCAAGACCGGCTATTCCACCGATGCGTCTGTGCTTGAGACCATCAAAGACGCCAGTCCCGTGGTGGCCAAGGTCCTGCGTTACCGCGAACTGAGCAAGCTCAAGTCCACCTACCTGGACGCTCTCCCCACTCTGGTGAACCCCAAAACAGGCAGGGTGCACACCAACTACAACCAGGTGGGCTCGGCGACGGGCCGATTCTCCTCCAGCGACCCTAACTTGCAGAACATCCCCATCCGCACGGAACTGGGCAGGCAGGTGAGACGCGCCTTCAAGGCCGAGCCGGGTTGGAGCCTGATCGCCGCCGACTACTCACAGATCGAACTCCGTATCCTTGCTCATTTGTCACAGGATCAGGGGCTGCTGGACGCGTTCCACCGCGACGAGGATATCCACGCCGCCACGGCGTCCCAGGTGTACGGGGTGCCCATCGAGCAAGTCACGGCGGACATGAGGCGTCTGGCCAAGGTGATGAACTTCGGCATCATCTACGGCCTGTCGGCGCATGGCATGTCACAGCAGACCGACCTGGACATGCAGGAAAGTGCCGCCTTCATCGAAAGCTATTTCGCCAAGTACCCGGGCATCAGGTTCTATATCGAGGAGGCCAAACAGCAGGCCAGGGAGAGGCGCTATTCCGAGACGATGCTGGGCAGGCAGCGCTTCTTGCCGGAGATAAACCACTCCAACATCCACACCCGGCAGGCCGCCGAACGCATCGCCATCAACATGCCCATCCAGGGCACGGCGGCGGACATCATAAAGATAGCTATGATACTGATCCACAACCGCATGAAAGAGAACGGACTGGACAGCCGCATGCTCTTGCAAGTGCACGACGAGCTCATCTTCGAGGCTCCGCCCCAGGAGATGGAGACGATGAAGGATATGATCCTAGAGCTTATGCCTTCCGCCTTGGAGTTGAGCGTTCCTTTGAAAGTGGAGCTCAAGATAGGCCCCACCTGGGGAGACTTGGAGTAGGAGTGTCCTCATGCGCGCCGTAAAGATTGTCGCCACCATAGGCCCGGCCACGTCGTCTCCTCAACGGATCGAAGAACTGATCCGCGCCGGTGTGGACGTGGTGCGCCTCAACTTCTCCCACGGGTCGCATGAAGACCACGCCCAGCTTGTGCAGATGGTTCGCGATGCGGCGCAACGGCTGAATAGACACGTGGCCGTGCTTCAGGACCTGCAGGGGCCGCGTATGCGTACCGGCCCATTGAGAAGCGGCGCCGCGCTGGAATTGAAGCAGGGCTCGGAGCTCCTCATCTGCCATGACCAGGCGGAGGGACAAGACGGCAGGATAAGCACCACCTACCCCGACATGTACCGCTTCGTGTCTCCGGGGAACCGTGTCCTTCTCGACGACGGCCGCCTGGAAGCGAAGGTAGTGGCTGTAGAGGGGCGAGACATCAGGTGCCGCGTAGTCAAAGGGGGACTGCTTGGCGCGTACCAGGGCATCAACCTGCCCGGCGTTTTCCTGGATATTCCCACGTTCACTGAAAAAGACCGGGCCGACCTTGAGGTGGGCCTGGGCATCGGCGTTGACTGGGTGGCGATGAGCTTCGTGAAGAGCGGCGATGACGCCGGGCCGCTGCGGGAGATGATGCGCCAGTATCGCAAGAGGCTGCCGCTGATAGCCAAGGTGGAGCGGGCCATGGCGCTGCGCAATCTGGACGGCATCCTGAGCGCTTTCGACGGCGTGATGGTGGCCCGCGGCGACATGGGTGTGGAGCTTTCCACGGAGGAGGTGCCCGCCTGGCAGAAGAAGATAATCCACCAGGCGCACCAGAAAGGCAAGGTAACCATAGTAGCCACGCAGATGCTGGAGTCTATGATCAACGAGCCGCAGCCCACCCGCGCCGAGGCTTCCGACGTGGCCAACGCGGTGTGGGAAGGAGCCGACGCCGTGATGCTCAGCGGAGAGACGGCCATAGGGTCATACCCCGTAGAGGCGGTGGATGTGATGGCTCGCATCATCGAGAAAGCCCAGGAAATCTACGTGCCGGAAGAGACCGGTGTCACGGGCAGATACCGGCGGGAGGCCCAGGCCGTGGCGCGGGCCGCTTGCAGCCTGGCAGGCGATCTTGATGCTCGTGCAATCGTGGTCTTGACCCGCTCCGGCGTAACGGCGCACCGCGTGTCCAAGAACCGGCCAACCGTGCCCATCCTGGCGCTGACCAGAGAGCCGAACGTGGCCCGGCAACTGAACCTGTGGTGGGGCGTGCTCCCTATAGTCACCGAGATGCCGCAGGTCACCGCGGACACGTCCGGCGTTGTGGAAGAGGTGCTGATGAAGAAGAACCTGGTGCAGCGCGGCGACAGGATAGTCCTGGTTGGCTCGTCGCCGTTCACGGCACGCGCTCCGACCAACTTCCTCAAGGTACACAGGGTGGGTGCTTATGGATGATTCTTATATCCTTCACATAAGTTCCATCTGCTAATCTTGGAATAAAGTTGCTTAGAATATTAAATTAAGGACGGCTCCTTCTAAGCAGAAATTATGACGGATTTTTTTACAGCAAATAATTTTCCAATGGATCCTTATTACCACACTGATGAGGGTGCTGCCTTTCTTGGAGATTCAAAAGACCTGCTGTCATATCTACCGAGTGAGTCTGTAGATTTGATAATGACATCACCTCCATTTGCGCTGGTTAGGAAAAAAGAGTATGGCAATGTCGATGCAGGTGAATATGTAGACTGGTTTAAGCCATTTTCAGAGGAATTCTGGCGTATATTGAAACCAGAAGGGAGTTTAGTTCTACATATTGGTGGAAGCTGGGAAAAAGGACAACCTACACGTTCGTTATACCACTATCAACTTCTCATCAGCTTGTGTGAGAGATTCCATTTAGCACAAGAGTTCTTTTGGTATAACCCATCAAAACTCCCCTCACCTGCAGAATGGGTTAATGTACGCAGAATCAGAGCAAAAGACGCCGTAGAACATGTATGGTGGCTTTCAAAAACTCCCTTCCCTAAAGCAGACAATCGCAAAGTTTTGAAATCGTACAGTTCCTCTATGCTTCAACTCATAAAGAATGGGTACAAAGCCAAGCTAAGACCATCTGGGCATGACATCTCTGCCAACTTCCAAGTCAACCGGGGAGGATCTATACCTCCTAATATCCTCATAATTGCCAATACAGAGTCTAATAGCTACTATCTTCGAGCATGTCGGGCAGCTGAGATTAGGCCGCATCCAGCAAGATATCCCTCAAAGCTCCCTGAGTTCTTCATCGAATTCCTAACGGAAGTTGGTGACCTGGTAGTTGATCCCTTCGGTGGGAGCAATGTAACAGGTGAGGTATCAGAGAAATTGAGAAGGCACTGGCTTTCCTTTGAGCTTGTTGAGGAGTATTTGGAGGGTTCCATCTTTAGATTCGAGTCAGTACAAAAGAAACTAATAGCTGAGACCGACGAAGTTTATGGTTAATCTCAGTAAAGATTTATTACTTCAACGTGTCACTAGAGCCATATCTCAATCAGGATGGCAGGTCTACTCAGAGGGCTTGAGACATCCTTTCTTATTGAGTGTTGGTTCCGAAGGGCAAAGTATTAGGCTTCTGGTCTATATTTGGAATGTTACGTCTGGTGGACCAACTTCGGTAAGGCCTAGAGATGAATTCCGAATTCAAATAACAGGTTTTGATTCTTCTCTGATCCAACATGCAGGCTCACAACCATTGCTGCTAGGTTGGCATGAAGAACTTAATGTATTCGTTGCTTTTGACTTCACTAGGCACCAAACAATAGGTCACTCACCTTCAATTCAGGTGAGCTTCCGAACGCTTGAAGAAGCTGCACGACTTGGTATTGCTTTTCACGTTAGGAAGAATGGTGAAATAGCAGTGGTTTTCACGCCGGATCAGTTTATGACCTATGTTTTGAATCAAGAGAGATTTCATAGCTTTGGTGGTCATCCACAAGACATTACTCTATTAACTACAGCACGAGAAGAAGATGTAGCCCCAGAAGAACTAGTTAACACCCCGTATGATAGACGACAGGCAATTAGAGTTGTCAGGCAGCTTGTTCGGACACGGAGTTTTCGAAATAGAGTACTACGTGCCTATCAAGAACGCTGCGCGGTGTGTCATATACAGCTAAACCTTGTTCAAGCTGCCCACATTATTCCTGTTCATGTGCCTGGAAGCAGCGATGCAACAAACAACGGTCTTGCGTTATGTCCTTCACATCACACAGCTTATGATACGGGCTTAGTAGCTATTGCCCCTGACTACCATATCGTAGTGCATGAAGCCCGACTCCAAGAACTGAGACAAGCCAATCTCAATGATAGAGAAGACTTATTGTTGCAATATGTTTGCAACACCATTTGGCTTCCAAGAAACCCTGTTGACCGACCCATTCCTCAGTATTTGCAAGAAGGGATGAATATCAGGGGTTGGAATTTGTAGTTCCCAGGAGGCAACCATGACATTGAACGACCAGCAACTCATGCAGATAGCGATTGACGAAGCGCTGAAGGGACTTGAATTAGGCGACCAGCCGTTCGGGGCGGTACTTGCCAGGGACGGCGAGGTTATAGCCACGGGACGCAACCTGGAGTACAGCACCTTTGATCCCACGGCCCACGCCGAAACTGAGGCGTTGCGCAATGCAGGGACCTCCACCAAGACGTTGAGATTCCCAGGGGCCACACTTTACGCATCCTGGGAGCCATGCCCCATGTGCCTTGGTGCTATCATGGCAGCGGGCGTGAGCAGGCTGGTGCTGGGCGGCAGGTTCAGCGGCCGAGGGGGACAGTACAGCGGCTATTCGGTGGAACGGCTGATAGAGCTGGCGGAATTCCAGGACAAGCTGTCCCTGACCACGGGAGTGCTGAACGAGGAAAGCGAACAGTTCGTAGGCGAATGGCGGGCTCAACAGCAGACCGAGTGAGATGCCAGAGCTTCCTGAAGTAGAAGCGGTACGCCTTGCCCTGGTCGAGTCTGGCATAGTGGAGTCTCGCATCACCGGCGTCACGTTGAACTATGCCAAGGCCGTCCTGAAGCCGTCTGCCGGTGAATTCGTGGAGCGCATACAGGGCCGAGTCGTGCTGGATGCAAGGAGACGAGCCAAGTACCTACACTTCCCCCTGGACGAAGGCGCACTTGTTGCCCATCTGCGTATGACGGGGAACATCAAGATTGAAGCGCCTGCAGAGCCCGCGGAGCGAGTGCCGACTGCCGTGTTCTCGCTCTCTACCGGCGGGGAGATGCGGTTTTACGATAGGAGACGCCTGGGCAAGCTATGGTTTGTGGAGGACGTAGAGCCGCTGTTTGCAGGCCTGGGGCCGGAGCCTTTGGGGCCGGGGTTCACCGCGGACTGGTTGAAGGATAAGTTATCGTCCAGGAACGCTCCCATCAAACCGCTGCTCATGGAGCAGGACATAGCTGCCGGAGTGGGCAACATCTACGCCGACGAGGCGCTGTTCTGCGCCCGGATACATCCCAACCGCTCCGCTTCCAAGCTCACGAATGAAGAGGTGGGCCGCTTGCACGCTTGCATTGTGGAAATCTTGGAGAGGGCGGTTGGCGTGCTGGCGCCGCTGATATCCGGTGGAGCGTCTCCCACGTTATCGGAAACGGGCCACGAGGCGCTGCGCGTGCCCCGCAGGGCAGACGAGCCATGCAGCGACTGCGGCAAGCCGGTGAAGCGGCTGGTGATCAGGGGGCGCAGCGCCTACTTCTGCGACGCTTGCCAGGGGTAGTCGTGCCTTGCGGCTGGATGGCTGCCTTGCTATAGTTGCTTGATTGGAGGAGGGATCGCATAGAGGCCTAGTGCGCCCGCCTGCTAAGCGGGTTGGGGGTGTTGAGCCCCCTCGCGGGTTCGAATCCCGCTCCCTCCGCCACTGTAATGTGGCATTAGGCATTAAATGGATGCGCCCCCAACTGCTCGTCTGAGAAGGGCTATTCCCTGACCAGCGCCAGCGCGCGCACGCCCGCTTTGTAATGCTCCTCCGGAGTCACGATGGGACCGGGACGGTAGGCGTAGCCGGCTCCCGGAGTGAGCACCTCCTCGTAGAGGATCTCCCTGTGGCCGGGATATGTGACTACCACCGCATAGTAGGCCTCGTCCGGCACGAAGAACCTGGCCCGGCCTTGGGCGTCGGTCATGGCGCGGCCTATTCCCGCGACGATGACCTCGGCGCCGCTGACTGCTTCCCCCTCGCGATTGAAGACTCGCAAGCCAATGTTGGGGCGCGGCAGCCGGCCCATGGTAATGGCGCGTTGGAGTCTGCGGGCCCGGCTGAGCAGTGTGCCGTCCTCGATCTTCATGACCACGTCCGCCTCGAAGCCTGGCCCTTTCGGTGTTCGCCACTCGGGGCCGTACTTCAGCTGCAGATATTCCTCGGGCGGGTTCGGAATCCGGAACGTCTCGCCGATAAACTCGATCTCTCTGGGGTGCTCGAAGATGCTCAGGGGCAACTCTACTCCGGGGAACTCGTATGCCTTGCCGTCGACGATGTGGTGGCAGGTCCAGTCCACCCTGACGCCGTCCTTTATGAAGTTGACGCTGGAGTAGAAGGAGTTGTGTTTGACTGGGGCGTAGAAGCCGCGTTCTCTGAACGCCTCGGCGACCCGGTCGAGTGTCTCGACAGTAAGGCCGTGCATCCCGATGACTCCGGCGGTGTCCATCTCGTCGTCCCAGGGAATGAAGCGCCCCTCGCGGACGG
Organism: Dehalococcoidia bacterium; assembly: GCA_034422935.1. Taxonomy (GTDB): domain Bacteria; phylum Chloroflexota; class Dehalococcoidia; order Lucifugimonadales; family QGNO01; genus DAOUJH01. The sequence continues at coordinate 20,179 of DAOUJH010000016.1, read as the reverse complement.
CGCCAAGGCACGTGCCGGAGCCCAGCCAGAAGAAGACGCCCACCTCGTCGAAAACGCTCTTGACCTCTTTCAGTCGCTGGGCGGCAAACGCAGGGTCCAAGGGCTTTGGGTCCTTGATTGTCTTCTCGTACGCTGCCGCGCCTGCATCGTCGTGATCCGCCATGATGTCCTCCTGGAGGCCAGGATGCTCAGATATTAACATTCCGTTGGGGTTCTCCACTACAGGTAACTGATTCTGATCCGGCCGCTTATGTATGCCGTTGGTAGGCACGCTTTTCATGGCACACGAGGTTGGCGTTGCTTGCTGCCACTGCAGCCAGAGGCCATTGAGTGTATTACACTTACAGTGGGCGATAGCGGTCGTTTGCGGAGAAGGCTAGCCTTCTACCAGCCTGATGGAGCGCCTCTCAAACACGACGAGGCCACCATGCGCCGCGAGTCCAATCACAAACAGGTAGGAGGAACCTATATGACCGAGACCTATGACGTAGTCATCATCGGCGGCGGGGCGGCGGGTGAGAATGTGGCGGGACGAACTGCACCCGCCGGTCTCAGCACCGTGATAGTGGAGTCGGAGTTGGTGGGTGGGGAGTGTTCGTATTGGGCCTGTATGCCGAGCAAGGCGCTGCTGAGGCCCGGCGAGGCGCTTGCCGCGGCGCGGCGTGTTCCGGCGGCGCGCGACGCAGTGACCGGGACGGTGGACGTTCCCCGCGCGCTGCGCGGCCGCGACGCTTTCACCAGCGGATGGGACGACAAGCACCAAGTGGCATGGGTCGATTCGGTTGGCGCGACCCTCATCCGAGGGAAGGGACGGCTGAACGGACCTAGGAGTGTGGTCGTCGAGCAGGCTGGCGGCGGGGAGCTTGAGATTGAGGCGCGGAAGGCAGTGGTGCTGGCGACGGGCTCACGGGCGTTCGTTCCGCCGATTCCAGGGTTGGCGGAGGCTGAGCCTTGGACGAGCCGCGAGGTCACCTCAGCACAGAGCGTGCCGAGGAGCCTGATCATCATCGGCGGGGGGGTCGTGGGCTTGGAGATGGCGCAGGCCTGGAAGTCGCTGGGGACGGCGAGCGTGACGGTACTGGAGCGACGACAGCCCCAAGATTCGGCCACGATGGAGCCGTTCGCGGTGGAAGCGGTGGTCTCGTCGCTGGAAGAGCAGGGGATCGTGTTCCGTCTCGGCTGCGTGGTGGCTTCAGTGGAGCGGACGGAAGACGGCGTCAAGGTAACAATGGACAACGGAGAGGACCTAGCGGCGGAACAAGTGGTAGTGGCGGCGGGAAGAACCGGCGTCGTGGACGGCGTGGGCCTCGATTCGGTCGGCGTGTCAGCAGAGCGGTTCGTCTCGGTCAATGACCACCTACAGGTCGAGGGCGTCGACGGAGGCTGGCTGTACGCGGTGGGCGACGTGAACGGCCGGGCGCTGCTTACGCATCAGGGCAAGTATCAGGCGCGCCAGGCGGGAGACCACATTCTGGGCAAGGAGGTCTCGGCTTGGGCGGACAATAATGCCGTGCCCGCCGTTGTGTTCACAGACCCGCAGGTGGGGAGCGTGGGACTGACGGAGCGGGCGGCTCGCAGCAGAGGCCTGAACGTTCGCATAGTGGAGATGGGTTGGGGGGTCGCAGCCGCGTCGCTGCAGGGCGAGGGCTTCAAGGGCGGCGTGAAGTTCGTCGTGGACGAGGACCGCCGGGTGTTGGTAGGGGCGACGTTCGTGGGGCCGGGAGTGGGTGAGCTGACCCACGCGGCCACGATCGCCATCGTGGGCGAGGTAACGCTAGACCGGCTCTGGCACGCGACGCCGTCGTTCCCGACGTTGAGCGAGATATGGCTGCGGTTCCTGGAGGCTTACGGGCTATAAGGGGGCGTTCAATGCAATCACCAGGGGCTTGTTGAGGGAAGGAATAGCCGGGAGGTCGGACGCGTCGCCTTTGTCACGGCTATCCCATAGCTTCCTAGGATTGGTCTAGGCATAACGTTTCGAGAGACACCCGCCTCCCGCCCCCACTGGTAGGCCCCTGGCCTCGTCACCGACGGCGGTTCTACGGTTGCGTCTGTGACGCCTCGTTGCTAGGATTCCGTTTGCCGCCTAGCTGGTATAAGTCCTCTTTGAGTAACTTGATCTCTTGGGCCAAGTCTTCTATTGCGTCGTTGTTCCGCTGCCGCCTGACCATCACTGCGGCAAAGTTCGCGGTCAGGGCGCCGACCAGTCCTACGCCACCCAGCATCAGTACAACGCCGGCAACTCTCCCCGTCGGTGTGCTGGGAACCATGTCCCCGTATCCTACGGTGGTAACGGTTGTAAGCGCCCACCATAGTGAATTGAGAAAGGAGCCAAGGGGCGAGCCGCTGCCTTCTTCCGCTGTAGTCACGATGGTGGCAATTATCAGGACGAGCCCAACGGCATAGACCAGCAGGAAGTCCACGTTGAATATGCGGACGGCGCCACGGAATGCCCTGGTCCCGTAAGCTGCTATGCGAAGAAGGCGGAAGGGCCGTGCAAATGGAACCACGACAATCAGTACATCTAGCCAGTGTTGCCTTAGGAAGCCACGACGATCAGGCGCTATGGCTGTCTTCACTGCCAGGTCGGCGGCGAACAGCGCCCAGACAACGGCATCGGCAATGAACACCAACCTCTCGCTATGGGGGGTTAGGTCCCAGAACAACGAGGCGGCAAGAAGCGGCACCATCGCGAAGGCAAGCACGAGAAGGGGCAGCTCAGTCGCCCTTTCGATTCTGACAAGCAGCGCTTCGCGCCTGTCGCTGCTGGAAGATTGCTCCAATGTTGACTTGCTCACGGCGCCCTCCATTCAGATGTGTTTAAGTAGCTTATGCTGCCATTGTGCTGCTTAAAGGTTCCAACCCGTGCAACGGCACCTTCAAGGATAGGGTATCATGACCACCGTGAGAGCACGGATTGTCCGACGGACCCCTTTCTTCTACGGCTGGATCATTGTGGCGGGCGCCTTCTTCGGCGCGTTCGCAAGCGGAGGTATCCAGGGGTTCACCTTCAGCGTTTTTCTCACGCCCATGTCGGAGGACTTGGGTTGGAATAAGGCGCCTCTGACTGCGGGAGTCGCGGTCAATATACTTTTTGCGGCCTTTCTTGCTCCACTATTTGGCTACATTGTGGATAGATACGGGCCGAGGCCCTTAATGGCCGCCGCCGCCGTGGTGGGAGGAGTCGCTGCGTTCCTGCTTAGCCAGGTAACGCAGCTCTGGCAGTTCTACCTCATATTTGCCGTTGCCGGCATATTCGGTGGAGCGGCCCTGGGCGAGGTGGTTACGCAATCCACAGTAGTCAAGTGGTTCGTGAGACGTCGTGGGCGGGCGATTGCCTTTGGCAGCATGGGAGGAGCCGCCTCCGGCGCTATATTGGCGCCAATCATCAGCTTCATCGTGGTCAACTCCGGTTGGAGAGATGGTTGGGTGCTGATGGCGGCTTTGTTCTTCATTATACTGTTGCCTGTTTCTTTCTTGATGATACGCCGCCCTGAGGACGTGGGCCTTAAACCTGACGGTGACGGGTCACTGAACGCCGGTCAGTCCGGGGACGGCGCTGACACTGAACAGTCGTGGACCCTGCTGCAGGCGCTCCGCGACAGGTCATTGTGGCTTCTACTCGGCGCACTAACGGTAGCCGGACTATGCGTTTCTTCAGTGGTCATCCACGAGTACAGCTACATAACTGATCGCGGCTTTTCCGATGCCATAGCGGCATTTGTGCTCAGTACACATGCCTCTATGGCGGTGGTAGGCCGGCTTCTCTGGGGCTTCATAGTAGAAAGGGTAAGGGTCAGATATGCCATGGCTGCCGTATTCCTACTGTGCGGGACATCGCTTGTGCTCTTGGTGACAGCGGAGTTTACCGCCTTGCTTTTTGTGTTTGCCGTTGTCTATGGGCTGAGCATCGGCGGATACTCCGTGACCACTGCCGTCGCCTTCGCCGACTACTACGGTAGAGACCACATAGGGTTGATCAGGGGAGCAGTCAGCCCTCTGGTTACCGGGTCTGTGGCGCTGGGCCCGGTGCTGATTGCCCTGGGATACGATATCCAGGGAACATATACTAGCGGTTTCCTGGCTATGGTGGCTTTGTTCATTGCGGCAGGCGCACTGGCTGTACTGGCCAAGCCGCCAAGAAAGGCAGAGGACAGGTAGGGTTGCTACAGTATGTTCAACGCCCTGGCCGGATTTGTGACCGTCATCTTCCGTATGTCCGGGTCGCTTACACCAAGGGCCTTTAGCCTGGGCAGGAAGTCCTCAAAGAGGTAGCAATAACCGGAGTGGCCTCCGCTCCTTAGCCATCTCTTGCGGCTTGTGTCTTGAGAGAGAAGCAGGTTGTCCGCATATCCTCTTTGGATCAAGGCATGCACCAGCTCAGCCCGTGTCTGATCCAGTAGGAAGTGCTCCTTACCGATAACGTCAAACTGGACAAAGCACCCTTCACCGGCCAGCCTGGATAGAACGTCTATGTCCGGCCTTTCATCCACGTGGCCCACTATAAGCCTGGAAGGACTGACTCCTTCCGATTTGAGGATCTCCAGTTGATGCACGCCTGCCACTCCACCAGGCACCTCCATGCGCCGGTTTCCTGTGGTGTGCGTAGTGATCACTGCTCCCGTGCGCTTCTGGACAGTGGCGACGGCCTTCAGCACCTTCAACTCGACGCCCTCTACCCTGGCTCGATGTATCGCTGACTTGAAGAGGCCGCAGCGGCGCTTGCTGGCGCCTACTCCCTCTTGGATCTCTTTTGTTATGTGGTCGGCAATGCGCTCTACTGGCCACTCGTGGACGAATTTCGGAATATGGGGTTCAATGTAGTATCCGGAGGTCGACACTATGTGTACCTCACTGGCCTCCGACAGCCTTGCCAGCATATCCAGGTCTCTGCCCCATCCGTCGCAGGTTACTTCCACGATTGCCCTGCCCCCGGCTTCACGATAGGCCGTAAGTTCAGCCACCATCACATCAAAGTCGTCCAGCCGCATGTAGGTGCTCTCAGAGCGGGTAGTGCCCAGCAGGTCTACTCTGGGCCCAAAGCGCTGGTCGCACCAGATGTGCTCGTGGGGCAGGCAGAACCCCAGTTGATCGGGGTCTATTTGGCCTAGTACGGTTTGGATCATCTGCGCATCCTATATTGCCTAGATGAGAAAGGAGCCTTCTTTCTCCACGACTTGCAGCAGGTCGATCACTTCGCTCGTTGTGCGCAGCTTTATCAAACCGTGCGCGATGTTGCCGCTTGCGTAGTCTTGACCGGCTCTGGTCAGTGCGGCCACCGCGTCCGAAACGATCAAGCTGCTGATGCCGCGGTCGCTGAGATCAAGGCACGTCTGGCTTATGCCAAAGTCCAGCATAGTGCCCATAACAGCTACGTTGACGACGTTGTTCTCTTCTAAATATGCTGCGAAGTCGGGATTGGATAGCGCGCTCCACCCGGGTTTGGGAAGAACCAGCTCCCCATCACGAGGCTGCCAGGCTGTTGGGTAACCGCCGTTTTCGCCGTTCAAGTCCCATAACCAGCCGGTAGCCTGTTGGAAGTCTGAAACGTTGTCATCACTGTGGCCCAGGCTGCTAAAGACCACGGGCATGCCCAGGTCGCGCGCCGCACTCAGCACTTTAGGAATGTTCTGGGAAATGATGGCGAGCAGCTCAAAGTACTCGTCGAACTCTCTGCTTAGCACCTTCTCTTTGACGCGGCGCGCCAGCCATCCATGCTCCGGGTCAGCAAACGGTGAGTGAAGGTCCTGCAAAAGCAAGCAAGTATTGCTCGCAGTCAGAGTAATGGGTCTCGACTCCTTGGTGACTAGAGTCAGTGGATGACGCAGCACCATCAGGATGCTCCTACTTGCAGCGCCTGCCATTCCAATCGCGCTTTCATCTCTTCTGGATTCGACGTGACTTTCTCAGGAGCAAAGTCGAAATCCCATCCCTCATCCGCGATGCTGTCTGCCACTCTTCCCGCATCAAAGCTTAGCCCGCTAAACTTGCCTGGCGGTTGGCTCGCCAGCCAGACGAACGCCTTGCCCAGTTCGGCAGGGTCAGTCCAGCTTGATATCACCTCTTCGGTCATCTGCTCCGCCTGCGCCAGGGTTATCCCTGTTGGCTTTATTCGCTTTCCGGGGCTCATGGTGTTGACGGCTATATTGTGAGGCGTCGCTTCCAAGGCCAGTGCCTTGGCAAACCCCTCCAGGCCGTGTTTTCCGGTGCAGTATGTAACTTCCTTGACAAAACCGCGGAAGCTGGCGCCGCTTGCCACGGCCATGATGTGTCCACCGCCTTGCGCCTTCATTATGTTCCATGCCGCCTTTGTGCCGTTGAACAGACCGCCTATATGAATGTTCAACTCACCCCACCAAGCCTCATGACTTGTTTCCTCAAAGCTGAGCAGGGGCAGTATGGCAGCGGTATGTATCAGTGCGTCCAGCCTGCCCCATTCGTCGATTACTTGTTGGACAACGCTTTTGAACATATCGGGGTCGGCTACATCCAAACGCAGATTGAGGAGTTGGGCCCCGTCTACCTCCATCCCCTTGAAAGAAGATTCCATCTCCGCTTCATCCACGTCGGTCGCGCAGACCCTGGCGCCGGCCAGTGCAAAGGCCTTTGCGATCCCCCATCCGAGGCCTCTACCAGCGCCCGTTATGAGTGCTACCTTCCCCTCCAACGTGGTCACTATAAAGCTCCTTCAGTGGCCTGACCGGCGGCAAGCCCCAGCGTACCCGCCACCGGTTTCAGCGCATCGATGACAAACGTGATGTGTTCGTCAAGGTCCACGCCCAACTCTTCTGCGCCTTGGACTATGTCGTCCCGGCTCACGGACTTCGCGAAAGCTTTGTCCTTCATCTTCTTTCTAACGGAGCGGACATCCGTATCCGCCAGGCTCTTTGTGGGACGGACCAGCGCCACGGCTGTGACAAATCCCGATAGCTCGTCCAACGAGAACAGCGCCTTCTCCATCATAGTTTCTCTAGGCACTCCCGTGTGGTTACCGTGCGACAGTACCGCTTTCACAATTGAGTCCGGGTAGCCCCTGGACTTGAGTATATCGGCGCCAAACTGGGGGTGTTCTTCCGGTGTCGGGCAGGCGTCCCAGTCGAAGTCATGCAACATGCCCGTAATACCCCATAGGTCTTCGTCTTCTCCCAGCTTGCGGGCGTAGGCGCGCATGCAAGCCTCTACGGCAGTGGCATGTCTAAAAAGGGCGTCACTCTGGCCGAATTCCTGGAGCAGCGTCCAAGCCTCGTCGCGAGTAACCATTTTGACCCCCTGAGGTCGCGTGCAGCCGATTTTGAGGCGACTTTAACACAATGCAGTGCGTGCTGCTACAGTGGCAAGGCTGGCAAGGGAGCAGGTGGACAACCTGCTCCAAGCAGCTAACCTTGACACGCCACAGGGCGGGTCTATAATCCCGTTGAGCATGCACAGATGCTCTAGATTTAGGTAGTTGGCGTACCTTCAAACATGCCAGAAGGGGAGGTGACGGAGTGGTTACAGCGGATCCAATGTCACTAACACTTGCCGAAGCAGCCGGCAAGATCAAGTCTCGCGAAATCTCACCCGTGGAGTTAACACAAGCGAGCTTAGACCGCATCGATGAGCTGCAGCCCAAGCTTAACGCCTTCATAACGATCTGTCCCGATCAGGCCCTTTCCGCTGCGCGAAAGGCTGAGAGGGATATTGCCGGAGGCAAATACCTGGGCGCCTTGCACGGTATTCCTTACGCGGTCAAGGACATCTATGCCAGCAAGGGAATCCTCTCCACAAGCGGTTCGAAAGTCTTCGCTGACCACGTTCCTGACCACGACAGCACGGTAGTTAGGAGGCTGAACTCCGCGGGCGCAATCATGGTGGGAAAGAACAACACCAACGAATTCGCCAGCGGCGGTGACGACAGCAGTTTTTACGGCCCCGTGCAGAACCCGTGGAAGCTGGGCTACACGCCAGGCGGCTCATCGAGCGGTTCGGCTGCCTCGGTTGCTGCCGGGATGATTTTCGCATCCATGGGATCTTGTACCGGCGGCTCCGTTCGTGTGCCGGGCTCTAACTGCAGCTTGGTGGGACTGAAGCCCAGCTATGGACTGGTCAGCAGATATGGCATATTCCCATTGAGCTGGTCTTTAGACCATCCAGGCACCTTGACCAGGACCGTTGAGGACTGTGCACTTCTCCTCCAGACGGTAGCGGGTTACGACGCAAAGGATCCGTCCTCCACAAGGGTGTCGATCCCGGACTATGCTTCAGCACTCACCGGAGATATACGCGGAATCAGAGTGGGGGTTGCAAGGGAACTCCGTGAAGGCACATCGGAGGAGGTGGACCTCTTAGTAGAGAAGGCTTTATCGGTGCTGAGGGAATTGGGCGCCTCGGTTGAAGAGGTTTCGGTGCCTGTAACCGATCAGTACGCCACGACGGCTGGCAACGTGATCACGTGGAGTGAGGCAGGACAGATTCATACCCCTTATCTGCAACACCTGCATGAGTACTCCATTGGAGTTAGAGAAAAGGTCCAGGTTGGGCTTGTCATCCCCTCTAACGACTACCACAAGGCACAAAAGATGCGCCGTAAGGTTCAAGAGGAGCTGACTCAGATGCTGAATCGAGTAGATGTCCTGGTCGGCCCAATCCAGAGGACTCCGCCTGGAACCCTGCAGCTCAGCGTGGCAACGGGCGCTGCTACAGGGATGGCTGCTCAACGGAGCTTTACCCGGCCGTTTAACTTAACAGGCATGCCCGCGGTCAGTGTGCCTTGCGGCTTTTCCTCGGAGGGCCTGCCGGTGGGTTTGCAGATAGCCGGAAGACTTTTCGACGATTCCACTGTGCTTCGCGTGGCCCACGCTTATGAGCAGGCGACCCCGTGGCACGATATGCATCCATCTATATCCTGAGGAGGCGGCCCATGCCCAGAATGTCTAAAGAAACGGTTAGCGCCCTGATAGCGCTTGGCGGCGCTGACGCCACTCCTCAAGAGATTGAGGCGACTACCAAGCTCTATAACACCCTGGCCGAGCAACTGGAGGAAGTGTCGTCCGATGCATTGGAAGAGGTCGAACCGCACTTCATCCAGCCCACGAGGAGAGGACGCAGCCGCTCTTAGTGCAACAACTCAGGCGACGGCCTCTCGGTTCGAGAGCTTACAAGCAGTATGGTCAGGATACATAAGATAAAAGCTGAGATCATGACCCCGGCTTCGTTCGCACCGTTCGGGGAGGTCATTGACGCGTCAGACGTTCCTGATGAGATTGCTCCCGTTGATTTTCAAGGAGGCGAATTGCGGTTCAACGCAACTCTCTTGCCCTATCGTGGCTTGGAGTTCAGCCAGATGGAGCAGCACTTCCACGTTACGCAAGCCTTCTTGCCGCTCAGCGGGCCGCCGGTGGTGGTTGCCGTTGCCGCTCCCACAGACCAAAATGACCCTGATGCGATTCCAAAGCCCGAACAGTGCCACGCTTTCCTCATTGACGGGACCAAGGGTTATATTCTGAAGAAGGGTACATGGCACTCCGACCGGTTGCCGCTCTATCCGCTAGGCACCAAAATGGTGATCCTCACCGATGGTGAGACGAACTTAGACCTCAGCAGGTACGGATCTATACGGACTCCGGAGAGCGAACGGGGAGGGTGGAAGATCAACCGCATAGTTGACTACCGGACAAAGCTCGGGGTTACGTTCGAGATAGTTCTCTAGCGGCTTTCGGCACCCATCTTTAGGCTCCGATAATTTCCTCCATCACCCGGAGCAGGTTCTCCCCAAGCACCTTTCTTACCGTATCCTCTGATTGGCCCCGGCGTAGCAGCTCCTCCGTTAGCGCCGGCAATTTGCTGCAGTCCTCCATGCCCACGGGTAGGCTGACTACCCCGTCGAAATCGGATCCAAAGCCTACGTGGTCAGGGCCTGCGATTCTTAGCGTATGCTCTATGTGGTCAGCGACGACCCCAAGATCGGGTGCTGGCACCTTGCTCACTAGCTCGTCGTATTTAGCTCGCAGCTCTTCCTTTGATTTGTTCAGCGCCTCCTCATCCCCTGCCAGCTTCTCTTCAAGAGCCTCCTCCTCAAGGCGGTGTTGTTCCATTAGGGCATCATTGGCTATGCGGCACTCTTCCGAGATGAATGCAGGCACAAAAGTAGTGCACACAACGCCGCCGCCTTCAGCAACCGCTTTTATCTGCTCATCCCTGAGATTTCGTCGGTGATCACATATAGACCTAGCGGAAGAGTGGGAAGCTATCACCGGCTTGGAAGAGGCTTTTAGGACGTCCCAGAAGGTATCTTCAGACACGTGGGAGATATCAACCATCATGCCCAGCCGGTTCATCTCTTGCACTACCTCGACGCCAAAAGGAGTCAGCCCGTGATGCTTAGGTGTATCCAGGCAGCCGTCGGCCCAGTTGTTGTTGTTGCTCCAGGTAAGGGTCATATAACGTACACCCAGATCAAAGAACATGCGGAGCACGGCCAGATCATCTTCAATGGCGTGTCCTCCCTCAATACAGAGGATTGCCGCTAGTCTGCCTCCGCTAACGATGCGCCTGACATCGCTAGCCGTGGTTGCCAGTTCGAACTCTTCCGGGTAGTTCTTGCATAGCTGTTTAATCGCGTCCAAGTCCTGCAGGACCCGCTGGATGCATTCCCTTCTTGGAATGAGATTGGGACGAATCCAGGCGGAGAAGAAGACGGCGTCGAGGCCTCCCTGGCGCATCTTGGGCGCGTCCACGTGGGTGAGACTTCCACCCCGCCCTAAATCTGCACCGTTGTCCACAATGCGGTCAGGTGTGTCGGCGTGACAGTCGATTACGATAGAGGAGTAGTGTAGATCCCGTTCCATGGAGTTCATTTCTTGGACACCTCCACGATGTATTCTAGGCAAGATACAGAACCACCGATGGCATAGTATCTCATTTGTACATGAACAGGCTATGTTTCCGAAACGGCAACGTTTGGCCTGCGTATACCGACTACCAGCAACATGGCCATGAATCCGGCTACGGCAAAACCGGCGAAAGCCAGGGAGTAGTTCCCGGTTTGGTCAAACACCACGCCGGCAAAGACAGGGCCAATTAGAGTGCCCGTGGTCTGCACTGTGTTCGTCAGGCCCCGGATGGTGGCAAAGGACTTGCGGCCAAAGTAGTCGGCTTGGAGCGACACAGGCAACACAATAGAGCCGCCGTATGCCACGGCATACAGGACGAGAATACCGACGAGCAGCGATTGGGACTGCACTTGAGACATGGCAAGCATGGTCAAGCTGGTCACTCCCAAAGTGGCGGCAAGCAGATACCGCTTGTCAACGAAGTCACCCAGCCAGGAAAGGCCGATCCTGCCGAGCAAGCTTACCAGTGCGACAGCCCCAAGGAGGGAGCTGGCTACGACAAATGAAAACCCTCTGTCGACCATCATTGCAACGAAGTGAATGGTGAACCCTGTAGTTACTATGGCACGAAGAGATAGCGACGCACCCAGGAACCAGAATTGGGCCGTCTTGAGGCTCTGAAGCCCTCCGATCTCAGGGCCGCTGGCTGGCCTGGGACGATTTGTGCCACGGGAAGCATCCGGGGCAGTGCTGGCTACGCTCGAGCCGTCCGGGAGCAGTCCGTAGTCCTCTGGCCTATGTCGCATTAGCATTGCGAGTGGCAAGCCCGCAGTTAGTATCAGGACTCCGGACGCTATCGCCGCACTGCGCCACCCGTAAGTCTCTATCCACCATCCCAAGACCGGCAGCAGCAACGCTCCACCTAGGGCCACGCCGGACATCACAAATCCAATTGCTCTGCTACGTTTTCTCAAGAACCAGTTCGCCACGGCAGCGGTAGCCGGAGCGAACGTCCCCAGACTGCTCCCCAGAGTGATGGTGAAGATGTAGACCAAGTAGAGGGCAAGAAGGGATTCCACTCCCGCAAGTAAGATGAAACCCAATCCCATGAGTGGGATGCCAATGAACATCATCTTCCTAGGCCCGTACTTGTCTATCAGGAAACCCTCAACCGGGCCCAGGAATCCGCCCTCCAAACGGGCCAGGGCAAAGACGCCTGACAAAGCGCTACGGCTCCAGCCAAACTCCATGCTTAGCGGATAGAAAAAGGCGCTGAATCCGTAGAAGTTTAGCCCCGCGCCCATCGCGGTGACGACAGAGCCTCCCACCACTATCCACCAGCCGTAGAAAATGCCGTCGGTGTTCCACTTCCGCTTAGTATCGTGCGTTGTGTCGCTCATCTCAGCATTGCCCCCAGACATCTGGGGGCATGTCCCAAGGGCAAGTGGCACTGTATTGGCAGGCCAATCTACCGTCAGGATAGGCTTCGGGTAGGTTGGCGCTACTATGCAGGACGTTGCTCATGATCATGCCGACTAATAGAGTTTGGGCAGGTTGGATGTTGTGCAAGAGATTTCGAAACCAGTGAGCGGAATCAGATTTCCGTGGGTGCGTATGGCAGTATTTGACGACCGGCCCTCATAACCATGGCCATTTCGCGCAGTGCCCGAATATCCTGTAGGGGGTCCTGTTCGACAACGATAAGATCGGCTTCCTTGCCAACTTCCAAGGTTCCGACTTGGTCGCCCATCCCTATTGCTTCCGCAGCTTCACCCGTCGCCGATCTTATTACGTCCATGTTGGACATGCCTGCATCCGAATGGAGTTCCAGCCCCAGGCAGTAGTCCCCGAAGGACTGGATAGCATCTGTGCCGGCGATTATTGGGATATCCCACTCAGTCCACATTCTTCCCACGAACTCCAGCTGACTTTCACACTTGGCCTTGAGGCTTTCAAGCCGGGCATGCTCTTCCATGGACAGAGGTTCCGTCTCTGCTTGCGCCAGCAGCCTCTCACGTCCGCGGTACCCGGTTTGCACCGTCGGGCTGACATAGACCCCCTGTTCCGCGATCCGCTCCGCAATGCGCGGGTCAAATTTGTAGGAGCCGTCGGGTTCAATGAAACCGGCGTGCTCAATCATATCTACTCCCGCGTCAAGAGCGTTTGTGATGCTCTGGGTAGCCAGACAATGTGCCGTGGTGAGCTTGCCGTGGACGTGAGCTTCTTCGACGATCGCCCTCATCTCCTCCACGCTGTACGAATCTCTGCGATTATCGGTGATTGCTGTGCCTCCACCGGAAGCCATGATCTTAAGATGATCAGCTCCCTCTTTGATCAGTGTTCGCACTGCCTGTCGCACACCGTCCACGCCATCGGCCTCGCCGTTGCACCAAAAGAAGTGCCCGCCTGTCATGGTCACGGGTCGTCCACAGAGCAGAAGGCGTGGAGATGTCACAAGTCCCTGCGCCGCGGCGGCTCGCAGGTCAAAGGTTATCTTATTGCGTGCCCCGTTATCCCTCAGCGTAGTTACACCGGCACTGAGGTGGATATGGGTGTTGTGCGCAGCTCTCAGAAGCATGATCTCATCGGAGTCACGTTCAATCACCTTCTCGTACGGCCCGTTATCATAACCGTAGCCATTAACAGTACCGAACATTAGGTGGGTATGAGCGTCGATCAGCCCGGGCAAGACGTAGCCGTTGGGGAACTCCATGAACCGCGCGCCGGGGCCTTCCGGCAGCTTAAGCTGCGACTTTGGGCCAACTTGGCTAATTTTGGACCCCTCGATCACTATTGCGGCGTCCTGTATAGGGGCTCTCCCCGTACCGTCGATCAACTGCATACCGCTTACTACCGTTGTAACCATCAGGAGCCCCCTCGTTTCCGTGTTGGACACCGGGATTATATCGCGTGCAGTACGTACCTGCCCAATTGGTACATCAGGTCCTGCGCAGTTGCCGCCCCTCGCGGCCGTGCATTCCCATGCTGTATGCAGATTTCAGTTCACCCATGTAGATACTCACTTTGCCGGCAAACCATGCTCCATAAAACTCAGAACATGGTTATAATAGTCGCCGCTTTGTTCAGAGATCTGCAATTTCCTTAAGGAGTCCACTTTGGAACAGCTTGCCCTGAGCATGCTGGCGGTTTTTGCTGGAATAGTCCTCATCCCGCCGCTGGCACACCGGGTCAGAATACCCATCATTGTAGCCGAGATAATTTTTGGCATAGCTATAGGGGTTTCCTTCCTTGACATAGTTCCAGAAAACCAAACCGTGGAGTTCTTCTCCTCGTTCGGGTTGGCTTACCTAATGTTCCTGGCCGGCATGGACCTGGACTTGAGGGTTGTACGCCGTCACGTCTTCAAAGCAACAACGATAGCGGCGGTCTCCGTGGGAGCGCCGTTGCTTAGCGGTGTTTTGCTGGCCTCCTACGTGGGTGTTCACCCCATGCTGCTGGGCACGATACTCTCGACCACCTCCCTGGGGCTGGTCCTGCCGTTGTTGAAAGACTTGCGACCCAGGGGAGATTTCGCCAACCTGATGCTGGGAACGGTGGTCATAGTGGATATTGTCAGCATATTCTTGCTGGCATTTTCTTTGAGTGTCATTCAGGGTCCGCTTCAGGTGGAGTTTTTCTATTCGCTGGTCGCTATATTGATCCTATTCATTATCCCGATGCTGCTTAGCAGATCCGTATTGACCAGGCGGTTCGCATCGCTGCTGTCTCGCCAAAGATACTTTGACCTTGAGGTCAGGCTGGCGTTCGCCCTGATTTTTCTGCTTGCTGCCATATCCGGGCAGTTGGGGTTTCACTCAATCATGGGCGCGTTCATTGCGGGGTTGATATTCTCCGAGATAATGCCCAGGGCAACGCGGATAGAAGAGAAATTGGAGAGCTTCGGCTACGGTTTCTTCATACCGTTGTTCTTCATCTTCACCGGAGCCAGGGTAGACCTCCCGTCCCTCTTCTCCGACGTGCAGAACCTGGGAGTTTTGGCGGTCATACTGGCCGTGGGACTGCTCTCCAAGATGATAAGCGTGTCGGCGGTAACCAGGCTGCTGGGAATGAACCCCAGAGAAAGCGCGGCCTTCGGACTTTTCCATGCGGCGCGCCTCAGCCTGATCATCGCCGCCGCGGATATAGTGGTTAGGCTGGACCTCATAGACCAGAACCTGTTCTCCACTCTTGTGCTGCTGGCGATAACGTCCGCACTGATAGCGCCAGCTCTGGGTAGGTACGTATTGGGACGGTCCATGCACCAAGAGCCGGAGCCGCCGGCGCAGGAACCCGTATCTGCGAGCACACCCTCTGATAACTAGTGCAGGAAGTGACGCACGCCTGAAAAGCTCATTGCTATTCCCAGGCGGTCGGCGGTGGCTATGATCTCCTCGTCACGGATTGATCCGCCCGGCTGAACGATAGCGCCGATGCCCGCCGCAGCCGCTTCCACTACGTTGTCATCGAAGGGGAACAGCGCATCCGAGGCGAGCACTGCGCCTTTTGACCGTTCGCCAGCGAACTGCGAAGCCAGCCTCACGCTGGTTACCCGGTTGGGCTGACCGGCTCCCATGCCAACGAGCACGCCGCCTTTGACCATGGTGATGGCGTTGGACTTCACGTGCTTGCACACCGCCCAGGCCACAGCCATGTCCGCTAGTTCAGTGTCTGAGGGCTGTCTCTTTGTAACTACCCGGAAAGCGGTCTCCCCGGAGACAGTGACGTCGGCTTCCTGCACCAGGGCTCCTCCTCTCACGGTGCGAACCTCCCGGCGCGGACGACGCGCGTCCCCGGCAGGGACGGTGAGTATGCGCAGGTCTTTGGACTTCTTCTTCAGGTGCTCCAAGGCTTCCGGTTCTGCGCCGGGCGCGATGACGATTTCATAGAACATACGCCCACCGTTCACCGGGCTGCGCACTTCGCGCAGGGCCTTGGCATAGGCCATGTCTATAGGCCGGTTGGAGGCGACGATTCCTCCATAGGCAGAAACGGGATCGCCCTGCGTCAGAGCCTTCTCATAAAGGGCTGCAACGTCGCCGTCTCCCGTGGCGAAACAGCAGGGGTTCGTGTGCTTGATAATAGCTACGGCAGGCTCTGGGAAGTCGGCGACCAGATTGAAGGCGGCGTCTGCGTCCAGAATGTTGACAAAGGACAGATCTTTGCCGTGGCGCTGTGCAAAACCTCCCATGCCATCAACCGGTCCTGAGTCCAGCGTGTAGAAGGCGCTCTTTTGGTGGGGGTTCTCACCGTAGCGCAGGTCCAACCTCTTGTTCAGACCAACGGTCAACTCATCCGGGAAGGAGGAAGCGCCATCGCGGGAGAGGTAGTGCGAAACGGCGGTATCGTACAGCGCTACGTGCTGGAAAGCCTTGCGGGCCAGGCCCTGCCGGTCTTCCGGGGAGAGGCCGCTGCAGCTCAGCTTATCCGACACCCACTCGTAGTCGGCGGGGTCCACGACTACCACGACGTGAGGGAAGTTCTTTGCCGAGGCCCTGATCAGGGTAGGCCCGCCGATGTCGATGTTTTCCAACGCCTCTGCCAGAGTCACGCCGTTTTTGCCCACCGTTTCGCGGAACGGGTACAGGTTGGACACCACCAGATCGATCGTGTCGATGCCGTGCTCAGCGAGCTGCGCCATATCCCCGGGCAGGTCGCGCCTGGCCAGAATGCCACCGTGTACTTTGGGATGAAGCGTTTTTACGCGTCCGTCCAGCATTTCAGGAGAGCCGGTCAAGTCGGCGACCTGTTGCACCGGCAGCCCCGCCTCCGATAGCTCCCGGTGCGTGCCGCCGGTACTGACCAGGTCGTACCCCAGCTTGTGAATAGACCCGGCAAACTCCACAAGGCCGGTCTTATTGAATACGCTAAACAATGCTTTCAATGGGTTCCCTCTCAATAGCGAAGTGCGCTTAGTCTTCAGAGTCCGGCCACTTCCCCAACTACCCACGCTTCGGGGAGCGTACGGACTATATCGGAGGCGTGCTCCGGCGCGCAGACCATCACCATGCCCACGCCCATGTTGAACACACGCCTCATTTCGGCAAGGTCTACATTCCCCGCAGCCTGAATTATACGGAAGATGGGCGGCGTTTCCCAGGAAGACCAGTCCACTCGCGCCGTCAAACCCGGCGGCGTCACCCTCTCCAGGTTTTCCTCCATACCGCCGCCGGTGATATGGGCCATAGCCTTGACGAGGGGAAGCGCCGGTTCCAGCAGGGGCCAGTAGCCGCGGTGAGGTTCCAACAGCGCCTCGCCGAGGGTGCAGCCCAGTTCGTCATATGCACTGTACAGAGGCGACCTATCCTCTTCGAGGTTGAAAATGGCCCGCACCAGGGAGTAGCCGTTGGTGTGCAGCCCGCTGGAAGGCAGGCCGATCAATATGTCGCCTGCCTTGATGCTGGAAGGGTCGAGCAGAGCCTCACGCTCCGCCGCGCCGACCACAAACCCCACCAGCTCGAACGCATCCGGCTTGAAGACGCCCGACATCTGAGACGTTTCGCCGCCCAAGAGGGCGCATCCCGCCTCGGAGCAGGCTTCGGCCATGCCTCTCACCAGGGCCTCCAGCCGCTCCGGCAGCAACGACTCCATGGCGATGTAGTCTAGGAAGAAGAGCGGCCTTGCCCCGCTGGTGAGAACGTCGTTGATGCTCTGGTTGACCACGTCCTTGCCGATGCTCTGATACCGGTCCAGCCAAACCGCCAGTTTCAGCTTGGTGCCCACACCGTCGGTGCTGGAAACGAGCACCGGCTCCCTGAAGTTCTGAAGCTGAAACAGCCCTCCGAACAGGCCGACGTCTCCCAGAACCTGGGGGCCGAAGGTAGAACGGACCAGGGGGTTGATGAGGTCTTTGGCTTGGGCGGCGGCATCCAGGTCTACACCCGATGCCAGGTAGGTCATTTTGGTCATGCCCTAGGAGCGCTCCAAGGCCAGCTTGTCCAATTCCAACTGGACCGGAATGGGGTAGTTGCCCGTGAAACAGGCGGCGCAGAAGCTGTTCTCGCTGCCGTTTACCGTATCCAGCAGCCCTTCCACACTGAGGTAACCGAGGCTGTCAGCGCCCACGAACTCCTGTATCTCATCAAGCGACATATTGGCCGCCAGCAGTTCGCCCTTGGTGGCCATGTCCACGCCAAAGTGGCAGGGGAATCGTATGGGCGGCGCGCATACTCGCATGTGGACTTCCTTAGCGCCGGACCTGCGCACCATGCTCACCACCTGCGGCGTGGTGGTGCCTCTCACAATGCTATCGTCCACGATGACCACCCGCTTGCCGCCAAAGACTTCAGGCAGGGGGTTGAACTTCATCTGTACGCCCAACTCGCGGATGCGCTGGTCAGGCTGTATGAATGTGCGCCCCACGTAGCGGTTCTTGATCAGGCCATCGCTGAACGGGATGCCCGACTCCTGCGAATAGCCCACCGCGGCGGCCGTGGCCGAATCGGGCACGCCGATCACGATGTCCGCTTTCACGGGATGCTCTTTGGCCAGCCGTTTGCCCATTTCAAGACGCGACAGGTAGTTGAGGCGGCCTCCGAGCAGGCTATCCGGCCTGGCGAAGTAGATGTACTCAAATACGCACGGCGCGGGATTGGGCATACGCCCGGCGTACGGAATAGATTTCAAGCCGTCCTCGTTGATGATGACCGTTTCACCCGGCTCCACCTCGCGGAGGTAGCGTGCTCCCAGGTGGTCCAAGGCGCAGGACTCCGACGCAATTATCCAGCCGCCGTCCAGCTTGCCCAGACAGAGAGGCCTGACGCCGCGCGGGTCGCGGATGCCTATCAGGGTATCGCCGGTTAGCACGGTTAGGGAGTAGGCGCCCTGCAAACGCAGCATGGTGTAGGCCACCCTTTCGGCAAGGTCTTCGCCGGGAGCGTGGACCAGCATTTGGGCTATGACTTCGGAGTCGGTGCCGGTGGAGAAGGATGCGCCCATTTCCACGAGCTCGGCGCGCAACTTTCCCGCGTTGATAACGTTGCCGTTGTGGGCCAGGGCCAGCTCCAGCCCGCCATTTTCGGCCATGAGGGGTTGAGCGTTCTGAATGCGGGTTGAACCGGTGGTGGAGTAGCGGGTGTGGCCTATGGCGATGTGCCCTTCCAGACGCTCCAGATCGCTCTCTCGGAAAGCCTGAGAGACGAGCCCCATGGAAGTGTAGTTATGAATGCGCTTGCCGGTGGCGGTGGCGATGCCCGCGCTTTCCTGTCCCCTGTGCTGCAAGGCAAAGAGACCGTAGAACGCGGTCTGGGCTACATTGAAACCTGGGGCGTATACGCCTATAACTCCACAACTTTCGTGGAGAGAATCGTCATCATAAGCTGCAGTCCCGATGCAAGACTCCGCAAATGAGGCCAACAAGCACCCCCAGGCAGGCTGGACACTCAGATTATAAGTTGCCGGGGACGCTAAGGTCAAACGGAATAGCGGTGGAATTTCGGGCATAGTTTGGGAGCGAATTAGGGGTGAGCGGGCTTTGGTATCCGTTCGCCCTGAGCATAGTCGAAGGGCGCATCCCCCTGGCGTGGTTCCCTTCGGCTTCGCTCAGGGTAAACTCTAGGCTCACCACGAACGGATGCCCGTTTCCGCCCCTGGGTACCCGCCTACGCGGGTACGACGGATGGGGTGGTGGCCGTTTCCGCTTCTACACGCCGCCGCAACTTCCGCCGTCGTCGTCGTTGATGGTGACGAAGACCCCGTTGACGGCGTTGCTGCTGCCGCCCACCGGGGCGGGGACATCGGCGAGCTGATAGCTATACTCGCCCATGTTGGAGCCGACATACACGTACTCTCCGCTCGTGCTCTGGTTGTGGGTGCCGTTATTGCTGCCGACGTAGACGTAGTCGTATTTCCGGGTCGAACCCAGTACCAGGATGACCAGCTGTTCGTCACAGCTGTCGTCGTCCTCCACGCCGGTGACGGTCACGGTCTGGGCCGTGCCCCAGTTGCCCGAGCTGCCCGACGTGAACGTCAGGGTCTCGGGGGAGACGGTGGCGGCGTTCAGGTCCCAGACGTGGCCGGACTCGCCGTACCCGGACTGGTAGAAGTGGGTCCTCACCAGGGTGACGGTGGTTTCGCCGCCGGGGTCGGCGGTGAGCGACACCGTGAAGGCGCCGCCGCCGCTCTCGCCGATGGACATGCTGTCGGCCGAGAGCTCGACGCCAGTCGGGGGCGGCGCAGTCAGGCTCACCGACACCGTGTCGCCTGCCGACCAGCTCAGGCCGGAGTTGGTCCAAGTCACACGGTCGTTGGTGACGGTGTTTGTAACAGATCCGCCGCTTGCAAAGGCGAAAGTTCTGCTGCCCAATTGGAGCGTGGCGGTCGACTTGATGTTATCCGGGACCGTCTTGTTCAGTTCGAAAATCAGCGTGCCG
>DAOUJH010000015.1:0-223988 GCA_034422935.1 Dehalococcoidia bacterium | reverse complement strand
CGCAGCTTATGCCAGCGCCCATAGATGCAGGACCGAACTCTCAAACACAGCTTACTGGATTCAGGGCCTTGACAGGGCCACTCATTTCATAGATGAGCCTGCCGAAGGGTCATTCCCGTGACGCTAAGCGCCGCTCATATGGTTCGACAGCCTCACCATGAGCGTTGCCAACCAAGCCCGCCATCTCTCCCTATCCCATTGCCGCCTTTCCTTCTATCATTGCCCCATGAATACTTGTGTAAAATACGTGGCGTCACCCCAAACCCGCGACAAAAAACGCGCCGGGATCGGATTCGTTTCCCCATTTTTCAACAAACTCCGAACCATTTTAGCCTTGCTATTTGACATAACGTTTGAAACAAATACCCTCTCCCACGGCCTCACTGCCACTCTACCTTGGACTCTATCTCAAGGCGGGGCCTGCCGAACCTACCGAGGAGGATGGGATCAATTGCGGAGGCCCTCCTCACGCTCGCCTTATTCCTTGACGCACTTGGACAGCCCGTGTCAAAATCGGCCAGCGGAGGTTGCTGTGCAAAGAAGCCTGCTTCAGCTTATTGGAAACACCCCCCTGTTGCGACTCGACACCATGCAGACGGAAGGCTCGGCGGAGCTTTACGCCAAGCTGGAGAGCGTAAATCCGGGCGGCAGCATCAAAGACAGGGTGGCTCTTGCAATGGTAGAGGAAGCCGAGGATGCGGGCTTGCTAACGCCGGGCTCCACCATAGTAGAGGTGTCGGGGGGGAATATGGGAGTATCACTGGCCATGGTAGCCGCAGCCAAGGGCTACCGGTCCGCCATTGTGATGCCGGAGAATGCGCCGCAAGAGAGACGGCGCTTGATTGCCAGGTTTGGAGCATCGCTGCATCTCACCCCTTCCGATCTGGGGATGGCTGGCGCGAAACGCGCCGCGCAGCGAATGACTAAGCAAAATAAAGGATACGTTCTGCTGGACCAGTTCGCCAGTGCTGCAAACCCAAGAGCCCACTACTTGGGAACGGGCCGGGAGATACTGGATGTGCTGGGAGATCGCATGGTGGATGCCTTTGTTGCGGGCGTGGGTACGGGAGGCACTATCACTGGCGTGGGACGAGCTCTGAAGGGGAAGGAGCCCTCCGTGCAGGTGATTGCTGTGGAGCCGGCTACGTCTCCTCTGCTCAGCGAGGGGCGTTTTGGGGAGCACGGAATCGTGGGACTGGGCGCTGACTTCATTCCTGAGATACTGGACCGCGAGTTGATAGACGAAGTGGTTACCGTCAGTACCCAAGAAGCGTTAGACACCATGCAAGAGCTGGCGAGGAAGGTTGGGACTCTGGCAGGAATTTCTTCCGGCGCCAACGTCTTCGCCGCCATGAAAATCGCGCAGCGACTGGGCCGCGGCAAAGTCGTGATCACCGTCCTTCCCGATACCGGTGAGCGGTACCCCTCCTTGTACGGCTAGGCTCGGTAAGCCTACAATGTAAGGGCCTTTTCCTATGTTCAGTCCAATTCCAAGAAGGGAGCCTCCATGCAAGAGGAAGCCATCAGGCTGACCAGCTTAGCAAGCTGCGCAGGCTGAGCCGCCAAGTTCAGTCCTGAGGACCTGGGGCAGGTCCTGAGCCAGCTTCCCACCATATATCATCCCGATCTCTTGGTGGGTACACAGACAGGCGATGACGCAGCCGTCTATCGTCTACGGGACGACCTTGCCCTTGTACAGACCGTAGATTTCTTCCCACCCATTGTCGACGACCCTTACCATTTCGGCGCCATTGCCGTGGCCAACGCGCTGAGCGACGTTTACGCCATGGGCGGCACGCCTCTGCTGGCGCTGAACCTGGTGGGATTCCCGGTTGGACTGCCCAGAGAGATACTGGTGAGCATTCTGAAAGGCGGCTACGATAAAGCGGCAGAAGCGGGCGTGCTGATAGTGGGGGGGCATACCGTGGATGATGCAGAGCCTAAATACGGGCTGGCGGTCACCGGGCTGATCAAGCCGGGAGACCAGATCACCAACTCAGGCGCCAAGCCGGGCGACGTACTGGTGCTGACCAAGCCAATAGGCACGGGTATCATCACCACGGCGGGCAAAAACCAGGCTGTGGATGCAGACGTGCTGGCAGGAGCGGTGGCCGTGATGGAGACGTTGAACAAGGGCGCATCCAGCGCCATGGGCCATGTGGGAGTGAACGCGGCCACGGACGTCACGGGATTCGGACTGTTGGGACACCTGAATGCGATGATGCAGGGCAGCGGGACCTCGGCGCGGTTATACTGGTCGAAGGTGCCGTTGCTCCCCGGACTGTGGCAGCTGGCCGAACAGGGCATAGCGCCCGGAGGGACGCAGCGAAACCTGGATTCGCTGGGGGATTCCGTACGCTGGCACGAAAGCTTGTCGCATACCGTACGGGTGGCGCTGAGCGACGCCCAAACGTCGGGTGGGCTTCTCATATCGACGCCCCGGGACAAGCTGGACGTTCTGCTAGAGCAGCTCGAAAGGCACGGGGTTGCTGGAGCGGCGGTCATAGGAGAGGTCATGGAAGGCAAGACCTGGACAATAGAAGTGGACAGCTAAAGGCTGCAGAGGTTGCCTCATGCCGGAAACACTTTCACCAGTCACGATTCCCAACGATCTCCTCCAAGCCGTCTACCGAGAGGCCAGGAAATCCTACCCCAACGAGGCCTGCGGCTGGCTCACCGGTTCAGCGGAAGGCAATCGCGCCGACGCCATCCATGCCTGCGTCAATGCCAAGACGCTCGGTATTCACTCCACGGTGCCGGATCGTGGAGCCGAGACGGCCTACGAATTCACCGCCCAGGACGCCATAGACCTTGACCGCAGCTTCGACACCGATACCCCCGCCGTGGTTATCTACCACTCTCATCCCAACGGGCAGGCCTACTTCTCCAGAACCGACCGCCGATTTGCCAAGTCGATGTGGGGCGATGGGCCCGCTTACCCTGTTCAGCAGCTTGTAGTGGGCATCGGCGCCTACCGCGTTGTGGAAGCGGCCCTTTTTGCCTGGTCCTGGGAAGCCAATGACTTCGTTGAGGTTTCAAGGCTTCCGGGGGATGCCGTCTAGCGTTTCCTTTCGTCTTATCCACGCAAGGCTCTCGCGTTTCAAGCCCGCCTCTATGCCCGGCTTCAGACCTGACAAATCCAACGGTACTTTCGTTATTCAGGACGAAATGCCAGTCGGGAGTAGGGCGATAGACGCTGAATGGACACCAAAACCGGCTGCCGGGTCGATAGTTTAGGCACCCCTCTAGCTAGGCAGGGCGCTCCTTAACCGGGGCGCCCTGCTTGCATGATGGTCAGCTTTGCAATACAGCCTCAGCCACGGCTTTGCCCATTTCGTCAGTGCCTACGGAAGGCTGGCCTGGTCCGGCCAGGTCGGGCGTGTAGAGGCCGCTTTCCAGCACTTGCTCCACGGATTGCTCCACTACCTCTCCCTCGCTTATCAGTCCCAGGGAGTAGCGCAGCATGAGAGCCATGCTGAGGATGGCGGCGAGAGGGTTCGCTTTGCCCTGACCCGCAATGTCCGGAGCGCTGCCGTGAATCGGCTCATACATGCCGCGGGCGCGGCGGTGTCCCGTGGCGTCCGGCACGCCGGCAAGGCTCGCCGAGGGAAGCATGCCCATGGAGCCCGCGAGCACGGCCGCTTCGTCGGAGAGAATGTCGCCGAAGGTGTTTTCAGATACGATGACGTCGAAACGGTTGGGGTTCAGGACAAGCTGCATGGCGCAGTTATCCACCAGCATGTGGTCCAGGGCGATGTCGGGGTACTCCGAAGATAGCTCAATGGCTATCTGCCGCCACAATCTGGATGTCTCCAGGACGTTGGCCTTGTCCACTGAGGTCAGCTGCTTGCGCCGTCCCCGGGCAAGCTCGAAGGCGGCCCTGAGTATGCGCTCTATCTCACGCTCTTCGTACTTCAAAGTATCGACGCCGCGCCTGCCCCGCGAGGTGTTCCACCGCTTCTTGGGCTTGGCGAAGTAAAGCCCTCCGGTGAGCTCTCGCAACACCAGGATATCCACGCCTCGCACCACTTCCGGTTTGAGCGGACCGGAGTCTTCCAGGAACGGGTAGACTTTGACGGGACGCAGATTTGCCCAGAGCCCCATGACCTTTCGTATGGCAAGCAGCCCGTCTTCCGGGCGTACCTTGGCCTGGGGGTCGTCCCACTTGGGTCCGCCCACGGCTCCGAAGAGAAGGGCGTGGCTGCGGCGGCAGGCCTCGGCGGTTTCAGGGCGGAGGGCCACCCCGTACTTATCTATGGAAGCCCCGCCTACCAGGTCCTCGGTAAGATCAAAGGTGTGGTTGAACTTCCGGCCCACGACCTGCAACACGCGCACTGCTTCAGTGGTTACTTCGGGGCCAATACCGTCGCCGGGCAACACAGCTATCTGGAAACGCATGGGCAAAACCTCGCTTGAATCAATGGCGTGGTGAACTATACGGGATTGCGCCCAGGCTGTAAACCGGGGCAAGCATGGCTCAGCCGCCGTCTGGGAAGGTTACGTCGATCTGAAAGGGGGCGGGCTCCAGGGTCTGTTCCTGTACGGCGGAAACGACAACGACGGTGTGCGAGAAGCCGCCATCCGATCCCTCTATCTCTACTATAGCGGACGCTTCTTCTTCGAGCGCTACGCGGCGCACCGATGGCTCAGTCCCCATCTCAATGACGGTAAGTAGATACTGCTGAGGGACGGTGTAGGGAGTCAGCACGAAGCCGTTTGCCTCCCAGGGGCCGTCATCCGTCCCCGAGACGTCCGGGAAAGATGCCCCTGTGATGGAGATGTTGTCCAAGCAGAGGCCGGTGCCGTGGAGGGCGTCATCCGTCACGTACTCAAAGCGGAGGAGCACCTCCCTGCCACGATACGGGGTCAGGTCTACGCTGTCTTCAAGCCAGCGTCCGCTGCTCCCGGTATAGCCGGGGCCAAAGGCGTTGCCCACGGGGTCCACAGCAGAGGATAGGTTGCCCTCCAGCACGTTCCAGGTTTCCCCGCCATCGGTGGAGACCTCAACGTAGGCGTAGTCCCACCCCTCTTCTATGCCGTACCAGAGGGAGTAGGTCATGGCTAGGGAATCCTGGTCAGGCAACGTGACTTCCGCGGTGAGAGTGGTGTCGATGGAGTCTCCACGGTTGCTCCACCAGCAACGGTCTCCACCGGCGGAAGGGGGTGGTACAAGGGGCGTTTCCGTACGCCCTTCGAAATGCAGGATGACTGGGCCTCTGGAGATTATCTCGTAGTACTTCGACCCGTATTGCGGCACCTCGTCCCGGAACTGCGCCGGTCCTGCTATGGTTCGTACCTCCGCTACCCGCACCTGCGATTCTGGGTAGCCGTAGGGCCCGCCATCATCTTCATCCAGATAGTTGGCCACCGTCCAGTCGGCGAATACGTCTATGAAACTCCTGCCGGCGTCCACGTATCGCAGGTAAGCCTCCACACCTCGGATGCTGTCGCTGGGGTGCTCCATGAGCATCCCCAGGCTTTCCCTACCGTACTGCTGCCCAAGGTATTCGAAGAAGAGGTTTGCGCCGCCGTAGTTGTAGAAGCTGGAACCGAGGGTCTCCGGCCAGTTGACCAAAGAGGTGGAGGGCCTGGAGAGAAACGCGTTGCGGCGGAAGGAGGGCATATAGCCCGCGATTTCAGCGCCTACCTCCGCCAGTCCTTCATTGACCCAGCTTTCGTCCGAATCGTCGGAGCGAAACTGTATGGCGTGAGTAAACTCGTGAGCCAGAGTCGCCAAGTAGCTCCGGCTATTGAGGAGCAAAGAGGAGGTCATATAGATCATCTCACGCTGGTTGCTGTGGGGATGGACAATCGACGGATATTCATCCGCCGAGGAGTAGTAGCCGTCCACACCGGACAGTGGGGCGTGCAAAACAGTTAGGTGAACGTCGTTGTCTACGCCTGGCACAAGCTCCGTGCCGAATACGGCGGTCACCCTGGGGCGAATCTCTTCTTCGAAAACCGTTGCCGAATTCTCAAGGTCTTCCAGGTTGAACTGTACACCGTCAGCGATATACCAGTACGCGTGGTCGGTGACCACGTGGAGAGTGGCTTGCAGTGGATAGACATTGCGGTTTGCAATGTCGGTAACGTTGAAGGTGTCCCGCCGTCCGACCTCGTAGGCTACGGGCGTAGAGTTCACCACCCGTGGTATGGGCCGCTGCGACTTGATGACCAGGCGGCTGGTTAGGTCGTAGAGATCGCGGTCAGGTGGAGTGGGGTAGTGGATTTGCGGGGCCGTTGTGGTTGGCGTGGCTGTGGGCGTGGGTGCAGGGGTGGACGTGGGCATGGCGCGTGGAGTCGGGGTTGGCGTGGGTGCGGTAGGAGTTGGGGTCGGTGAAGGCGTAACAGAGGTCGGTGTTGCCGGACGGGGGGTGGGAGATGCGGTTGGGCTTGGCGCAGGAAAGGGGGTTACAACGGCGGTGCTTTCGTTGCCTCCCAATGAGCAAGCCATGCTGAGGAACGCAGCCAGGGCCACAAAGAAGCTACGCTTCATCGCTTTCTGTAGGGTCGGCAGTGCCCTGCATACGCTGGTTGAACTTGTTCATAGCGGCGTCAATACCGCAGCGGACAATCCAGGTCACGGCCTCCGCGGCGCGGGTTAGCGTTTCCTCAATTATTTCAGATTCCTGCGGAGTGAAGCGCCCAAGCACGAAATCGATCGGGTCCTGCTGAACGGGCTGCCCTATACCGATGCGCAGCCTAGGGAAGTCCTGGCTACCCAACTCGTCGATGATGGAGTTGGCGCCGTTGTGGCCCGCGGAGCTGCCGCGCGGTCTAATACGGATTTGCCCAACCGGCAGGTCTCGTTCATCGTAGATGGCAAGCAGGCTTGAAGGGGGCAGGCGGTATCGGTCCAGCAGGTAGCGTGCGGCTATTCCGCTGAGGTTCATGTAGGTGCGAGAGCGCGCCAGCACCACTGTTTCTCCTTCCATGGCGCCTTCGCCGAGCACGGCGTGGCGGCGGCGCTGGTCAAGCCGTATGCCGTACTGCTTGGAGAGAATGTCCACGCATCTGTAGCCGACGTTGTGGCGGCTCCCGGCATAGGCAGCCCCCGGATTGCCCAACCCTAGGACTATGATCATACTGCTGATAAGCCGCGCTCCAGGTCGGCTGCGATGTCGTCTACGTCTTCGATGCCAACGGAGAGACGGACGAGTCCATCCGTGATCCCCTGTTCGCTTCGTTCCGCAGCGGAAATAGCGCGGTGGGACGTCTTGACGGGATGGGTTACCGTGGTGGTTACGTCTCCCAAGCTGGGGGCGTACTTGATACGTTGAAACCCCTTGAACAACCTGGAGGCTCCCTGGAATCCCCCGTCCACTTCGAAGGAGATCATGGAACCGAACCCGTTGCGCATGACCCTTGCCACGACGGGATGATCGGGGTGGGTCTCCAAGCCGGGGTAGTTGACGGAGAGGATTTTGGGATGCCCGGCAAGGTAGTCCGCTATAGCTGAAGCGCTGGCGCTGCTCCTGGCCATCCGCACCCCCAGCGTTTTGAGGCCGCGTAGAGCCAGCCACGCCTCGAAGGGGGCCAGGTTGACCCCCGTAAGCGAGACCTTGCTCTTGACCTGCGCGATTCTCTTGCCCTCTCCGACTACAACGCCAGCGGTGACGTCGCCGTGGCCGCTGAGGAACTTGGTGGCGCTGTGCACCACCAAGTCCGCTCCCAGATCCAGGGGGCGTACGTGGTACGGAGAGGCGAAGGTATTATCCACGACTACGGTGGCGTTGCACCGTCTGGCCGCATCCGCGATACGGGGCAGATCGGGCACCCTGAGCAACGGATTGGTCTCCGTTTCCAGGAAGACTACGCTGGCGGGCCGGGACAACACCTGTTCCCAGGCTCCCGCGCCCTGCCCATCTACAAACTCGACATCTATGCCAAGCGGGGAGAAAACCGCGTGCAGAAGTGCCGTGGCCTTGCCGTACAGATCGCGCGCCGCCACCAATCGTGTGCCCGGCTCGGCGGCGGCAAGCAGAGTGGCAAGGGTAGCGCCCATGCCGGAGGAACAGGCCACGCCTGCTTCGGCGCCTTCCAGAAGCGCAACCGCCTGGGCAAAGGCATCCGTGGTGGGGTTGCCGTCACGGCTGTAGAAGTACCCCGGCTTCCGTCCCTCGAATAGGTCGTCGGTGTCCTCCAGATTTTCGATGGCAAATACGGATGCCTGATAAACGGGGGGCACCATGCTATCGACGACAGGGGAATCGCTGCCAGCGGTAGCAGCCAGGGTGTCTATGGACTCTTCTTGCGGTTTATTGGACATGATTAGAAGTTCATTGCGCTATGAGACGGTCTCTTCCACCAAACTGCCTTCCAGCAGCTTGAGGAACTGCGCTTCATCTAGGATTTGCGTGCCCAGCTTATGGGCTTGCTCCAGCTTGGAGCCAGGTTCTTCTCCAACTACCAGATACCTGGTCTTCTTGCTCACGCTGCTCCCTACCGAGCCGCCAAGCTCTTTGATGCGGTCTTCCGCTTGTGAGCGGCTCATGGAGTCTAGCCGGCCGGTTACTACCATCTGTAGACCCGTTAGAGTAAGGCTGCTCTCATCCTGAGCCGATGTATCGGTTTCCAGCCGGACACCGGCTTGGCGCAGCTTGTCGATGACGACGTGGTTGTTCTCCTGCGCGAAGTGTGCCGCGATGCTCTGGGCCACCTTGGGCCCAATGCCGGGAACCGAGGTTAGCCTTTCCTCGGAGGCTTGTGCAATGCCGTCCATGGAGCCGAAGTGACGCACCAGGGCATCGGCCGTTTCATAGCCAACGTGACGGATTCCCAGGGCGTAGAGGATGTTTGCCAGGGGACGGTTCTTGCTGAGCTCTATGTTTCGTATCAGCTTGTCGGCGCTTTTCTCGCCCATCCTTTCCAGGGAGAGCAGCTGTTCCCCGGTTATGGAGTACAAGTCGCCGACGTCCTTAACAAGTCCGGCGTCGATGACGGCCAGGGCAAGCCGTTCTCCCATGCCCTCTATGTCCATGGCGCCGCGGCTGACGAAGTGCATGAACAGCCGGGCAAACTGGGCGGGGCAGGCCGTGTTGAAGCAGTAGGTCATGGCCTCGCCCTCGGGGCGGGCCGTTGGAGCGCGGCAGTCCGGGCATTCCGACGGCATCTCGAACTCGCGCTCCTCCCCGTTGCGGCGCGAGACTACAGGGCTGACCACCTGGGGTATGACTTCGCCGGCGCGCTCCACTACCACCCAGTCGTTGACGCGTATGTCCTTGCGTCGGATGTCGTCCTCATTGTGCAGGGTAGCCATTTTGACGGTAGCGCCGCCCACGTTCACCGGCTCCAATACGGCGTACGGATTCAGGCTCCCCGTGCGGCCCACGTTTACGCGAATTTCGAGCAGGCGGGTTATCTCCTGCGTGGCGGGGAACTTGTAAGCAATGGCCCAGCGCGGTTCGCGGCCCACGTTGCCCAGATGCCTCTGGTACGGTAGCGGGTCTATCTTGACTACGGCGCCGTCTACGCCGTAGTCAAGGGACTCCTTCTTCTCCAGCCAGTCTCGGTAGTACGATTCCACGTCTTCTAGGGTGGAGCACACGGCGTTGGCCGGGTTGGTCTTGAAGCCCAACTGCTTCAGGTATTCCAGGGTTGCCCAGTGAGAATCCGGCACTACGCCACCTTCAGCGTAGCCAAGGGAATAGATAAAGATGTCAAGGGGCCGGGAAGCCGTGATCCTGGGATCAAGCTGGCGCAAGGAGCCTGCCGCCGTGTTGCGGGGGTTTGCGTAGGGATTTTCTCCCTGGGCAACTCGCTCTTCGTTTAGCTTCAGAAACCCGGACTTGGGGAAGTACACTTCGCCCCTCACCTCAAAGCGCGGTGGAATGCCGTTTCCCCTGACCAGGAGAGGGATGGATTTGATAGTGCGGAGGTTGGAAGTGACGTCTTCTCCGTGGAGGCCGTCGCCGCGTGTGGCGCCTCGCACCAACCTGCCGTCTTCGTAGGTGAGGGCAACGGCAAGGCCGTCTATCTTCAGTTCGCAGACCATATCGAAGCTGGCGCCTTCCAGCAGATCCTGGGCCCTTCTGTGCCAGGCTCTGAGCTGGTCCATATCGAAGGCGTTGGCCAGGCTGAGCATAGGAAAGGGGTGCTCCACCTCGTCGAAGTCTTCCAAGGGTGCAGCGCCAACACGTTGAGTAGGGGAGTCGGGCGTTACAAGCTCGGGGTGCTCTGCCTCCAACTCCCTGAGCTGTTTCATCAGGTCGTCGTAATGGGCGTCGCTGACTACCGGATCGTCCAGAACGTGGTAGCGGTAGTTGTGACCATCTATCTCTTCTCTAAGCTGCCGTATACGCAGTTCAGTGGAAAAATCCGCCATTGAGAGTCCTTTCAAGCGCTAAAAGGAGTATATCAAGTGAAGTCCGTTGTGCCTATGAGTTGATATACTGTAGATATTCACCAGTAGGAAGTCTTTGATGGCAAACGTTAGACCGTTCCGTGGCGTCCGCTACTCTTCTAAGGCCGAATCCCATCTTGGCAAGCTCATCTGCCCTCCGTACGACGTGATCTCGCTTGATGACCAGGAGACGCTGAGAAGCAGCGAGCCTCACAATGCCATACACCTGGAACTGCCCGAGGGTGAGGCCCCAGCCAGCTATGAAAACGCTGCCGCAAGGTTTCATGCCTGGCAAAAGGAAGGCGTGCTGGCAAGGGATGATACCCCAAGCTTCTACGTGCTTAGGCACAGCTTCTCACACAAGGGCGAGTTGTTTGAAAGATGGGGTCTCACAGCCGCCGTTCAGCTGGAGGAGTACGAAAGCCGGGTGGTGCTTCCACACGAAGAGACACAGGACGCCCCCAAGGAGGACAGGTTCCGGTTGATGCAGGCGTGCCGGGCCAACCTCAGCCCCATCATGTCGCTTTACCGCGACGGCAAAGGCAGGATCAGGGAGGCGATGCTGGCCCTGGCGGAAAGAGAACCCGACGCTATCGCTCAGTACGGGGACGAACATTTTTCCATGTGGGCTGCGTCTTCAGACCATCTGGGAGAAGTGGTAAACGACGTTCTGCAGGATGCGTCGCTATTCATCGCGGACGGGCATCACCGGTATGAGACGGCGCTTAGATACCGGGACTGGGCGCGTGGACAGTCCGGCGCATTGGACGAGGAGGATGCTTTCAACTACGTGATGATGACCCTGATTGAGTTCAATGATCCCGGCCTGCTGGTGCTGCCATACCACCGCACCCTGGGGAATATGGACGCTCCCACGTTGACATCGGTGCGCGATTTGCTGCTGAAAGTGTTCAATATCCAGACTTTTGCGTCACAGCCGGTCTCCGCAGGTGAATTGGAGGATGCCGTTAGCGGCACGCAGGGGGTGGCGCTGGGACTGTTGGGGCCGGACGGTGAAGGCCCGTATCTGCTCAAGCTGGAGAACGAACAGGTGCGAGACGAGCTGCGCAGTCTGCCCGGAGGAGACGCGCTGCATGATTCCGAGGGGTGGATTCTGCACCAGGTCCTGATGTATGGGCTGGAGGACGAACTGCAGGACCATCTGAAATACGTGCACGATCCGGAAGAGAGTTGGTCAACTGTGGTAAGTGGGGACCGGCAGATGGCGTTTTTCCTCAAGGCTTTTCCCCTAGACCTCTTCCGGGCAGTGGTCGGGACAGGACAGAAGTTGCCTTCGAAATCCACCTATTTCCACCCCAAGCTGCCGACGGGGATGGTATTCAACCCGTTGGAGGAGAGGCTCTAAGGGCTGAGCTCCTGCTCAGAGGCGCGCCGTTGTGCCAGGTCGGTTATGGCTTTGGCTGCGCGCTGGCTGTAGTCGTTGATAAACTGCTCCAGGGACTGGATCTTTAAGATGGTCTCGCCTTCTTTGGACCGCAGTGACTGCAGCTTTGCCAGCGTGTCCTTGGCATCCTCAACCTGGCGCGTCAGCTGCAGCGCCTCCAACTCTCTGTTGGCTCGCTCCTTGATCATGAGCAGGTGCTTCCGCTCCATCTCTATTCTGTCCAGCCTCTCTTGGACTTCGCTCATGACGTTGAGCGAGGCTTCCAGGGGAAGGCGCGCGTAAAGAGCTTGCTGAGGAGCGCGATTCATCTGCTGGCGGAACTGTCTGAGCTGGGCGTCCAGATGGATTTCCTTGTTGTTCAGCTCAGCAAGGAAAAGCCGGAGCTTGGCGACGGCGGAGTCTATTTGTCCCATGGCTACTCCTACATACCTAGAGGACTATAACCTCAACCCTATCAATGTTTGGGATGTCTCTGATCTGCCTTAACACCTCTTCAGGGATGGGGTCGTCAAGCCCCAATACCATCATGGCCTTGCCCCTCGGCGCTTTGCGTCCTACCGCCATGAACGCAATGTTGATGTCGTGGTTGCCGGTTAGAGTGCCCAGCGCCCCTATCATGCCCGGCTTGTCCTGGTGCTCTATGAAGAGAAGATAGGTGCTGCTTGGCACAACGTCCAACACGTAATCGTTGACCTGGACTATGTGCGTCTCGTTCTGGATGCGCGTCCCCATCAGCGAGACGCTGCCCTGATCCGTGCTGACCTCTACGGTGATGGTGGCGTGGTAGGCCCCGGCCTCGGTATCCGCCTCTTCCATGATGCGGAGGCCCCGTTGAGCGGCCAGCACACTAGCGTTGACCAGGTTGACGCGTTCCTCGGAAACCCGGCCCAGGAAGCCCACCAGCGCCGCGGACCTGATGGTGGGGGTACTGTGACTGGCCAGCTCTCCGGCGTACCTGATGGTCAACGATGAGAACTGACCCCTGGCAAGCTGAGAGACCAGCGTCCCCAGGACAGTAGAGGTCTCCAGGTAAGGAGCTACGACCTTCTGCACCTCCGGTGATAGGAACGGCATATTGACGGTGGACTTGGCCGGTCTGCCGTTGAGGACGGCAAGGACTTCCTCCGCCACTTCCCTGGCCACTTCCGCCTGTGCCTCCGCGGTGGAGCCGCCCAGATGGGGAGTAGTGATTACTCTGGGATGGCCGACCAGCGGCGATTCTCCCGGGGGCTCTTTGACGAAAACGTCCAAGGCAACACCGGCGATGCTGCCTTTATCCAGCGCTTTCAAGAGGGCGTCTTCATCTATGATTCCACCCCGGGCAACGTTGATGAGCCTGACGCCGGGTTTCATGACGGCAATCTCGGCTTCACCTATGAGGCTTTTCGTCACGTCCGTCATGGGGACATGGACGGTGATGAAGTCGGAACTCTCATACAGCTCTTCCAGCGAAGTGAGATCCAGGCCCAAGCGCTTGGCATGCTCCGGCGAGACATAAGGGTCGTAGCCCAGCAGGTGCATATCGAAGCTGGCGGCGCGGCGGGCTACCTCCGAACCCACCTTGCCCAGACCGATGATGCCCAGCGTCTTGCCGCGCACCTCAGTCCCAATGAAGAAGCTGCGCTTCCACTCTCCATGCCTCATGCTGGCGTTGGCTTGGGGCACGTGACGAGCCAGGGCCAGCATCAGCGCTATCGTGTGTTCGGCGGCGGCGATGGTGTTGCCTGTAGGGGCGTTGACCACGGCAATCCCTCTGTGGGTGGCGGTTTCCAGGTCTATGTTGTCCACGCCAACACCGGCGCGGCCAATGACTTGGAGTTTGGAGCCGGCATCCACGATGTCCGCCGTGACCTTAGTCTCGCTTCTCACGATGAGGCCGTCGTATTCCGGCAGGATGCGCTTCAACTCCTCTTTGTCCAGGCCGGTGCGAACGTCGACCTCAGCCTGACGGGAAAGGAGTTCGATGCCTTCCCTGGCGATGGGGTCGGAGACAATGATTCTCGGCGTCACCTGCTTGCCGCCTTTGCCGGATGGAAACCGGCCCGTGGAAGGGCGGCTGCCAGCGAGTCCAGAACGTTTTGAATATCGCTTTCCGAGCAGTATCCCAGGTGGCCGATGCGAAAGATCTTTCCTTCCAATTCCGCTTGGCCCCCGGCAAGGACAACGTCATAGTCCGTGCGCATGATACCAATGAGTTCGGAGGCTTTTACGCCCTCTGGTATGGCCACTGCAGTCACCGTATTGGAAGCGACCGATTCGTCGGCGAAGAGGCGCAGGCCGAGCGACTTCACGCCCTCACGGCACATCCTGCCGATGCTGGCGTGGCGTTCGTGGACGTTGGCCATTCCTTCATCTGTTAGCTTGTCCAGCGCCGCTTCCAGCCCGAACATAACGCCAACCGCCGGAGTCCAGGGCGTTTGGCCTCGCTCCAGGTACCTCTTGGCCGCCGTGAGATCGAAGTAGAAGCGCGGGTTCTTGGCCTCTTCGCATGCGCTCCAAGCCCGCTCGCTGACGCTGATCATGGCAAGGCCGGGAGGCGCCATCCAGCCTTTCTGTGACCCGCTGGCCACCAGGTCTATATTCCACTCGTCCACGGGGCATGGGACGGAACCGATGCTGCTGATTGCATCCACAATCAGCAGTTTGTCGAATTCGTCCTTGACTACCCCGGCGATGCTTCCCAGGTCGTTGGTGACGCCGGTGGACGTTTCATTGTGCGTGAGGATCACCGTTTTTATGGAGGGGTCCGCCTGAAGCGCTTTGCGTACCTGGTCAGGGTCTATGGCCTTGCCATATTCGGCGGTGAGGACGGTAATGTCCGCTCCGTAGGTCCGGGCAATCTGGAGAAATCTGTTGCCGAAAATGCCCACGGTGATTACCAAAACCTTATCCCCCGGAGAGACCGCGTTCACCACGGCAGCTTCCATGGCGCCGGTGCCGGAGGCGGTTAGAACGTACAGGTCGTTCCTGGTTGAGAAGAGGTCTTTGAGCTTGCCGGTGATGTTTTCTATCAGCTCTTTGAACTCAGGGCCCCGGTGGTTGATCATGGGCTTAGCGGAGGCCTGGAGAATATCATCCGGAATAGGAGTGGGCCCCGGAATGCGCAGGTTAACGGTCATCAATTCCCTCCTGAAGCAGTTGAAGCATTTATTGTGAATGGTATCACTTTGAGACCCAGGTCGCAGGCAGGAGCGTTGCGGATTAAAGCAGGATTTGGGGGACTTTTTTGGGTTCCACTGGCTGCCAAAATCGCTGGAAGCTATCTCAATACTCTGGCAAAGCGACGTCTGCCGACACGGATAACATCTCCCGACTTCAGAGGGAGATAAACGGTGTCGCCGGGGATCGCAACCTCGTTGAGCTGAACGGAGCCTTGCTTGATGAGCCGGGCTCCGTCGCTGGAGCTTCTGGCAAGTTTGGCCTGCACGAGAACGGTAGAGAGGCGAGGCGTTTCGTCCGGCGCCAGATTGCGCAGGTCAACCTCGTTGATCTCGTCTGGCACCTCACCACGCTGGAAAGTGCGCTCGAAAGCAGCCGCGGCATGGCCCGCAGCCTCAGCATTGTGAAACTGCCCCACAAGTTCCAACCCTAACCGTTTCTTCAGTTCCATTGGATTGACGGAGTTGCCGTCAAGCGCTTTTCGCATCTCTTCCAACTCGTCATCCGGCAGGTCGGTGAGCAGCTCGAAATAGGGTATGATCATGGCGTCATCGATGGACATCACCTTGCCGAACATCTCCCCAGGTTGCTCAGCCACACCTATGTAGTTGCCCAGGCTCTTGCTCATTTTCTGCACGCCTTCCGTGCCTACGAGAATGGGCACGGTCAGTATTTGCTGTGGGCGCTGGCCTTCCATTTCCTGGAGTTCGCGTCCCACCAAGAGGTTGAACTTCTGGTCGGTGCCCCCGAACTCTACGCCGGCCTGAATGGCTACGGAATCGTAGGCTTGGAGCAGGGGATAGAGCAGTTCGGTGATGGCTATGGGCCGCTGCTCGTGGAACCGCTTGTTGAAATCTTCACGGGCCAGGAACTGGGCAACGGTGAACTTGCTGGTGAGCCATATCACCTTCTCCAGGTCAAACTTGCCGAACCACTCGCTCTGGTAGACCGCCTCCGTTTTACTTCTATCGACAATCTTGAAGAACTGCTCCATATAGGTTTTAGCGTTGGCTTCAACCTCCTGCTGGGAGAGCATATTTCTGGTGGCTGACTGCCCGCTTGGGTCGCCGATGCGAGCAGTCCAGTCGCCCACGATGAGGATCACCTTGTGACCAAGGTCCTGGAACTGGCGGAGCTTGCGCAATCCTACCGTATGGCCAAGATGTATGTCCGGAGCGCTGGGATCAAAGCCCATCTTGAGGCGGAGCGGGTCGCCCCTTTCCAAGAGAGCCTTCAGTTCACTCTCTACGATGACCTCGGCAACGCCGCGGTGGAGGATGCTGTGCAGAGTCTTAGAGTCTGGTTTCATGGAAGACCTCAGCGAGCACCTGTCTGGTATGCTCTACGTCTCGTTCTATTTGCAATCGCAGTTCCTCAGTGCTGGAGAAGTAGGCCTCGTCTCTCAGGCGCTGCACAAACTCCAAGTGGGCGGTTTTTTCATACAAGTCTCCACTGAAGTCTAGCAGATACGCCTCCACGGTACGATTGGCCCCCCCAAACGTGGGGCGTACTCCTATGCTGGCGGCGGCCTGAAACCAGTTCCCCTCTACGAAAGCCAAGGCGGCGTATATACCGTCGCTGGGCAGGGCTTTCTGGGGTGGGACGGCTATGTTGGCAGTGGGGAAGCCCAACTCGCGGGCGCCGCGACCGTCGCCGTGTACCACCTTGCCGGAGAGGGCGTAGTTTCGGCCCAGCAAACGGGATGCCGCGCCGACGTCTCCCCTGGACAACGCTCCACGTATCAATGAGCTGCTTATGGGTACGCCGTTGCTCTCCTCTAGCTGCGCTACCTTGAGGGCGAATCCGCTCGTCTGGCCCAGCGCGGCGAGAAATTCCGGCGTGCCCTCTCTATTGTGTCCCATGGCGAAATCTGGGCCTACCACCAAGCCTCGCATGCCGAGGTGCTGCTGAAGCAGTTTGACGAAGTCTGCGGCTCTAACCTGGGAAGCCTCCACGGTGAACCGTATGGGCACCACCAGTTCCATGGCTGCCTGGTGAAGCAGATCGATGCGCTCCTCCGGTGTGGCCAGCCAGTCCATGGAAAAGTCCGGTGTCAATACCTCTCGCGGGTGATTGAGGAACGTAACCACACCTGGCATGCAGCCATTTGCAGCCGCTTCAGCCGCCAAATAGCTCAGAAGGCGTTTGTGTCCGAGGTGCACGCCGTCAAAGACGCCTACGGTGAGATAGGTGTTGCCGGAAGGCCTGTACTTGGCGAAATCTGCGGAGAAAGGACCCATGTCAGCTATGTGACGCTCGCTCGTAGAGTATGGGAGGTTCTGCAGAGAAGGTACACCTAGGCATCCTCCGTACCGCGCGCTCGCAAGTTAACGGCGCCTCGCAGATATACGTTGACCAACTCATCCGGTTTCTTGTCCGTGTTTACCAGGAGAAGGACGCGAATGCAGCTGGGCGCGTCGTCCGGCACCGCCATTTCGTGAGTGTTGAAGAGAGCCACGTTCTGCCATCCCAGCCTTGTCCTTGCTGCTACCGCGGGAAACTCCGCGTTCAGGTCCTGGGTGGTGGAGAATATGGCTGCGGCAATGGAGTCCTTTTCCAGGTCATTGCCTGTTACAAGATGCTCCAGCATCTCCTGGGTAGCTTCCAGGATCGCCTGCTTGGTGTTGGCGTCCGCCGTTGTCGCGCCGCGGATGCCTCTGCACACGGTCATGACTCACCTCCGGGTAGAGGCTGTTGAGATTGGCGCAGTCCTGAGACGAACTCTGCGGCGCGCCTCACCGCTTCCCCGGGCGGCGCGGTGTCTATGACGTTGACCAGCGCGCTGCCCACTATGGCGGCATCGGCGAACTGCCCCACCGCTCGTACGTGCTCTGCTTGTGAGAGGCCAAAGCCCACGGCTATTGGCAAATCGGTATGTTCGCGTACTCTCCTCACAAGCTCTTCCGCTCCTTCAGATACACGGTCGCGGCTGCCCGTGACGCCGGTGAGGCTGACGCAGTAGATGAATCCACCGGCAAGGCTGCAGGCAGAGGCGATGCGATGGTCTTTGCTGGTAGGGGCTAGGAGCGGTATGAGGTCTATGTCATGGGAGCGGCATTCGTCCGCCAGCGGCCCCGCTTCTTCAGGCGGCAGGTCCGGTACTATTACACCGTTCAACCCGGATTTTTGAGCCTCTGCAGCAAACCTCTTCAGTCCAAAGGCCAGGAACTGGTTGTAGTAACCCAGGAATACCAGGGGAACGTCCGTACCTTTGCCACGCAACTGGGAGCAGACCTCCAGGCACGTCTTCATGGTTACGCCTTGCTCTAGGGCATGGAAACTGGCTTTCTGGATGGTTGCGCCGTCGGCTAGGGGGTCGCTGAAGGGGACGCCCAGCTCTATTACGTCGGCGCCGGCTTGGGCCAGGGCAGGTACCAGTTCCAGCGTGGTATCCACGTCAGGGAATCCAACGGTAATGAACGGGATGATGCCGGTATTGCCTGAACCGGCCAGCCCTTGAAAGGTATCTCTGATGCTTCTTGATCTCATAGCTAACTTCAGACCGGGGTGGTTACGGCGAATGCCAGCGCATTTTGTGCCCCGTGCGCGATAGTGGTATTCCAAAGAGAGCCGGTACGATGGTACAGCCAGGCAAACAGCATCCCGGACATGAAAGCGGGAATTATGGAGCCGGGCGCCACGTGGCTTATACCAAACAGGCCAGAGGAGATAATGGCTGCGGCGAAAAATCCCCACCTGTTGGCAAAAGCGGGGAGCAGGAACCCTCGGAAGAAGACCTCTTCCGCAAAGGGCGCCAGCAGTACGATGACGAAGAAGCCGGCTAGGCGTTGCAAAACGGTTTCGGTAAGGTCCCCGGGAAGAGGCTCCGGAACGAGGATCTCTTGGTCGAAGAACGTCACGACGAGACCGTATACGGCGGTCAATGCCAGGCTGGCAAGGAACACCAGCAACGCCAGCAGGGCGCCGTTGTTCAACGAGGTTATGAGCCCCAGCGCGCTCCAGGACTTGCCGTATCTCCGTAGGCCGAACTTCCAAACTCCAAAAATCAACAGCAGTTCTAGCGCCACCGAGAGAAGGATGACCACGGGCGCCGATACAGATCCGGTGACTTGTGCAACTATGCCTGCGATAATGAGGAGAAGCAGGGTTCCAAATACAACTAGCAGGATGGCCCCGGCGGTGTCCCTGAGATTCCAAGGGACAGCGCTGTATTTGGAAGTTGTTGGGTCTGTGTAAGGAGTGTCCATACCGGTATTGTAACGCAGGCTTGAATAGTAGCATGGCGGATATAGAGGGGCAATACAAACTCTATGACGATTCCCCGTTTGTGAATTGACCCGCGATAGCACTTGGACGTACACTTAAGTTATAAAAAGCACATTAAAAGGGAGGTTCCTCAGCATGTCCCAAGCAGTAGCAGTGACAGAGCAGACGTTTGAAGAGCAGGTGGAAAAGTCGGCCATTCCGGTCTTGGTGGACTTCTGGGCCGATTGGTGCATGCCCTGCAAAATAGTTGCGCCTATAGTAGACGAGCTGGCGGAGGAGTACGACGGCCGGGTAGCCTTTACCAAGATCGACGTTGACTCTGAACCCAACATAGCAATGAAGTTTGGCATCCGGAGCATACCCACGTTGCTGGTATTCAAAGACGGCAGCCCCGTAGACCAGGTGGTGGGCGCAGTGCCTAAGGCTGTTCTGAAGAAGAGGTTGGAAAGCGCTCTGGCCTAGCTTCCGGTTGACTCTGGTATAAATTCAGAGCCCTCGCCGTTTGGTTTAGGGCTCTGTTTTCCTTGTTGGGAGCGGATGGGGCCCGGTGGCTCTCGCGGACTTCAAATCCGTTGCCCCGACGCTGGCGCGCCGGGGGGTGGGT
Source organism: Dehalococcoidia bacterium (assembly GCA_034422935.1). GTDB lineage: Bacteria > Chloroflexota > Dehalococcoidia > Lucifugimonadales > QGNO01 > DAOUJH01. Next base: position 204,251 of record DAOUJH010000015.1, on the reverse strand, counting down.
TCGACTCCCTCGCGCTCCCGCCAATACTCGATTTTGAAAACCCCGTAGCGAGGTAATGTCCTGAGGTTACCACTCCTCGCGAGGCCATGGATTCAGCGCCCAAGGGCCAAATCTACTCGGCGGAGGGGTCGTACTCGACGACGATTTCCACCGGCGCGTTGCGCGCCACGATCAGCTCCATCGGCTCCGTCAGGCTGTCGTTGATGGGTTGATGTACCGAATGAGACGGCACGTAGATAAAGTCGCCTTGTGCTATCTTCAAGCTGTTATCGAGCCGTTTCCCAGTGAGGAACCGCCCTTTACCCTTCAGCACATAAATGGCGGACTCGCAGTTAACGTGGTAGTGAGGCGAGGAAGCACAACCGGGCGGAATGGTGGCAATCGCAAGATGAATGCCATCGGCGCCCACCAGCGCCTGCGACACGCCGGCCAGCCGCGTCATCGCACCCGACGCGACCTCCATCTCAAGCTCGCCCGGCCTTACGACCGTGCACTTAACATCAAGATCAGCATCCATACAGTAAGATTGTACCACTTCCCAAGCGTGGCAAGAAATCACCGGGTGCGCTCAGGCAGGCAGACTTAGCTTCAAAAAGCTTATCAACTGTTGATATCAAGGATACCGCTTGGTAGGTGTGCCACAATACTAGTAAAATTGCACTATACACAAAACATAGCGAAAGGAGAGGCGAAATGACCTCCAACAAGTACTGGTGGCCGGGTCAACTGAGCCTTAAGGCTCTCCGACAGAACTCTTCCCTGTCTGATCCTATGGACAAGGATTTCGACTACGCGGAGGCGGTCAAGACGATTGATGTCGATGCCCTGAAGAAGGACATAGAGGAGGTGATGACGACCTCACAGGACTGGTGGCCGGCAGACTACGGCCACTACGGGCCTCTCTTCATCCGCATGACGTGGCATGCGGCAGGCACATACCGTATCAGCGACGGCCGCGGCGGTGGAGGCTCAGGCCACCAGCGCTTTGCGCCTCTCAACAGCTGGCCCGACAACGGGAACCTGGATAAGGCGCGGCGTCTGCTCTGGCCGGTTAAGCAAAAGTACGGCCGGAATCTCTCCTGGGCCGACCTCATCATCTTCGCGGGCAACTGCGCTCTCGAGTCGATGGGCTTCAAGACCTTCGGTTTCGCCTTCGGGCGCCCGGACGTCTGGGAGGCTGACGAGACGGACTGGGGTTCAGAGGAAACGTGGCTCGGCGACGAGCGCCACAACGACGACGGAGATCTCCAGGGACCTCTTGGGGCCGACCACATGGGCCTTATCTACGTGAACCCGGAGGGGCCGGGCGGAAACCCTGACCCCCTCCTTGCCTCGAATTACATCCGCCAGACGTTCAAGCGTATGGCTATGAATGACGAGGAGACGGTTGCGCTCATCGCCGGGGGGCACACCTTCGGCAAGGCGCACGGCGCTGCTCCTGAGAGCAACCTTGGGCCAGAGCCTGAGGGAGCCGACATAAGCGAGCAGGGACTCGGGTGGAGGAACAGCCACGGCAGCGGCATAGCCGGCGATGCCATCACCAGTGGCCTAGAAGGCGCCTGGACCACCAACCCCGTGAAGTGGGACAACAATTTTTTCGAGAACCTGCACGGCCTCGAGTGGGAGTTGACGAAGAGCCCTGCCGGGAAATCGCAGTACACTCCCGCTGATGCGGCTTCAGTGGCCACCGTTCCGGATGCGCATGACCCCTCCAAGAAGCACGCTCCCATGATGCTCACCACGGACATCTCCCTGCGAACGGACCCGGTTTACGCAGAGATTTCCAAGCGCTTCCTGGAGAACCCGGCGGAATTTGAAGACGCTTTCGCCAGGGCGTGGTTCAAGCTGGTCCACCGCGACATGGGCCCCCGCAGCCGCTACGTCGGGCCGCTGGTTCCGGAAGAGCCGCTGTTGTGGCAGGACCCCGTCCCTGACGTAGACCACGAGCTGATCGGAGAGCAGGACATCGCCGACCTCAAGGCTAAGGTTCTCGCCTCCGGTCTGTCGGTTTCCCAGCTAGTCTCGATTGCCTGGGCGTCGGCAGCATCGTTCCGCGGCACTGACAAGCGTGGTGGAGCGAACGGGGCGCGCATCCGCCTCGCACCACAGAGGGACTGGGATGCAAACGACCCGGCGACACTAAGTGGCGTACTACAGAAGCTGGAAGGCATTCAGTCGGAGTTCAACGCCTCACAGAGTGGCGGGAAGAGGGTCTCTCTCGCTGACCTGATCGTCCTGGCCGGATGCGCAGGCGTCGAACATTCTGCACGGAACGCCGGTCATGACCTGCAGGTCCCCTTTGCGCCGGGACGCACGGATGCGACGCAAGAGTGGACTGACACGGAGTCCTTCCAGGCGCTAGAACCCAAGGCAGACGGGTTCCGAAACTACGTTCAGGCAGGGCAGGAAGGGAAGCCGGAAGAACTACTGGTGGAACGAGCATGCATGCTGACGCTCACTGCTCCAGAAATGACTGCGCTGGTTGGCGGCCTGCGCGTCCTGGGTGCGAACAGCGGGCAGTCTGCGCACGGAGTCTTCACCGACCGACCGGGGTCGCTGACGAATGACTTCTTCGTCAACCTGCTCGACATGAACATAGAGTGGGGCGCTACTTCTTCGTCTCAGGACGAGTTTGAGGGGCGTGACCGCCGAAGCGGTGAGGTAAAGTGGACCGGCACCAGGGTCGACATGGTATTCGGATCCAACTCCGAGCTGCGGGCGCTCGCGGAACTCTACGGGTGTGACGACGGCCAGGAGCAGTTCGAGCGTGACTTTGTGGCCGCGTGGAACAAGGTCATGAATCTTGACCGTTTCGACCTAACATGACCTCAGAGTAATGCTCGTAACAGTCCGAGGTCCCGCGCCGCTAAGGAAATGGAAGAAGGCATTGGTCACTTAGTGCGACCGACTACATGAACAGATCACGCCAATCAATGGAAAGCACGGCAGGTGTGCCTAGGGATTCCGCCGCAAGCAGAGCGGGGCTGTTTCTACTGCTCACAGCGGCCGCCACTGTAATCATGGTTTACGCACGCGTCGCCGCTGATGCCGATCAGTCGACCCTGCTCGAGTCGATGAGGGCAATCGCAGCGAACAAAACCATGTACAGTCTGAGCGGAGCTGCCCGGTTCATCTCCGGAATAACCTTAATTGCGGGGGCGTGGTTCCTGCTGAGGACTTGGATCATTGGAGAAGGCTTCGGAACGCCGGTTGTGCCCTACCTGTTTGTAGCCTCTGGCGTGTTCACTGCCGTATCCGGCGGCTGCGCGCTCGTACTGGCTGCGTCTGCTACCGAAACTCTCGGCAGCGTGGACTCCTCAACGGAGACAGTAGCACTCCTACGCTGGTTTACTGGCAAGGTAGGCTTTGCGGCAGCAGGCCTGGCGCTGTTGGCTGCGGCTCAGCGCCAGTGGAAAGCCGGCGGCGCGATAAGACGCATTGCGCCGGCATCTGCTGTGATTGGCATAGCAATGCAGTTCATATGGGTGGATGCCGCAACAATAATGCATCGAACCTCAGGTGTCGCCTTCTTCGTGTGGCTGGTCGTCATAGGCATAATGCTGGTGTCTGGCAGGGTAGAGCGACACTTCTCCTCTATACGCGACTCTTCCTAGCGAAACTAACGGCCAAGCCTACAAAATCTGAGTGGCGGGTCTAACAAGGGCAAAGTACAGATGCAGAATGGAGCGAACAGCAACTACCTAGATAACTCCTTGTCTCCTAAGCATGACCAGGTCACTTTTGGGTACACCCATTTCTTCACAGAAGATTTCCCTATTGTGCTGGCCCAGTAACGGAGCGGGAACACGTAGCCTGTACGGGCTCTTGGGAAGCTTGTAAATCTCCCCTGGCATCTTGAGCTTGCCTACGACGGGATGCTCAATTTCGGAATAGAAGCCTCTTTCGAGTAGTTGAGGGCTTCTGGATAGGTCCTCCGATGTCTGGACTACCGCGGACACCCAACTGTTTGATGCCGTGTGCGAAAAATAATCGAACTTGTTCCACTCCTTCAGAATCGAAAGCAGCGCGTCATCCAGTTCCTTTGGAAACTCGCTTGACTGTTGAGGGTGGGACTCCTCCAAGGAGGCGAGTCCGGGATGGCCTAGCAGATTCACGTACTCGGCGAAGTTGCCAGGCCGCTGCGTACCCCGCTGAAACGTGGCGCCAACATACCCGTCTTTAACGGGAACAACTCCCTGGAAGTGGGGGCCAGCCTTGGCGGAACCCGCCTCCTTCTTAGGCGCTCGGCGTTCTATAGCTCCCGTATAGATGTATCTGTTGGGCGGGCTAACGTGATGCGCAGCCATGACCTCCATCAGGGAAACGTCAATTTGCTGGCCCTTGCCGCTCATGCCTCTCGAATAAAGCGCCGCGGACGTAGCGTAGGCAGCCGTGATGCCGCCGATATAAAGGCTTTGAGGATGTCCGTGGCCTAGCGGCTCGCGATCGTGCGCACCGCTGGTATACATAACCCCACCTAGCGCCTCGTATACGATGGGGCTCCCAAGGAACTCGCGATACGGGCCTGTCTGACCAAACGGCGTCACAGAGGTCATCACCAGGCCAGGATTATGGGTTTCCAGGTAAGTGTAGCCCAGCCCCAAGGAGTCCAAATAGCCCGGAGGGTAGTTCTCTATAACCGCATCGGCACTCTTGACCATCTCGACAAAGAGTGCGCGTCCGGCGGCACACTCGAGGTCCAGCGTAACTCCACGTTTGTTTGCGTTGAGATGCAGGAACATCAAACTCTTTTCGCGGTCAGGCGTGTCTGAGAAGAACGGCCCCGACCCCCGAGATGCATCGCCAACTCCGGGGGCCTCTACCTTGACGACATCCGCCCCGTAGTCGGCAAGGAGCCGGGCACAAAATGGCCCCGCTATACCGGTGGACAGGTCAATGATTCGAAATGCGGTGAGAGGGCCTTCAGGCATTACTACTCCAGTCCTAGGATCGTCTTGTAGTCGAGGTCATAACCAACGAGGACACCGGCCTCAATGTCCGAATCAAGGCTCGGACGCTTGACCGGTTGAGGGATAGGCACTGGGTGCGCGCCGATAGCTCCCAGTTCGTACAGTTGGTCTATTCGTTGTGGCTGCAACCCCAACAGATCGCCTAAGACCATGTCATTGTGGGCTCCCAGGGAGGGAGCAGGCCGCCTAATATAACTTTCGGTCTTGGACATCTTCCAAGGCCTACCCAAGTGGACCCTCTTCCCCACGTCTAGCTCTGCCGGATAGGAGATCTGCTCGTAAAGACCCCTGGCTTTGATGTGGTCGTTGGTAAGCACCTCTTTAGAGTTCAATACGGCGCCGGCTGGCACCCCAGCCCCCTGAAGGATAGACATTAACTCCAAGTGCTCATAGTTCTTCGTCCACTCGCCAACATGACGGTTCAAGCTTTCTTGGTGCTGCAATCTAGACAGTACGTCAGCATACCGGTCATCTCTAGCCCAGTCCGGATCGCCCATGGCCTGGCGCAAGGAATCCCACTGGGCATCATCAGTAACGGAAATGGCTATCCACTGATCATTCCCCTTGCACCTGAACACCCCGTGAGGCGAGAAGAACGAATGCCGGTTACCCATCAGTCTACCGTTGCGTTCATTGGCCAGATAATCCAGGATTGCATCACCCACCGTAGAAGCGGCCAACTGATACATTGAGTAGTCGACCCACTGGCCCTCACCGGTCTTGTTACGATGGTGCAGAGCGGAAAGGATTGCGAATACTGCCATCCAGCCGTTGGGCGGATCAAACCACGCCTGTCCGACCCGTCTGGGTCCATCCTCTGGGTATCCGGTGAACTGGCTGACTCCGCCGGTCAGTTCAAACATGCGGCCGATACCTTGATAGTTCCTCCAAGGGCCGGTTTGACCAAAACCTGAGAAGGAGAAGTAGACTAGATCAGGTTTGACCTTTCTCAGTGTTTCGTACCCAAGACCGAGACGGTCCATGACGCCTGGCCGGTTGTTTTCCGCTATAACGTCGCTAACCCTGACAAGGTCCTTGAACATTTCCACGGCCTCTTCCACTTTGAGGTCAAGGGTAATGCCAAATTTACCCCTATGCAGCTGATGAAAGCTGCCATCCCTGTTCCATGGCTCCTGCCCCGGCGCCCCATCCGGGTAAACTCCTTGACCGCCTCTGCTGCGGGTATGGCTCTCCACCTTGATGACCTGAGCTCCCATGTCGGACATCACGTACATGGCGGTAGGCATTGCCATCACGCTGGTTGCGTCGACAATGCGAATGCCCGATAGCAAACTGTTCTCTGTCCCCAACTCCAAGCTCATAGACTCACCTACTTCCATTGCTCCACAACGATATCCGTGACCGCTGACACCTACTCGGCAGTGAGGGCTTTCGGTCATTCAGGAGCTTGACTGGCCCCCGGTCCTTAATTGGCCTGTTACTTTCCTTGGCCTCTTCTCTAGAAACGCGGCGCTGGCATCCGCGGCGTCCTCAGTAATCTGCCATGTAATGCCATTGTATAGAAGCTGTAGATGCCAGGCTTGGTCTTCCGTCATGTCTCTGCTCTTGGTTAGGAACTCCTTCAAGAACCTGACGGCCACCGGCGGCATCTCGGCTATTCTGTTTGCTATCTCTTCGCAGTGGGGCATCAGTTGATCGTGCGGCACCGCTTCATTGACCAAGCTGATACGCGCGGCCTCCGCGGCGTCTATGGGCTGGTCCGACAAGAGCATTTTCATCGCGTGTACGTAAGGCACTTGTCTAATCAACCGGGTGGCAAGAGGCCCGCTTCCAATGCCTCCCCGGTTGGATAGCAGCGCATAATAGAACCTGGCGTGTTCAGCACAAGCTATTCGTATGTCCGTAGTAGTCAGCAGACTGTACAGCCCCGCTCCGGCCGCCCAACCGTTCACTGCCGCGATCACCGGCTTCCAGATCTGAGGGAAGTCTACTCCGCCGTTGAAAACGGCGATGCGGCGCCCGCCTATAGTGCCTGCCCTAGGCCAAACAAAGCTATTCAATCGCCGGGCTCGCTCGTCCTCGAAAGTCTCGCCCGGAGGAGGAGGCTGAATGTTGTGCCCTCCTGAAAAATGACGGTCTCCCACGGCTGTAAGGATCATGCAGCGCATTTCAGTATCCGCCCAGTAGTCCTGGTACGCCTCGCCAAGCTCCTCTATCACCTGGTCGTCCATAACGTTGGCTTTGGTGGGGTTATTTATGGTCAGATAGGCGATTGGTCCCTTCTTTTCGTAGATCGTCTTCTTGGATGTTGACGCCATGTCTATTGCTCCTCCAGTAAACTGTCTCAAACGTCCTTGGTTGGTAGCTCTGCTTTAATTACCATTTCAGGCTTTGTGTTGATTCCCTCTAGACAGGCGGATGCCTTAGGTGCCAGTCCGTAGCTTGCTCATAAGCATAGGCCGCCCTGTATACAAGCTGCTCTTCCATGGGGCGACCCATCAACTGAAGGCCAACGGGCAGCCGGTCTCCCATGGCAAACCCGCAAGGCAACGATAGTCCTGGGTAGCCGGTTATGCTGGCAAGGCCGTTGAGATACATAGCTCGCGACCGGGTAATGACCTCGCGGCCACGAAGCATGGTGGTCTTCAACCCAGGAGAATCTCCCAGGGTCATGCCTGTGGGCATGGCGATAACGTCCGCCTCTTTGAATGCGGCCACCAGTTCCTGTCCTACAAGCAGTCGCTTCCGGGCTTTCTCAACGTAGTCGGACACGTCTGGCTGCTTTCTATCGCCTGCCAGGATGGCCGCCTGGACTTCGTCCCACCCATCTAAGTTTTCAAAGAGGTGGGTGTGCTCCTTCCACCAGAGCGCTTCCGGCTCAATGCCGTCCATCAACGCTCTGGACTCCGCCGCAAGAGGCAAGGCCACCTCTGTAATGTGGGCGCCCAGCCCTTCCAGCACCTTTATTGCCGCTCGCACGCGATCCTCGTGCTCCTCCGTAACCCACTCTTTCCATACCCAATCATCGGTTGGCACCCCTATTCTGACACCCTTGATCCCGTCTCTCAGCCCTAATCGATAGTCATACGGCGGTTCATTGATGCTGATGGGGTCCTTGGGGTCAAACTGCCCCAGGACCTGCAGCATGATGGCGTTGTCTTCTACCGTCTTGGTCATCGGCCCTGCCTGGCCGGCGCTGGCAGTTGGATATGAGTCGGTTGGATATCTGCTGATGCGACCGGTTGTTGCCCTGAACCCCACGATGCCGCAATTAGCTGCGGGATGACGCACGGAGCCGCCTCCGTCTGTGCCCACTGAGCCCAGGCAGAGGGATGCCGCGGTAGCCGACCCTGGGCCGCTGCTGGATGTGCCCGGACTTACGTTCAAGTCCCATGGGTTCACACAACCCACTACCCTCAGGTTCATCCTATCCAGCCCTTCCCTCACCGGCGATTGATACGTAGTGGTATCAATGCGAACCTTGCCTACGAGGATAGAGCCGGCCTCTTCGAGAAGCGTGTGCACCGTGGAGCTTACTCTGGGCTTTAGGTCCAGTCCTTGCGGGTTCCCGTGGGTAGTGGGAATGTCCTTGGTGTCCAAGCTGTCCTTGAGGGTGTAGGTGATGCCGTGCATCGGCCCACGATACTCGCCGGCGGCAATCTCCCGCTCTGCCTGCCTCGCCCTCTCCAGAGCGTACTCTCCGGTGACGGTGACAAAGCAACCCAGCTGGGGAGCTACCTTATCTATGCGCTCCAGGGTAGCTTCGGTCAATTCTACGGGCGATACCTCACGCCGTCGCAGAAGCTCGCTCATCTCGGCGATGGTTGTATTCACAAGGTCAATAGACGGTGCACTCATTCTCTATTCCCTCGGCCTCGTTGCCACGCCTGCATGACGGCACATCCTAACCTAGCTCATGAGCTTGTAGAGTCGGCTTCAAATAGGTGGATGCCTGAGGTGCCACTCGGTGGCCTGTTCGTAGGCATAGGCCACTCTGTAAGTAAGAGACTCCTCAAGAGGGCGGCCCATCAGTTGAAGACCGACCGGTAGACGGTCTCCCATGGCGAATCCACAGGGAACAGAGAGCCCGGGGAACCCGGTAACGCTGCCTAGTGCGTTTATTGGTATAGCCCTCGACCTTGTATGGACCTCCCGCCCGCGTACGTTGGTAGTCAAGGCGTCGCCTTTGTCTCCCAAGGTCATGCCAGTCGGCAGAGCTATAATGTCCACTTCTTTGAGAGCCGCCACCAGTTCCTGCCGGATGAGCAATCGTTTCTTGGACTTTTCTAGATACTGCCTTATGTCAACCGTGCTCATGCCGAATGGTGGCGGCGTACCCGGAGTAATTCGCACATCTTCCACTCCTTGGAGGTGCGCCTGGATTGATCGCTGGAGGTTCTCCCACTTGTCGGCGTTTTCGTATAGATGCTGGTGATCAATCCACCAGAGGATCCCCTCGGTGAGACCTCCCATGACTGAGCGGGACTCCGCTGCAAGAGGCAGAGACACCTCTTGAATGTGGGCGCCTAGGTCTTCCAGAACAGAAATGGCGCGTCGAACTATGTCCTCTTGCTCTTCAAAGACCCAGTCCTTCCATGCCCAATCGTCGGTTGGCACGCCTATTCTGACACCCTTCATCCCGTCTCTGATTCCCGCTCGGTAGTCATACGGCGGCTCATTGATGCTGATGGGGTCCTTGGGGTCAAACTGCCCTATAACCTGCAGCATGATCGCATTATCTTCTACCGTCTTGGTCATCGGCCCTGCCTGGCCGGCGCTGGCGGTTGGATATGTGTCAGTTGGATATCTGCTGATGCGACCGGTTGTTGCCCTGTACCCCACGATGCCGCAGTTGGCTGCGGGATGTCGCACGGAGCCGCCTCCGTCAGTGCCCACTGAACCCAGGCAGAGGGACGCCGCGGTAGCCGACCCAGGACCGCTGCTGGAGCCTCCTGGACTGAGGCTGGTGTCCCATGGATTGAAGGCCTCTATCGGCCGGTCCAGCGAGTCAAAATTGGTTGTGTCGATGTTCACCTTGCCTACGAGGATAGCGCCGGCCTCTTCAAGAAGCGTGTGTGTTGTGGAACTTACCCTGGGCTTTAGGTCCAGCTTTTGTGGGTTCCCGTGGGTGGAGGGAATACCCTTGGTATCTATGCCGTCCTTGAGGGTGTACGTGATGCCGTGCATCGGCCCGCGGTACTTGCCGGCAGATATCTCCCGCTCCGCCTGCTTGGCCCTCTCCATGGCGTAATCCCCGGTAACGGTGACAAAGCAGTTCAGCTGAGGAGCCACTCTGTCGATCCGTTCCAGGGTCGCCTCGACCAATTCTACGGGTGATACCTCACGCCTTCGCAGACGTTCACTCATCTCGGTGATAGTTGCGTTCACCAGGTCAATAGATGCTGTACCCATTCTCCATCTCCTCCTTGCGATGATATTTCTCTAGTTGACTAATGATGTTCAAATAGGCGGATGTCTGAGGTGCCACTCGGTGGCCTGTTCATAGGCGTAGGCCACTCTATAAAGAAGAGGCTCCTCTACCGGCCGGCCCATCAGTTGAAGCCCGACAGGCAGCCGGTCTTCCATGGCAAAACCACAGGGAACGGAAAGCGCCGGAAAGCCGGTGATGCTGGCAAGACTGTTCAAGCGTGTTCCTCGCGAACGAGTAGGAACTTCCCTGCCTCTGATCACTGTAGTCTCGGCTCCAATCTTGTCGCCCAAGGTCATGCCCGTGGGCATTGCTATCACGTCTGCATCCTTGAGAGCCGCTACCAGTTCCTGCTTAACGAGTTGCCTTTTACGTGCTTTAACTACGTAGCTTTTGATGTCTACCTGCCTGGTCCGGTTTGCCTGTATCGCTGCTTGGAGCTCGTCCCACTTGCCAGCGTTTTCGTAGAGGGACATGTGGTCTTCGTACCAGTTCTCGGTTTCACCCAGGCTTTCGGATAGTTCCCTGGATTCCTCGGCAAGGGGCAAGGAAACCGGCACCACGTGTGCGCCCATGCCTTCAAGCAAAGCGACGGCGTGGCGCACTCTGTCTTCGTGTTCCTCCGGTACCCATTTCTCCCAGATCCATTCATCTGTGGGGAGTCCAATGCGGATGCCCTTGACACCCTCCCTCAATCCGGCAGGGTAGTCATATGGCGGCTCATTGATGCTGATTGGATATTGAGGGTCGTAAACACCCAGTGCCTGGAACATGATGGCGTTGTCTTCAACCGTCTTAGTCAGCGGCCCCGCCTGGCTTTGTATGCCCGAGGCTGGATAACAATCGAGCGGATACCGGCTGATGCGGCCAACCGTCGCCCTCATTCCGACAAGCCCGCAATTGGCCGCGGGGTGTCGGACCGACCCCCCTGAATCAGTGCCTACGGACCCAAGACCCAGCGACGCTGCTGTGGCCGACCCAGGCCCGCTGCTGGATGTGCCCGGGGTGACTGTTAGGTCCCACGGGTTGAGGCAGCCGATAGGTCTAAGTGTGACTTCGGACTGGAACGTGATGGTGTCCATGCGGACTTTCCCCACCAGGACTCCCCCCGCTCCTTCAAGCAGGGCGTGCACCGTGGAATTGACCTTTGGTTTAAGGTCTAGGTCTTCCGGGTTGGCATGCGTTGTTGGGACGCCAACCGTATCGAGGTTGTCCTTCAAGGTGTAAGGAATTCCGTGCAGAGGTCCGCGATAATTGCCCTGTCTAATTTCATCCTCTGCCATTTGGGCGCGCTCCATGGCGTACTCGGAAGCCACGGTTACGAAACAGTCCAGTTTCGGGTTCACCCTATCGATCCGTTCCAGCGTTGCCCGGGTCAATTCCACTGGCGACACCTCCCCCCGCCGTAGACGCTCGCTCATCTCGGTAATGGTGGCTTCTACTAAGTCAATCTCACCCGTTCCCACGTCGTCCTCCCAGCTAAGATGTTAAATGTGCCGAATCGGCTAGCTACCACGCATTCGGGGGTCCAGAATGTCACGAAGGGCGTCGCCAAGTACGTTCACTCCGAACACCAATATAGTCAATGCAAATCCAGGGAAAAGGATCATCCAAGGCGCCTCCGCAAAGTGGCGCATCATGCGCGAAGCTAACAAGCCTCCCCAGGATATGACCACGCCCCCGGGTGTTACGCCAAGGAAGCTCAGTGACGCCTCCACTATGATTACCGTTCCTATAGAGGTGGTGGCAACGACCATCATGAGGCCAAAAGTATTTGGCGCCACGTGTCTGACCATAATTCGTAAGGTATTCGCTCCAACACTGCGGGCAGCGTCTATGTACGGGGTCTCCTTGATGCTAAGAACCTGTGAGCGGATTACACGCACACCTCTACTGGAGAATATGAGAGTCAGCGCGATTATAAGGCTGGCAAATGACGGTCCAAACGCCGCCATGAAAGCGAGTGCAAGAAGAAGGGAGGGGAAAGCACTCTTAGCATCAACGAAACGCTGAATAATCAAGTCAACCTTTCCCCCAAAATAGGCGCTTGATATTCCCAGTGCTCCGGCTATTATCGTAGCCGCAAGGGTGACTGTAACACCTACAAGCATCGAGGTTCTCGCGCCGTAGATGGTACGGCTGAGCATATCTCTGCCAAGCATATCGGTGCCGAACCAAGCATCGGTGGCGCCGGGCCTCACAAACACTTTGTCCGGATTCGTCAGATGGGGATCGTACGGGGCAGCGATTGGAGCCGCGACCGCTATGATAGCGAAGAAAGCAATGATCAAAGCCCCAAGCGTCCCCAGGGGCTTGGTTCGGGCAAGGTGCCATGCACGCAGCAAGTATCTTGAGCGCTGTTGCCGACCCTTTGGAACTCAGACAACCGCCGCCTTAGCGCTCAGAATCTTGTAGCCGACCAGCCGTGGCAATTCCAAAGCAGAGACAGCACCCAGCTTGCGGCGGAGCTTGCTTACAATGGTGCGCATGGGTGAGTCAATGGCCGGTCAATTCGAGAGGGGATGAGATTGCTTGTCGTAGAGCCCAACACCTACGCCGATAGCAATGTACCACTGCCATATCCTCGACCATGAAGACTTGGGCATGACGGGCAATTCCATCGGTTCGAGCCCAATAGGCAGCACACCGGTGTTCGCTGCTATGGGGACAAAGCGATTAAGGTCAGCCCCAACACAATAAGGGTGGATCCCAGTAGTCGGCCCTGCCCGAATCGCTCTTTGAGAACTAAGACTCCCAACAGGACACCAAACACTATGCCTACTTCTCGTGCCGGGCCTACATAGCTGACCTGAGAAAAGGAGAAGGCAGTCAATACCAAGCCATAAGCAATGAAGACCAGCAAGCTTGCAGTCAAGATAGACCAGGGGTTCGATTGCCATTCCCGTCGTACCGGAATCATCCCGTACTTGAATGCAATGTAAGGAGCAAGGCCAATGGCGGCGCCTACGTTGATCATGTACATGTACAGGAAGGGCTGGACGTGACCCACACCGACCTTGTCTATCAGTGTATACGTGGTAATTGCCAGCCCAGTGAGTATGGCATAGCGGACGCCTCCATCCCGGAGAAAGACTGAAGGCTGAGTAAGGATCTGCCGGAAACGTCCCCACCATGACACGATGAAAATGCCGACAACGATAAGGATGATTCCGATCACGGCAGGCAAGGCCACGCTCTCTCCCAGCGTCAGTACCGCCAGCACAGGTACCAGCATAGGGCCAACGCCTCTGGCTATGGGATAAACCAAGGACAGGTCACCTTGAGAATATGCTCTACCCAGCAGGGCGAAATAGGCTACATGCGTTGCAGCGGATGCCAGAGCCAGCCAGTATCCGGAGGCCTCAACCGGGTTGAGCCAGAACAGAATAACGCTCAAGGGGGCTAACAGTACGCTCCCGCTCACCAGTAGGGCCCAAGCGAAGACTTCCTGGTTGCATGAACGCTTTAGCAGAAGGTTCCACGCTGAATGGCAAAGGGCAGAAAGCAAGACCAGCGCTAGAGATAGTGCGTCCATGGATAAAGTATAGACCAGCAGGTAGCAGCGGTACGAGCCGACCAGAGGACGGAGCCAAATGGTGGGCTGCATCCATTAGCGCTACCTTTTGAATGGGACACCTGAGAGGGCAAAAACTCGAGAGATACGGGGTGATGTCGGATCCTTGGAAGCCTAAGATTGTCAGAACTCCGCTAGAGGACACGGCACACTTTGTACAAAGAGTTGGGTTGGTGCGCACATGAGGGGGACATAGGCACGACTACCTCAACGATACTAATCCCTTGTGCTACCGCCAAGACTTCACGGCCGGATGCTTAATGCGGAGGTGCTACGCACCCTTCTGCCAGAGCCTGTGCCCGGTAGTGGCGAGGACCAGTGGGATCATTACGGCGACGAAATCCCAGATGACGTCCACAGGGACGCTGGCTGACTGACCCTCGTCTAGGGCCAGCAGGTAGATCCAGTTGCGAAAGAACCATATGGCGAGCACCGCATTGGCGTAGAACAGGATATGCGCGCCGAGCCGTGCGAGATTGAGCGGTTCATCGCCGCCGGACTGCGAGCGCATGTGCCGGAAGTTCACTGCAAGTGCCATGAGGATAGCCAGCGCAGAGACGTAGTTCATTACATCCCAGACCCGTTGCGGGTTGTCGTAGAGCGTGTTGAAGAGGAATTGCGCTAGGTACAGCGCCGCGTACACAATCAACAAGCCACCGACCACTCGTAAAGCCATAGCTGTCTTCTCCTGTGTTAGTCTCTGCTGCCAAGTATTACGCTTATTTGAGAACACTCCTATGGCGCTGCCCACGCAGACGGGCATCCAGGGTCTGGGTGGATGAAACGGCTCTTATCCTAAGAACTGTAGAAGGACTTGCTGGACGATGAATATGACTATTATGGCCACCATTGGCGCGAAATCGAACATGCCGGTTTTAGGCAAAACGCGCCGTATGGGGGACAGTATAGGCTCGGTCACGGCATAGATAAACTGAACGATGGGGTTGTTGTACGATACGTTGGGAAACCAGGACAGTATGACCCTGCCTAGAATGATCAGGTACAGAAACATGCCTATTGCGCCTATTAGTTGATCCATGCTTATCCGTTCTCTCCTAGCCGTTTCGATTTCTGGTAAGCGGCTACTACTGCGCTGATCACGGCATCCCTGAAACCTTTCTCTTCCAACACCTTCAGCGCCTCCGCCGTTGTGCCGCCCGGAGACGTTACCATATCACGGAGCCGGGCCGGGTGCTCTTCTGATTCTTTGGCCAGCTTGGCGCTTCCCAGCAAGGTCTGTAATGCCATCTTGCCGGCCATGTCGCGGGACATTCCCATATAAACGCCGGCGTCTATCAGGCTCTCCAGAAAGAGAAAGACGTAGGCCGGCCCACCAGCGCTGAGCGCCGTGCCCATGTCCAGGTATTCCTCGTTGCTGACCTCCATCTCCTCACCCAGCGTTTGCAAGATGACGCGCGCCGTTTCTTTGTGCGATGGGCCAACCGATTCCGAGGCCAGCCAGAGACTCATGCCTTCGCCAATGCGGGACGGCGTGTTCGGCATGACCCGGATCACGTTCTGATGCGCCAGGCCTGTGACCAGCGTCTTCATCCTGGCTCCGGCTATGATGGAGATCGCGGTCTGGTCTTCGCGCAATGCGCCCGTGAGCTGTTGCGCCACGTCGCTGAGGCTCTGCGGTTTCACCGCCAGCACCACCAGCTCACCGTGGCGCGCCGCCTCTAGGTTATCGCCGGTTACGACTATTCCGTACTGCTTGGCTAGATGCTCGCGGCGTGCCTGCAGGGGCTCTCCGACGCATATTTCCCGCGGCTGGGCTACGCCCTGCCCCAATATGCCGGCGATGATGGCCTCCGCCATGACGCCTCCACCTATGAACGATATCTCCATTGCTGCTCCACAGAAGCGATGCTCTATTATAGCAGGGCGTTGGAAGGCGCCGCCTTAGCTATGATCCTAGCGCGGCAGCCCCTTTCCTGAAGCGACCGATGCCGCCAGCTTGATAGCTTCTATCATACTGGTGGCCTGGGCCACTCCCTTTCCCGCGATGTCATAGGCCGTGCCGTGGTCCACGGAGGTGCGGAGGAGCGGCAGACCCAGGTTTATGCTCACGCTTTCCTCAAAGCCGTAGACCTTGACCGGAATATGCCCCTGGTCGTGGTACATGGCAAGCACCGCATCGTACTTCCCGTCTATAGCCTGGTTGAAGACGGTGTCGGCGGGCACGGGACCGGTGGCGTCCACTCCCTTGTCACGCGCCTCGTTTACCGCGGGCTCTATGGCGGTGGCCTCTTCATCTCCGAGCAGGCCGCCGTCGGAGGCGTGGGGGTTCAGCGCCGCCACGCCAATACGGGGATGCTCGAAGCCCCACTGCCTGAAACAGTCGTGAGTTAGCATTATCTTGGCAAGGACGTTTTCCCTGGTTACGGAGTCCGGCGCCCGTCGCAGTGAGCGGTGCGTGGTGAGGTGCACCACTCGCAACGTTCCCGACATCAGCATGGTGGCCACTTGGGGCGAGTTGGTCATGGACTGCAGAACCTCCATGTGGCCGACGTCTTTGTATCCCGCCAGAGATGCCGCCTCCTTGTGTATGGGCGCCGTGGCCATAGCCTGCGCCTCGCCGCTCAGGCATAGCTCCGCCGCCGCTTTGGTCCACTCCATGCTGGCGCGGCCCGCCTCGGGAGAGATTTGCCCCCAGACTACGTCTTCCGAGTTGAGGTTGTGCATGTCCAGCACAGAGACCACCTCCGGCGAGGCATTGATGCCAGCGGGGCCTTCCACCTCTTCGACCCGAAGCGACACCCCGGTCACTCGCAGGCCGGCTTCCATGATAGAGACGTTGCCCACCACTATGGGAAGGCAGGCAGCGCGGACTTCCTCGCTGCGCAGCGCCCTGGCAACGACTTCCGGCCCTATGCCACAGGGGTCTCCCATGGTGACTGCGATCACAGGCAGGTTGGACATGGCTCACTCCGTTTGACTTGCTGATGGGATTATATTGACAGTGGTGCCCGATTGCCAGTGGGCAGACGGGCAGGGGGAGGCGGCCCGTGGTCTGAAAGCGATGATGGCAGAAAATGACCATGGTTGGGTAGGGGATGGTGCGCAAATCGTAGGGGATGTTGAGCGGAACCCTGTCGCCGGGGATAGGTCCAGGCGTGGGCAGCGGGGTAGACGATACGGCGAGGGCCACGTCGCTCGTGCCTGTGGAGGCTGGTTTGAGGCGAATTGTTTCAGACGTTATGTCAAGCTGCAAAGCTAAAACGAACCAATATTTTTTTGGGTATGAGAAACAAATCCGAAAGTCGTTATGAGGTAGACGATGTTCGTAGAGAATGGGGTACAGCGCGGGGCCGTTGCTGAGAGTCGGTAGTTTGCGGGTGGTGTTCATGGGTACAGGGTACTGCGAGGGTGGTGGTGTGGGGAAGGGGTGTGTGTCACCCCCATCCTAACCTTCCCCCATGGAGGGGGAAGGGAGTTTTGCAGGTGGGAGGCTTTGAATTCTTCACTTCGTTCAGAATGACGGCTGCCCCGCCGCGTCTGGATGCCCGCCTGCGCGAGCAAGACGGTGTGAGGGATGGCGCCCTTCGACGATGCTCAGGGCGAGCGGGCAGGTGGGCAAGATATGGGGGGTGAGGGTGGCGTGGGTGTATTGCAGTCGGGAGGCTCCCCGCTGCGTCTGGATGCCCGCCTGCGCGGACAAGACGGTGTGAGGGCCTTCGTGGACAGCTTTGGGGGTCTGTTGTATAGTTTTCACGGCTAGAGAAGAGTTGCCGGGGTATCCCGGAACGGCCTTCTAGGGAGTCTCCAAGCGGACCGAAAGAGATAGCGGCCCGCAGGAGGCAACGGGCCGCTGGTGAAGGGAGGCGTCCCTTGATGGCGGAGGGACACCCCCACGTACAAGGATCTATGGTCCACCCAGGGAAGGCGAACCGACCGGCCCCCGCTTTAGCGGGGGACTCTCAGAAGTGAAGGTGGATGCCCCGGCAACTATAGATGATCGGAAACAACATGCCGGGCCATCCTAGCCCTGTGCCCTGGCAGCTAAGCCGGGGCACCCCATAACGGGACAGCCTTAACGCTAAGGCTGGGCACCTTCCAGTTTTCTATCTCCTCCAATCCTCCTTCTGAATTAACTCTGTAGATAGAGCGATCCATGTCTATGAAGAATCGCTGGCCTGCCCTGTAGAGTTCGGACTCCCGCCCCTGCTGGCGCATTAGGCGGAATTCCAAATGAAGCAGGTTGCGCAGCAAGCCCTCCTCCGAGCAGTCCTTGCTATCCACCACGGCTACCGGCGGACAGTTGGAGGGAAGGGTACGGCTCCTCAGCATGTCGCGGTTGGCGGTGATAACCCAGCGCCCCTGCTGAATAGCCTCGGTGATGAGGTCGCGGCGGCAACGGGAAAGCGGAAGAGTATCAGGCTCAACCGCCTCCACCTGGGGCAGCCCGTTGTCTATCAACCAGCGTATATTGCCGTTTACTGCCGGCATGTTTCCCTCCCTTGCCGACTGTTGCCTAGCTACTTATGGGGCGCTCATCACCCTCCGCACTGATTCCAGGCGCAGATATGGCATACGACACAGCCCTCCTGGAAGGCCACCGGCCCGCCGCACTCGGGGCAGCTGAAGCCTACGGCCTCTACCGGCTGCTTGACCACCTCCAACTTGGTGTGGCCATTGCCGTTGCCGTTGTTTACGGGAAATCCAAGCTGGGCTCCGTAGCTCTCCTCAATCTCCGGAGCGCCCGACACGGCGTGCTTGCGCAATACCTGGGCCAAGGCGTCCGGCACCGATCTCACCATAACCCCCCGATCCCACACCGGGTGGCATGTGATGCCCTGTAACTGGTCCACTATCTCGACGGCGGGGACGCCGGAGCGGAGCGCGAGGGACACAATCCGGGCGATTGCCTCAAGGTGCGCCGAATCACAGCTACCGGCTTTGCCCAGGGTGGTGAACACCTCAAAGGGCTGGTTGTCCTGGTCCAGGTTGATAGTGACGAACGTGTTGCCGTGGCCGGTGCGCACGCGCTCAGTGATTCCATGCATCTGAATGGGGCGCTCCCGCTTGATCCTGGTGGCAACCGCTTCTGCCTGAGCAACGGCTTCGCTCACCTGAGCTTCGGGCTTCTTACTCTGCACCTCCAGCACCTGCATGGACTTGGAGCCGTCGCGGTATATGGTGATGCCTTTGCAGTGGTTGTCGTAAGCCAACCAGTAGGCGCTTTCCACGTCCTCGATGGTGGCGGAGTTGGCCATGTTGATGGTCTTGCTCACGGCAAGGTCGGTGTGGGCTTGGAACACCGCCTGCATATTCACGTGAGCTTTGACCTCTATCTCGTTGGCCACTTTGAACAGAGCCTTGACGTCGTCGGGGACGGCGTCTATGTGCTGGCAGGAGCCGGTCCTCGCCACTTCGTCCATAAGCTCCTCCGAGTAGAAGCCGCGCTCGTGAGCGATGCGGAGGAAGTGTTCATTGACCTCTCGCAGACGCTGGCCGTCCAGCACGTTCTTGACAAAGGCAAGGGCAAAGATGGGCTCTATTCCGCTGGAAGCTCCGGCTATGGCGCTGATGGTGCCGGTGGGAGCAATGCAGGTGCGCGTGGCGTTGCGGATAGGCAGATCGTCCTCCGACTGTGGCTTCCAGCCGGGGTAGGGGCCGCGCTCCATGGCAAGCTCCAAGGACACCTTGCGGGCCGCATCGTTGATGGTGGCCATCACCTTGGCGCCGAGGTCCAGCGCCTCCTCCGATTCGTAGGAGATGCCCATCTGTATCAGAGTATCGTGCCAGCCCATGACGCCCAGTCCGGTCTTGCGCGTGGTGTCCACGGCCTTCTGCACCGCATCCGTGGGGAAGGAGTTGACCGTGACCACGTCGTCCAGGAAACGGGCGGCAATGGACGAGACATCCCTGAGTGACTCGAAATCGTAACGGGGAACGCCACCGTCTTCGATGACGAACTTGCCCAGGTCTATGGATCCCAGGTTACAGGCCTCGTTGGCCAGCAGGGGCACCTCGCCGCAGGGGTTGGTGCTCTCCAATCTCCCCAGGTGAGGGGTGGGATTGGAGCGGTTGGCTTCGTCTATGAAGTAGAGCCCGGGGTCTCCCGTCTTCCACGCCGATTGTATTATCTCTTCCCAGATCTGGCGGGCGGGCAGCGTCCTAACCACCTCTCCGGCTTTGTTGTCCCCGCTGCCTTCCGGCACCACCAGGTCCCAATCTTCGTTGTTCTTAACCGCCTTCATGAAGGCGTCGCTGATGGCCACGGAGATGTTGAAGTTCTGCGCCGTGGCGTCGTCGTCTTTCATGTGGATAAAGTCCATTATCTCAGGGTGCGACACGTCCAGTATGCCCATGTTGGCGCCGTGACGCTTGCCCCCCTGTGTAATCATGTCTGAAAGAGAGCTGAGCATCTTGAGCACGGCTATGGAGCCGCAGGCCTTGCCCTGCGTGGTCTTGATTCCACTGCCGCGCGGCCGCAGTTTGCTGAAAGAGTAACCCAGTCCTCCGCCATACTTTTGAATCATGGCGGAAGAGCGCGCCGCCTCCATTATGCTCTCCATGGTGTCCTCTACGGGAAGCACAAAGCAGGCGGAAAGCGTGCCCTGGCCCGTGCCCGCGTTGAACAGGGTAGGGGAGTTGGGCAGGAACTTGGTGCTGGCCATCAGTTCGTAGTAGGTATCTGCCCAGCCGTCACGGATCTCCGGGCTCTCCGGCTCCGCCACGGCCCTGGCGACTCGCAGGAACAGGTCCTGCGCCGTCTCGTCGCCTATCAGGTAGCGTGTCTTGAGGATGGTGTGAGCGTTTTCAGTGAGTTGCGGCTCTATTCTGTTGGTGGTCATTTAAGAATCCTTTCTATCGATGCCCAGAACGTGGGGCGGAATAATTACAGGCGTTCAGGCCTGAAGTGAGAGCGGGTTGCTACCCGCTGTAGTGGCAGGTGCGGCGCTTCTCTTCCGCGCCGCTGACGGCACAGCCAATTGCTTGGTAGATTAACGGTTTGCTGTTGCTCATGGCCATGGTGATTTTTCTCATTATTGGGTCAGTTTTTCGATCTGCCTGGCGGCGCTTTGATGCTTGGGCGGCCTGCCCCGGCGCGGCGGCCTGCCTCTGCCCTCATCCAGAGGAAACAGCGTGCCCTGATTCTCCGGCGTTACTCCTGCTTCACGCGACGATAGCATGGCGTCCACTTCGTCCCGGAACGTCTCCAGGTCCTCGAAGTCGCGATAGACACTGGCGAAGCGGATATAGGCCACCCGGTCCAGTTTTCTGAGGCGTTCCATTACCATCTCGCCTATGACAGAGCTTGGGACATCGGCGCGGCCCAAGCCTTGGAGCTGCTCCTCTACGTCCGATACGATTCTCTCGATGGCTCCGGTGGGCAAAGGTCTTTTGGCGCAGGCAACGCGTATGCTGTTGAGCAGCTTCTGGTGGTTGTACTCCTCTCTGCGAGTATCGCGCTTGAGGACCATGAGGGCCGTGGTCTGCACCCTTTCGTAAGTGGTGTAGCGCAGACCGCACTGAAGACACTCGCGCCGACGGCGCACACCGTCCCCGGCGTCACGGGTGTCTATGACGTGAGAATCGTCATGGCCGCAATAAGGACACTGCATTTCCAGAAGCTACCTTAATTACACAACTTGTGGGGTGATACAAACACCAAACCACAATCCCTAGTGCTCAACCCAAATAGATATACACCCGTTTGCATATCGGTGTCAAGGGGATTGTGTCCTTTATTCAGTGGATTGAATAAAGATTGCGGCAATATGTTGTGGCGCTTTGCGGGAGCTAAAAAGGAAGCCCGGTAGGCATCGCACCTACCGGGCTTGAATCTGGAGGCCGTCTCGGGGGAGGGAAACCGAGACTACCTTTGATCGGTCTCCGAGTCGCCGATGATATCCCCTAGAAAAAATGATAATGTGCGGGCGCTCGGAGAAGATCTACCAAATTAGATTAGAGTCCCTAGCTAGCGCCCCCTTCTTCGCAAAGTGGGGTGCCGGCGCAGGAATGGCGGTACGTCCAGGTCTTCTTCCTCATTTGCGGAGGACAAAGAAAGCTGTGAGAGCAGCAGGTCATTCTCCGGAATGAAGGATTCCACTCCAGGGAAGCCGGTTGCAATGATGGTAACGCGCACTTCATCGTCCAGTTTCAGGTCCTGCACCATGCCAAAGATGATGTTGGCATTGGGGTCTACCACCTGCTCAATGACCGCGGCCGCTTCGTGTACCTCGTGCAGCGTAAGATCGGCGCCGCCGGCTACGTTGAGCAGCACACCCTTTGCGCCTTCAATGGATACGTCCAGCAACGGGCTGTTGATGGCGTCGCGAGCTGCGTCGGTGGCACGGTTATGGCCGCGGCCGGTGCCTATGGCCATCCATGCGGGGCCGGCCCCGCTCATTACCGATTTCACGTCGGCAAAGTCCAGGTTGATAGTGCCTGATACGGTTACCAGTTCCGCAATGGACTGAACGCCCTGTCTGAGCACGTCGTCGGCCAGCTTGAACGCTTCCTCCGCAGTGACGTCGTCTTCACACATTTCCAGAAGACGGTCGTTGGGTATGACAACCAATGAGTCCACTCTGTCGCGGAGCAGGGCTATGCCATCCTCCGCCTGCTTGCGGCGCTTGTGTCCTTCAAAATTAAACGGTTTGGTCACCACGGCAATGGTGAGCGCGCCGCTTTCCTTAGCTACCTCCGCCACTACGGGACAGGCGCCCGTACCGGTGCCTCCGCCCATGCCGCCGGCCACGAAGACCATGTCAGAGCCTCGTACCACTTCGTACAGCTCGTCGCGGCTTTCTTCCGCGGAGTCTCGCCCCATCTCAGGGTTGCCGCCCACGCCAAGGCCGCGGGTGAGCTTGTCGCCAACGCGAATCTTTATTGGCACGTCTATCTGTATGAGGTGCTGCGCATCCGTGTTCACGGCGATATATTCCACGCCAATGACGCGCTCATGGTACATCCGCGTTACCGCGTTGCACCCACCTCCACCTACGCCAATAACCTTTACAATTGCTTGACCTATTTTGTCCGGATTGTGGTCCTTGAGGATTTCAGAAGACATTGTTCACTCCTAAGATTTAGTTCCTGCCGGCGCCTATGAACCGGGCTAGCCAGTGCAGCCAGCGCCGTCCCTTGCCAGAGCTACCGTTTCCGTTAGTCCTTCTATACGCCAATTGTTCTGTAGGGTGGTGGATTCCCCACAATAGGATCCCAATACTTGTTGAATATGTTGGGCTCTTCAAAGTTTCCGGTAGCCCCAGAATGTCTTTAGGGTGCGCTATTCGCACGGGCCCGGGCATCATGTCTTTCGCCATTGCTTCCAGACCTGGAATGTTGGCGCCTCCGCCTGTGAACACGATTCCGGCCGGAGGGATTACCCTGAGACCGCTTTCCCTCAGCTTTATAAGGATAAGGCGCAGGAGCTCATCGGTACGGTCGTTGAGGGTGCGGCTGAGGTCCCTGGCGCGCACATGGTGCAGACACTCGCCGTCGTACCCTTTTACTTCTACCGTTTCCTCAGGGTCTACCATGTCCGGTATTGCGTGACCGTGCGCTA
This sequence comes from Dehalococcoidia bacterium, assembly GCA_034422935.1. Taxonomy (GTDB): domain Bacteria; phylum Chloroflexota; class Dehalococcoidia; order Lucifugimonadales; family QGNO01; genus DAOUJH01. The sequence continues at coordinate 180,798 of DAOUJH010000015.1, read as the reverse complement.
ACTTTGCCTTCTCTGCTTCCTGGTAAGGGATCCCTAGAGACATGACAAGGTCATTAGTGAACTGGAATCCGCCCACGGGGATTACCGCCGTCTGCGCCATGACTCCGCCCATGAATATGGCCATGTCGCTCGTGCCGCCGCCTATGTCGACGAGGACAACGCCAGTCTCTTGCTCTTCGGCGCTGAGCACGGCCTCCGCGCTGGCCAGCGGTTCAAGCACCATGCTGTTGACTTGGAGTCCAGCGCCCTCCACCGCGCACACCACGTTCTCCAAAGAGGTGGCCTCGCCAACTACTGCGTGCGACTCTACTTTAAGCTGGTGTCCTTTGAGGCCCACCGGGTTCCTGACCCCATCTACATTGTCCACCTTGTAGTTTTGGGGGATAACGTGGAGCAGCTCCTGTCCGGAGGCCACCATGGGATGGGACTGCTTCACTACCAGTTCCATCTCTGATCTGGTGATGGTCTTGGTGGGGTCCCCGTTCAGGTTGTTCAGCTCGCCACTGGTGTGGACGCTGAAGATGTGTGCGCCGGTGACCCCGATGCAGGCGCCGGGAAGGTCTCTTTCCAGACCGGATGAAGCCTTTTCCACTGAGTCTCTAACCGCCGCTTTCATCTCTTCTATGTCCACCACGAGTCCTTTGCGCATGCCTCGCGATGGCTCCACGCCGGTACCTACTACTTCAAGCTCACCATCAGGTGAGACCTGGGCGATGAGTGTGCAGACTTTTGTAGTCCCCACATCTATAGCCATATATAGGTTGCCGCTATTCATTTCTTTCTTAGCCCTCCTGGGCCGTTAATGTGTCCCCTCTGTCAACTTACCCCGGTTGAGGGAGGCGGTTGTCGTGACGAGGGTTTGACCGGTTGTATTATGTTTTATAAGGGATTGGCCTCACACGATTTTGAGGAGTTATCCAGTACGTGGAAGGCGCCGAATTTCGACGGCCTCCCTCAACCAGCTAGTGTTCCATTGTTCCCACGGCCATACAGGCCCTGAGGCGAGCGCTCCTTATCCTGGGGTTTTCCAATATCTCTTCCCTGGAGGGCTTGAGCACTTTTCTACTGAGCAGCCGTATAGAGGCCACGTGGCCGCAAGCGCACTCCAATCGCTCCGTCGGGCAGATGCAGTCGCGGGACTCCCGGCGCATGAAGGACTTAACCACGCGGTCCTCCAGGGAGTGGTAGGCTATGACGGCCAACCGGCCGCCCTTGGCTAGAATCCCTACCGCCTGTCCCAGCGCTGATTCCAGATTTTCCAACTCTCTGTTCACTACTATTCTGATTGCTTGGAAGGTGCGCGTGGCCGGATGAATGCGCCGTCCCCGCCGAGGCGCTGCTTTCTCCACCGCGCTTGCCAGGTCCGAGGCGAGCCGGATGGGACGGTTGCTCACTATGGCCCGTGCAATGCGCCGCGCCCTGGGCTCCTCGCCGTAGGTTGATATGAGGTCGGTCAGCTCAATTTCCGAGTAGGTGTTGACTATGTCCGATGCCGATATAGGTTGATCAGGGTTGAGACGCATGTCCAGGAGAGCGTTTTCCATGAAGCTAAAGCCGCGCCCGCCGGATTCGTAGTGCCAGGAAGCAAGGCCCAGGTCCATCAGTACCGCCATCACCGGGGTGAATCCGCTGTCTTCGGCCACGGTTTCCAAGTTGGCGAAGTTATCGTTGCGTAGGATGACGCGTTCGGAGTATGGGCGCAGCCTTTCCCCGGCTCTTTGCAGCGATTTCGGGTCGGCGTCGATGCCCAGCAGCTTTCCGTCAGGAGCAGTGGCTTTCAGAATCGCCTCGGCGTGACCGCCGTCACCGATCGTCGAGTCCACGCACCGGTCTCCCGGCTTTACATCCAGGAGGCCCAAGACTTCTTCCACTAGAGCAGGTCTATGATATGCGACTTGAACCATATATAAGATGAGAACCCTACAAAATAGAGGTCTAGCGCCGCCGATCTTCAACAATCTGAAAATTACTGATTCCGCTGATTTTTACCATTACGGCAGAAGATTGTCAAGCCCTACATCAGGAAATTGGTAATAATTCCTAAAGAAGTTTGAGTAAAGGTGCGCAATATAAAACATCTGTTCGTATGGAGCGCTTTACAATTTGCCTATGTGATACCATGGCTGTGTTATGCCTAATCTGGGCGTTCTTACCGCAAGCGATCTGGGATCACAGGGGAAACGCGACGATTCCAGCGGCCGCCTTATCGAGAAGGTCCTATCGGGCCACGGCTTCCAGCTCCAACGCTACGAAGTAGTGCCCGACGAACAGGCGCTCATCGAGGAGCGGCTGCGACGCTGGTCGGATGAAGACGGCTTGGACCTCATTGTCACCACCGGCGGCACCGGGCTGACATCGCGGGACGTCACACCGGAGGCCACGCTTGCCGTCATAGACCAGCAGGCGCCCGGTATGGCCGAGGCGATGAGGATGCAAACTCTGAAATATACCCCCATGGCCATGCTGAGCCGCGCCGTGGTCGGAGCCAGGGGCAATACCCTGATCATCAATTTGCCGGGCAGCACCAAGGGAGTGGAGCAGTGCTTGGAGGTGCTTCTTCCGGTCATACCCCATGCCCTGGACATGTTGAAAGACGATCCCCCTCCGCACTAGGCACCGCCTCCACGCCGCCCTCGGGCAGACGGGCAGGGTGGGCAGGGGCCTAGTTTTGCTATGGCTGAAGATTCTTCGCTGTGCTCAGAATGACCACATCCCAGCCGCCAGATTGCTTCGCTGGCGCTCGCAATGACGATTGGGGGCGCGGGAATGGCGGGTACAGGTCAGGGCAACCACTAGGGTTGCCCCTACAAAGCCTCCGCTCCGCGCCTGGGTACCCGCCTGCGCGGGTACGACGGTGTGAGGTGGCTGGTATGGCGTGGGGAAGCGGACTAGCTCCCCACCCCCATCCTAACCTTCCCCCGTCGAGTGGGAAGGGACTGGTGGCTCCCTGACCAGCGCCAGGGCGCGCACGCCTGCTTTGTAATGCTCCTCCGGAGTCACGATGGGACCGGGACGGTAGGCGTAGCCGGCTCCCGGAGTAAGCACCTCCTCGTAGAGGATCTCCCTGTGGCCGGGATATGTGACTACCACCGCATAGTAGGCCTCGTCCGGCACGAAGAACCTAGCCAGGCCGTGGGCGTCGGTCGTGGTGCGGCCTATTCCCGCGACAATGACTTCGGCGCCGCTGACCGGCTCCCCCTCACGATTGAAGACGCGCAAGCCGATGTTGGGACGCGGCATCCGGCCCATGGTGATGGCTCGCTGGAGTCTACGGGCCCGGCTGAGCAGTGTACCGTCCTCGATCTTCATGACGACGTCCGATTCGAAGCCTGGCCCTTTGGGTGTTTGCCACTCGGGGCCGTACTTCAGCCGCAGGTATTCCTCGGGCGGGTTAGGAACGCGGAACGTCTCGCCGATGAACTCGATCTCTTTGGGGCGCTCGAAGAGGCTCAGGGGCAGCTCTATCCCGGGGAACAGGTAGGCCTTGCCGTTGACAATGCGGTGGCAGGTCCAGTCCGCCCTGACGCCGTCCTTTATGAAGTTGACGCTGGAGTAGAAGGAGTTGTGGCCGACATGGCAGTAGAAGCCACGCTCTGTGAACGCCTCGGCGACCCGGTCGATTGTCTCGACAGTGAGGCCGTGCATCCCGATGACCGATGCCGTGTCCATCTCGTCGTCCCAGGGAATGAAGCGCCCCTCGCGCACCGCGCCAAGGCACGTGCCTGAGCCGAGCCAGAAGAAGACGCCCAACTCGTCGAAAACGCTCTTGACCTCTTTCAGTCGCTGGGCGGCAAAGGCCGGGTCCAGGGGCTTTGGATCCTTGATAGTCTTCTCGTACGCTGCCTCGCCTGCATCGTCGTGATCCGCCATGATGTCCTCCCGGGGTGCCAGGATGTTGAGATATTAACATTCCGTTGGGGTTCTCCAACAGGGCGGTTGATTCTGAATCCGGCTTCTCAGGCAAGGAGGAGGCGAAATGGCTATGTTTGGCATGCGTCCGCTGAAAGAGGCGTAGGACATGTCCATGAGCATGCATGGACTATCGGATTTCTACGGAAACATTCCGCCATCATTGACGGGGGCCGCGGCGTGTGGTACTTTGTGCGACCCTAAAACTGACTGTTAGGGATTTGGCTGATAATTAATGATATAAAGTCTCAATAAATTGTGCAATTGAGAACTCAAAAAGGCCTCTCTTTTCTGAATATTATTGATACTAGATATCTATAACGAAGATCCGGTTTTGCCCCCGGGTTGAACGAGAAGAGCGATTTGACGCCATGTTATGTATCGGTGCCGCCCAAACTTCACGGCGCCGCAAAAGGAGGAGTGATCCTATGTTGACATCTGTCGAAGAAATGCGTCGGGATTCAAAGGTCCCATTGCAGGGAGGAACATTAGTCATCCGCGCCTTCCAATGGCTTTTTGTACTATCCGCATTCCTGCTCATATCAGTTGCCTGCGTGCAAACGGATTCCGAGCCAACAGACGATTCGGCATCCCCAGGCGCTGGCCAACCCGCTGCCACAGAACCGACGGCACCGGCGCCAGCAGACGCTGCTGCCGCGCCAACGAATACGCCGTCACAGCCTGCCGATGTTGAACAGACTCTGGTCTTGGCATCTGGCCGCAATCTTGGACCTGGGAATCCTCATGACTACAGTTCCAGCTTTGTGCTGCTAGATCTCCTGTACGAGCCGCTGGTTCGCACCGACTCCAATGGTGATATTGAACCTGCTCTGGCCGAATCATGGGAGATATCTGACGATGGGCTAACTTGGACATTCGCTCTGCGGCAGGGAGCGACATTTCATGACGGTACCCCATTCAACGCTGAGGTGGCTAAATGGAACCTAGAGCGTTGGGTCGGTACCCAACTTCACGATTGGCTTCCCACGACAACCCGGATCACCAGCGTTGAAGCGCCGGATGAATCCACTGTTGTTCTGACCTTGGGCGAGGCGTATTACCCGGCAATTCAGGATCTTACGTTGGTGCGACCAGTTCGCTTTTTGAGTTCCGAGGGCGTTGATGACGCTGGGGAATTCGACGAGCCAGTTGGCACCGGCCCATGGAAGGTCGAGTCGCTCAGCGACACACGAGCTGTCCTGGTCCGTAACGAAGCCTACTGGGGTGAGAAACCAGAGCTCGATAAACTCGTTATCGAAGTCATCCTCGACGGCCAAACCCGCGTAGCCGCGCTGCTGAGCGGTGAGGTGGACATTATTGGTGGCGCGTACCTTGGCGGCGTTTCGTTGGAGAGTCTGCCGGTGTTGGAACGCAACGACGATGTACGTATAGAGACCGGAGATGGGCTCGTCACCTTTTACATGGCCCCACAGTTCAACGAACCACCACTTGACGACGTCAGAGTGCGGAGGGCGCTCAACCTTGCTATCGACAGGGCTGGAATTAGTGATGCCCTGTTCGGTGGAAGGGCCGAACCAGCTAAGCACCTGCTGCCAGAGAGCATCCCGTACGTAACCCTCGCGGACGCCGAGCTGTATGTGCACGATCCGGATAGAGCTAAGGAACTTATGACCGAGGCCGGATGGACGCTCAACGACAGTGGCCTGTTCGAAAAAGACGGCACCCCGCTAAAGCTAACCCTTGTGGTCGATGATGGGCAATTGCCTCAAGCTGCGACGATGGCGCAGGCGTTGCAGGCCCAGTTCAAAGAAGTTGGAATTGGTCTCGAAATTCGAAATTCCGACTACAGCGGTTGGCTCGATGCCTTGTATACCAATGACTACGGCTTAATTATGCGTACTTCTTATGGGCCACCCTATGACCCTCACACCCTGTTGTCTGGAGAGTTCTACACGGATCCAAACGAAGAGAATTACGTTTCATACTCCGATTCTGCCCTGGATCAGCTAATTGATTCGGTGCTGGCTTCAACTGATGCCAACGGCCGGCAGGAGTACTACGACCAGATTTGGAGGCATCTCGAAGAGGAATCTGCGGTAATTCCGCTTGTATTCCCAGAGCGGGTGTTTGCTGTACGGAACGAAGTGGAAGGCTTCCGATTGGGCGGTTCGGAGTATGACTGGGCCTTCGGTGTTCAGGATGTAACCATCACAGGAAACTGAGGCCGGGGTTTGCTGCGCTAACGAATTTGAGGACGTGGAAAAGGAGACAGATTTACATTATCTGTCCTCTGATCACGTCCTCAAATCAAATCTGAGTTTCCAACTAATCTGAGATTATGCTTCCTTACCTGCTGGGACGGTTATTCAGCGCCGTTTTGATCTTCTTTGGGTTGAGCCTGCTGGTTTACCTGTTGATTTACCTTTCGCCAGCCGACCCAGCTCAGGTCATCGCCGCGCAGCGCCTGGGAGGCCCCGCCAGATCGGAGGACATAGCCCAGATTCGAAAAGAGTACGGCCTGGATCAGCCTATCCCGCTGCAATACCTGCGCTGGTTGGGACAGGCTGTCCAGGGTGACTTCGGTTACTCGATTCGCACTGACAGGCTGATTCTCTCCGAGCTGCCATCTCGGATTGGTTTCTCAATGCTGCTAGGCATAGCGGCAATGGCGCTGGTGTTATTAATAGGCACGACCCTGGGGACTTGGGCAGCTTTGAAACCCAATTCTGTTGCTGACCATGCCATTCGATTTATCGGGCTTGTTTGGGTCGCCATTCCCGATTTCTGGCTGGCGTTTGTGCTGATCTTGATATTTGCCGTGCATCTAGGACTTCTGCCCAGCTTTGGCGCTAGAAGCGGCTTGCATCTGATCTTGCCGGCGATTACATTGGCCGGCCCTCAAGCGGCGCGGCTCAGCCAGCTTATACGCTCGATTCTACAAGATGTGTTGCGTCAGAATTACATGCGGACGGCTAAGTCCAAAGGTCTCCCGACGTCCGCCCAGCTGTTTCGCCACGCTATGCCTAACATCGCCGTGCCCTTTATCACAGTTGTAGCCTATCAATTCAGTGCCCTGATTAGCGGCGCGATCATTATTGAAACGGTATTCTCCTGGCCGGGATTAGGCAGCTACTACATCGAAGCAATCAATTTTCGCGACCTGCCAGTCATTCAGGCGACGGTGCTGGTCTTTGGTGCAATCATCATATTTTTCAATCTGCTAGCCGATCTTGCTTATGGCATGTTCGACCCACGCCTGCGGCTGAGCTAGCATGGCAGGGAGGCGTAAAACGACGGTAGCCTGGATAAGCCGTAACTTGCTGTCGCTGGTAGGGACTGGATCTGCATCGCTACTGATATGTGCTTGCCTGGCTGCTCCCTGGCTGGCTCCCTTTGACCCGGCCGCAATTGATCTGTCTGTTGGCCTACAGTCACCCTCTGCCGAGTACTGGTTGGGCACTGATAATTTAGGGCGCGATGTGCTGAGCCGCTTACTGTGGGGCGGGCGCGTTTCTATCACGGTTACGGCGATTGTGCTTTTGTTTTCACTGATAGCAGGAATGCTTGTTGGGCTGATCTGCGGCTATTCTGGCGGTATGGTAGAAGAGTTGGGGATGCGCCTTACAGACCTCATCTATGTTCTGCCAGGCATTATTCTGGCGCTGGCGCTGATTGGCGCCCTTGGCCCGAGCATAATCGCACTGGTTCTTGCGCTGGCTCTATCGGGCTGGGTGCGCTACGCGCGGCTGGCCCGCAGCCTGGTCTTGACTGTCAAGACCAGTGAATTTGTCGAGGCGGCCAGGGCGATCGGCGCAACGGATATCCACATAATGCGCAAGCATCTGCTGCCAGCCTCCATAGGGCCGGTATCGGTGCAACTCAGCCTGGATGCAGGCGTTACGGTGCTTGCTATCGCTGGTCTGAGTTTCTTGGGCCTGGGAATTCAGCCACCGACTCCAGAGTGGGGCACTATGCTGGTTGACGCTCGCCCATACATGGATTATGCACCTCACTTGGTGCTGCCGCCTGGTGTGGCGTTATTCATCCTGGTGTTTGGTTTTAACGCACTGAGCCAAGGGTTGGAGAACCGACTGCGTCCAGGATAACGACCATCCAGGCGAATACGGCTCTTGAAGCCAACAGCGCCTCGTGGGAGGGGTCCCCAGTCGTCGACCGCCGAATGGACTCGGTGAATAAGATGGGAATGTCATGATGACCGACTAGGAACTCCATTGACAACACCAACTCATTCCTGACATACTGGCAGCATCACTAGACCAACCGGTCGGTACAAAATGGCCAGAACGCCCACTATAGATTCGGCAAACGCCCAGGAGCGCATTTTGGAAGCCGCCCTGGACGTCCTTGCCCAGCACGGATACACGGGGGCAGGCGTGCAGGAGATAGTGGAGATGTCCGGCACTTCCAAGGGCAGCTTCTACTTCCACTTCCCCAGCAAAGAGAAGATGGTAGTGGCGCTTGTCGATCGCATGAGCCAGAAGCTCATCGACAAGACCTTGAGCAACATCCGCCACGAGCCTACGCCGCTGCACAGGGTGGCCGCCGGTATCGAATCGTTGCTCTCCACCTTCGCCAGGCAGCGCAAGATAGCACAGGTGCTCCTTCTCAACGTGCTGGGGCACGGCAAGGCCAGCGACACGAAGTTCCTTCCCATGCGGGAGCGGTTCTCCGCCTTCATCAAGAAGGAGCTGGACGATGCGGTTGACCTCGGCCAGATTGAACCGCAGGACACCGAGTTGATCGCGCACATCTGGTTCGGCGCGTTGTACGAAATCATCGTGCGCTGGCTTCTCACCGGCAGGCCCACTCCATTGACCACGGCTACTCCCGTACTGCGCACCGCGCTGCTCAGGAGCATCGGCGCGGAACCTGCGTTGACTGCAACGGGTGGAGGGAACCGTTGATGAGACCTCCTACCGCAGAGGTGGAGCCTGTGCAGCTGGCATCGTGGTTTGCCGAGGGACACCGTCGCGCCGCATCGCTGGGCCGTCCCGTACTGGTTAGCGTCGCCTGGCCTTTGCAAACACCTCCCGATCCGCTGGCCTTCTTTGCCGCGTCCAAGAGATGGGGCAGGCGCAGCTTTTGGGCCAGGCCGAACGACGGTTTCTGGATGGCGGGGAGCGGCGCTGCCGCCGTACTCGAGGCGAACGGTGAAAATCCCATAGAGACCATGCGGGAGTCCATTGCCTCCTTGCTGGACTCGGCGATTATCCAAGGCGTCGGCAGGCGGGGCACCGGTCCCGTGTTTACCGGCGGCGTCCGTTTCGACCCACTCGCCGAGAAGCGGCCGTTGTGGGCGGGATTCCCCGACGCGGGGCTAGCGCTGCCCAGGCTTCTTCTCACAGTATCGAATGAGGAGGCCTGGCTGACGGCCAATCTGCTGGTCTCCCCTGAGACAGACCCACGGCTGGAGACCGACCGGACAATGACAATGGTAGACGCTCTAATGTCGGCCGGATTCCAAGCTGAACCGCAGCCCAGAACCCTGCTCGACTCCGCCGACGGCTATGACCGGTGGGAGGAGTGGTTGGAGCAGGCCCTTCGCTCGATTGAAGAAGGCGGGTTGAGCAAGGTTGTGCTGGCTCGGAGGCGCACCCTGCTGGGCGACGGCGATTTCTCTCCACTTACGGCGTTGGACAGGCTCATCGATTCGTATCCTCAATGTACCGTGTTCGCCGTGGACAACGGTGACTCAACGTTTCTGGGCGCTACCCCGGAGGATCTGGTGTGTCTGCAGAAGGGCGCGCTGGCTCTCTCGTGCCTTGCCGGGACCGCTCCGCGAGGCGCTACCCCGGAAGAGGACGAACGGCTGGGCCGGGAGCTGCTGGCCAGCGGCAAAGAGCGTCGTGAGCACCAGGCGGTGGTCGGCATGCTGGCTGAAGCGCTGGGCAACGCCTGCAGCGAGCTTCACTGGAACCGTGAGCCTGACATTGCGTATCTGAGGAACGTGCAGCATCTGAGAACCTCCTTCCAAGGACGTCTCGGCTGCAACCGCGACATCCTGGACATAGTCCAGCTTCTGCACCCTACACCTGCCCTTGGAGGCACGCCCACCGGCACCGCTCTGGAGCTAATCCGGCGTCTGGAGGGAGACCGCGGCTGGTACGCCGCTCCCCTGGGCTGGTTGGACCATGAAGGGGATGGCGAGTTCAGCGTGGCCATTCGCTCCGCCTTATTGCAGGGGGACCAGGCCACGCTTTTTGCCGGCAGCGGCATAGTGGAAGGATCCGATGTCCGGCGTGAGTTTGAAGAGACCGAGCTGAAGTTCCAACCGCTGCTCAAGGCTCTTGGTGAGGGCTGAGGTGGATTTCGAGAACAGGAACTACGCCCTCGCCGGCGCATTCATCGACGAGCTGGCCCGATGCGGATTGGAGCACGTCTGCATATGCCCCGGCTCTCGCTCCTCACCCCTGGCCATTGCCTTCGCGCGTCATCCCGGCATCAGGACTTGGGTCCACTTGGACGAACGTTCGGCGTCCTTCTTCGCCCTGGGCATGGCGCGGGCCTCGGGTAAGCCGGTAGCCCTGGTCTGTTCGTCGGGTACGGCCAGCGCCAACTTCTTCCCGGCGGTGGTGGAGGCGCGCTACGGCTCCGTGCCGCTAGTGGTGCTCACCGCGGACAGACCTCCTGAGATGGTGGACTGGGGAGCGCTGCAGACCATCGACCAGACCCGCATGTACGGAAGCCACGCCAAGTGGTCGGTGAACATGCCGCCGCCGGAGGCCACCACGGAGATAATGTCGTATACGAGGTCAGTGGCCTGCCGCGCATACTTCAGCGCGGGGTCGACGCCCGCGGGGCCGGTGCACGTCGATTTCCCTTTCCGCGAGCCTCTGGAGCCCGTGGCTGCCCCCGGTGATTTCCCTGCTTCGATCCCGGAGCAGGAGATGGAGGCCTGGCAGGGTCGTGAAGACGGTAAGCCGTACGTATTCAGCCCGGACTACGAGTCAAGGCCCCGGCTTGAAGACGTACAACAACTGGCCGCCGACCTGGCCGGGACGGAGCGCGGCCTCATCGTCTGCGGCCCGCTGAACGGGTCTATGCCGGCGGAGTCGGTCACCGAGCTGGCCTGGAAGCTGGGCTATCCGCTGCTGACGGACGCCCTGTCCGGCCTGCGCTGCGGCCCTCACGACAGGTCGCTGGTCATAGACAACTACGATGCCTTCATTCGCGATGATGAGCTGGCGGACTCCCTGGCCCCGGAGGTAGTGATCCGCCTGGGCGCTTTGCCGGTGTCCAAACCGCTTACGCAATATCTGGAGAAGAACAAGCAGGCGCGGCATATACTGGTCGACGAGAGCCAGGACTGGCGCGACCCCTTCCGCTTGACCTCCCAGCTTTTCCCGGTCTCGCCGGCGCTTTTCTGCGAATCGCTTTCGCCGGCGTTGCACGTGGGGCGGTCGGACGGAGAGTGGAGCAGGCGGTGGCGGCGCATTGCCGGCTCCTCGCAGGATGCCCTGGATGAGGCGCTGGATGAATGCGGCGAGATGTTCGAGGGGAAGGTGTTCAGCCGCCTGGCCGAACTGCTTCCCGACGATACCGTTCTCTTTGCCGGCAACAGCATGCCGATACGCGACATGGACACATTCTTTCGTTCCACCCACCGTTCAATCCAGTTCATGGCCAATCGCGGCGCCAGCGGCATAGACGGCGTTGTCTCGTCCGCCTTGGGAGTGGCCGCCGCTTCTCAAAAAAAGGTTGTGCTTGTCATCGGCGACATCTCGCTGTACCACGATATGAACGGGCTGCTGGCCGCCAAGGCACACGGCCTGGACGCCACCGTAATCGTGCTGAACAACAATGGCGGCGGCATATTCTCCTTCCTGCCCCAGGCGGACTATCAAGACGTTTTCGAAACTTACTTTGGCACACCTCACGGGCTGACCTTCCGCGCCGCCGCTGAAATGTACGGCCTTGACTATTCGCTGGCGAATGACTGGGGAACGTTTGACCGGAGTGTGCTGGAAAGCCTATCAGGCAACGGCGTTGCCCTCATAGAGGCGCCCGGCGACCGTGAACGCAACGTGGCGCTGCATCGAGAGGTGTGGGAGACGGTGTCCGCGGGAATCAAAGCGGTGAGGGGAAGATAGCTTGGCTCGATTGGCCCTTAGCGCCCTTGAGGGGGCAGAGCTTAACGTAGAGATAGATGGTCGGGGGCCTGCCCTGGTGGCTCTCCACGGTTTCACCGGCGACGTCCAAACGTGGCGGTCGTTTTCTGAGACCGCCGGGACCGGTTTCACAGTGGTCGCCGTAGACCTGCCCGGACACGGCGCATCGGACTCTCCGCAGGACTCCCGAATGTACACCATGGAGCGCCACGTCCAGGCCCTGGCCGAGATCATCGACCGGCTGGGCCTGGAACGGGTTGCATGGCTGGGCTACTCACTCGGTGGGCGCATCGCGCTCAGCGCAGCCGTCGCTCTGCCGGAACGCACTACCGGGCTTGTCCTAGAAAGCGCCTCTCCGGGTATAGCCTCGGAGGAGGAGCGGCAACAGCGCATCGGTGAGGACGAGGGGCTTGCCGACTGGATAGCGGAGGTTGGCGTGCAGCGGTTCGTGGAGCACTGGGAATCGCTCCCGCTTTGGCAGAGCCAGAAACGCCTGCCCCCGGTTATCCGCGACGGTTTGAGATCGCAGCGACTGCGCAACAACCCTTGCGGGCTGGCCAACAGCCTGAGGGGCGTAGGTACCGGCGCTCAACCACCCCTGCATGACCGGCTGGGAGAGATCACTGCACCGGCGCTGCTCGTGGCCGGTGAAGAAGACGAAAAGTTCACCGGCATAGCTCGCGAAATGCGGAGGGCGATACCGACCAGCCGTTTGGAAACGGTTGCCGGGGCCGGACACGCCGTCCACCTGGAACAGCCCGAAATCTTCGAAGGCGCGGTGACCGGATTCCTGGAAGGAGTCCTCAGCCCGGCGGCTTCCCGGTGATGGAGCCCGCTACGTCTATGCCGTATCTCTCAAGAAGGCTGCCGTCCAGCGATACGCCCAGGCCGATTCCAGCCGGAGTCATCACGCTGCCCCTCCAGGGCAGTGACGACGCCGAAAGCAGGTCGCTTTCAAGCAGCGACCCCGTGGCCAGCCCGTGGGCAAAGGGGTGTGCCGTCAGCGTCGCCGCTAGGTGGACGCTGGCCGCCAGGCCGACCCCGCACTCCAATGAGGAGGTCACTACCAGCCCCTTGCCTTTATCCTCGGCCAGCCGCATCAGCTCCAACGATTCCTTAAGCCCGCCCAGCCGTCCCGCCTTGATCACCAGTACGTCGGCGCTATCCGCCAACGCCTGGAGTTGCGTTGCGTCCGCGACGCCCAGCGCTTCGTCTATTGCCACCGGAATCCCAATGGAGCGTCGCAGTTCGGCCAGGCTGGCCGTATCGTCCCCCTTAAGCGGGTCCTCCACGTATTCGATGTCGTACTGCTCCAGCCTGCGCAGCTCGTCGATAGCTTCTGGCAGGCCCCACTTGCGGTTGGCGTCTATGCGCACTTTGATCTCCGCGCCAACCGCCTGTCGCACCGCTGAGACAAGGGCTTCGTCCTGCTCTGCGGATTCGAGGCCCACCTTCAGCTTGACAGTTCCGAACCCGGCGTCGGCTGCGTCCCTGGCCTCCGCGGCGGCTTCTGCGGGCGTTTCCGCTGCTATGAGAGCGTTGACCGGCAGGGACCGGGCGGCTCCGTTCAACAGCTCGCTGGCGTTGCGCATGAGCGCCTTGCCCTGCAGGTCGAGGAGAGCCGTCTCTATCCCGAACCGCAGAACGGGCGGCGCATTCCACTGCGGCAGGGGAGGGTTCTCCGTGGCCGACGGCTCGGTTCCCAGGAGCCGCGGCGCCGTTTCGCCAAGGAACGCCCCAATGGTCTCTACCTCTTCACGGCTGCCTGCCCCCACCGGCGAGGCCTCCCCCACGCCTATGGAACCATCGTCGCCGTGGAGGAACAGAAGAAGCCCGTGCCGTGTGTCGAATACCCCCTGCGAGGTAACGTACGGCCTGCGGAAGGGAATGGAGAAACCCTGCCAGGAAACGCGTTCTACTTTCATATGTTTAAACCGGATTGGAGGAGTGGAATGACCGGACCATTGAGCGGCGTACGAGTCCTTGACCTGACCAGGCTTCTAGCCGGACCGTTTTGCACCATGATCCTGGCCGACTTGGGCGCGGACGTAATCAAGATAGAGCGCCCCGGACAGGGCGATCCGGCACGGAACTTGGGGCCGTTGGTGGGAGATGATGAAGCCGCATATTTCATAAGCATCAACCGGGGTAAGAAAAGTATCACGGTTAACCTGTTTTCGGAAGAGGGACAGGAACTGGTCCGCTCCATGCTCCCTCACTGCGACGTGCTGGTCGAGAACTTTGTGCCGGGCACCATGGCGCGCTTTGGACTGGAGTACGAGAGCGTAAAGAGCCTGCATCCGGGCCTAATCTACGCCGCCATCTCAGGTTTCGGGCAGGACGGCCCGGAGTCGCAGCGTCCCGCCCTGGACATTGTGGTGCAGGCCATGGGGGGACTCATCAGCGTTACCGGCCAGCCGGACGGCCCGCTGACCCGTCCCGGGGCATCCCTGGGAGACAGCATCGCCGGAGTATTCACCGCTCTCTCCGTACTGGCCGCTCTGTACCAGCGCGAGGCCACGGGGCAGGGGCAGTACATAGACATATCGATGCTGGACTGCCAGGTGATGATGATGGAGAACGCCCTGTCCCGCTATTTCTCTACGGGAGCAGTCCCCGGCCCAATTGGCGCAAGGCACCCCGTCGCCGCGCCGTTCCAGATATTCCAGGCCAGTGATAGCAGCTTCGTGGTGGCCCTGCTCAGCGACGACCCCGCCGTATGGCATCGCTTCTGCAAGGCTATAGACCGCCCGGACCTGGCCGCGGACGCGCGCTTCCAGACCAACCGCGACCGTATGGGGTGCTACGATGCTCTACTGGCTCCTATGCTGGATGAGCTGTTCTTGCAAAAGGCCGCATCTCACTGGCTGTCGGCGCTCACGGAGGCGGACATTCCCTGCGGCCCGGTGAACAGCATCGCCGACGTGGCTCAAGACGCACAGGTCAGCCACCGCGGCATGATCGCCGAGATACCGCACAGCTCCAGGGGTACTTGGAAGGTGGCCAATACGCCGTTCAACTTCAGCCAAGCTGCCACAGGTCCCGCCGGGCCTTCACCCGGCCTGGGCGAGCATACCTCCGAGATATTGGACGGTTTGCTGGGCATATCCGGGGACAAGGTCACACGGTTGCGCGATACAGGAGCTATCTAAACCACTTTTGGAGGAACCCATGGACGACTACCAGGACATCATCTATACAAAGGAAGGCGGCGTGGCGAAGGTGTCGATCAACCGCCCGCGAGTGCTCAACGCTTTCCGCCCTCTGACCATCGACGAGATGCGGGACGCCTTCCAGGACGCCTGGAACGACACCAAAGTGGGCGTCGTGGTGCTCACCGGTGAAAACGGCAATTTCTGCACCGGCGGCGACGTGAAGACCCGCGGAGAAGGCGGTTACCAGGACGAGGCCGGGGGCGTTCGATTGCAGGTCACCCACCTGCACAGGCTGATCCGCGAGATTCCCAAGCCGGTCATCGCGATGGTTGACGGCTACGCCATCGGTGGGGGGCACGTGCTCCACGTGCTCTGCGACCTGACCATCGCCTCGGATAGGGCGGTCTTCGGGCAGATAGGCCCCAAGTTCGGCAGCTTCGACGCCGGGTTCGGCGCTATTTTCCTGGCGCGCATCGTCGGCGAGAAGAAGGCGCGCGAGATATGGTACCTCTGCCGCCGCTATCCGGCGGAGGAAGCGCTCAACATGGGGCTGGTCAACGCCGTGGTGCCCCAGGCCGAGCTTGAATCCACCGTTATGGAGTGGAGCCGGGAGCTGCTGGAGAAGAGTCCCACGGCACTGAGGTTTCTCAAACACGGCTTCAACGCGGACACCGACCACGTCTACGGCATACAGAATATGGCCCACGGCGCTACTGCGCTCTACTACACCACGGACGAATGTAGAGAAGGCAGCAACGCCTTCCTGGAGAAGCGCGCTCCGGACTTTGCTAGATTTCGGAATCATCCCTGGTAGGTCGTCGAGAAGTGGATCAAAGAGCTGCATCAACCCCTTCGCTGTGGAGCAAGCCGGGTGTCTGGTACAGGGCATCGCGCCCCTTCACCCTGCCCGCATCCGTAGTGCCCGTCCTCGTTGGCTCCGCGCTGGCCTTTCGAGAAGGCCAGGCCGACGCCGGGTTGTTCGTCCTCGTCCTGGTAGCGTCGCTTCTGGTGCAGGTGGGCGCCAACCTTGTCGATGAGTATTCGGACCACGGGCGCGTGGAGGAAGGGAGCAAGATGATAGCCCCCTACAAGGTGATAGCCCTGGGACTGCTCTCGGAGCGGGCGGTGAAGCTGGGCGCGCTGACCTCCTTTGGCCTCGCTACCCTCGCAGGCCTCTACATCGTGGCCGTTACCGGCTGGCCGATCCTGGCTGTCAGCCTGGCAAGCCTGGCCGCCGCCTATCTTTACGCGGGCGGCCCCAAGCCTTTGGGCGCCTACGCCATCGGACAGCCGATGGTGTTCGTTTTCATGGGGTTGATAATGGTGATGGGCACCTACTACGTGCACACGCAGGCATTGACCGTGGAGTCGTTGCTGCTTGCCGCCGCCGTGGGCTGTACGGTCACCGCCATCCTAGTCGCCAACGACTTGCGGGATAGGGAAGAGGACATGGGAGCCGGAAAAAGCACCCCGGTCACCCTGTGGGGGCGTCCCTTTGGCCGGCTGTTCTGGACCGTTTTGGTGGCGGCGGGATTCGCCCTGCCCGTAGCACTCGCTATCTTTGGCGGTATGGGGCTTCTGCTGCTCCTGCCGTTCCTCGCCTTGCCAAGGGCTTACCAAGCCTGGCGCACGCTCCGACACGGCAACGACCGTCCCGCCTTCCTCACCGGCCTCAGGCAATCGGCGAGCTTCCACTGGTGGTACGGGGTCCTCCTTGCTTTGGGGGTTGGCCTGGGCAGATTCGACTGGTACCTTGTTTAGGAGTGCAGGATGAGAGAAGTAGAGAGACCGCCTAGCTTTCGCCAGCAGGTCCGCGTTCGTTGGGTTGATACCGATGCATCGCGGAGGATACATTACACCGCCATGTTCCGCTTCTTCGAGGTGGCGGAAAGCGAGTTCATGCGTTCCCTGGGGTTCACCAGCGCCCGCTTCCGTGAAATGGGTTACGACCTGCCCAGGGTGCACGTAAGCTGCGACTTCAAAGTCCCCATCCTCCATGACGAACTGCTGCAGATGGGGGTAAGCGTGGAGAGGGTGGGGAATACGTCGGTCACGCTCCGCTACGCAGCGGAAAAGGAGGACGGAACAGTCGCCGCAACCGGCAGCATGACCTTTGTAACCGTGAGCTTGGAGAGCGGGAGGCCGGTTCCGGCGCCGGATGAGCTTCGCCGGGCGCTGTCCGGCCGTTAGCCGCCATGCGAATCGACGTCTTCACGCTCTTTCCCCAGATGTTCCAGGGGCCCTTGCAGGACAGCATTCTGGGTCGTGCCGTGGAGCGCGGCCTGCTCAGCGTAGATCTGCACAACTTCCGTGACCACGCCAGCGACCGCCATCATACCGTGGACGACTATGCCTACGGCGGCGGCCCCGGCATGGTGCTCAAGCCTGAACCGCTGTTCCAGGCGGTCGAGTCACTTCTCGGCGCGCCTCCACAATGTCCCGTGGTGCTGCTCACGCCCCAGGGCAGGGTCTTCCGGCAGGCCGATGCGGAGCGCCTGGCTGGAGAGGAGCGTTTCGCCTTGATCTGCGGCCACTACGAGGGGTTCGACGAACGGATAAGGGATCATCTGGCCACCGAGGAGCTGAGCATCGGTGACTTTGTGCTCACCGGCGGTGAGCTCGCCGCCATGGTGGTCATAGATGCCGTGGCCCGCCTGCTGCCCGGCGTGCTGGGCTCGGAGGAATCGGCGGCTGCTGATTCGCATGCCTCCGGCTTGCTGCAGCACCCGCAGTACACCCGCCCCGCCGAGTTCCGCGGCTGGAGCGTTCCTGAGGTGCTGCTCTCCGGCGACCACCAGGCCGTGGACAGGTGGCGGCGACGGCAGTCGCTGCAACGCACCCTGGAACGAAGGCCGGACCTGCTGAAGAAGGCAGACCTTTCCGAGGAGGACAGGGAGTTCTTACAGGAGATTGGGTGGGAGGGGTAGCTAGGGGTAGGCCACTATGAAGGATGGCGTTTATGGCCTTGATCCCAAAGAATTACATTGCCAAAACGGAAGCTCAGTATACGAGAAATGGAAAGAAAGAATTGCAGAGGAAAGAGCAAGCCACTAAGCTAGTGACGAAGAAGAGACGGAGGCGCAGCCCAAGCAAAAAGACAACGATGAAGTGGAGAACACTGAGTCACGAAACACGGCAAACTGTAAAGTAGGCGATTGCGTCTACAGGCTCTGGTTCAGCGACAGGAAGATGACAGTGGAGGACATGTTCGAGCACTCTGCTAAGTCGCATGGGAGAGCTAATACACTGTGAAGGTTGGATAGGAGGATGCTTTGAGTAGTGGTTCAGACGATGCGGGACTCTTAGTGTTCCTCTTGATAGTAATGGCACCACTAGTGATAATCTTGGCACTAGCTTACATATACTGGGAAGACAGAGGATACAGGAGGCGTAGGGAGGCTATCTACGATGGCTTGGACGAGAGCCGTGAAAACTACATCAGAGAAGCACGGAAACGAGATAGAGAACGCCCAGCGATAGACCTCGAAGCAATAGCTAACTTTAATCTCTTTGAGCTTGAGGAGGAGGCTGAGGCCAAAGAAGAGGACAAAGTTGAGGATGAAACAACAAAGGTAGACGGCAAGAGCTTTGAGCAGATGACACCGGATGAGTTTGAGGATGCCGTTTGCAGACTGTTCAATGCATTTGGATATAACCTATCAGTAACCCAAAGGTCGAGGGACGGAGGCATAGACCTAGACGGCCTGCAAGGAGGATTAGGACAAGCACGGGTTGTTGTTCAGTGCAAGCGGTACAGCAGTCCTGTGGGAGTAAGTGCAGTGCGGGAGCTCTTTGGTGTAGTCTCAGATGACCCTGAGATAGCGGAGGGTTTTCTAGTTACCACAAGCACGTTCACCCAAGACGCCCAAGCGTTTGCCCAGTGGAAGCGGATTACCCTCATTGATGGTGATGAATTGGAGATGCATTTCTCCAAGATCACCGGCTCGGATCCTTCTTCAACTCTTCCGCAGACTCGTTGATGGCTTGCTCCTCATCTTTGGAAAGCGGTTCGTCATCTTCAGGCGCTTCTAGCAAAGCCTTCAGTACCGGGTCGTTGGGGTCTCTTTCAGTAGCCATGCCGTCCTCTGTGCTTCTACGACCCCGGCAGCGGCTTGACGTGCTCATCCAGCCATACTTTCAGTTCAGCAAAGCGGAACGAGTTGGTTTCGAAGAGCCGTATGAAGAACGCATACGCCTCGTCGTTGTCGCAGTCGATGAAGTGACCGTTCTTGCGCAGGAACGTGTCGGTGGCGTAGAAGGCGGTCCGCTTGTTGCCGTCCACGAAGGGGTGATTCATAGCCAGGCTCTCCAACATAGCGGCGGCCTCTTCTATAATGCCGTCGTAGTAGCCCATCTGGGGGCGCAGGAGCGCGGATTCCAATGCTCCCATGTCCCGCAAGCCCATGGAGCCTCCGAACTCGTGGATTGCCGTGTCGTGTATGGCCACGACCTCTTCCGTCGTTGGAAAGTCGCGATTCACGACTTGGCCAACAGTTCACCCAGGCGACGGTTTCTCTCCAGGCTGGCATGGAAGTGGGCCATCACCTCGGGCCGGACGTTCTGCTGGCTTCGGGCTTCGATGTAGCTGTTCATGGCGTCTTCCAGCACCGCCTGTAGATGGCGGCCCTCGATGCGGGCGATCTCGCGCATGGCCGAAAGCAGCTCCGGCGCTGCCTGGCTGGAAAACTTCTCGCGTGTGGCAACCATGATGTACCTCCCTTGTGTACATTCCATTGTGGGGTACAGGCGTCGGGTTGTCAAGAATAGTCTTGACAACGATGGATGGCGTTAACCTGTCGCCTCAAGGAAGACCACGAAATCTAGATCACCCGGCGACTGGCCGTATTCCGTGAGGAGCGCTGCGGCTTCAGAGCGGTGCTGCGTGCCGTGGTTCACAACGTGCACCAGGTAGTGCCAGAGGAGAGACTCCTCTCCCCTTACCGCCCGGACTTGCGGCGGCCAGTTGGATTGGCCGTAGTGCATCGCCAGGTCCTCGTCGGTGAGGGCTGTCAGGTAACTCCGCATGGCCTTTTCTTCATCGTGCCGCCGGGTTTCCAGGCTTTCGAGCGTGGAGTATAGCGTCGCATCCAAGCGCACAACGGCGGTGTCTTCAAAACGGGCCCGCCAAACGGTCTCGCCGCTTATCAGATGACGCAACGTTCCACACAGCCCGCCGTGTGGAAAGCTCGCCGTCGCCTCGAACTGCTCTTTAGTCACCTTTTGCGCTGAACGGAAGATTTGAGCGTTGGCCCAGTAGTTGTACTCGTAGAGCGTCTTCAAGTCGTCGATGTTCATGTGACCCTCCTCAGACACGCCCGATCAAATATATTATACGCACTTCTCTCTGTCCCACCGCTCATCTTTACAGCAACCGCCTTTCGCTATAAACTAGACCAGTTGTCATTTTAGCCATCGGATTCCTATGAACATCGAAACCGTAGTACCCGTAGAACCGAACCCCAAAGTCCAGGAGTTCCGCCCCGGCGACACCGTGCGAGTCGGCATGCGCATCCGAGAGGGAGAACGCGAACGCGTCCAGATCTTTGAAGGTGTCGTGATTCGCCGGCAGGGCAGGGGACCCGGGGTTTCCTTCACCGTGCGCCGCGTCACTCACGGCATCGGCGTGGAGCGGACGTTCCCCGTCTACTCGCCCAGGCTGGACAGCGTGCAGGTGGTGCGCCACGGCGACGTACGAAGGGCCAAGCTGTACTACCTGAGGGGACGCACCGGTAGGGCGGCCCGCATCAAAGAGCGCCGCCGCTTTTAGCCTTCCTGGAGAAGCCTTTCTCTAATAGCTAGGGTTCTCCGACTTTTCTTGCTTACCTCCAACCCGCTGCCTCGGTTATCATCGTAGGAGACTCACCGGAGGTATCGATGCCTCAGTTTCCCTACGCTGAAGTGGCCGTGGACGCCCCGGTCAGGGACGTGCGCACCTTCACCTACTCCGTGCCGGATGGGATGTCCGTCTCTCCCGGCCAGATGGTGCAGGTTCCCTTTGGACCCCGCATGGCCGATGGCGTCGTCTTCAGGCTCAGCCGCAGCACCGACGTGGACCCCGTCCGACCCATCAACGCCTCCGATCCTGCCGGCGTCCTCCTCAGCCAAGAGCAGTTGGATCTCGCCGCATGGATAGCCGGTTACTACATGGCATCGCTGTACTCCGCCGTCGGCCTCATGCTGCCTCCGGGCTTCCGAAGCCGCACGGTAGCCTATCTCGAAAAGCCTGCGGAAGACGCTTTGCAAGAGTTCGATAGTGAGTTTGCATCGCGCCTGCTCCCGCAGTTCAAGGGCCGAACCGGTCTTGCCCAGGAAAGCTCGGTGCGCCGCGCCCTAAGTGTGGAGGAGAGGCGTGTCCTGGATAGGCTCATAAGCCGGGGAGAGGTGGGCCGCGCCTGGAAGTGGCGCGGCTTCAGAGCAACGGGCTCAGCCGCCGCGGACTCGGAGCCGTCCCAGACGCCGGAGACGTTTCTAATGCCCAGCCCCCACCAGGCGGAAGCGCTGGCGAGCATAAACTCGGCCATCTCCCAGGGCAGGCACGAGGCGTTTCTTCTCCAGGGCGTTACCGGCAGCGGCAAGACGGAGGTCTATCTGCAGGCGCTGGCCCGTTGCCTTGAAAGCGGTAGGAAAGCCATACTCCTAGTGCCGGAAATATCGCTGACTCCGCAGATGGTGCAGAGGTTCCGAGCCAGGTTCCCGGGCCGCGTAGCCGTCATACACAGCCGCCTTTCGCAGGCCGAGCACCGGCGCGCCTGGTGGGGAATCCACCAGGGTCAATTCGACGTCGTGATAGGCTCGCGCAGCGCCCTCTTCGCGCCCCTGAAACCCCTCGGCCTCATAGTGCTGGATGAGGAGCACGAATGGACATACAAGCAGCAGGACCCGGAACCCCGCTATCACGCGCGCACCGTGGCAATGCGCATGGCCCAGGCGTCCAAGGCCGTCCTGGTTCTGGGCAGCGCAACCCCGGACGTGGTCAGCTATCACCGCGCCCTCACCGGACGCCGCCTGCGCCTTTTGTGGATGCCGCACCGCATTGGCCCGAGCAGCACCCTGGCCGGAGTGAGGATTGTCGACATGAGCCAGGAATTGAGGGACGGCAACCGCAGCATCTTCAGCCGCGCTCTGCAAGACGGCCTGCGCCGCGTTGTCCAGGAGGGCAATCAAGCCATCCTCTTCCTCAACCGCCGCGGCGCGGCCGGCATTGTGCAGTGCCGCGACTGCGGGCACGTAATGCGGTGCCGCAGCTGCGATACCCCGCTTACCTACCATACCTCTCCGGAGAGGCTGGTATGTCACCAGTGCAGCCGTCGCTCCAGAACGGTGTCGCGCTGCCCAAACTGCCGGCTCAGCCGCATTCGCCACCTGGGGCTTGGCACACAGACCGTTGTCAAAGAGCTGGAAGCGCTCCTACCCGGGGTTTCCTCCTTGCGATGGGATAGGGACGCCGCCGATGAGGTCGGCCACGAGGCCATCCTGGATCGCTTTGCTAAAGGTGAGGCCCAGGTGTTGGTGGGCACCCAGATGGTGGCCAGGGGACTGCACATCCCGTCCGTCACCCTGGTAGGCGCCGTCCTTGCCGATATAGGGCTTCATCTACCGGACTTCCGAGCCGGAGAGAGGATATTCCAGCTGCTCTGCCAGGTCGCGGGACGCGCCGGACGCGGGCCGGAGCAGGGCACCGCACTGGTGCAGACCTACAGCCCGCACCACTACGGCGTGGCGCTGGCCTCCCGGCAGGACTACGCCTCCTTCTATGAGCAGGAGGCCGTTTTCCGCAGAGCGCAGAGGATGCCTCCGTACTCCCGCTTGATCAGGCTCATCTACACTCACTTTGACCCTGCCCGGAGTCAGCGCGAAGCGGAGCGGCTGGGAAGGCTCCTACGCAAGGAGCGTACAGACTGGGCAATGACTGAGGTAGACGTCCTGGGACCGGCCCCGGCCTACAACTCGCGGGTTAGGGGGCGTTACCGCTGGCACATCCTGCTGCGAGGGCAGGAGCCGCGCCTGTTGCTAGACAAGGTCTTGGACAAGGCCACCTTGCAGGACGGCTGGGTTGTGGACGTTGACCCGGTTACCGTGCTCTGAGTTGGTTTAGGCGCGAGACCTAGCCGGGAACGGACTGAGACGGCGTATGGTACGGCCCAACTCGCCCGATTCCCAGGAGACCAGCACCTGGCTGGCTATGGCGATGGAGCTGTAAGTGCCTGAGACCAAGCCTATGAGCAGCACAAGCAGGAAGTTGCGAATGGTCTCGCCGCCAAGCAGCAACAGCGCCAGCACCGTGATCAGCAATGTCACGCTGGTGTTCAGCGATCGTCCCAGCGTCTCCAGTAGGCTGGTGTTCACGTTTCTCTCCAGCCGTTCCGCGGGCAATCGCGCCACGTTCTCCCTGATACGGTCGAAGACCACAATGGTGTCGTTGACGCTGTAGCCGATGATTGTCAGCAGACCGGTGATGAACATAGCGTTCACTTCCAGGTTGATCGCTTTGCCCAGTATGGAGAAGATGCCAACGACAATCAGCACGTCGTGGACCAGCGCTATTATGGCCGCCACGCCGTAGCGGAACGGGTTGGGCACTTGCCGGAAGGCCCACGTGATGTAGAGCAGAATGGCAAAGGCCGCCACCACCACGGCTATGAAGGCGTTGCGTACGGTGTCCGCCGCCACCACACCTGAAACCGAGGCAACGTCCATGATACTGATTGGCGCGAGTTCCTCGAACGCCTCCTGTATGATCTCGCGCTCCGACGTGATGCCCTGCTCCACGCTTCCCTCGCGCAGGCGCGACACCCGGATGAAGAACTCTCCCCCGCCTGACGGCTGCACTATCGCCTCGGCATGGTCCAGACGGGACAGCACGTCCCTCACATCCTGTTCAGCCACGTCCTCCTGGAATGCCACGCTGATAGTCGAGCCGCCGGTGAACTCTATGCCCAGGAACAGCGACGGCGGAATGATCAGAGAGATGATGCTCGGAATCAGTATTATCGCCGACAGCAAATAGAACCAGCGGCGCTTGCCTACAATGTTCATTTAGCTGTCGCCTCCATCGTCAGTTGCACGGACTACCGCCGTGCTTGTCTTGGGCAGCTTCTCAGGACTGAATATCGCTCTGCGCCGGCCCAGCAGCGAGAAGTTAAGCAGGTTGAGCAGAGTCTTGCTCACCGTCAACGCGCTAAACATGCTCAACGTCACCCCAATGGCAAGGGTGAGGGCAAACCCGGCTATCAGGCTGGCGCCCAAACGCTGTCCGAACCAGAACAGGATGGCACAGATGATGAGCGTGGACACGTTGCCGTCCCTGATGGAAGTCCAGGCCCGGCTGAATCCTATGTCAATGGCGGAGGTCAGCGTCCTGCCCAAGCGCAGCTCTTCCTTCATCCTTTCGAATATCAGGATGTTGGCGTCTACCGCCATTCCAATCGATAGAATGAACGCAGCCGCACCGGCCAGAGTCAACGTTACGGGCACTAACTTGAATACGGTGAGCACCGCCGCCGTGTAGATGAGCAGGGCCACAGCGGCTACCACACCGGCCATCCTGTAGTACATCACCATGAACAGCAGCACAAGGCATAGCCCCGCTACCCCCGCGATCAGACTCTTTCGCAGCGACTCCGCTCCGAGGACCGCGTCGACGTCCTGCTGCTGCACGACCTCGATGGGAATGGGCAGCCTACCCGATTCGAGCTGAATGGCTATGGTGTGCACCCGTTCCGGTGTGAAGGTAGGCCCTTCTATGAAGGCGGCTCCCGCCAGGATGGGCTGGTTCACCACCGGCGCCACTATCTCCTCTTCGTCAAGGAACACCGCAAAGCGGTCGTTGGTTCCCGCCAGCCGCGTTGTCAAGTCCGCGAAGAGACGCGTACCCCGGGAGTTGAACTGTACATTCACAATGGGCTTACCATTGGTCTGGTGCGTGCCGGCGTAGGCCCGCGCCAGATCCTCTCCGGTCAGCCCCGTTTCCTGGTCAACGTGGTTGTCGGGAAGCTCGCAGGGGTAAACCACTTCTCCGCTGGGCAGCGTCAAGGGGGTGACCTGTAGGCAGCTGCGCTCCTTGAACTCCAAGCGCGCCGTCTGCCCTATCAGCCTTTTCACCTCCTCCACGTCGCGAATTCCGGGCAACTGCACAAGCACCCGGTTGTTGTCCATCAGCTGGATCACCGGCTCGGTCACGCCAAACGGGTTGATGCGGCGGGCGATGGTGTCCAGGACCCCTTCCATCTGGTCTGTGGTCGGATTGGCCGCTATGTCCTGGATGGTTATCGTGTCTACCAGGGCTATCTGCTCGCCCAACGCGTCGCGGATGATGTCCTGGTCGTCCAAGATGGCTGGGTTTATGGTGTTCACCCGCACTATGACGACGTTGTCCTCGCTGCCTTGACGGACTGATGCCTCCGTGTTGCCTATGTCGTTGAACACGGCAGTCACGGCTTCCAGGTCGGACACCGGTTCTTCGAAGGTGATGGTCAGCTCTTTCAAGCCCCTGGCCTGGTAGACCAGGTGGCTGCCTCCCTGGAGGTCAAGTCCCAGGCGCATTCCCAGAATAGCGTCGCTGCCGCGCTCGAAACGGTTCTCCAGAACACGGATGTCTATGTTCTGGAACGTCAGCGAGTACGCGGATATCCCAATGACCGCAATGATGACAAGAATCCGCCAGATGCCTACTCTACGCATAGTCGCCTTCTATTCTACCAGCTAAGGCTACCTCTCTTGCCAGAGCAAGAGCCTCCTTTCTACTGGCGATTTCTCCAGTGGCCTGGGCCTCCTCTACCACGTTCAGCACCTTTCCCAGCATTGGTCCCGGCTTGAGTCCCAGCGCATCCATCACCTCGTGTCCGTCTATTAACCGGGGAGAGGATACCTCTTCTTCTTGGTGCAAGCCGGTTTCCAGCGCTTGGCGTATTACTTTCGTGTAGTCCTTCCACTCCTCTTGTTCCAGATGCGGTCCCCGCGCCGCCAGGTAATCCGCCAGGCTGAGATAGAGGGTATCGATCGATGCGTCTCCCAGGCTGCGGAAGAACCGGTACACGGCGCGCTGAGTCGGCATCTCGCCTTTCTGGCTCAACTGGCTCGGCCTCAGGTGGTGCTCCACCTGTACTGCCACCAACTCCCTGCCGCGGCGGCTCAACCTGAGGCGGCCCAGCGCCTTCCTTGCCGTCTCCGCTCCCTGTTCCGGGTGTCCGAAGAAGCGCGTCCGCCCCTCCGGCGTCACCATCTTGGTCGCCGGCTTGGCCACGTCGTGCAGCAGCGCGGTGAGCTTGAGCAACGTGCCCCGGGTATGCCCGTCGGAGACCGCTTCAGCAAAATGTCCTTCCAGTTTGCCGTCCCAGGGCACTTCGTCCAGTATCCAATCAGGCTTTAGGGAACGGGTCAGCAGGCCCTCCGCCATCCTCACCGATTCTATATTGTGCTCCAGCACGGTCCAGTAGTGCTCCTTGGGCTGAGTCACGCCACGGCCTTCTTCAAGTTCGGGGAGCACACGGCAAAGCAACCCCATCTCGTCCATAAGGTATACGTGCTCCACGGCGTCTCCGGATGCAAGTATGGCGAGGAACTCGTCCCGCACCCGCTCTGCCGACACCTTATTGAGCAACGGCGCGTCACGCTGGATGAGTCGAGACGTCTCGTCTTCGATGTCGAATCCCAGGGAAGCCCGCAGTCGCACCGCTCGCAGCAGGCGTATGGCGTCCTCTTGGAAGACGCCGTCTCCTACGGCGCGGATGACACCGTTCGAGATGTCCTCCCTGCCATTGAACGGATCTAGCAGGGACTCCGACCACCCTTCTTCCAGGAGGCCGGACAGGGGCGCGGTCATGGCGTCGATAGTGAAGTCCCGCCTCGCCAGGTCCTGTTCCCTATCGCCCTGCAGGGAAGCCAGGTCTATCCACCACTCGCCCTCGCTTTGCAGAACCACGCGGGCTATCTGGTGCGGCTGGTCCAACGCCACGTACGACCCTCCCATCTCATCTGCCAAGCGGCGGGCCACCTCCATGGCGTCTCCGCGCACGGTTATATCCAGGTCGTTGGTGGACCTGCCCAGCAGCGAGTCGCGCAGGAAGCCGCCCACGGCGTGAGGCTCCTCCGCTTCAGGAATCAGGGCTATGACTCGCCGGATTAGCGATTTGGCCTGGGCGCTCAACGGTTTCATTGCAAAAGCGGGCTTATTCAGTGTATGGCCCCGCATCAACTTGCGCTTTCAGCGGTTGCCATGGAACCGGCGGATTCAACCTCTTCGGTCTCTTCGTAATCCTTGGGTTCCAGCTTGTACAGTTTGTCAGGGCTTTCCAGGTGGTCTATGTAGAGAATGCCGTTCAGGTGGTCGATCTCATGTTCCAGCGCCTGCGCCAGCAGGTCCTCCGCCTTCACGGTGTAGCGCTTGCCGTTCCTGTCCAGAGCCCGCACCTTTACCGTTACGGAGCGAATCAGCTCTCCACGGTACCCCGGTATGCTCAGGCAACCCTCGTCGACCTCGCGCTCGCCCTTTCGCTCCACCACTTCCGGATTGATAAGCACCAGCGGCTCCTCCATCTCCGGGGTCTGGATCACGGCCACCTTCTGCAGCACGCCGACTTGGTTGGCGGCAAGGCCCACGCCGTTTTCATGCGGCATGGTCTCCAGCATGTCGTCGATCAGACGCTGGATCGACTTGTCGATGTTGCGTATCTTCTTTGCCTTTTCACGCAGGATGGGGTCAGGCACGAAGCGGAGGCTGAGCAGAGCCAAGGTACACCATTTGTAAAAGAGTTACGGATTTCGAAAAGAGGATTATATACCAAATTGAAAAATAGTGCCCAACCGGGGTGAAACCGGCTCTACCCCTAAACGATTGCAAGCAATTCCGCTATGCTAAGCGGAACACGGAACACAAAGGAGGCGACATGAACATCGCCATATTGGGTACGGGACGCATGGGCACAGGCCTTGCCCCGGGCTGGGTCAAAGCGGGGCACCAGGTGACCTTTGGCTCAAGGGACCCCGGTGGAAATAGAGCAGCCGCCGAGCGGATTGGCGCCGGGATTGCCGGATACGCGGATGCCGTCCGCGACGCAGAAGTAGTGGTCATCGGTGTGCCGAACGGCTCAGTCATAGAGGTCGTAGCTCCCATCCGCGATCTGCTCAAGGGGAAGATTGTCATCGACATCACGAATCCCATGGACAACCTGCCGTCAGAGGGTTCCGGCGCGCAGCGCACGGCTGCGGCCATCGGCGCGGGGGCCAGGGTGATTCCCGCCTTCAAGGCCACCTTCCACGGTACGCTGGGGGAACCCACCGATCCCGCTACCGGCCTGGTTCGGGACGTCTTCTTCTGCGGCGACGATAGCGAGGCAAAGGAGGTCGTGGCCTCACTGATAGAAGACCTGGGCTTTCGCGCCGTGGACTGCGGGCCTCTGAGCCGGGCCAACCTCCTGGACTTGATGGTGCCCCTAATAATAGAGGTGGACGGCCGTTACAACATGGGGCGGTCCGGGTCGTGGAAACTGCTTGGGCAGCCCACCGCCTGAGCTTACTTTGACACCCCCCAAAGGGAAAAATATAATCGCGCTATCTAGTCCGTGCGGTAAGGACGGGGGAGGAAGAGCATGACTGTAACCTCTAGTCAGTCGTTTGAAGAAGCTGTTGCGGAGTACATAGAAAAGTCCAGGGCGCAAATAGGCGAGGAGATTATGGAGCATATCCCGCCCTGGCCGCCCGCTCCCTTCGAGCAGGGGCCGCCTCCCTTTGAAGCGGCGCTGCGCTTGGATTCCCAGTCTATCACGGCATTTGCCAGAAACCTGGGCGACGATAACCCCCTCTACACGGACCCTGAGTACGGAAGGAGAACCCGCTACGGCTGCCAGATTGCTCCGGGCGTGGTGGTCTCCACCATTCGCTACCCCACCGGCCATGGCGCAAGAAGGCCGGAGGGATATCCGGTGGCCAACTTCTACTCGGGCACCGCGTTTGAGTTCTTCGACGCCATCAGGGTGGGCTCCAAGTTCCGCACGACCAAGGTGCCCAGCGAGCTTGTGGAGAAGCAGGGTTCAAAGGGCGCTCTCCTCTTTCTCATCACCGAGCTGAACTACTGGGACTACCACGGAGACCTCCTGGGCAAGGTCTACTCCACGCAGATACAGGTGCCCACCGCAACCATGGGCGGCGGCAGGTCGATGGACCCCAAGCGCCTTGGTGAGCGCATGCTCTACGAACGCGGCGCTTCCAGCTACAGCGCGGATGACATCGAGGAGATCGTCGATACGATGCAGAACAAGTTCCGCCGTGGAGCCGAAACGCTCTATTGGGAGGACGTTGAAGTTGGGGAACGGTTGGGCCCGGTGATTCTGCCGCCGTGGACGCTGCAGGACCAGCTTGCCTATCACTTCCTCACCTACGCCGCTTCCGCCGGTGAAGAGATGGACGGAGACGTCTACAGCTTTGAGCGTGCTTATCACAATATGCGTCGGTGGCCCGGACGCGCCCGCATCCATCCCAATACGTACTGGCCGTGGACGCCCGGCAACGAGCATGAGGACGCGGTGCTTTCGCCGTATCGCACGCAGCCGCTGCCTTTCGATTTCGGGTTGCAGCGCTGCCAGTTCCCCCAGCAGCTGCTCACCAACTGGATGGGCGATGACGGGTTTATTCGCAGGCAGCAGGCCAGCTTGAGAAGGCCGGTCTTCTACTCGGACGTGACCACCTACACCGGAGAAGTGGTGAAGAAGTACAAGGTCACCGAGAAGGGCGAGGACGGCGGAGTTCCGGGTGAACACGAGTACTACGCCGTGGGCATACGCATAAGCGGCAATAACCAGGTGGGCGAGGAGCAGGCCCCAGGCACGGCAACGGTCTATCTGCCGTCGCGAGAGGGAGGCCCGGTCAGGCTGCCGATTCCACATGCGGCCAAGCCGCCGTACGTGCCGTTCGAGACTTTCCGTAGGGACTGGTTCTAGGAACGAGTATCCTACTGCCGGATGAACTTGACGATGCCGTTGGATACGGGCGCGGCTCCTGGGAAGGTGCCCGACAAATAGAGGTCTCCCCTGGAGTCGCCGAAGAGGCCCAGCCCTGCATCGGGGGCTTTGCCCCGCGACAGGAGCTCTCCGTCCGGGCTGAGCACGCTGAACCGCGGCGTCTGGTCGGAGACGTAGGCCACGCCGTCGCCGT
Source organism: Dehalococcoidia bacterium (assembly GCA_034422935.1). Classification (GTDB taxonomy): domain Bacteria; phylum Chloroflexota; class Dehalococcoidia; order Lucifugimonadales; family QGNO01; genus DAOUJH01. The sequence continues at coordinate 150,497 of DAOUJH010000015.1, read as the reverse complement.
CCATCCAGATGTCCATGGGGTGATACAGGTCTATCCACTCGCTGAGGTAGCGCCCGTCTTCATCGAAGATCTGGACGCGGCTGTTCTCACGGTCAGCCACGTAGACCCTGGACTCGTCGTCGACCCATATACCGTGCGGCGTGCTGAACTCTCCCGGCCCGGTTCCGGGCTTGCCCCAGGACAGAAGGTGCTTTCCTTCACCTGAAAACCGGTGCACCGCGGAGTTGCCGTAGCCGTCGGCCACGTAGATGTCGCCGCTGCTTGACACGGCAACGTCGGCGGGGTGGTTGAACGGCGCCTGCCAGTGGGCCTGTGAGCGGTCGCCTATTCTGAGCAGTACCTCGCCTTCCAGGTTGAGCTTCAGCACTTGGTGGGCGTCCCTATCGCAGACGATCAACTCGTCGTTGGCGGTGAAGAGCATGCCGTGCGGGTCCACCAGGGAATCGCCGCCCCAGCCTGCCAGGTAGCTGCCCTCGCTGTCGAAGACCAATATGGGAGGATTGGCCATCCGCGACACGTAGACGCGTCCCTGCGAATCGACGGCGACGCGGCTGATCACTCCCCACTCCATCCCGGCGGGCAGCTTTCCAAAGGGCTGGACTACCTCATATATGTAATCGCCGGTGCCAAACAGTAGTCGGGTCATGATCCTCCCCTAGCTCTGCAACCTTGCCATTTTGACTATGCCGCGCAGGCTGGCCGCCAGGTACAGGTTGCCTTGCGAGTCGCCGTAGATGCCGTGGCCTGCGTTTGGGGCGCGGCCCCGCGCCAGTATGTTGCCGTCTCTATCCAGCACCGTAAACCGGGGCACCTGGTCCGTGACGTAGAAGATATCGTGCTTGTCCGCCCAGATATCCATGGGATGATAGAAGTTGCCCCAACTGGTGATGAAGTTTCCATCCCCGTCGAAGACCTGGACGCAGTTGTTCTCCCGGTCGGCTACGTAAACTTTCGACTCTCCGTCCACCCAGATGCCGTGGGGCGTGGTGAACTGGCCGAGCTCTACGCCGGGCGCGCCCCAAGAAAGGACGAGTTCACCGTTGGGGGAGAACTTGTGCACCATGGAGTTGCCGTAGCCGTCCGCCACGTAGATGTCGCCGCTAGGCGACACGGCTACGTCGGCGGGATGGTTGAACGGCTCTTGCAACGCCGACTTTCCCCTGACTCCAATGCGGAGCAGCGGCTCTCCTTGCGTGGTGTACTTCAGGACCTCGTACATGTCCCTGTCCACCAGAAACAGGTCGTCCTGCGGAGTGAAGAAGATACCGTGGGCATCTATTAGCTGGCCGTCGCCCCAGCTATCCAGAAAATTACCGTCGCTATCGAAGACCACTATGGGCGGGTCCTTGCGCTGGAAGGCGTAGACCCTGTCCTTGGAGTCCACGGCCACGTGGCTCACGTTGCCCCAGGTCATGCCATCGGGCAACGTTCCGAACGGGTCTATGATCTCATAGGTGTACTTGCCAGTGCCAAAGAATAACTGGGTCATGGCTATACGTCCGGCCTCATGGTGTGCCACTCCGTGCTCTCCTGGTAAGCGTGGCCTATCCTCAGCGCCATGCCGTCCTCAAAGTGGCCCGTCATGATCTGAAAGCCAATAGGCAGGCCGTCCGAGTCGAAGCCGCAGGGCACCGACAGCGCGGGCACGCCTAGAAAAGCGGCGGGAAACGTGACGCTGCCGCGATGTCCGAACCGGAGTTCCGCCTCTTCACGAGAATTGACCCCGTCCACGTGCTCTATCTTGCCAGGCGAGTTGAGCATGGTGGGGCTGACCAGCGCATCGAACCGCTCCAATAAACCTTGCCACTCTTGCCGGAACAGGGTGCGTATCCTTGCCGCCTTGTGCACAATCTGGGCGGGTATCAGGCTGCCCGCGATGAGGCGTCGGCGGGTGTTCTGGCCGTAATCGCCCGGCCTGGTGTGCAGCCACTCCCGGTGCACAAAAGCGCCGTCGCTTTCGGAAATAGCCGCCGCTACGATGGCGACGTCGTTCACTCCGGGAAGCGAGACTTCCTCGACGGAGGCTCCGATCTCTTCAAGCCGGGTTGCCGCGGCGGTCACGGCATTGAACACGTCCTGGTGCGCGGCCTCTTTTTGCATAAGCTCCTTGAGCACGCCAATTCGGACGCCGTTTAGATTGCCGGTCAACGATGCGGTGTAATCGGGGACGGGGAGTTTGGAGGTCTGCGGGTCGTTGTGGTCGTATCCTGCGATGGCGTTCATCACCAGGGCAGTGTCTTCAACGGTGCGAGTCATAGGCCCGCCGGTGTCCATGGACCAGCAGAAGGGGAGCATGCCGTAGCGGCTGACGCGGCCCCAGGTGGGGCGCAGCCCCACTATGCCGTTGACCGATGCGGGCATGCGAATAGAACCGCCCGTGTCTTCGCCCAGGGTTATCGCGGCAAGCGAAGCAGCAATAGCGATGCCGGAGCCGCTGCTGGAAAGACCGGGGGTGCGCTCCGTGTTCCAGGGGTTGCGCGCTTCGCCGAAGGGGTAGGGGTCGCCACCGCCCGCGGCGAACTGCGTCATGTTGAGCTTGCCAATGAGAATCGCGCCGGCGTCTCTGGCCCTGGCTATGACGGTAGCATCGTGGTCCGGCACGTAGTCCGCCAGGATGTGTGACCCGGCCGTGGTCAAGATGCCCTTGGTCTCAAACTGGTCCTTCACGGCCAGGGGCAGCCCGTGTAAAGGCCCCAGTGAATCGCCGTTTACCACCGCCCGTTCCGCCTCTTGGGCTGCCTGCATCGCCTCTTCAGCGCACACGGTGATGAAAGCGTTGAGCTTCGGGTTGATGTCGTCTATGCGCTCCAGGTAAGCCTGGGTCACCTCGACGGGGGAGAGCTCTTTGCCAGCGATGAGAACGGCAAGCTGAGAGGCGGTCAACTCGGTGAGGCGGCTACTGTTCATGGCGCGCCTCTTCAAGCGGAGGAAAGGGTACGGGGTCTACGGAGTCCAATCCCGTATGCGAGAACCGCTCCACCCCGGCCACGATTACATTGAGACGGTGCGTGACTTCCGCCAAGTCTTCCTCGTCTACCTCCAAGCCCACGGAATGGGCTAGTATCTTGACCTGGTCAGGCGTTACATCCGGCATATCGTCACCACTGCATTGGAATACGGGTGAGCCTACCATATCGACCGACGGTTGACCACAGTGGCCGCCAAACCGACAATGGAACGTTATACAGGACTCCAAGGGGAGGCGCTATGCCAAAGCTCGATGTATTGCTTCACGGGTATCGCATGAACACACAGCAGGGGATCGTCGGCTTTTGCAGTATCATCCTCATCGAAGGGCAGAAGCGCACACTGGTAGACGTGGGCCACGTGGGGCGTCGCGTAGTCCTGCAAGAGGCGCTTGATAAGCGCGGCCTGTCTCCGTCGGATATAGATTTGCTGGTGATGAGCCATGCCCACTGGGACCACAACCAGAACTTCGATCTGTTCGAGCACGCTCCGCTCCTCATGCACTCCTGGGAGCGCAAGTACGCCAAGCGCCCTCATAGGAACGACTGGTCGACGCCAAAATGGACGGGCGCCATGATTGAGAGCCACCCAAGCATTCAAGAGGTCGCGGAAGGCTTCGAGATAGAGCCGGGCGTGCGCGTCATGCACACCCCCGGTCATTCAGCGGGCAGCATCTGCCTTCTGGTGGAGACTGATCAGGGCAAATGCGTACTCACCAGCGACGTGCTGCTGTTCGCAAACCAGGCGCTGTCCCGCACGCACCCCGTGGTCTTCTGGAACCAGGAGCAAGCTATCAGGAGCCTGGACAGGGTCATAGAGGAGGCGGATATCATCTATCCCGGCCACGACCAGCCCTTCCGTCTGGTGAACGGTGAAATAGAGTACGTGGAGCAGATGAAGCTGAACATCACGGGGGTAGCTCAGGACGAGCTGGGCCTGGAGTTCACCACGGTAGCGCCCAGCTACTACGTGATGCCGGGCATAGAAGAGCAGACGCCGGAGTCTTTGGGAGTATAGTGATTTTGGCCTATCAACCTTTCATTTGCCTCCGTTATACGTTAATAGGTGAGAGAACCTTGAGAATCTCCGCGTCCTGGAAGAAATGAGCCGCTTGCGAAATAGAGAGACGGTTGGGCTGGTCTTTGCCTTGATATGGCTGGCGCTGGTTGCTGCCGCCTGTGGTTCACCCACTCCCACCCCGACTCCAACCCCATCTCCTACTCCAACGCCTGAGCCGGTTGAAGAGGTCACCGCCACTCCGGACGAGGCCAGCTTCTCAGGGTCTATCGTAGTCAACGGCAGGCCCTACGTCAGAGAAGAGCTGCCGGATGGCGCCGTTCTTCACTACGAGCCTTGGATAGAGTTCGTCGCCGTGCAGCAGGTAGTCGACACCTATTTCCGCACCAAAGAGACGCTCAGAAGGGAGTTTACGATTGAAGACCCCCCTCTTCCCGAGATATACGTGTTGCTTCCCGAGCAGTTGCATCACTTTGTGGCGGAGGGTGAATTCGCCAATCCCGTATTCCTTGCCGGATTGAGCTCGCATATCTTTAGAGAGGGGGAGGTCTCCGACGCTAAGGTTTATGTCAATGCAATGGGGCAGGAGCTGCTGCGCAACGTGGCTCATGAGTTGACCCATCCCGCCACGCCCGGCGTGCCCACCTGGCTCAGTGAGGGCGTGGCGGAGTACATTGCGGCCAGAGTGCAGATGGAAACAGACCCTGCTCAAGCTCGTTTCCGAGTTCTGGACTCCAGGGGGAAGGTGCGGCGCGCTTTGCAGAGCGGCGAATTGCTTGACTTGCAAGAGATGCAGGAGTTCTCTTGGAAAGAGGCGGAGCAGCTTCAACAGCTGGAGCTGGTATACGCGGAAAGCTGGCAGCTTGTGGAATACATGGTGCAAGCTACGTCTACGCAGGCCTTGGTACATTTGATGGAAACCCATAGAGAAGACAAGCTTGGAGAAGGCGATATATTTCTGGACAGCTTGGGGATTACTTCTGAAGCTCTTTGGGTAGGCTTTACCAAGGACTTGCTGGAAAATCTGACCGTGGAGGAAACCGAGGGCGTCGCTCTGTGCGCCGTGGCGCACCTGGGCAACGAGGCAGGGTTGATCAGCCGCGATTGGAATATCTTCTTGAACCAGATAGACCAGTCCCAGCCGGAGCTAGCCATGGAGGAGTTCAGCGCATTCAAGGAGCGCTGGCAAATTCTGGTGCGGAACAGCGCGGACCTGAGGCCTTCGGAAGGGCTGACGACATATTACGAGCGGATGGAAAGCTACCTTGAGAACATGGTCGTGGTGATGGACGGGTTCATCGAGAACGACATACAGATGGGCAATACACTTCTTCTCGCGGCCAACCTGCAGTACGTCGGTATAGTGGACGATTTGAAGAACGAGTTTGATGAAAGACGCTGGCTGGCATGCGCTCCGCCGCATCCGGCCTGAGCAGGGTATCCGCCAGACCCGTTTGCCGTCCTCTTTGACATTTCAAAATACGCCTCCAATAATGAGTCGCAGCTAATCACGTTATCAGGACTCTACTATGCGTATTGGAGCGCACGTATCAACCGCCGGCGGCTTCGACAAGGCGATTGATCGCGCTGTTGAAATAGGCGCCGAGGCCATCCAGTGCTTTGGTTCGTCTCCTCAGAGCTGGGCCTTCCACCCGGTGCCTGAGGAGCGGTTGGCCGTCTTCAGGGAGAAGGCGCAAGCCGCTGATGTAAGGCCCGTTTTCCTGCATGGCATCTATCTGATCAACCTGGGCACGGATATTAAAGGGAACATTCGCAAAGGGGTGCAGTCGCTGGTGAACTACATGCGCCTGGCCTCGGCCATGGGTGGAAGCGGAGTCGTCTTCCACGGGGGGAGTCACAAAGGGGCCGGCTACGACGCCATCTTCAAACAGACGGTTGACAGTCTAGAGGAGGTCCTGACCAACTCTCCCAGCGACGTATATCTGACCATTGAGAATAGCGCCGGGATGGGTAATACCATAGGTTCCAAGTTCAACGAGATAGGCCGCATACTGGAGGCGGTGGACAGTCCTCAACTTAGGGTCTGCTTGGACACGCAGCACGCCTTTGCTTCAGGCTACGATCTGAGAACGGCTGAAGGCGTGGCGCAGACCATGGAAGAGTTCGACAGGGAGATAGGTTTGGACAGGCTGGTTGCCGTGCACGTGAACGACTCCAAGACGGAGTTCGCTTCAGGGGTTGACAGGCACGAAAATATAGGCATGGGAGCCATGGGAGAGCAGGCGTTTGTTGCGGTTGCGGGTCATCCCGCATTCAAAGACGTCCCGTTCATTCTGGAGGTGCCCGGCCTGGAGGGTAAAGGTCCCGACAAGGCCAACGTGGACAAGCTCAAGCAGTTGAGAGCACAGGCTGGCCTTGCCGGGTGATCATGATTCGCGTATCGCATAGAGAGTTCGAGAAGCTGGTGCTGAGGGCGCTGGATGGACTGCCCGAGCAGTTCAAGGAGCGGCTGGACAACGTCGACATTGTAGTGGACGACTGGCCAAGCGCGGAAGAGATCAGGGATATGGGCCTAAAGAGCCGGCATGATCTCTTTGGCCTCTACCAGGGTATACCCCTCACCGAGCGTTCTCACTACAACATGGTGCTGCCTGACCGCATAGCCATTTACCGCAACCCCATACAGGCCGCGTGCTCCACCAGAGAAGAAATGGTCGAACAGATCAGATCCACGGTGATTCACGAGCTGGCCCACCACTTCGGCATTGACGATGCCACGTTGGAGCATACCGATTACCGGTAGCGCTGCTACTGCTCCGATATCAGCACTTCTATGAGCGTATCGCCTGGAAAGTCCGGGCCCTGGTTGGGATCGCGGGGCGTTAGGGAGTCGACCACGTCCATGCCCTCTGTGACCGCTCCGAAAACCGTATGCCTCCCGTCTAGGTGGGGCGTTGGCACAAAGGTGATGAAGAACTGAGCGCCGCCGGAGTTGGGCTGGCCCGTGTTGGCCATGGAGATGACGCCCCGTTCGTGGGTGAGGTCGGTGAACTCGTCCTGGATGGTGTACCCGGGATTGCCGGAACCGGTGCCGGTGGGGTCTCCTCCCTGTGCCATGAAGCCGGGAAGCACGCGGTGGAAGGTGGTGTTGTTGTAGTACCCGTCTCTTGCCAGCTTCACAAAGTTGTCAACCGTAATCGGCGTCTTGTCCGCCGTTAGGGCTATGACAATATCGCCTTTCTCTGTGCGTAGTGTGGCCGTGTATTCTTTTGCAGGATCTATAGTCAATTCTGGCTCCGGAGTTGGTGTTGATGTAGGCCTTGGCGGCGGTGTAGGCCACGGTGTGGGCGTAGACTGACACGCCAAAGCCAGTAACATGATAACAGGCGCGGCAAGCAGAATGTAACGATTTTTGAATTTCATTCCAGGTAACCCTTCCTGACCTTACGTACAGAATTGATGCGTTCCTCAGCCAGCCGGTTGGCGGCTTGAGCGGTGGTGATCCCATGGCTCTTTGAAGCCGCTATGATACTCTCCAACGTCTGATAGATGCGCGCCGTCTTCTCCGCGGCCGCCTCTTCGCTGTAGGTCATGCCCACCTCGCAGGAGACGTTGATTACGCCGCCCGCATTGACTATGAAGTCGGGTGCGTACAGGATGCCCCTTTCCTGGAGGGCAGCGGCGTCGCTGTCCTCCGAGAGCTGGTTGTTGGCGGAGCCGCAGACAATGGCCGCCTTGATTTGCGGTATGGTGTTGCTATTGAGCACGCCACCCAGGGCACAGGGGGCAAATACGTCGCACTCCACGCCGTAGATCTCCTCCACACCGACGATTTCGGCTCCGAACTCCCTGGCTCTGTCCAAAGCCCCTTCGTAGACGTCGCTGACTATCAGCTTCACGTCCTGCTCGTTGTCTATAAGCTGCTCAGCCAGGGCGCGCGCCGTGTTGCCGAAGCCCTGGATAGCAACGGTGCTGCCGGACAGCGAATCGGAGTTCCAGACCTCCTTGGCGCAGGCTTTCATTCCCCGGTAAACGCCAAAGCCCGTCATCTTGGAGGTGTCGCCGCTTCCGCCCATGGAGATGGGCAGACCCACAATGTGCGAGGTCTCCTGGGCTATCCACTCCAGGTCGAGGAGCGTCATGCCAACGTCTTCCGTGGTGATGTAGCGTCCGCCCAGCGTCTCCACGAACCTGCCGAAGGAGCGCATCAGGGCCTCCGTCTTATCCTTGCGGGGGTCGGCGATGATCAGCGCTTTGCCTCCGCCGAAGTGAAGCCCAGCCGCCGCCGATTTGTAGGTCATGGCCCTTCCCAGCCGCAGCACGTCCTCTAAGGCGGCTTCCTCGGTGGGATGGGGCCAGATGCGCACTCCGCCCATCGCGGGGCCGAGGGTTGTGTCGTGTATGGATATGAGCGCCTTCAGGCCTACTGCCGGGTCGGTGTAGGCGCTTAGCTGCTCGAAGTTGTTCCGCTCCATGTACTCAAGCATGCTCATCTGTTACTCCAGTATATAGGATATCGGCTATGCAATCGATACAACCCCCATCTGAATCTTCCCCTATCAAGGGGGAAGAGGTTTATCTTCCTTAAGCCATTGGGCATTGTGCTACCATTTTGTTAGCACACCCGCTTGGAGGCAAGTCATGGGAACCGACGACACCTCAGAGAAGATCAAGGCGTTCCGAGACCTGTCTGAGAGGCTACGCAAGGAAACCGGCAGCGTTCCTCAAACCCCTTCACACGTCTTGATTAGGGAAGACCGCGATAGCGGTCATAGAGACGCCTATCCGAAAAGGTCCCGGCTGTCCGCCTCCACCTGGCGCCGCATCTCCGCGGCATCGCGGAAACCGAAATCACGGTAGGACTCCTCGGTGCCGTACTCCCTGGCCCGTATCACCACCGGCATGGGCAAAGCGTGCCCGAACAGCAACGCTTGCTGCTGCGAGTCGAGCCTGGACAGGACTGACCTAAGCTCGCGCGCTCCAGGCGCGCCAGACAGGACGCCGTCCACGTCGCGCTCGTTGTCCAGCAGGTAGGTGAACCGGGTGCCAAGCTGGCTTAGCACCTCCTCGTCTATGCCGCTGGGACGCTGGTCTACGATGAGCAGCGTTACCCTGTACTTCCTCATCTCCCTGGCGATTGCGCCAAAGATGGTCTGAGAGGCCACCCCGGGAGTGAGGAAGCGGTGCGCCTCCTCCACCGTGATCACCAGCGGCTTGGGCTCTCTGGCTCTATCGCCCATTGCCTCCTCCGTGCGCCGCACGTACCTATCGTGAATCCGGCGGGTGAGCAGGTTCGCGACCAGAACGTAGGCGGGCAGGTCGTTGCCGTAGCGCCCGAACTCCAGCACCACGTGTATACCGCGGTCAAGGTAGTCGAGGATGCGGCGTACGGCGTCGTCGGGTGACTTGGGGAGCAGGAAGCCCATGCGCCCCAGGGTGCGCAGGCGTCTGTGGAGGGTGAACAGGACTTGGAACACCTCCGAGGTCTCTTCGGCCAGCGCCGTCAACTCATCGCGTGACTCCCGTTTGAGGAACTCGCTTAGCCAGGCATCCTGCCCAAAGCGGCGCACCAGGCTGTACACCGCTGCGACCCCTTGCGGCGTGAGGTTGAGCGTTTCGGCCAGGGTTTCTATGTCCTGCGGCTCTATTTCGTTGTAGCCAATGGTGACCTCTGCATCCGGCGTGAGGCCGCGCCACTGGGACATCTTGGGGTCCAGGGAGAACACGGCCACTTGGGAAGGGAAGAGCTGCTTCAGTCCCTTTACGGGAGGGCCGCCCTCCCTGGTCCCCTGCCAGCCGTATTCGTTGTGCATGTCGAAGACCAGGTTAACCGCCGCGTCCTTCTGCAGAGTTCCCGCCAGAAGGATGCGGGTGAGGAAGGACTTTCCGGTGCCGCTCTTGCCAAAGACGCCGTTGGACCTTTTCACCAGCTCTTCCAGGTCAAGGTGGATGCGCGTGTCCTCCATGTCCAACGGGCTGCCGACCCAGATGTGCCGCTCGTCCTCCGCGCCGAACACGGCAAGCACGTCCTCCTCGGAAGCCTGGTGCGCCCTGGAAAAGTGGGGCGGTATGGCGCGCGCCGGCTGGGGCCCTTCGATCATGGCCAGGGGACTGCCGCCGATGACAAGCTGGGGCAGCACGGTGACAATGGCGTAGGCGTTGGTATGGGACATTACGGAGGCTGTGAACCCGTCCCAAGCCTCCGGCGGCATGCCGCGCAGGGATGGGTCTACCGTTTCAAGCGCAACGTCTGAGACGATGCCAAAGAACCGCTGCGCTTGTCCCTGGATGGCTACGAAACCGCCCACCTTGACGCTTTCCACGGGAAATGAAGGGTCTAATCTGACCTCGACGCCCCTGTTCAGTGACCCGCCGATGACCGTTCCCATGAACGCCCCGTTCCCGTGGCTCATGGGTGCAGACTCCTTAGCAAGGCATCCAAGCGGCGCGTATCACGGGCGAAAAGGCGCGCCAGCTGGCGGCCTGCCGCCGCCAGGAAGGCCTCGGCATCGGGGTGCAGGGAGGAGGCTTGTCTGAGGAAGGCGGACACCACCTCATCGGTGAGAGGCCCACCCTCTGAGAAAAGCAAGGGGAAGAAGTTCAGGTCCTGGCTGAAGGAGAGAATCTCTTCCGAAGAGCATTGGTATATGAAGGCGTGAATACGCGGCGGGTGGGGCGGGAGGTGCTTCCGCAGCGCTCCATTGGCTTCATGCCCCACAATGGTGGCTTGGAAGTCGGTGCGCAGCAGGTGGGGGAGTTGAGGGTTGTTGGAATACACCTCTTGTTCCTCCTCTTCATCCTGGGCGCGCGCCACGGGTCGTCTTGCCGCGTTCATGGGCAAGGTGGTTATGCCTCGCACCACGGCAAACACGGGCTGATCCCCGCTGGTGCGGACCAGCGCGCCCAGCGGAGGCGCTTCATAGAGGCGGTAGCAGTGGGCGGTGAAGCCGTTGCTGAAAGACTCCACCACTTCAGCGATGCGACGTCCGGCTGGCTGGGGCTCCGTGGACGGCTGCATCAAGGCTTCACCCTCGCCATGAAGTAAGCGTCTATGTATTCACCTTCCCGAAATGCGAAGGCCTTGTGGGTTCCCTCTATGATGAAGCCGAACTTCTCATAGAGGTGTACCGCCGCGGCGTTGTCCGTGTACACCTGCAACTCCACTCGTTTCAGGTTGAGCCAGTTGTCGGCAATGTCAAGGCCCGCCTGCACGAGTCTTGTGCCGACACCTCTGTTCTGGAAGTCGTCGTGTACGGCCATGCCGAGCGTTGCCGTGTGGCTTCTGCGGTTTCGCTGTTGTTGGAGGCCGAATTCGCCTATCACCCTGCCTTCAACCTCAGCGACAAGGATGTGACGCCCCGGCTCCGGGTTTTCCAAGTACTGCCTGCGTCTGTCCAGGGACACGTAGGGCAGCTGCAGGGTGTCGCGCACCACGCTAGGACAGGACAGGAGTTCGTAGATGTCCCGGTGATCGTCAACCCTGGCGGCGCGTATCTCCACTTTCATCAGAGCAGCCTCAGCGTCTTTGAGCGGTCTTTCTGGGAAGTGTAAACGGGCAGGTGATGCTGCGCTAGGGAATCCTCCACCATTTGGCGAAACGTTTCTCTTTCCGCGCCGCCAATCACCGCTTGCTCGTGGGCTTCCATTAGGGCAATGGGATAGCCGAACCCCTTGCGGCACTGGTCGAGTATCAAGGCGTGTGACAACTCCAGCATGGCATCATCTTGCGCGATCCAAGCGGGGACCTCCACGCGGGCGATCTCGTCACCGGTGTTCAGGTAGTAGAAGTAGACCGCGTGACCGCCGTAGTGTTCGCGCACAATCAGTGACGTACTTTCGAACAGATTCGACCTCTCACTGCTGGATAAGACCTGCTGGAAAATGTCTCTATCGGTCAGCTGGCTCACTTCGTCTTGGGGCAGGTGGCCCAGGGGCAGAGTGTTGAGCACCGTGGTGCTCCTGGGGAGGCTGACGTAGGCGGCCAGCGCCAGGGGTCGTTTGGCGGCTAGGGCCCGCATGCTGTCCAGCGCGGAGATAATTCCCCGCTCCAGCAGGCTCTGGTGCACGTAATCCGGGTAGGTGGAGAACGCCGGGTCCCACAGGCCCAAAGAGCCGTCGATGAGGGCAAGGGTGGGGGTATCGTCTCGTGTGTCTTCGGCCAGCTCAGCAAGAGCCGTGACCTCTTCAACGGCGCGCCTCATGCCCATCAGCGAGCCTTCCAGTGGCCGCCGGTCTGTGCCGTTGGGGTCGCGAATAAAAAGCTCCTCAGGGGATGCGTACAGCTTGGGATGGCTTTCCAGTCTGGCGCCTGCCAATGCTCCGTATTGAAGCGCTACCTTGCTTATGTTTATCAGGGCGCACCGCACAGGCATGTGGCGGTTCACGTCTATGTGCGAACCGTCCACGGCAATGGTGCGGTGATCGTCCGGCGGCATCGGAGAGGAGTAGCGGGCAGCTTCTCCGATGGATTGCAGAGCATCAACGGCCTGTTCGATGTGCCTGAGGCGTCGCGCACTCTGCGACCGGAGGCTATCGCTCATCGCCTCCACCTGAGCCGAGACGTGTTCCAGGTTCAGCGGCATGCTATCTCAGCACCCGCTCGTCGCCGGTGCGGCGAGTGATGCGCCTCTGGTCCAGATGTTCCATGAGGGCAAGGGCGTATTTGCGGCTGGTGTTGAACAGGTCGCGTACCTGGGCAATGGTTATCTTGCCTTCGCTTTCAAGGTGCTTCACCACTCTTTCAACCATATCCTTATAAGCGGTTGAAGTGAAGACGACTGTGTCACTGACTTTGACGACTTTCCCTTCCTCTACCAGGATGTTGAGCAGGTCCGGACGGGGAAGGTTGGCGTTGGGGGGAGAGAAGGGCTCCGATTCAAGCAGCGCAACGTATTCATTGAGCTCGCGGCGTTGTGCGTCGCTGATCGATGGCTGGTGCCGGGGGAGCCTGAGCAGGGAATCGTCTTCCACGACCGCACCCTCTTCAATCAGCTTTTCCAGCAGGAGCTGGGATGTTTGCGGGGATGAGCTCAGCCGGCTCCTCACCTCCTCGCGAGGAGCGCCGCGGCGCAGGGGATGTTGCCCGTGGTATTCGGCAAGGAACGCTTCCAAGTTCCGCTTGGTTCTGGCCCATAGAGAGAGCGACACCAAGGTTGAGGTGCCGCCGTGCTTGGGTTCCAGGGAAAGAGTATTCCCTTCCTCGGTGAGGGATGCGGCCCAATCCCGCGTCTCTTCCTGGGATAGATTGACCTGCTGGGCCAGGGTCTTGATGTCCAGTGGGCCGTGGGCTTCCAGCGCGGCCAGCAACGCTTCTCCGCTGCTGCCCTCCTGCAGCATTTCCAGTCTCTCTATAGCCGAGGCGTCTTTGCGCCTGTGCCGTCGGGCTTGAGCAGCCACTACGTTCCCCCCGCCCAGCGTGGTCTCGGAAGAACGGATTATGAAGTAGTCGCCCTTCACCACGGGCACGGGCTGTTCCAAGCGCAACTGTGCCCACCCGGTATCGCCGGGATGAAGCTGGTCGCGGTCCAGGAGCAGTACGCGACAAAAGGTCTCACTGGTGCCTGTGTGAAGAGTGACGATTGTATTGTGCTTGAGGGGACGGAGCAGGCTTGCCACCAATCTTAGCTGCACGTCGATTGCCCTGGTGGTCTTCAGCCAGCGGGGAACCGTGAGCACGTCGCCGCGCCGCGCCTCCTCGTGTGATACCCCCGATAGGTTGGCGGCGGTACGGGTGCCGGGTTGTGCCGTTTCCTCGCCCTTGCGGTGAGTTTGAAGACCGCGAATACGGGAACCCTTACCGGCCTGTACCAACTCAACCTCCTGTCCAATGGAGAGCGTGCCCTCCATCAGGGTGCCCGTGACCACGGTGCCGAAACCGGCTATGACAAAGGACCGGTCTATGGGGAGACGGGGCCGTCCAATGTCGCGCCGCGGCGGGGTCTGTTCCAGGAGAGAGTCTATAGCCGCCATTAGCTCGGGCAGGCCGTCTCCGGTAAAGGCGGAGACGGGGAATATGCCCGCTCCTTCCAGCGTCGTGTCTTTCAGAAGCTCTTCCGCTTCAGCCTCGACGAGCTCCAGCCAGTCGTCATCCACCAGGTCCTTCTTGGTGATGGCGACGAGTCCCCGGCTGACCTGGAGAAGGTCCAGGATGGCAAGGTGCTCTCGGGTCTGGGGCATCACCGATTCGTCGGCGGCGATTACCAGCAGCGCCAGGTCTATGCCGCCCACGCCGGCCAGCATGTTCTTGATGAACCGTTCGTGGCCCGGCACGTCGACCAGGCTGACTTCACGCCCGCTGGGCAGGGTCATCCAGGCAAAACCGAGGTCAATGGTCATTCCACGCCTCTTCTCCTCATCGAGGCGGTCTGGGTCTATGCCGGTGAGGGCTTCCACCAGCACCGATTTGCCGTGATCGACGTGGCCTGCGGTACCGATAACAAACATAGCGACGGTTGAACAGTCTAGGGATGGAAAAAGGATAGCATATTCAAGGGCGGGTCTACCCGTCTTTCCTGCGGAGGGAGACGCCTAGTCCCTTCCCCCCGTAAGTGGGGAAGGTTAGAGCCTGCCCCGTACTTGATACGGGGATGGAGCAGAAAGGCGTGACCAGGCGCGATTCACCCCCTTCTCAATCTTCCCCCGTCGAGAGGGAAGAGGTTTTGGCCTAGGGGAACAGAAACCGTTGAAACACCTCGTTGCCCAGCAGCCTGCCCGTTGGAGTAAGTACAAGGCAGTCCTCTTGCCAGGCCACCAGCTCCAAGTCCAGCAGTTCGTCGATTTGCGGGCCGTAGGTTTCGACAAGGCTGACGCCAAAACGACCTCGAAATGCCCCTTGCGAGACGCCTTCGCTGAGACGCAACCCTAGCATCATGGTCTCCGCCATCTCAAGGCGCTCGTCTATAACCTCGAACACGTCCAGCAAGCCGTACTCCTGTAAGTCGGCGGGACGGACTCTGGCTGAGGTAAGTGCGCCGGCCAACTGTATGTACCGCCTGGGCGAGCGCAGGTTGGAAAACCTGTAGCCGTTGAGATAAGAGTGGGCTCCGGGCCCAATGCCAAGGTAGGGCTGATTGCGCCAGTAGGTAAGGTTGTGCAGGCACTCGCGGCCAGGCAGGGCCCAGTTGGAGATCTCGTAGTGGTGGTAGCCTGCATCCTCGCTTAGTTTCCCGGCAAGCAGGTACATATCGGCGGCAAGGTCAGGGTCAGGGTAGGGCGCCTTGCCCTGTCGTACCGACGCTTCCAGAGGGGTGCCCTCTTCCAGAGTGAGGCCGTACATGGAAATATGTTCCGGCCTATCTTCCAGCGCTTCCTCTAACGTGCCGCGCCACTGGTCCAGCGTCTGGTAGGGAAGGCCGTACATCAGGTCCAGGTTGATATTGGTGAGTCCACCGTTGCGCGCCGCTCTATGAGCGTCCAGCGCTTCTCTGGCGGTATGGCGGCGTCCCAGCAGTTGGAGCAGCCCGTCGTCCAGGCTCTGCACTCCGATGGAAAGACGGTTTATCCCAGCCTTGAGCCAGGCCTCGACCCGCCCTGCTTCAATGTCGCCGGGGTTGCTTTCCAAAGTAATCTCGGCGTCGGCTGCAAGATGGAAAGCGGAACGAACTTCATTCAGGATGCGGGCGATGTCTCCCTGGGGTACGTATGACGGCGTGCCTCCGCCGAAGAAAATGGTGCTGACGGTCGGCGAATGATGCCGGGATAGAGCGTCGCCCCAAAAGCGCGCCTCTTTGATCAGGGCGTCGACGTACTCAGGGATCAGCGGCTCTATGCCTGCGTAGGTATTGAAGTCGCAGTAAGGACACTTCGTTTCGCAGAACGGGATGTGGATATATAGAGAGATGGTTTCTGCTTCGAACGCATCGCTTATATGAAGGCTTTGGGTTTGCTTGACTGTCATGGCGCTGGTTCCATGCCGGAGTTGCTACAATCCGGCTAAACGTTGAACAGGAAGTTTATCACGTCGCCGTCCCTGACCGGGTAGCCCTTGCCTTCCAAGCGCAGCAGCCCTCTGCGCTTGGCCTCCGCCAGCGAGCCGCACTCCGCTAGGTCGTCGTAGGAGATTACCTCTGCCCTGATGAAGCCGCGCTCCATATCGGAATGAATGCGTCCCGCGGCCTGTGCCGCCGGGGTATCCTCCGGAACGGTCCACGCTCTGACCTCAGTGGGCCCTCCGGTCAGGAAAGAGACGAGGCCAAGCAGACGGTACGATTCTTGAACAACCCTGTCATGGCCCGGCTCGCCCGCGTTGAGCGATTTCCTGAACTCGGCTTCCTCTTCTTCGTCCATCTGGGACAGCTCCTCTTCCAGGCGTCCGCAGAGGGCAACAGAGGAGACGTTTGGCCGGTTGGCTTTCCGCTGGAGGTCGGCTTCCAACCGGCTGACGTTGGACAGCTGCTCCTCTCCTATGTTTAGAAGCACAAGCAGAGGTTTGGCGGTGAGAAGCTGCAAAGCGCTGGTCTGCTTCTTCTCGTCGTCGGTGAGCTCTTGTTCTCTGACCGGTATCTCTTCCTGCAGTCTCCGGTTGATTTTCTGTAGAACGGCGCTTTCACGATTGATACGGTCGCGTTCCTGGGCTTTGGCGCCCTTCAGCTCCGCGTCCAGCCTCTCCAAGCGGCGTTCCAAAATCGCCACGTCGGAAAAGGTGAGCTCAAGGTCCATCGTAGCGATGTCACGGAAAGGGTCTATGTTTCCCTCGACATGGGGCACGGCGGGATTTTCGAAGGCGCGCACCACGTGCACCAATGCGTCCACGCGCTGCAGAACATTGAAGTATTCGCCTCCGATACCGCGATCTTTGCCCAGGCCTTCCGGGGTGTTGAGCAGGTCGATATATTGGACCTCGGCGTTGGTGACGCGTTTCGGCTTGAATATGCTGGCAAGTACGCCGAGACGCTCATCGGGCACCTTGGCGATACCGATGTTGGACTTGGCCGTCGCACCCGACGCGGTGGAGACGCGTCCACGGGTGAGCGTGTTGAATACGGTGGACTTGCCGCTCCTGGCCAGCCCGATGATGCCGAGTTCCATGGAGACGCTACTGAACGGCTATCAACCGGCCTTCGATAGTAGGTATAAAGAGCTTATCGCCCGCCAGCACGGGCGAGGTTATAACCGATCCATCAACGGAGATACGCCACTTCTCCTCGCCGTTGGAGATGTTCAGGCCGTAGACAGTGCCGTCAACCGAGGTTTGCACAACGGTATCGCCGGATACAATGGGAGAGGAGTAAAGCGTACCGAGGCCTTCCGTCTCCCACTCAGCAGTCCCTTTTTTCAGGTCCAGTGCGCGCAGTGTGCCGCCGGTTGTGTTGACAAATAGGCGGGTGCCGTCGGTGGCCAAGTCGCCCACAACGGTGTCGCGCAGCCGCCTGGCCCACTGCAACCCTGGAATGGGGTCCGGCACCGGCGCAACGTTCCAGACCCAAAGCTGGAACCACCATCTCCACACCGCCTTCTGAAACGCCGTGCTCTTCTGAGTGTAGTCGAAGGCCACCAAGTTGCCGCTCCGAGTCGCCACGTAAGCGATGCCGTCAACAATAGTGGTGGAGTTGTCCACGCCGCTGCCAAGGTCCACCTGATGACGGAGTGTGCCGTTGTTCGCGTCGAACATGTAAAGCTCGCCGTCCTGCCCTCCAAAAACCAGGATTCCCTGGTCAACACTGGGCGAGGCTACCACCCAGTTCTTGGTTGTCCTCTTCCACCGCTCTTCTCCAGTCAGTGCGTCCAGCACGTAGATTCCACCGTCGGATGAGCCTACGTAGAGGACGCCTTCGACAACGGTGGGCGCGCCGTAGATGGCGGCGCCCGTCTTGTAGGTCCAGACCTCTTCGCCGGTCTTGTAGTCAAGGGCGATTATCCTACCGTCGCGAATTCCCCAGTAGAGGAAGTCGCCGGCCACGGTTGGCACCGAGTTGGGCTGTATATCCAGGGGGTGTTCCCAGACCACGCTGCCGGATTCCTCATCCAGGGCCACGATGCGCCGGTCGTTGGAGCCAATGAACACCAGGCCGTCTGCTACAGCTGGCGATCCCAGTATCTGCCCCTCCGTTTGAAATTGCCACGCCACTTCGCCGGCCGGATCGAAGGCCGGGCCGGGGACGTAGCCGGTGTGGAAGTTGCCGCGCTGTGCGGTAACCCATTCCTCTGCGCCGGACACCGCTGTGATCGCGCTGGCAGGCCCCGGCAGGGGCGGGCGCGTCTCTATCAGATTGAACACCCACCATCCCGCAAACATTGCTATGACTGCGCCAATGGCTATCCATGTGATCCGCTTGCGCTTTCTCAGCCGGTCCCAGTAACCCTCAACCAGTTTCTCCTCTTCCTCTACGGAAACAACCGGCTGGGCGACGAGAGAGGCCCAGCAGTTGGAGCAGCGCCTGGCCGAAGCGGCGTTGCCCGTGCCGCAGAGCGGGCAAAAGATACGCTCAGCGGTCTCCACGTCCACGTCGGGAGCAACGACAGTCGTTTGTTCCAGGAGGGCTGCCGCCTCCTCTCCGTTTTCCGACTCGCTTTGCACGGCCGGCCGCTGAGCAAGCTCAGGCCCAACCGCCTGTACCAGGCTTTCCACGAACTCGGTTGAAGTAGCAAAGCGGTTTTCAGGCTTGGGCTCCAGGGCCTTGAGAATGACCTCGTCGGCGGCGGGAGGAAGGCCTGCAACCAGGCTAGACGGAGCCTCCGGTACGTATCTGAGCTGCCTGGAGAGGACGGAGTGAGGCGTCAGAGCGTCAAAGGGAGGGTTGCCGGTTAGAAGCTCATAGGCAAGCACCGCCAGCGAATAGACGTCGCTGTACGGGTTGTAGTGGAGACCCTGGTTCTGCTCAGGCGCCGAATAACCGGGTAGGGGGGTGTTTATAGTAGTCCTGACTAGGGCGTGGGTGCTTTCCACCAGCCTCACTATGCCGAAGTCGGATAGCATTGCCTCGCCGGATTTCTCGTCGTAGAAGACATTGTTGGGTCTGATGTCTCGGTGCAGTATCTTCTTCTCCTGGGCGAAGTCCAGGGCCGAAGCCACCTGCTTCAGGATGTGTATAACCTCGCCCACGGGCATCGTCCGCGCCTTCCGAGCTTTGAGGGTGGGGTACGGCACGTAGTCCATGACGATAGCGGTGTCATCTCCGACGTTCTCGACACCGTGCATCGGCACGATATTGGAATGCCGAAGATGGCTCACCTGCTCCATCTCCGCCAGGAATATGCGCAGCGCTTCGTGCTCCTGGGCAAAGTAGGCGTGCAGTATTTTCAGAACGACGACGGAGCCGGTTTCGGTGTCACGGGCATGGAGAATGGAGGCGATACCGGAGGTGCTCAGCCATTCGATGATTTCATATTTTCCTAAGAGTTCACTTGCAGTGGGGTTCATTTGCAATCAAAGAGCAAAGGTAGAACAGACGCAACAACCGGAGTGGTTTTAATAAGGAGCCAGTAATACTACCTGATGAACAATGTTGTATCTATTAAGAGTATTGTAAGGTATCTGGCGTGTCAACGAAAATCTCCCTGCCGGAAGAAAGAGGGCTTCCGTGATCTACGTTCTCCACGGTGAAGACGATTTTTCCAAGAAGGCGTTCTTGAATGCTCTGCGGGAAGAGGTCGGCCAGATCGATATAAGAGACGCCAACACTACGGTTCTGGAAGGCCCCGACCTAAAGTTGCAGCGCCTGTTGGAGGTGGCCAACGTTGTGCCCTTTTTGGCGGAGCGCCGCTTGGTCATTGCCGAGGGGCTGCTGGGCCGCTTTGAAGAGGTGCGGCCGGCACGGAGAAGGGGAGCGGCCAGGGGAAGGCAGAACGACCCTTTGGAAGAGTGGAAGGATCTGCCCGAATCGCTGAGCGGGCTGCCTCCCACGACCTTACTGGTTTTCCTGGAAGGAAGACTGGGCAGGGGCAACCCGCTGCTATCCAAACTGAGCGACCTGGCTGAGGTAAAGGAGTTCCGCATCCTGACCGGAGATGCCCTGAGCCGGTGGCTAGCGAGACGGAAAAACGAAATGGGGTTGAATATCGCCCCCGGCGCCGAACAGCAGTTGATAGACCTGGTAGGCGGAGACCTGTGGGTGATGCAGGGCGAGTTGGAGAAGCTGGCTCTGTATGCGGACGGCGAGACCATCGACCGCGAGATGGTGCAACTTCTGGTGGCCAATTCAAGGGAAGCCAACATATTCAGAACGGTGGATATGGTGCTGGGAGGAAGGACGTCCGACGCTCTGCGCCTCATAAAGCAGATGCAAGAAAGTGGAGCGGATGCCGGTTACATCATAGCCATGCTGGCGCGTCAACTGCGCCTAATGCTGCTGGCAAAAGACCTGGTCGGGCAGGGCGTACCGGGTTCGGAGATGGCGCGGCGTTTGGGACTGAGGGCCGAGTTCGCGGTGAAGAGGACGCAGGAACAGGCGCGACGGCATAGCAAGGAGAAGATAGTGGCAATGTACGTCAGCTTGCTGGAGGCGGATCTAGCCATCAAAAGAGGCGCCCTCAGCGACGACCTTGCCATAGAAACTCTGTTCGCTGAGCTGGCTCAGGCGTCACGGGCCGGGGCAGGGGCTAGTCGTAGCGCCTTTCGTTGAAGCAGGCCACGGCATGGTTGTCCGCGATCAGGCGCAGGGCCGGCCTGGGGCTGTTGTGGCAGATACTGGTCGCATAAGGACATCTGGGCAGGAAGGAGCAGTGCTCCGGCGGGGTGTTCAGTTCGGGAGGCCTCCCTGGCATGGAGACAAGCTGGCGTTCCGTGTCGTCCAGTCTGGGCAGCGCTTTGAACAGGCCGACTGTATATGGATGCGCGGGCCTTTTGAAGAGATCGATAGTGCCAGCTCGCTCGACAATGGTTCCGCCATACATGACTGCCACGGAGTCCGCCATTTGGGCAACAACGCCCATGTCGTGAGTTATGAGCAGAATGGCGGTGCCGTACTCCTCTCTGAGGTACCTTAGATGGCTGAGGATGGCGGCTTGAAGAGTGGAATCCAGGTTCGACGTGGGCTCGTCGGCAATGAGAAGCTTTGGCCTGAGGGCCAGGGCAATGGATAGCATGACTCGCTGGCACATGCCGCCGCTTAGCTGGAAGGGGTATTGCGTGAGCACGTGAGCTGCGTCTGGCAGCCCCATTTCCACCAGCAGCTCCTCGGAGCGTTCGCGGGCCTCGCGCTTGGTCATGCCTGTGTGCGTGAGCAGCACCTCCTGCACCTGAACGCCGATGGGTATGCTGGGATTCAGCGATGCTCTTGGATCTTGGAAGACCATGCCTATGAGGGGCCCTCTAACGGCTCGGATCTGCTCTTGGTCCAGCTCAAGGAGATTGGCGCCTCCCATTCTCACGCTTCCCGCCGTTACCCGCCCTGGAAAGGGCAGAAGGCCAACCGAGGACAGGGCCGTGACGGACTTGCCAGAACCGCTTTCTCCCACCATGGCTACAATAGAGTTCTCTTCCACAGTGAGGTCAACGCCGTTGACCGCGTTGATTGGCCCCTCTTTGGTATCGAAGCGGACGTACAGGTTCTCTATTTCAAGGAGTGCCATTGGAGTCCATCCGGGACTTACTAAGGGCTTGATTTCCAAGTGTGGCACTCTGCATTTAGGATGTCAACAAACCTTCCAAGTCACGTCTTTGATTGTGTTGAATTTCACTTGAAAGCTAAATGTTCCGCATGATATGGTGTAGCTGGTCTTAACCAGGGATACTGTAGGGAAAAGAGCATGCTTGATAACTACTTTCAACAGTACGGCCTTCTGGCTATCTTGGTTGCATTCTCCATAATTATCCCGGCAAGTATGCTGATTCTGTCCTGGCTGGCCTCTTTTATCCGCATCCGTCCTGCAAAGCCGACCCCCGTCAAGAGACAGGTATACGAATGCGGCGTGGAGCCTATAGGCGGACGCCGCTGGTCGCAGTTTAACTTCCGCTACTACGTGTACGCCCTTCTCTTTGTCATCTTTGACATAGAGACGGTTTTCCTCTATCCCTGGGCTGTTCAGTACCAGCAGCTTGGACTGTTTGCCTTGTTTGAGATGTTGGTCTTTGTTCTGATACTTGTGATTGGACTTGTATACGCTTGGCGCAAACGCGCCTTGGAATGGGAGTAGACTGAATTGGAGAACGGCCAGAACCCTAAAGCCATCCCTCTCTACACCACAACGTGGGAACTGGATAGAGAAGAGGGAGCCAAGATACAGTACCTCAAGGACACCTCCCTGGCGCCCTATGATGAGCCGTTGCTGGAAGTGCCGGACGACCTGGGGCGAAACGTAGTGGTGACCTCGGTGGATGCGCTGTTGAACTGGGGACGCCGTTATGCCGTATGGCCGTTGGCCTTCGGATTGGCCTGCTGCGCCTTTGAAATGATGGCGAGCGCTATGTCCCGCTTCGACATATCACGATTCGGAATGGAGGTGTTTCGCGCCACGCCGCGCCAGGCCGATCTGATGATTGTGGCGGGCACCGTTACTTGGAAGATGGGAGAGGCTATAAAGCGCATCTATGACCAGATGGCGGAGCCCAAGTGGGTCATCTCCATGGGGGTTTGCGCCACCAGCGGCGGGCCCTACTACCAGTCCTATAGCGTGGTGCCAGGAGTGAACCACATAGTCCCCGTGGACGTCTACGTGCCGGGTTGCCCTCCACGCCCGGATGCCCTTCTCTACGGTATTATGCAGCTTCACGATAAGATCAAGAAATACAGTCTAATTCGGACACCGGCAGGTCGGTAGTAGATGATTACAGCCCTGCGGGGAGAAGAGTTGGCGCATCGCATCGGGGAGATACTTCCGTCCGCTGTGCAAGAGCGCGGCAACACCGAGGTATGGGTCTCGCCCGAATCCGTATTGGACATCTGCCGGCATTTCGCAAAGACCCAGGGGTTGGAGTTCGATCTGCTGAACTCTATATCAGCGGTGGACTACGTAGACCACTTCGAGGTGATATATCACCTGACGTCCACCATCAATATGCTCAGCGCCGTGGTGAAGACCAAAGTATACGGACGCGAAAATCCGTCGTTGCCTTCAGTTATGAGCGTATGGCAAGGGGCCGATTTTCAAGAGCGCGAAATCTGGGACCTGATGGGTGTGGCGTTTGAAGGCCACCCCAACCTGAAACGAATCATGCTCTGGGAGGGATATGAAGGCCACCCGCTGAGAAAGGATTACATGGAGCCGCCCAGGTAGCAGGGATATGACGTTAAGCGAGCCGATAACAGTAAACGTAGGCCCTCAGCATCCGAGCACTCACGGAGTGCTCCGCCTGCGCGTCACCTTTGACGGAGAGGTCATAGTGGACTTGGAGCCCGTATTCGGGTACCTCCATCGCGGGTCGGAGAAGCTTGCCGAGGAAAGAACGTATACCCAGGTCATCACGCTGACCGACCGCTTGGACTACGTGGCGTCCATGACCAACAACCAGGCTTACGTTATCGCCTGCGAAAAGCTGGCTGACGTGCAAGCCCCGGAGCGGGCCAAATATCTGCGCACCATAGCGGCGGAGCTTCAGCGCATTGCCAGTCACCTTGTGGCTACAGGCTTCCTGCTCAACGATTTGGGCGCGTTTGCCACCCCCCTGATGTACTGCTTCAGGGAGCGCGAGAAGATACTCGACATGTTCGAGATGCTATGCGGGGCCAGAATCACCGTCAGCTATATGAGGGTGGGAGGCGTATTCCAGGACACGCCCGACGACTTTTGGCCAGCGTTCAAGAGATTCTTGGAGGAGATGCCCCACTACATAGATGAATACGAACAGCTCTTGGTTGGAAACGAGGTGTTGCTGACCAGAACAAAAGGCGGCAATACACTGTCCAAGGAAATGGCCTTGAACGCGTCCATTACCGGGCCTGTCCTCCGCTCTACGGGATTCTCCTGGGACCTGCGAAAAGTGGATCCATACGAAATTTACGATAGATTTGACTTTGACGTCCCGGTAGGGGAGCAAGGCGACAACTTCGATAGGTTCTACATCAGGATACAGGAGATGAAGCAGAGCCTTCGCATCCTGGAGCAGTGTCTGGAGCAGATAGAACCGGGTCCGGTAAAGGCGGACGTTCCCTACCTGTACCGTCCTCCTGCCGGGGATTCGTACGGCAGGGTAGAATCGCCCAAGGGCGAACTTGGCTTCTATCTGGTCAGCGACGGCGGCATATCGCCCTACAGGTGCAAGATACGCTCCCCCTCTCTGATAAACATGAGTGCGATCAAGGAGATGCTGGTAGGCTGGAAGCTGGCTGACATGATAGTTACCCTGGGTAGCGTAGATATCAACATGGGCGAGGTTGACCGCTGATGGACTCGCTGCTGGCAGGTAATTCCATATACAGGAACGTCTATTGTTTCTGGGGGGCAAACCCTGGGAACGCCGCTTATTGCACCCCGGAAGGCGCGGCTGCCATCAAAGACGGAATACTCCCCGGCGGCATGGAGTGGCTTGCCTTCACCCTGGCCGGACTGAGCGTGATACTGCTCGTAGTCAACGTTTTCCTTGTCTTTGCCGCATTTTTCACCTACGTAGAGCGCCGCGTGCTCGGGCGATTCCAAGCTCGCCTTGGACCCAATCGAGCAGGGCCTTTTGGACTGCTACAGCCGATAGCGGACGGGATAAAGCTGTTGACCAAAGAGGACACCATGCCGGAAGGCACGGACCGCTGGGTCTTCAACCTGGCTCCCATAATAATGATGGGATCGGGAATACTGGTTATGGCCGTGCTGCCTTTTGGCAAGAACTCGTTCATAGCGGATCTGAACATTGGCATTCTGTATGTGTTTGCCGTGACCGGAGTGAACACGTTGGCCATGTTCATGGCGGCGTTGGCGTCCGGCAACCGTTACGCCATGTTTGGAGGAATGCGGGCGGTGGCGCAGCTCATCAGCTATGAGATACCGGTGGTGCTTTCCGTGGTTGGACTCATCCTCATGGCAGGCACCATGTCGTTGGTCGGTCTGGTGGAGGCTCAGACGGTGCCATTCATAATAGTGCAGCCCCTGGCCTTCTTCATATTCCTGGCGGGAACCTCCGCCGAGATGAACCGGTCGCCGTTCGACCAGGTAGAGGCCGAAGGCGAAATAATCGCGGGATACCATACCGAGTATAGCGGTATGAAGTTCGGGATGTTCCAGGCAGCCGAATTCGGCGCTGTTCTGATTACGTCGGCGCTGCTGGCCACCTTGTTCCTCAAAGGGTGGGAAGGGCCGTTTCTTCCGTCACACCTCTGGTTTCTCCTGAAAGTTGGGCTCTTTGCCTTCATCTTCGTATGGTTCAGGGCCACGTTGCCCAGGCTGCGCGTCGACCAGATCATGGCTTTTGCTTGGAAGTTCCTGTTGCCGCTCAGCTTGCTCAACATCTTTGTGGTAGCAATAGAAGTGCTGGTATTCGGAGAAGAGGTTGTGGTCGACGGAGTAACCAGAAGAGTCTTGACCGCCGCGGATATGTGGATAATGGGCGGAATCAATCTGGTGGTTGGGCTATTGGGAATAGCAGTACTGGCTAAACTTGTTGGGTTAAACGCCAAGGAATCCACACCGGTGGCGCAGAGCACGGCTGCCGTAGAGGTGTCATAGATATGTATGGAGTAGGAATCTTCAAGGGTTTGATGGTGACAATGAAGAACTTTGTCAGAAAGCCGTTCACCATCCCGTACCCGGAGCAGCGCGCCACGCAGCATCCAAGATTTCGCGGTGAGGAGTTCACCTGGTACGAGGAGAGATGCACCGGTTGCGCCAGCTGCGCCAAGTACTGCCCCCTGGGGATCATACGTATTGTGACGCACCCCGGCGGGGACTATATGACCGAAGGCCAGGCATACGCCATAGACGCTTTTGACATAGACATAGCGCGGTGCATGTTCTGCGGGCTATGCGTTGAGGCTTGTCCATATGACGCGCTGTTCATGGGGAGCGGCTTTGAAGAAGGGCAGTACAGCCGCAAGGACCTGGTCATAACGGTGGACAGGCTGCGAAAAGCGGATAAGAAGCCCAGCACGTGGTTCAGACCGCAGCTTGAAAACCAGGGGTACGACCCGCATAAAGACCCGGCGCTGGACTGGGGAAATGCGGGGCGCGAGCCTTGGCCGTACCATTTACCGCAGAGGCCCCAGGAGTCAAGGGACGCCTTTGAAAAGGAAGAGGCCGGTTGATAGTCCAGGACGTCCTTTTCTGGCTGCTAGCCGCTATCACCGTGGCTGCTTCAATCCTTGTGCTCAGATTCCAAGACCTGTTTAGGGCTGCTCTGATGCTTGTGGTTACCTTCGGCGCTATGGCAGGCCTGTTCGTATTGCTCAACGCCGAGTTCCTTGCCGTAGTGCAGGTGCTCGTTTACATAGGCGCAATAGCGGTGCTGATCATCTTCGGTGTCCTTCTCACACAGGATATACAGGTGGGAAATCCTTCCAACAGCCTTCGCCTTCGTCTGCCTGCTCTGACGGGGGCCGGTCTTGTTCTGGTAGCTCTCGTTTTTGTAATCGCGGATACCCAGTGGGACCTGCTGGAACAAACACTGTCCGGCGACAGCCTGGCAAAGGTCGAGCAGGTGCTCTCATCCACGCCGCAATGGCTGGCTGGCCTGCTGCTCCAGGAGTGGGTACTGGCCTTTGAGGCGGTCTCGCTGCTTCTGCTGGCGGCGATAATCGGCGCCATAGTCCTCGTACGGGAGCGGCAGTCGTGACACTGGAAAGAGTCCTCATACTGTCGGCCATACTGTTCTGCATTGGGCTGTACGGCGTTCTAACCAAGCGCAACGCCATAACCATGCTCATGGCCATAGAGCTGATGTTCAACGGCGTCATTCTTGCCGCCGTGGCTTCGGCTCGATACGTTACGCCAGCCGCTCTGCGCGTTGACCCCACGTCAACGGCCGACGCCGCGGCGCAGTTTGTACTTACGGGACAGGTATTCGCCATGTTCATCATTGCGGTGGCGGCGGCGGAAGTGTCTCTGGGGATTGCTATTATCATTGCCGTCTACAGAGCAAGGCGCACAGTAGACGTAACACAGGTCAACTTGATGAGGCGGTGACATTGTGTGGGTTGATTACTTGAAAGCGCCAAACTTGATAGTTGCTGAGATGTGGAAGAATCTCCTGGAAGGGGAGGGGCTTCCCGCCAGGATACTCCCGGAGGGGGATATCCTGGACTGGGCGGAAGAGAGCCCCTTCAAGGTGATGGTGCCGCGGGGAAGGGAACACGTTGCGGATGAAATCCTGAGGAAGCTGTGAAGGTCCTATGATAACCGAACCTATAGCCTGGGCCATCCTGTTCTTACCCCTGGTATCTCTTGCCCTGATTGTACTTGTCATTCGTCCTCTGGCACAGAGCGTGGACCAGCGCCTCAGCGGGTATGCCACCATACTCACCATAGGGCTTGCCTTTGCGCTATCTATATGGGCGCTGGCAAGCACTGTAGGCAACCACGATGCAATCGGCTGGGACTCGCATACCTGGCTGACCATCGGCGAGCTGGAGATCAGGATAGGCATCCTCATGGACCCGCTCACGGCCATCATGCTGGTAGTGGTCACCGGCGTGAGCTTGATGGTGCAGATCTATTCGCTTGGCTACATGGAGAGGCACGAGTACTCCCGCTACTACGCCTACATGTCGATATTCACCACCTCTATGATAGGCATTGTCCTGGCCAGGAGCATCCTCCAGATATATGTGTTCTGGGAGCTTGTCGGTTTGAGCTCATACCTGCTGATCGGGTTCTGGCATCAGCGACCTGCGGCTGCGGCTGCGGCAAAGAAGGCGTTCCTGATAACCCGCATTGGAGACGTGGGCCTGCTGCTCGCTATCCTCTACCTGTTTGTGCAGAAGGACTTCTACCTGGCTCAGGGTCTCAACCCGTTTGAGATTCCCGACATACTCGGCTCCGCGGGCGGCCTGACCGCCTTTGCGGCTACCTGGCTATCGCTTGGCATATTCGCGGGTGCGGTGGGCAAATCGGCTCAGTTCCCTCTGCACACCTGGCTTCCCGATGCCATGGAGGGCCCCACTCCGGTCAGCGCCCTGATACATGCCGCGACCATGGTTGCGGCGGGCGTATTCCTCGTGGTGCGGTTCTTTGGACTCATTGCTGAATCTGAAACGGCTCTCACGGTGGTGGCGCTGATTGGAGGATTCACCGCGGTATTTGCCGCCGCAATGGGACTGGTGATGTACGACATCAAGCGGGTGCTGGCCTACTCCACGGTCAGCCAGCTTGGCTATATGATAGCCGCCGTGGGCATAGGCGTTCCGGCAGTGGCGATGTTTCATCTGTTCACCCACGCCTTTTTCAAAGCGCTCCTATTCCTTGGTTCCGGCAGTGTGAACCACGCCACCGGCACATTCGATATGCGGTACATGGGCGGTTTGCGCAAGCACATGAAGTGGACTTATTTCACCTTCTTGATAGGCGCACTGAGCCTGGCGGGTATCTTCCCTCTGGCCGGCTTCTGGAGCAAGGACGAGATCCTTCTGGACGCCTGGCACGGCGAAGGCGGCGTTAGCCAGGTGGTCTTCTGGCTCGCTCTCGCTACCGTTTTCCTCACGGCCTTCTACATGTTTCGTGTCATCTACATGACCTTCCACGGCCAATTCCGTGGAGGTATTGAAAAGGAGGATCCGGAGAATGCCGGGCACGGCGTGCATCTGGCGGAATCGCCGTGGGTAATGGTGCTTCCGCTCGGCATACTGGCGATTGCTTCGATAGGGGCGGGCTACTTCGTCAACCCCCTGAACGACCTGGGGAACATACCGGCGCACTGGTTCGTTGAGTTCTTGGGAGGACACGTCAAGGACTTCGATTTGGTGATTGCCGGAGTCTCAACAGCCGTGGCAGTGCTGGGGATAGTTTTGGCCACGCTGATGTACCAGAGTGGGGTCATATCGCCTGAGAGAGTGGGGCAAGCGTTCGGTCCGGTTAGGAACCTCCTCTTCAGGAAGTACTACATGGATGAACTGTACGAAGGCGTCTTGGTGTATCGCGTCTTCTATCAGGGTGGAGTCAGGTTCCTCGACTGGTTCGACAGGGAGGTAGTGGATCGCATCGTGGAATTCATAGGCCTCGTCAGCCGCAATGCGGGAAGGGCCGTGGCGCCCTTGCAGAACGGTCAGGTCCAGGCCTATGGCGTCGTTGTCTCTTTGGGAATGCTGCTTATTCTAGGAGCTTATCTTGTACTTGGTAGATAAAGATATGAGGAGAGCCCGTTGCTAACCGCCACGCTCTTTCTTCCACTGGTAGGTGCGCTGCTCATCCTCTTGTTCGTCAATGGGCCCAGAGTCCGTCTGGTTGCGGCTGCTGTAACCATCGTTGAGCTGGTCCTGACGTCCGTGGTCTTTTACATCGTGTACCAGGACGGAACGGACGCCCTCCAGCTAGTTGAAAAAGCCACGTGGATAGAGTCCCTGAACGTCCAGTACTTCCTGGGCGTGGACGGCTTGAGCGCGCCGCTGGTGTTCTTAACCGGACTGCTGGGGCTTTCCGCGGTATTCGCATCCTGGAAGGTGGAAGTCAGGGCAAAAGAGCACTTCTTCTGGCTGCTGGTTTTGCAGACAGCCGTGTTGGGCGTATTCATGTCCCTGGACTTTGTTCTGTTCTTCATCTTTTGGGAACTGGAACTGGTGCCCATGTACTTCCTGATCTCCATTTGGGGCACGGGCCGCAAAGAGTACTCGGCCATGAAGTTCCTCATCTTCACCATAGCCGGTTCGGCGCTCATGCTGATAGGCATCCTGGTGCTCTACTTCTCCACGGGCACCTTTGATATGACGGAACTGGGCAATCGCAACCTGACGGACCTGCTGATCCCTGCCCAAATGGTCTTCTTCCTCTTCTTTATAGCATTTGCCATAAAGCTGCCGGTATGGCCCGTGCACACCTGGCTGCCCGACGCACACACCGACGCTCCCACGGCGGGCAGCGTCATGCTCGCCGGCGTCCTCATCAAAATGGGTGGCTACGGCTTGATACGCATCAACACGTCCATGTTCCCCGGCATAACCAGCGACTACTCCTGGCTCTTGGTGACGCTCGCTGTGGTCAGCATTATGTACGGAGCAATGGTAACCCTGCGCCAGAGCGACCTGAAACGGTTGATTGCATACAGCAGTGTCAGCCACATGGGGCTGGTGCTGTTGGGCATAGCTTCTCTGGGCGGGACGGGTCAGGTCAGCGCGGTAGGGCTGAACGGAGCCGCCATGCAGATGTTCACCCATGGAACCATAACCGGGCTTATGTTCTTGCTGGTGGGTCAGGTATATGAAAAGGCTCACACCCGCTACATCCCGGACATGGGCGGGCTGGCGTCGCGTATGCCGTTCCTGGCTACCGCATTGATAGTGGCCGGGCTGGCCTCCCTGGGTCTGCCCAGCCTCAGCGGGTTTGTATCGGAAGTGCTTGTATTCCTGGGCGCGTTCGAAGTGTGGTCGTGGCCCACGGCGATAGCCGTGTCCAGCATTGTTCTGACCGCCGGGTACATCCTATGGATGATCCAGCGCGTGATGTTTGGACCGGAGAAGCCTCGCTTCGCCGAAGTTGGCGACGCCAGCCTGGTGGAGGCGATTCCCGTAGTCCTGCTGGTGGCTTCGATTATTATAGTGGGCATTTACCCCGCCCTGATTACGGACGTGTTCTCCTCTACTCTCAATCCCATGGTGGCCTCGCGGTTTGGATAAGAAGATATGACAGCGCATGACATCTATCTAATAGCTCCGGAAATTGCGCTCGCCGCCGTCGCTGGCGTAGTGGTCGTCTTCGACCTGCTGCTGCGCGACAAGCGATTACTTCCCTATATCGCCGTTCTGGGATTGCTGGTACCGACGGGCTTTGCCGCAGTCCTGTGGATTGACGTCGGCGCTGAGAGCAGCGGCGCACTGACCGGCCTCTTCGATACGGTGGTCGTGGACAAATTCGCCCTCTTCTTCAAGTTCCTGGTGTTGAGCATCGTGGCGCTCGTGGTGCTGGGTTCCAGGGATTTTGCGGACAGGTTCCACCGGTCGCAGGGTGAGTTCTACGGCATAATTCTGCTATCCGCGGTGGGAATGATGCTGGTGGCTGCCACCAAGGAGCTTGTTTCCATCTACGTCAGCCTTGAGTTGGCGACCTTGCCCATTGCGGCGCTGGCGGCCTTCATGAGGGACGAGCGGTCCAGCGAAGCCGGTCTGAAGTTCCTCCTGCTGGGCGCGGTGAGCTCGGCGCTGCTGCTGTACGGCATGGTGCTGGTCTATGCGTTTACCGGCAGTACCCATT
Source organism: Dehalococcoidia bacterium (assembly GCA_034422935.1). Taxonomy (GTDB): domain Bacteria; phylum Chloroflexota; class Dehalococcoidia; order Lucifugimonadales; family QGNO01; genus DAOUJH01. Next base: position 119,357 of record DAOUJH010000015.1, on the reverse strand, counting down.
TGGATGTTATAGCGGGCAGTATCAGCAGCGGCAGCGTGCCTTTCGGCAGCAATGTCATGCTCGTGGGCATCACGCTGATAGTGGTCGGCTTCGGCTTCAAGATATCCATGGTGCCGTTCCAGATGTGGGTGCCCGACGTTTACGAGGGCTCTCCGACGCCGGTGGCCGCCTTCTTGTCGGTGGCCAGCAAGGCCGCGGGGTTTGCCATTGTCCTGCGCGTCTTCTACGTGGCATTCGGCAGCGTGGACGTGGACTGGAGCGCCCTTTTTGCCGTACTCGCCGTGCTTTCAATGATGGTTGGCAACCTGGTCGCAATTTTGCAGAGCAACGTGAAACGGCTGCTGGGCTACAGCACGATCGCCCAAGCGGGATATATCCTGGTGGGAGTAGCCGCCATAGCGGCAAGTACGCCGGACGGCGGCGTAGACGGGCTTGGGCCGAGCGGTGTGCTGTTCTACCTGGCGGCATACGCCGTCACCAACCTGGCCGCCTTCTTTGCCGTGATGGCCATTGCCAACCGCACTGGCAGCGACCAGATAGACGACCTTGCCGGAATGGCAAAGCGCGCTCCCATCTTGGCGGGCGTGCTTGCGTTGTCCATGGTGTCGCTGATCGGCATTCCGCCCACAGCCGGCTTCATGGGCAAGCTGTATCTGTTCAACGCGGCGGTAAGCAGCGATTTGGTCTGGCTGGCGGTTGTGGGTGTGCTCAACAGCGTGGTATCGGCCTATTACTATCTCAGGGTGATAAAGACCATGTATCTGGCGCCCGCTGAGTCGGAAGAGCGCATAACCTACTCCTCTCCCGTATTTGTAGCCGTGGCCGTCTCTGCAATAGGAATTCTGCTCATTGGCGTATTGCCTGGGCCGCTGTTTGAAATCACGGAGAGCGCGGTCCGCACCATTCTGCCTGCTGGGTAGACTTCTAGATACCGCTTCGTTATCTTGAAAGGGCTATGATTTCCCGAGACACGGTTGGTATTGTCTACAACTCCCAGATTGCGGAGGCCAAGGAGCTTGCCCGAACAATAGCCGCTCATCTTGGCCTGGAGAGCAATGCCCTGGTGTCTGCCGTCGAGGAGTTGGAAGCGGTCAGGGAAGGCGACTGGCATGCCGGAGTCAATCTATTGATCACGGTAGGAGGCGATGGCACCATCCTGAGAACGGCTCATGTAGCAGCTCCCAAACAAGTGGCTATTCTGGGCATAAACATGGGCCGGTTCGGTTTTTTGACCGAACTCCGCGTTGAAGAAGCGCTGCAGAAGCTGGATAGGTACCTTGATGGCGGCGGCTGGATAGAAGAGCGCGCCATGATACAAGCCACGGTGTGCAGGTCTGGCACGGAAGGCGATACCCGGACGTACCAGGCTCTGAACGAGGTGGTGATGGGTAGGGGAGAGGTGGCGCGCTTGTCCATGATTGGGATTACCGTGGATGACGAACCGTTGACCACCTACCGCGCCGATGCGGTGATTGTGGCTACGGCAACGGGAAGTACGGGATACGCGTTGTCAGCCGGCGGGCCGATACTCCATCCACAATCCAGGGACATTCTGATGACGCCCGTTGCGCCTCACCTTGATATGTCGTGGACGCTGGTGTTGCCGCAGACCAGCCGGATCAAGATGAGCTTTTTATCGCAAACCACCGGTGTACTGGCAATCGATGGATTCATAGACGTCGACCTCCAACACGGGGACAGCGTAGAGGTCAGCATGGGCGCTCCGGCGGCGCGGTTCCTCAGGGGCAACCCGCCCGCCTATTACTACGCGGATCTGGTGCGGAAGCTGGGGCTCGATCCCTGGGAAGTGCTCCCCGGCACTCATTAGGAGAGGCATGGCCGATAACCCGGAACCTACCGTGAACAGCAGGCGCATATTCGACGGGAAGATACTGTCCCTCCGAGTGGACACGGTTGCCCTCTCCAGTGGAATAGAGGCTACCAGGGAGGTCATTGAGCACGGCCCGGCGGTTGCCATTGTGGCAGTAGACGACGGGGGAAACGTGCACCTGGTCAGGCAGTACCGCAAAGCCGTGGGCGATTCTTTGCTGGAGGTGCCCGCGGGCAGGATGGAGCGCGGCGAAGACCCCGCGGAAGCAGCCCGTAGAGAGCTTGGCGAAGAGACGGGGTTGGAAGCCGGAAAACTGGATTTTCTGGGCTCCTACTTCACTACTCCCGGGTTCACGGACGAAGAGATGTACGCGTTCTTGGCCACTGACCTGAGGGAGGGAGAAGCCCACCCTGATGAGGATGAAGAGGTGGAAAGGGTCATCATGCCGCTGGAACAGGCGGTGGAAATGGTGAACAACGGTGAACTGCACGACGGCAAGAGCATTGCCGCGCTGCTAATAGCCTGGCAGCGCCTCGGGATGGGGTAGGCCACCCTACGATTGCAGTTCTTTGGCAGCCTCTTCTATCGCGGTGATGGTCTTCTGGATGTCGTCGTCAGTGTGGGCCAGGGACATGTAGAACTTCTGCCCGCCTTTGAGCACGCCTCGTTCCAACAGCAGACCGTTGAACCGCTTCAACATTGCGCCGTCGGCGTTCAACGTTGAACGGTAGGTGGTAATCTCCTGGTTGGTGAAGTACGCGTCGAAGACGGTGTCGTCGCCAACCACGCTGACCGGGATTTCGGCCTGGTCCATGATCTCTTGCAGCGCCGTCTTGAGCGCGTTGCCGCTGTCGTGTAGACGCTGGTATGTGCCCGGTTTACGCATTTCGGCCAGCGTCGCCAGGCCTGCCGTAGCGGCGATGGGGTTGCCGTTCAAGGTGCCGATTTGCGGGACGAAACCGTCCTCCTCGGCCAGTGAAGCGTCGTAGGCCTGCATGATTTCACTCCGGCCTGCCACCGCTCCCAGTGGATAGCCGCCGCCAACGATTTTTCCCAGGGCGGTCAGGTCCGGAACCACGTTGTAGAACTCCTGCGCTCCTCCGTAGGCCATGCGGAAGCCGGTGACCACCTCATCGAATATGAGAGGAATCTCGTACTGGCTTGTGATATCCCTGAGTCCTTGCAGGAAGCCGTCAATAGGGGTGAGGATGCGCTGCATCGGCTCTACGATCACTCCGGCCAGCTCGTCATGGTTCTCGGCTATGATCCGGGAGGTGGTTTCCAGGTCGTTGTAAGGGGCTATGAGCATGGTCTCCGCAACGGCTCTCGGTATACCGGCGGAACCCGCTTCAGGTTGTGGGAATTCAAGGAGTCTCTTGGGGGTCACGCTCTGCAGGGCGTAATCGCTGGTGCCGTGGAAACCGCCCTCAAACTTGAGTATTTTGTCGCGCTTGCGATAGGCGCGAGCGGCGCGCATGCACTGGAAGGTTGCATCCGTGCCGCTGGTGGTGAAGCGCACCAGGTCGGCGCAGGGCACCGCACTCGATATCTCCTCGGCCAGGTGAATTGCGGGGGCGTTGGGTATGAAGTAAGTGCTGCCCCGCTCCAGGTAGTCGCGAACGGCCTGCACCACCGATGGATGAGCGTGCCCCAGCACCATTGGGCCGGAGCCCAGCAGGTAATCGATGTACTCGTTGCCGCTGAAGTCGTAGAGCTTGGAGCCTCTGCCCTCCTTCACAATGAAGCCGTCTTCAAAGTTGCCGGAGCCGTTGCCCATTTCACCGGCGGGCATGTTGCGCCGGGCCTTCTCTAAGAGACTCTTTTCCTCTGCGCTCTGCGGTCTTCTTAACATCTTGGGCCTCTAGGCGGTGGAGCTATGCATGACGCCCACCAGTTCTTCCACGGCATCCACCGACTTCTGGAGCATGGCCTGCTCCTCTGAGGATAGCGTGATCTCTACGACCTCTTCCAGGCCGGATGCGCCCAGCTTCACGGGTACACCCGCAAAGTAGCCGTTTACCCCGTATTCGCCCTGGAGATAGGCGGCGCAGGGAAGGATGCGGTGCTGGTCTAGGACAATGGAGTCCACCATTTCCGCCACTCCGGCGGACGGCGCGTAGTAGGCGCTGCCCGTCTTGAGCAGGGCGACGATCTCTCCGCCGCCGTCGCGAGTGCGTTGCACAATGGCGTCCAACCTCTCCTTGGACACCAGCTCGCTGATTGGCCTGCCGCCTACCGTGGTATAGCCGACTACGGGCACCATGGTGTCGCCGTGCCCACCCAGTACATAGGCCTGTACGTCCCTCACGGAGACGTTCAGTTCTTGGGATAGAAACGTCCGGAAGCGGGCGGTATCCAGGATGCCGGACTGGCCTATGACCCGCTCCCTGGGAAAGCCGCTTACCTCAAAGGAGTGCTGCGCCATGGCGTCCAGCGGATTGGTCACCACGATGATAATGGAATCCGGGGAGTGTTCGGCGGCTTCCCGCGTCACCGTGCCCACTATGTTCATGTTGGTGAGCAGCAGGTCGTCGCGGCTCATGCCGGGCTTGCGGGCCACTCCTGAAGTGATGACAACGATGTCGGAGCCTTCGGTTGCGTCGTAGCTGTTGCTGCCAACGATGCTGGCGTCGGAGCCAACGACAGGTCCCGACTCCAGAATGTCCAGCGCTTTGCCTTGAGGCATCCCCTCAACGATATCTACGAGCACAATATCGGCATAGCCCCGCTCGAAAAGGCGCTGCGCCGTGGTTGCTCCGACCTGCCCCGCTCCAATTACGGTTATCTTCTTACGCATTGCGTCTGTACTCCTTTGGTTGCTATCGATACGTTTAGCCGGCGTTTACGAACCCTTGCCACTTGGCTTCAAGGCCCGGGTCTTCCACAGTGGCCATTATGTAATCACCGTACTCCTGGGCGGTTGCGCCGCTGTCTCTGCCCGTGGTCACCACACTTCTTTCGTACTGGCCGCACACTTCCAGGGCCATGTTGAGCCTTCTACCCAACTCTCCGTAGCCTATGTGCTCCAGCATCATGGCGCCGGCGCGGATGATTGAGCTGGGATCCGCATATTGAGCGCGACCCTCGCGCACCATGCGGGGGGCGCTTCCGTGAATGGCTTCGAACATGGCGTTCTTCCTGCCGATATTGGCGCTGCCTGCGGTGCCCACACCGCCCTGGATTTCGGCGGCCTCATCGGTGAGGATGTCGCCGTACAGGTTGGGCAGAGCGAATACTTGGAAGTTGGAGCGACGGGCTTTGTCCAAGAGCTTGGCCGTCATGATATCTATGTACCAGCCTTCCCAGCTGATGCCGGGGTAACGCTCCGCGACTCTGCCCGCTACTTCCAAGAATTTGCCGTCGGTGGTCTTGACCACGTTGGCCTTGGTTACCACGGTGACGTTGGTCTTGCCCGTCTTGGCGGCATGGGCAAAGGCGGCCTCAATTATGCGCTCCGAGCCCTGCGTGGTTATGACGCGGAAGTCTATGGCCAGATCGTCGGTGATGTTGATCCCCTGGCTGCCCACGGCGTAGAGGTCCTCCGTGTTCTCCCGGAAGAAAGTCCAGTCTATGTCTTCTTGCGGGACGCGTACCGGCCTTACGTTGGCAAAGAGATCAAGCTCGCGGCGCATGGCAACGTTGGCGCTTTCCAGGTTGGGCCAGCCGTCCCCCTTTTCGGGAGTATGGGTAGGGCCCTTCAACGTAACGTGGCACGTTTTGATCTCCGCCAGTACGTCGTCGGGGATTGACTGGAGCTTTTCGGCGCGGTTTTCTATGGTCAAGCCTTCGATTACCTTGAACTGTACCTTGCCGCCTTCTACTTCGCTGCGCAGAAGGTACTCCAGGACGCGCTGCGCCTCGGCGGTAATGGCAGGTCCGATGCCGTCGCCGCCAATCACGCCGATGATGATGGGTTTGACTTTGGAGAAGTCGGTCCCGATGTCTTCCGTTTTGAGTCGTTCCACCCGGTCCAACTGCTGCTGGACTATGACTCCAAAGTGCTCCCTGGCCTTTTCAGAAACCTGATTATTGGTCAACCTAAACTCCTTTCGGGCAAACAAGCACACTGCACAATGTAAAGTGAGTTGTACTTTGACGGATTTCCGTCCGTGGATCCAGGCGACAGTAGTCGCAAAACAGTAACGCCTCAAGCGCGTTTGAAAGTATTGAACCGGCTGCTTTTCAGCTAGCGCGGATTATATCAGGAAAATGGATTAGAGCAACGGAAGAGGCTTGAATTATATGCGACCCCAGCCAAGTCCCTGCCATAGCAGGCTCTGGGAGAAAGATTCGACAAGTCCAGCCTTCCAGGGATTGCTCTTCTGATTGATCAAGGAATGCTGCCGGTTTCCCGGCGCAACGTTGACAATGTTACTGATGGCCTCCCAAAAAGAAGCGATTTCGCTGGTGTCATCCGGTCGCTTGTCTTCAATCATAGGTGCACCTATAGAGGAATGCTGCCGTGTTTCTTTGGCGGCAGGCTATCCCGTTTGTTTTTCAGCATTTCCAGGGATCTTATGATTTGGGGACGGGTCTCAACCGGATCGATTATGTCATCTATATAGCCGCGCCCGGCGGCTATATAGGGATGGGCAAACTGCTTGCGGTACTCCTTGGCAAGCTTTGTCTTCATTTTCTCGGGGTTGTCCGCCTCGGCAATCTGCGCGCGGTTTATTATGCTTACCGCGCCTTCCGGCCCCATGACGGCTATCTCCGCTGTGGGCCATGCCAGATTGATGTCCGCACGCAGGTGCTTGCTGCCCATGACTATGTATGCGCCGCCGTATGCTTTGCGAGTGATCAGCGTCACCTTGGGGACGGTGGCCTCCGCATACGAGTAGATGAGCTTTGCGCCGTGTCGGATGATGCCCCGGTGTTCCTGATCCGTGCCTGGCAAGTATCCCGGCACGTCAACCAGGGTGACGATGGGGATGTTGAATGCATCGCAAAAGCGCACGAAGCGCGATGCTTTGTCGGAGGCGTCTATATCCAGGACCCCCGCCAGGTAAGACGGCTGCTGCGCCACGATGCCAACGGGACTGCCGGCCATACGCGCGAAACCTACGATTATGTTGGGAGCGAAGAGCCGCTGCACTTCCATGAAATCGCCGTCATCCACAATACTGAAGATGGCCTCTTGCATGTCGTAGGCTTTGATCGGATCATCGGGGACCAGATCGCCCAGCGCCTCGTCCGTACGGGTAGGGTCGTCAAAGGAGATGACCGAAGGCGGATCCTCCATGTTGTTCTGAGGGAGGAAGCTGAGGAGACGCCGCGCCTCGTCCAGGGTCTCCTGCTCCGTGGGCAACGTGAAGTGCGCCATGCCGCTGAGACGGGCATGTGTGTCGGCTCCTCCAAGGGACTCGTGGTCTACCACTTCGCCGGTGGCGGCCTTGATGACGTCCGGGCCGGTGATGTACATCTGCCCGTTGCCGTCCGCCATGAAAACGAAGTCGGTAATGGCGGGAGAGTAGACGGCGCCGCCCGCGCAAGGTCCCAGAATGACCGAAATCTGGGGCACTACGCCGGAAGCCATAGTGTTTCTGAGAAAGATGTCGCCATAGCCGGCCAGGCTTATTACGCCGTCCTGAATGCGGGCTCCTCCTGAGTCTATGAGACCCACCACTGGAGCGCCGTTCTTCATAGCCATGTCCATGACTTTGCAGATCTTTTCGGCGACGGCTTCCGACAATGAGCCGCCGTAAACGGTGAAGTCCTGGGAGTACAGGTAAACAAGACGGCCGTGCACCGTGCCGTAGCCGACGACGACGGCATCACCGGGATGAGGGTCGTCGCCCTTTCCGGAGCCGGTGGACCACTGGGTAACGAACGGGTCTAGCTCTTTGAATGAACCTTCGTCGAGGAATAGGTCAATCCGCTCGCGCGCTGTCAGCTTGCCCTTGGCGTGCTGCTGCTCGATGCGCTTCTTGCCGCCGCCTTCGCGGCCTTGTTCGCGAAGCTTACGTAGGTCCGCCAAGCGTTCGTTGGTCTTTTTTTCGATAGCCATTTAGCTCAAGTTCAATGACTGCTTCAGGCCTGCCAGAAAAAAGCTTGGGAGATGCTAGCACATTACTTTGCAGGGCGCAACACAGCGGAGATGCGAAGCTTTCATAGTTTGATAAGATAGCTTGTAAGTTTGAAAGTCAAGTTTGAAGCCGTATGTTCAGGCTTGGTTACTGGAGAAGCAATATGACCTTCAATATAGAAGAAATGAGCGTTCTTGACAGACGCCGGATTGAAGCGGGCGTCCTGGGTCCCGTGTTCAAGGCATTCGCCGGGGAGATTGGTGAAGAGAGGGCTAGAGAGATCATAGGCCGCACCATTGTGGAGATCGCTAAGGAACAGGGTAAGGCTCTGGCTGAACGCTCTGGCGGTAACGACTTGAAGACCTTTGCCAAGGCCAAGGAACCGTGGACAAGAAACCGGGCCATCGAGACGGAGACGATTGAGCAGGATGAAGAGCGCTATTCATTTAACGTAGTGCGCTGCCGGTACGCTGAAATGTATAAGGAGCTGGGTATTCCCGAACTGGGTTTCTTGCTTTCCTGTGGACGCGACTTCGCCATGTCACAGGGGTTTAATTCTGAAATCAAGCTGGCCAGAACCCAGACAATAATGCAAGGCGCTTCACATTGTGACTTCCGCTATGCCATGAGCGACGCAAAATCGAAAGGCGCTTAGTGAACTTTGGGTAAAGATGCTAGAAATCGCTCAAACCCTCTTCCCCCTTGATGGGGGAAGATTGAGATGGGGGTGACCCACGTCTGGTCTCCCTGCGCAGGAACGGCGGCTCACTCTCCGTACTTGAGCAGCCAGTATTCCAGGCTGTCGGTGATGGCGGTCCAGCTGGCCTCGATTATGTTGGGTGAGGCGCCCACGGTCTGCCAGGTGTGCGCGCCGTCGGTGGATTCCACCAGCACCCTGACCACGGCGCCTGTCCCGCCGCTCTGGTCGACGACGCGGACCTTGTAGTCCACCAGGCGGATGGCGTTTAACTCCGGGTAGTCTATGAGCAAAGCTTTGCGCATAGCGCCGTCCAGAGCGTTTACGGGGCCGTTTCCAACATCCGCGGTATGCCGGACTTCCGTGCCTACCTGGATCTTGACCGTGGCTTCCGAAAGCGGCTCTTCGCTGCCGATTATGTCAGGGGCGAGTCTTTGCTCGATGAGCACCCGGTAGTCTACGGGCTGGAAGGGACGGCTGTATCCGTCCACGGCGCGTCGTACCAGTAGCTCAAAGGAGGCCTCTGCCCCTTCGTACTGGTAGCCCAGGCTCTCCTTCTCTTTGATCTCTTCCACCAGCCACAGCGCCTTTTCCGGGGATAGGTCAACGTCTATTCCAAGCTCCTTGATCTTGTAGGCCACGTTGCCGCGCCCGGCCAGCTCCGAAACCAGCATTCGCATGCTGTTGCCCACCAGTTCAGGTCGGATGTGCTGATAGCTGTCCTCCAGCTTGGCCACCGCGGAGCCGTGCAGGCCTCCTTTGTGGCTGAAAGCGCTGTGTCCAACAAAGGGCTGGTTGCCCGCCGGTGGCATATTCACTATCTCGCTTATGTACCTGTGTACTTCCGTCAGCGATTCCATCTGCTTGTCGCTGATGGCCGGTATTCCAAGCTTCAGCTTCAGGTTGGCCGCAACCGATAGGATATTGGCGTTGCCGCAGCGCTCCCCGTATCCGTTGATGCACCCCTGTACCTGCCTGACACCAGCCGCCACCGCCGCCAGGCTGTTGGCCACTGCCACCTCACAGTCGTTGTGAGCGTGGATGCCCAGCGGCACGTCGATCTCCTGCCTCACCCTGGACACGATCTCTTGTACCTCGTGGGGCAGCGTCCCTCCGTTGGTGTCGCAGAGGATTATGGTCTCTGCGCCCGCGGAAGCGGCGGCGCGGATGCACTGCAATGCGTACTCCGGGTCCGCCTTGTAACCGTCGAAGAAGTGCTCCGCGTCCAGGAACACGCGCCGTCCGTTGTCCTTGAGAAAAGCGACGGAGTCCGAAATCATGGCCAGGTTCTCTTCCAGGCTTGTTTCCAGGATTCGCGTGACCTGCATGTCCCAGCTTTTGGCTACCAGGGTGATCACCGGAGTCTCCGCTTCTATGAGCGTTTTCAGATTGGCGTCCTGGTCGGCCGATACGCCGGCTCGCCGCGTGCTTCCAAAAGCAACGATGGTAGCGTTGGATAGGTTGAGGAACCTGGCCCGTCGAAAATACTCCGCGTCTTTGGGATTGGAGCCGGGCCAGCCGCCTTCTATGTAGGCCACGCCAAGCTCGTCAAGCTTGCGCGTAATCTTGATCTTATCCGCCACGGAGAGGGAGATCCCCTCCATCTGTGCGCCGTCTCGTAAAGTCGTATCGTAAAGCTCAACTTGGTTCATTATGTCCTGCTCACCGTCTACATATAAAAATAGCTCGTCTCACAAGAGACGAGCTTTCACCCGTGGTACCACTCTTCTTCCCCGTATTAACAACGGGGCGCTCTGTTGAGGCGCAATCACGCCCCTGTCCGTCATAACGGGCGACAACCCCGTCCCGGTCTACTTTCCTGTCACGTTTTGACAGAATTTCGGCGGGAGGCTCAGGAGGGATTTTCAGCCAGGCTCCTAACGTCCGCTTCCACCATACCGGACTCGCTATGCCGGACAACTGGCCTACTCGTCTCCGTCTCAGCCGCTGTCGTTGAGCGTAGCACAGCTAGAACTTATGGTCAAGGTTGACGGTTGGCGACTCCGGTTCTCCGTTTTACGTAGTCTGACAGCCGGAAGCCCACGAACCCTGTGAGAGCGATAGCCGAGAGCTTGGCCAGAGCCAGAGGGATGCCTACGTGCAGCCACAGCATGAACGCCAGAACAATCAGGAAGACCATACCTAACAGAGATAGGAGCACTGAAGGCCAGTAACGCAGCAGTCGCCATGAGACCGCTATAGATGTAATTCCAAACTGAGCCATGACTACGTAGGCAAGTAATATATACAGACCTGTATATTCATAGGGGTCTCCGGTAGGGGAGGAACCTGGGAACGCAAGCAGTGCGTAGCTGGCTGCCAGCAAGGATATGATGACTATTCCCAACAATAATCTCTTCTGGAACCTACTCGGCTTTTTCCTTGCTCCAAAAGCAACACCTGCCGCTATTGGAGTGAGGAAAAAGAAAGCTCCTGCCACGATTGCTGACACAATTGCTGCGGTCTCGAAAACCGATTCTGGTGAAGTGGAGAACCCGAGAAGTATAGCAGTTAGCGATTCATTTAGTATGTAGGCAAGCACCCAGGCTGCTATTGCGAGCCCTCCAAGGCCGAGAAGCATTCCCAGACCCAAGAAGAGGCTTCCCATGTACAAAGAGTGGTCTTCCCGCTGGCGTTGCGACAGGACCAGGGCGGCTCCGGTTATCGACAGAGCGAGCCCCAGCACAAGGGCCAAGAAACTGGGATTGGTCAGCAGCAGACGCGTCTTGCGTAGGAAAGTAAAGTCCGTTGGGGTGTATTTCCCGACAGCGTACGGCGTCCACCGTCCGTTGGATGTTCCCACCAGTACGCCCTGGAGGCCCAGGGCAACGACCACGTTGCCGTTCCGCTCGTCGTAGACGATGGATCTTGACTCAGTGGTTACCTCCCTGTCTCCCAAATGCGTTGTCGATTGCTCTTGCGTCCACACGTTGCCCGCCTTCCTCAGGTACGCCGTCGAGTAGACTACTTCGGCCCTCCCATCAGCGCCTATCAGCGTGATATCTGCACCCTCGATGGTGTACCTGCCCCTGGGCGTCTCGGCGGTTTGTCCGCCCCATATGATACTGCCCTGGTAGGCAAGTCCCTTAGCCCATGTCTGACCGCTGTCGGCGCTCTGATGTGTAGAGTTACTGCTGGGATATTGATCATAATAACGTGCACTGGCGTGAATGAGCCCGTCCTCGGATACCCCTACTCTGGTGATACCCAGGTCCACCGCTGGCGGGCTCGTAGCTATGCTGGCAAGCACTGCCACCCCCGCCACCAGCAGGCCCCATCGCATTCGCAGGGCATGAGGACTTAGAGCGGGTCGTTGCCACACCCAGGCCGCTATGCCCCATCCCAGAGGTATGACCATGGAGTCCGTAGCGTCCAACGGAGCCCCTGCGTTTCCACCGGACGCTACGGAGAGTCCACGGAGAATCCAGTAGTGGACCGGCTCGAATGTGTTGAAGGCGGCGTAGAGCAGCGGCAGCCCAACGTAGGCGGTGATGAAGGCTGTACGGGCAGCGATGCGGTTGCCGCGGGTACAGAGGGACAGGAGGAATGCCAGTAGGGGAAGCGCGAAGATAACCCAGGCGAGGTCGCTGAGCTTGCCGGTAATCCATGCCTGTGGCCAGAGTGCCTTGAAGAGTACGTCGTTGAGCAGCAGGGTTGCCAGCGCGATTACGGTTACGGGATGGGTGAGGGCGGAGACGCATCGCTGGTTGAAGCCGCCGTTCGTCCCCGGCGCCCACCAGGGTTCGCGGCTCTCAATAGGATTGCTCATAGCTGTGCTCCGGTCGGCATGCTTTCCAGGTCTCTATGATAGTACGTATCTCGACCCTTATCGTATCTCTTTATGCAAAACTTGTACCTTCTGTATGTGAGAATAACGTAGTGATGCCCACTTGCCCGTATGCCCGCATGCCCTCATCTCTGATATAGTTAGAAGCCACTCAACGGAGGATTACAGCACTCATGAACCCCCCAACTTTAGCGGATATATTTCGGGCGCGGCAGGTGGTGTCGCGTTACCTGCCGCGTACCCCGTTGCACTACTATCCCAGGCTCAGCGAGATGTTGGACGCCGAGGTCTACCTCAAGCATGAGAACCACCAGGCCCTGGGCGCATTCAAGGCTAGGGGAGGCATCAATACGATGCACAACCTCGGTGATGAAGACCGGCAACGAGGCGTGGTAACGGCGTCTACGGGGAACCACGCTCAGGCCATAGCGTACGCCGGATCCGTGCTGGGGATCAAGGCCGTTGTTGTGATGCCGGAAGGAAGCAATCCCAGCAAGGTTGCGGCGGTGCAAGCGCTGGGAGCCGACGTGGTCTTTTTCGGCAGCGTGTTCGATGAGTCCAAGACGCACGCCGAGAATTTGCAAAAAGAGTACGGCTACAGGTACATACACTCGGCCAATGAGCCGGACCTGATTGCAGGCGCGGGGACATATGCCCTGGAGATCATGGAAGACCTTCCTGAGGTGGAGTACATCTTCGTACCCCTGGGAGGCGGAAGCGGCGCATCCGGAACTTGCATTGCAGCCAAGTCGGTGAATCCGAACGTCAAGGTGATAGCAGTGCAGTCGGAGCAGGCGCAGGGGGCCTACCTCTCCTGGAAAAACCGCGAGATTACGCAAGCGGAAAACAACACTTTCGCGGAGGGTCTGGCCACGGGTTCAGGATACGAGCTGACCCAGAGAATCCTGTGGGACATGCTGGACGACTTTCTGCTGGTCAGCGACGAGGAGATCAAGGAGTCCATACTGCACCTCATCGAGCGCGCTCACACCTTGGCCGAAGGGGCGGGCGCCGCGGCGCTGGCCGGCGCCATAAAGGTTAAGGAAGAGATACGGAACAGGCGTGTTGTGCTGGTGGTCAGCGGCGGGAATCTGTCCCTGCCCCAGCTCAAGGAAGTATCCGGCATCATCGGCTAGGCGCGTCGTAAACAAAGGATGAGGGCTTATTCGTCATCGAATAGCCCTCATCAGAGGGGACCGGAGTCCCCAAACCCCGGATTCGGCAGGCAAGCCCGCCGTGGCGCAAGTCCGGGGCATCTACCAACTTACGGCAACGACCCTCAGGAACCCTCTTCCATAACCAGCTTGATGGTGTAGATAAGCCCCCGGTACTCCCGTTCCGTGATTTGCTGTGCTTTCACCACCTCCGTCCGGACGGATGGAGGCGCATTCTGAAAAGCCCTATACAGCACGGGCGCACGGTGGTTGAAGTCTCGCTGCAGCTTGGCATGGAGACGCTCCAGGTTCTGCAACGCCTTCGGATCCAGCCTGAAGTTCAGGGGCGGCTGTCTTAGCTCGCTGCCCTGGATGAAGATTGGCCTGAATTCGGTTGGCACCGGTGTGCCCTCGTCCAGATAGAAGACGCGTACACCGGGAATGGCAAAGAACCGTACCTGCTTCAAACTGTAGTCCAGGTCCTGGGTCAGTTGTGGAACGTGTTCCATATTTCCCTTGGTTCCCAGGACCTCCAGCTCGGCCAGACGCCGTTCCGCGAACTTGGCGTACAAGTCCGCTCTGCTCTGGTCGCTGCGAGTGAGGAAAACCTGCGTCTGTTCCATGGCGCGCTTTACGGGATAGAGATGCTGGTCGGGCGTGCTATTGTTGGAAGCCGTGACCAGCCCGGTGCCCGTGAACGCCAGAAGGATCATTCCGGCGGTAGCGCTGACCGCCCAGCGATGCCTGGTAGACAGGGAAGTGGCCAGCTTCCTCAGATAACCCAGCAGAGTGGACGAGTAACGGTTCGCCTCGTGGTCTTTGATGGCTTGGTGAAGCGCCGTGCGAGCCTTTGCTTTGGCTTGAAGGCTGGGTTTGAAGTCGAGTTGCTGCTTGGACTCCATTGCCACCCTGAGCAGCGGCTCCAGCTCCGCGGCGTGCTCCGGGTACTGCTCAAGGCAAAGCTCCAGGGAGCCGCCCTTGTGCAGGACTTGATCCAGACAGGCGTCCAAGACTTGTTCAAATTTGCCCCTCTCTATGTTCACGTTATCCTTCCACCTCGATGCTCGGGGCAGGCTGGGCATTGAGAGTTTTTCTCAACGCTTTCATGGCGCTGGATTGAAGCTCTCTAACCGCGCCATGACTCCTATTCACCACGCTTGCCACTTCTTTGGAAGTGAGTTCTCCAAAGAAGCGCAAAGTCACTACCTCACGCTGGGCAGGGGTTAGAGACTCCATGGCCGCCATGATCTCTTCTCGCTGCAGGGTGAGCAGGGTTTCGTTTTCCGGGCTGTCGGCAGAGGCGATGTCCAGCGCTTCATCTAGGGTAGTGGTCTTGCGCCGCGAGTTCTTCCGTAGGTAGTCGACAACCAGGTTGTGGGCGATACGAAACAGCCAGGCCTGCATTGGCACGTCACGCCATTGATAGCTATCTATCCTCTCCAACGCTCTCACGAACACATCTCCGGCCAGTTCTTCCGCGTGTCCGGTATTGCCGATACGTACTGCAATGTAGCGGGCGATGCGCTCATAGTCCGATTCGAAGAGGTCGGCCAGGGCGGCTGCGCCCTGCTTCACCTGGTCTGCCTCTGACATCAGCTCCTCTTCAGTCCTCTTTTTGGTGAGGACGCGCAACTGCGTCGTTCATGATAACGGAACATAGCAAGGAAGTGTCAGGTGGACAACTCCGGCGCTGGATTAGGAGGCCTTTAGTTCCGCCAGCTTGGCGTCTATGCTCTCCGCCTCCAACGACAACCTCCCCCACTCCTCCCAAAGAGACCCTGCCTCCTCTTTGAGCACGACGTACCGTTCTCCTGCTGAGGCTAGCTGGGCCGGGCCGTCGAAGTGACCAGGTCGCGAGAACATGCCCTCCAATTCCGCTATGTTGGCCTCGTAGCCGGAGAGCGAAGCGTTTATCTCCTCTATACGCTTCGCCAATCTGCGAGCTTCCCTTGCAAGAGACCGGCGCTGCTCCTCCTCGGCGCTGCGGGACCGCCCCGTACGTCTCCTCGTGGGGGTGTCTCCTCCTGAAGACGCAATCGCACCGTTCGACGCTGGATCGGCGGTACCGTCACGGGAATCGGTCTGCTTCCGATACAGATAAGCGTCGTAGTCGCCAGGGAAAACGGCGGGGTGTCCGGCGTCAATCTCAACTATCTTGTTAGCAAACTGCCGTATGAGAGTCCGGTCATGGGTTATCAGACAGATTGTGCCGTGGTAGTCCTCAAGGGCGTCCGCGAGCACCTCCCTGGAAGCGATGTCCAGGTGGTTCGTCGGTTCATCCATGAGCAGGAGGTTGCTGGGCTGGAGGAGCAGCTTGGCCAGGGCGACCCGCGCCTTCTCGCCGCCCGACAGCACGGATACCGGCTTGCGGACGTCGTCGCCGCTGAACAGGAAGCCTCCCAGGGTGGTGCGAAGGTTCTGCTCCGTCTCCCTCGGCGCGGCCCGCTGCAGCTCCTCGATGATCGTGTTGGCCGGACTGAGGAGTTCGATGACGTGCTGCGCGTAGTAGGCCGACGTCACATTGTGGCCGAGCTTTCTCTCTCCCTCGTCGGGTGGAAGGACGCCCGCGAGCAGCTTCAGCATCGTGGTCTTGCCTGCGCCGTTTGGTCCAACCAGGGCGACGCGGTCGCCGCGCGACAGCGTCAGGTTCATGCCGCGGTAGACCGTGTTCTCCCCGTACGACTTGCTCACGTTGGTCAGGGATATGACCTCGGCGCCGCTCCGGGGAGGCGCAGGGAACGTAAAGCGGACCTTCTTCGTCATCCTTGGCAGCTCGATGGTCTGCACCTTGCTGAGCTGCTTCAAGCGACTCTGCACCTGGCTGGCCTTCGTTGCCTTGGCCCGGAAACGCTCCACGAACCGCATCTGACGCTTCATCTCGCGCTGCTGCCTGGCCGCGGCCGCCTGCTTGATCTTCAGGGAGCGCTCCCGTGCAATGACGTACTCGTCGTAGTTGCCCCTGGTAATGACCACCTCGTCCTGTTCAATGGCAAGCACCCTGGTTGCAACCTGGTTGAGAAAGGCGCGGTCGTGAGACGTGATGATCACCCCGCCCCTAAAGGAGGCCAGGTACTTCTCAAACCACAGGTTTGCATCAAGGTCAAGGTGGTTGGTAGGCTCATCCATCAGCAGGAGATCGGGGTTCTTGAACAGCAGCCTAGCCAGCCCTGCCCGCATGATCCAGCCGCCGCTGAACTCGCCCATGGGCCGGAGAAAGTCGCCTTCTTTGAACCCAAGGCCTGAGAGGATGGCTTTGGCCTCGTGGTCCCTGTCGCCTCCTCCCGCGGCTTCGAGCTCCGTCTCAAGCCGGCCGAGGCGTTGCATCAGTTCGGACTGCCTCACAGGGTCGGATTCCGTCGAAAGAGCCTCCTGCGTGGCGGTGACCCCTTCCATGAGCGCAACAACGTCTGGGCTAGTGTCCAGCACCTCCTGGAGGAGAGGTTTGCCCGTAAACAGCGCAGGCTCCTGTTTGAGATAGCCCAGAGAAACGTTGCGCTGGGTGGATATGCTCCCTGAGTCCGCTGAGGTATCGCCCGCCAGGATGTCCAGAAGCGTGGTCTTGCCGGAGCCGTTTGGGCCTATGAGCGCGATACGGTCCCCCGCGGCCACAGCGAGGTTGAGACTACTGAACAGAGTCTTGTTTGAATAGGCTTTGCCGATGTTAGACGCAAATAGCAATTCCACACACCCAGGTGACCATTATATCCACTGGCCGCAAGTTCTGATGGCAAGCGAAGTGGCGTCTATTGTCTGAAACTCGTACTGGTTATGCCAAGTTGCAGGTCGTGACAACCCGCGCCGTCGTAGCGATGGACGGAGTATCATAGAAGCGCACCGTGACTGTGCCGGATCCGTTCTGGAGGTTGGAACGGGAACCCCGTTCCAACCTCCTAAGGCGTATCGTTAAACGTCAGGCTGGTCGTCGTAATAGCGCGACGTGAAGAGCAGCCCGTCGTGGCGGATGGCCCATACGTGAGCGTACAAGGTCTCCGAAGACCTGGCATTGGGAAAGACGAAACTGACCCAAGCCCCGTCCTCCGTGGCTGCCGCCATCTCTTCGCCAACCTTCCGGACGCGGCCTAGTTCTTTCAAGTCGGTGCCTATTAGATGTGGAGCGAGGACAGCGACGCGCACAACGTCGTCCTCATCGGCCATGGTCAAGTTCCACTGGCCGTCAACGCTCTCCGCGCTGTTGTAATGGGCGATGGTGGCGTCCAATCCGTTGGCCTGGTAGTACTCTATGGCCTTCTGCACGTACGCCTTGGTATGCCCCGCTGGGTCTTCAACCTGTACGTAGTAGCCTGAGGCGAAGAGCATTCCGTCATGGCGCACGGCGTAGCCCACCTTGGGAACTTCCTTCAGTGTCACCGGATGAGGCCACAAGTACTCAACCCAGACTCCTTCGCCGCCGTCGGTGGCCTTGGCCAGCTCCTTGCCCAGTTCGTAACCGTCGGAACCAACCACGTCCTTGATGTCAGTCCCTATCAAGAGGGGGAGTAGTGGATGGACATGGTAGATATCGTTTTCGTTGGTGGCAAAGAGATACCACTCACCTTCAAAGCTGGCAACGCTATTGTAGTAATTGAGCATGGATTCCAAGCCTTCGTTATCATAACGTTCTATGGCTTGGCTCACGTACTGGATCGTATACTCCCTTGGGTCGGCGTCCCGCCAGGCCGGGGGGCCGGTCTCGGGCTCGCCGGCGTAGTAGCCTGAGGCGAATATCAGTCCGTCGTGGCGGATGGCCCAAGTGACCTTTTGCTGTTCCTGGCGGGAAACCGGATGGGGCCACAGGTATTCCACCCACCCGCCTTCTTCCGTGGCTTGAGCTATCTCCCTACCCAGCTCCTGCCCGTCGGAGCCGACCACGTCCTTGATGTCGGTGCCGATGAGGTGGGGGAAGATGGGATGGGCCAGGTAGATGTCATCCTCGCCGATGAGGAATAGGTAGAACTGTCCGTCCAGGCTGTCTTGGCCGTTGTAGTGGGCGATGACAGCGTCGAGGCCGTCATTTTCGTATTTGGCTATGGCCTTGCTCACGTATTCCTTTACGGAGTCGGCCACGTCTTCCACCAAAGCCGAATGGCTGGCAGAGAACACCAGGCCGTCGTGAAGTACGACAAGGACTCGCCGAGGTTCTTCCTGTTTGGTGTCGGGGTTGACGCCCCGAGCTGAAAACCAAGAACCCTCCTCTGTGGCAACTTCTATCAGTTCCGTAAATGCAGAAAATGTCGAGCCCGAACCAACGTATTGACCTTCCAGAGCGGGAATGGTCCGGTATACCAGCAATATGCTTTCGGCTTCGTCCAGGAGGATCAGCGATCGTCCATTTTCCACGCCCGATTCAGACCTGTAGAATTCAACCGTGGCGTCCAGTCCGTTCTCTCCGTAGTATTCTATGGCGCTTGTTACAAAGGCCAAGGTTAGGGCATCGTCGTCCAGCGGAGCGGGTTCCGGCGCTGGCTGCGGCGTAGGGGTAGCCGTAGGATCGGGGGCCATGGTTTCAACGGGCTGCGGCGTTGGTGTGGCCGTGGGTGTTGGAGAAGGGTCGTCGCCACAGGCAGCCGCAAAGACCGCAATGGAAGCCGTAATCAGAATCAAGAACAATGCACTCACGCCGATTGGTACTCGTCGGCGCTTCGATCCTGTCCTATTCACCTGCATTTTGCTGTCTCGCTCGGTTCGCAAGATTAAACCTCTCTAGAATGTACTAGTGATATATCGTATCATAGCCGTCGACTGTTGGGTGTTGGCAATGTCGCAATATCTCGGAGAGTGTTGCGATTAGGAATTAGCTAATGTTCCGAAAATCCCAAGGGCGACTCGAACTCCACTACGAACCGGATGAGAAGTGCCCACCACTGCTGGCGATAACCTCGGCTTTACAGATATTCATACCCAACACCATCGGCCTCGTCATGCTGGCGGCGCTGGTGGTGCGGGCATCCGGAGAGTCGGAAGCCTATCTGTCATGGGTGACGTTTACCGTGCTGGCAGTCACCGGAGCCAGTATGGTCCTGCAGTCCCTCAGGCTGCGGTACTTGGGTTCGGGTCGCCTCGTTGTTGCAAACTTCAACGTTCCGTTTTTGGCGGTTTGCGCTTTGGCGCTTCATGTCGGCGGGCCCGGTTTGCTGGCCAGCTTGATTGTGGCCTCCACCCTTGTTCAGTCCGTTTTGACCCTACGCCTTGCCTCCCTTCGCCGGATATTTACTCAGACGGTGAGCGGAATAGTGGTCATGCTGGTGGCGGTTTCGGCCCTGCCCTTCATCATCAACAGAGCCGTTGTGCCGCCAGAAGGCGAATCGGTGGCGCTTTTCCTAGCGCCGGGAATGGTTGCTCTGGCCGCTGGAGTCCTCATATCCCTGCAAGACAGGCCGGTCTGGCGTATGTGGATTTTGCCAATCACCGTAGCCGTCGGGCTGGTTGTGGCCGTGCCCCTGGGCTTTTACGACGTTGACATCATAGTTGACGCCCCGTGGCTGGGCTTCCCAAGCGTTGGATGGCCGGGACTGGCCCTGATCTTTAGCGCGGATTTCTGGGCACTGCTTCCGGTTTTTGTGTTGGTCAATCTCACCGCCTTTATGAAAGCGGTGGGAGACCTGTCCGTAGTTTACCGTGCTTCATACCGGAATCAATCAGCCATTGACTTCCGCACCGTGCAGGGGGGCTTGAACGTGTACGGGGTAGGCACCCTTCTTTCCGGCCTCCTGGGAACCTTGCCTGTCGCCGCGCCCTGGGCTACCACCGTGGTCTACATTGGCTTTACCGGCGTGGCCGCTAAGAGCGTCGGGATATACTTGGGACTGTTGACCATGGCAGTCGCCTTCTTTTCCAAGTTGCTTGCCGTATTGGTCGCCATTCCCAGTCCAGTGGTCAGCGCGGTGTACGTCATCATTTTCGGCATGCTTTTTGTCGAGGGTGCAAAAACGGTCTTCATGGGCCAGGTTGACCAAAAGAAGGCTGCCATCACCGGCGTTTCTATGGTATTGGGCCTGTCCGCAGGGGTGCTCAGTGGATTCTTCGATGGGATTACCAGTCATGTGGTAGGGAACACCATTGTCATGGGTGGAATGACGGCCATAGTTATGACCGCAGTCACCGAACTATCAGGTTTCCGCGCCAAGAAGCTAAGGGTCGACTTGTCCCAATCCTCTCTACATGCCTTTGACGATTTTCTCCACCAGTTCGCCGACAGGCACTCTTGGACGGAAGAAGGTGAAAACCGTCTGCGCCTGGTAGGAGAAGAGGTTGTCTTGAGCCTGCTTAATGAAGAAAACGACGGCCCTGCCGAGCAGAAGCGCAGGCTGGTTGCCACAATCCGTCCTGACAGCGGATCGGCTGAGGTTGAAATCGTGGTCGCTTCGGACGACGCCATCCAGGGGAATATCGAGAATCGTATAGCGTATCTGGGGGACGGCCACGCGCTGGAGGACGAACAGCAATTGTCCGTTCGCATCCTGCGCCACTACGCCTCATCAGTACACCACCGCAAATATTACGGCATAGACATCATCAGTTGCCGCGTGGATAAGTAGTGTTGCGGCAACGGGCGGCGAGAATCCAGGGCCGTATTGCAATGGCCGGTCGCTCCGTTGCGGCATGGAGTAGACGATCATAGAGAGGCATAGTGTATGGCCAACATCTGGGTGATATTCGGCTTTGCCGTGTACTTTGGCATGCTGATTGCCATTGCGGTCGTGGGCGCTCGCCGGATGCGGAATATGGCGGACTACGCGCTCGGCGGGCGGCGGTTGAGCAGCTTCACGGCGGCGCTGAGCACCGGGTCGTCAACTACTAGCGCGTGGACAATGCTGGCATTGCCGGCGCTGGCCTTCACGGGAGGACTCGTCGAGCTGTGGGTGCCGGTCTGCGCAGCCATCGGTGTCTGGCTGAGCTGGACGCTGCTGGCAAAGCGGTTGCGGCGATTTACCATAGCGGCGGACAACGCGGTGACCATTCCGGAGTTCATGGAACGGCGGTTTGGCGATACAACGGGGATGCTGCGGGCGATATCCGGGCTAATCACCATTCTGTTTGTAATTTTTTACGTGAGCTCCGGGCTTGTCGGCGGGTCAAAGCTGCTGGAGGAGATATTCGGGCTCAACCTAACCGCGGGCGTCATCTTGACGCTCGCTACGGTTGCTACATACACGTTGATCGGTGGATTCATGGCGGTCTCCAGGACGGATGTGTCGCAGGCGCTGTTAATGCTGGTGAGCTTGGCAGTGCTGGTGGTCACGATGCTCATCATTACCGCCGATCCGCTGTCGTACTCGGATCCTGAGGCCATTGGGTTCTTTAACCCCTTCACTCTCACGGACGGCTCGCCCATAACGCTGAGCTTCGTGCTATCGGCGTCAGGATGGGCCATCGGTGGGCTGGGAGCGCACAGGATATTGCAGCGGTTCATGGCCATTGAACGCGAGGATAAGATCCCTCAGGGGCGAAGCATTGCCGTCGTGTGGCTGGTGACCGTGTACATGTTGGCATTTGTCGTTGGTGTCGTCGCACGGCCCGCCCTGTTTGAAGCCGGTATGTTGGGAGAGGTCGCGGATTCGGAGCGGGTCTACTTTGTGGTCTCTGAGGTCTTCTTCCACCCCGTGGTGTTGGGAGCGCTGCTCACGGCGGTCATCGCGGCGGTGATGAGCACGGCGGACTCGCAGCTTCTCCTGGCATCGGCGATTGCGACGGAGGACGTGCCCGTTCTCAAGCGGATAGCCATAGGGCTGGAGGCGAACGCCCAGGTGTGGATGGGGCGAGGGATGCTGCTGGTCATAGGCGTTGTCTCGGCGATACTCTCGGTCTGGTTCCCGGACTCCATATTCGACTTGGTCAGCTACGCTTGGGGCGGTATGGGGGCCGCGTTCGGGCCGGTGATGCTCTTTGGCTTGTACTGGCGCAGATTCAACGCCTGGGGTGCGGGAACGGCAGTTGTGATCGGGACTTTGGCGGCGACGATGTGGCAGTTCCTCAGCGGTGGGCCGGGCGGCATCTGGGACATCCAGCCGGCAACACCCGCCTTCGTCATCTCGATGGCGTCGTCCATAGGTGCCACGCTGCTAACATCGCCTCCGGCGCAGCCGGTGGTGGATCTGTTCGACAGGGTGAACGCGGCGTAGAGTATCGAGGCGGTTAGCGAATTGCCCGTACGCATCGCTCAGCTTGACACTCCTCTATCGACGCCATACCATCCCCTCTATCACCAACATACAACCACTGCCCGTTTAGGTGCCCCCAGGGGAGAATAGGGAAGGCGGTGAAAGTCCGCCGCGGTAGCGCCACTGTAAGCGGGATTTAGGGCCGTGGCCCACTGTCGGAAGTCCGATTGGGAAGGAATACGGCCAACGAAATCCACCCGCGAGTCAGGAGACCTGCCTGAACGGGAGGTGACTGCTCTCCGCAGTAGAGAGGGTCCCTCAGTCGTCGGGCAGAGTCCCGAGCAGAGCGAAAACCAACACCTCCAGCGGAGAACCGCCGGAGGTGTTTTTCTTGATCATGACTCTTGATGACGTGATAGCGCGCATCAGCCCGGCCGACCTCCGGGCTGAGCGGGCAGCAGAGCTTCGACAGAGCCATCTAACCAAGCCGTCGGGCAGCCTGGGCCTGCTGGAAGACCTGTCTGTACAGCTGGCGGGGATTTTTCAGACCGAAAGCCCTGCGCCGTGCGGGAAGACAATAGTTGTTGCCGCCGCCGACCACGGAGTAGTCTCGCAGGGGGTCACCGGCTATCCCCAAGAGGTCACTGCGCAGATGCTGCGAAATATTCTCACGGGCGGCGCGGCGATCAGCGTCATGGCGCGAAAGGCCGGCGTCAATCTGATCGCCGTCGATGCCGGTGTGGCCACTCCGATACCGCATCATCCCACCCTGAGAGTAGTGGGCGTTGGAAGGGGAACAGCCGACATCATCCAGGGTCCGGCCATGACTCGCCAGCAGGCCGAGGCATGTATCAGCGCGGGAGTCCGCATCGCACTGGAGGCCGCCGAGAACGGCGCCGACATTATTGGCGCCGGAGATATGGGGATCGGCAACTCCACAGTGTCGAGCGCCATAGTCGCGGCCTTGACTCACAGACCGCCAAGCGTCACCACTGGGCGAGGAACAGGACGAAGCGACCGGGAGTTGGCGCACAAGACAGCCGTAGTTGAGCGCGCCCTGGAGGTCAATCAACCCGACCCCGGCGACGGGTTGGACGTGCTCACAAAGGTTGGCGGATTTGAGATCGGCGTGCTGGCAGGCGTGGTGCTTGGAGGCGCGCTTGCCCGTAGGGTTGTGGTGTTAGACGGCTTCATTTCCGGTGCGGCGGCTCTCATCGCGCACAGTCTATGCCCAAGCGTCAGGGACTATGTGGTTGCCGCCCACCTTTCGGCCGAACCGGGGCATCGAATAGTGCTGTCTCACATGGGATTGCGGCCTCTCTTGGACCTGGGCATGAGGTTGGGTGAGGGCACAGGAGCGGTGCTGGCTATGGGTATCGTCGAAGCCGCCGCGGCGTGCCTCACCGAGATGGCGACATTTGCCGAGGCTGGCGTCTCCAACAGTGAATCGGGCGATACGGAAGGGCGGCGGAGTTGAGGAGCTTACGGCTTGCCATAGGGTTCCTCACTATCATCCCGGTTGCACCGCACGACGTGACGCGCATGGGGCCAGCGCGAGCCTACTTTCCTCTGGTAGGCCTCGCATTGGGGACTATGCTGGCAGCGCTCGATTTCGTGGCGAGGCTGGCCCTGCCATCGCCCGCAGTCGGCGCGATTCTGGTCGTGGCTTTGCTGGTGCTGACGCGGGCTATACACACCGAGGGGTTCATGGATGCCTGCGATGGGCTATTCGGCGGATACAGCCGGTCGGAGCGGCTAAAGATCCTCCGGGACAGCCACGTGGGTGCGTTCGCCGTGGCCGGAGGGGTCAGCCTGCTGCTGTTGAAGTGGTCTCTCCTAACAGCCACCTCCAACGAGGGGCGCGCAGGCTTGCTGATCATGTTCCCATGCCTGTCGCGGCTTGGAATGCTTTTGACCATGCACGCCTTCACTTACGTCAGGGAGGAAGGAATCGGTACAGCCTTTCAGGAGGGAGCCAGCCGTTGGCAGGTCGTGTTCGGCCTTGCTACCGGCGCGGCGGCGGGAGGACTGCTCTTTGGGGCCGCTGGATTAGCGCTTGTGTGCGCCGCCATCGGCGTATCATTGGTATTGGGCAAGTGGATTTCAGGGATGCTGGGTGGCATGACCGGCGATACCTACGGCGCAGTGAACGAGGTGACGGAAGTGACGGCGCTGCTGCTGGGTGTTGCCATGGTCCGCTTGATCCCCGATTTGTATCAGGCGCCGCTGTGGTAAACGGCTACGGCAAAGACCGAAGCCAACTGCGTGAGAGGAGGTAAGAGATGGGCGGATGGTATCTCGTAAGACACGGCGAGACCGGTTGGAACCGGAGCGAGAGGATTCAGGGCCATACGGATGTGCCCCTCAATGAGCACGGCAGGCGGCAAATAGCGATGCTGGCGAAGAGACTCGCCGGATGCAACTTCTCGGCTGTGTACGCCAGCGACCTTTCCCGCGCCATAGAAAGCGCAGAGACGATAGTTGAAGGCCGTAGGTCATCCATAGAGACTGACTCGGACCTGCGTGAGTTCTCCTACGGCGAGTGGGAAGGGCTGACTCTCAAAGAGATAGAGGACCATTACCCAAGGATACTCGCCCAACGCATGAGTTCTGGTCACAACGCCTTTGCCACTCCGGGCGGCGAGGACTCGGCTCAAGTGCTTGACCGTGTCCGCCGGTTCTATGCCGGCATCGTGAAACGGCATGACGACTCCGTGGATATTCTGATTGTGGCCCATGCTGGATCGCTCCGGGCTCTTCTCGTATGCCTGCTTGGCTTGACCGATGACTATTTCTGGAGGTTTCAGGTTGACTGTGGCAGCCTGTCCGTTATTGACAATCAACTCAACGGACGTGTTCTCAAACTTTGGAACGATACAGGTCACCTGATTCCAACGGCCTGAGGAGGCAGAACATGAGCAAACGACTGACCTTGATTCTGGGAGGCGTTCGATCCGGAAAGAGCAGCTACGGTCAACGACTGGCCGCCAGCGGTGAGCGCGTCATTTTCGTGGCCACTGCGGAGGTCGGTGACCAGGAGATGGAGGCCCGCATCGAGGCCCACCGGGAGGCTCGCCCGCCGGGTTGGGATACCCTAGAGGAACCTATAGACCTTGTCGCTGCACTGACGCCATTGCTGCACCGCTACGACACGGTACTGCTCGATTGCCTGACCATGTGGGTCAGCAATCTGCTGTTGAGAGGCCCAGAGACGGCATCGGCGCGGGGCGACATCCTCTCGGAAGCCCGAAGGCTGCTGGGCCTGTACCGCAACAGCGACGCCTCCTGGACTATCGTCAGCAACGAGGTAGGACTCGGCGTCGTGCCCTCAACCGAGCTGGGTCGCCTCTACTCCGAAGAGCTTGGGCGCGTGAACCAGCTCGTGGCGGCGGAGGCTGACGACGTCTACTTTATGGCCGCGGGGCTGCCGCTGCGGATCAAGGCCTCCGGCTGCGTGCCGGATGCGTCTCAGTCAAGCAATTGACACCAGTGAGCAGGAAGTATAGATTGCGAAAAGAGTCTACTTCCTGGCTAAGAGTAGCCGTATCCGTTTCAGCGAATGGAGGCAGTTTCGATGGCAGACGGTTTGAGCGAATTCGTAAACGATTCCCAGGCAATGATCGGGCAAAGTGCGCCGGACGTGCCTCAAGGGGTGAAGTCCGCGGACTGGTCATCTATCCAGAACCTGTGCAGCGCTTTGGGCGATACCAACCCCCTCTACAACGACGCGGCAAAGGGTGTGGGTACTGTATACAACACCCTGATTGCGCCCCCTAGCTACATCCTCTCTATACGCACTCCCGACTCAGGGGCCGCTTATGAGAGAAAGGCGTACGGGCTGCGTAGGTTCAGCACCAGGGCATCGGCGCAATGGAACGATGTGATCCGCTTGGGGCAACCACTGGTTAGCGATCTGAAGGTGACCGCGGTGCGAGATGGCGGCAAGCTGAGCGGCAGAGACGCCGCCGAGGTGGACTCAACTGCAACTTACAGCACCGTCTATGGAGGCACTCTTGCCTCCGCCACCGGTACGGTGTCCCTAGTTCCTTACGAGCCCGGCGAAGCGCTTATAGAAGACAGGGATATTCATGTCTACTCCGACGAGGAGATCAAAAAACTGGAAGACGATCTCGACGCCATACAGCCCCATCGAGGCCGAGTACCCCTCTACTGGAGCGAGGTAAGCGAAGGAGACTCGCTCCCTTCCTTGGTCAAGGGGCCCGTTTCCTATAACGAGATATCATCATGGCGTCTTGCCGAAGCCAAGCCCAGCACCGCTCTCATAGGCGTCACGGCCCACGACTATTTGGTGTCCAGGCCGGGTCGGATTACCACCAACCCCAGCACCTTGTGGCCCTACTTCGACGTGGAGCAGGCCTACGGAGACATCCTTGCCGTAAAGAGTCTAGGGTTCAAGATGCCGGTGACCAGAGGTCTGCTGCGCTTCGCCCTGGCAAGCCAGGTGCTGACCAGCTGGATGGGCGACCTGGGATTCCTTAGGAGCCTGTCCCTTGACCTGCCCAACCACTTCTTCTACGAGGACACTCTGTGGCTTGATGGCAAGGTCACAAAGATGTTCAAGGAAAACGTCGGTACGCAGGAGTACAATGCTGTTGAGGTCAAGCTATCGGGCCGTAATCAGCTAGGAGACTCACTGGTTGATGGCAGCGCGGTGGTCTATCTTCCGGAACGCGGCTTTCTTGTGGGCCTGCCCATTGGCAACCCTTGGTAATTGAGAACATAACAATACCAACGAAACGGAAAAGGGAGAGATGCAATGACTACAACAGGTGAAACGTTTGAGGGCTTGGTAGATCAGTTTAGGCAGCTTTCAAAGGCCCAGATAGACGAAGAGGTGATGGGTGAAGGTTATCCTCTGGACATGCTGCTGTACCCCGGCACGACCCAGCCTTACGACACATCAGGACCTCCTTACACCAGCCCGTTCTTCTTAACCGAAGAGGTGGTCAAGGCCTACGCTGCCAGCATTGGCGACAACAACCCCCTCTACACCGACCCTGAATACGCCAAGCAGGGCCCATACGGATGCCTGATAGCGCCAGGCACGGCAATGCTGCTCGCCAGAAACGCCATGTGGCACGGTGCCCGGCGGGTGGGAGGCTGGCCCATCGCCAACTTCCACTCGGGGACTGCCTGGGAGTTCTTCGACGTGGTGCGCGTGGGGACAGGGTTCAAGGCCTCGTCTACAGGCAAGGAGATCATCGAGAAGCCCGGGGCTCACGGCAACCTCTTCTTCTTCATCACGGATCTCTTTTACTGGGACATGCGCGGCGACCTCCTTGGGAAATGCTACGGCACCCTCATCATGGTGCCGCGTGAAGAGATGGGCACCGGCAGGGCAATGTCCGTGGAACGCCTGGGTGAGCGTATGTTGTACGAAAGAGAGCCCGGCAAGTACAACGAAGAGAAGGTTGAAGAGATCATTGACATGGTGAAGAAGGGACGGCCCAGGGGCAAGGAGATCCGATACTGGGAGGACGTAAACGTGGGCGATAAGTTGACGCCCTTCGTACTTCCTCCCTGGACTGACCAGGACTACGGCGGTCCCGGCTTGATCCGCAACGGGACGCAGAGGGCCTACGGCTTTGACGCCGGATATAGGATGCGGAAGTACATCAGGCAAGAGGGTGGGGGAGGCGTCACCTACACACATCCGGTATCCCGCTGGCCTTGGAGCCCGGGCGCTGAACACGGCGATGCCCTCATGGCAGCGTACCGTGGCCAGGCTCTCCCCTTTGACTGGGGCGGCCAGAGGTCCCAGATACCTCAAGCCTTGATGAGCAACTGGATGGGTGACCACGGCTTCATTCGCCGCCTCCAGATGGCCCTGCGCCGGCCCATGTACTACGGAGACCTTGGTGTCTACAGCGGTGAAGTGACAACCAAGTTCAAAGAAGTGCAGAAGGGCGAATCCGGCGAAGGCGCTGTCCCCGGGGAGAGGACCTACTACGCGGTGGGCATCAAGTACGAAGGACGCAACCACGAAGACCAAGTCTTTGTCCAGGGCACGTCCACGGTTTACCTGCCCTCCAGGGAAGGCGGCATGGTACAGCTGCCCATCC
The DNA here is from genome assembly GCA_034422935.1 of Dehalococcoidia bacterium. Taxonomy (GTDB): domain Bacteria; phylum Chloroflexota; class Dehalococcoidia; order Lucifugimonadales; family QGNO01; genus DAOUJH01. Next base: position 90,681 of record DAOUJH010000015.1, on the reverse strand, counting down.
CGCACGTGGCCCGACCGCCGGCGGTCCCCTACGAGACCTTCTACCGCGACTGGTACTAGAGTTATAGGTAGCGTACGCTCGGAGAAAAGGGGGCGGAACTAATGTTGACCCAGACTTTCGAAGAGGCAATTACCGAATATATCGAACGGTGCAAGGAGGCTCTTGGCAAAGAGCGGGATGAATATAGGCCACCGGGCCCGGGAACTCCGTTTCCCTGGTCATCGCCGTATGAAGCGGCAATAAGGTTCGATTCCAGGACAATCCGCAACTACACGCTGGCTCACGGCGATGACAACCCCCTGTTTATCGATCCGGAGTATGGCAAGAGGACGCGCTACGGCTCCCAAATAGTCCCCAACCCGGCCCTCATTCTGGTAAGAGGCGCCGGCGGCCAAGGACCCAACAGGCCCCAGGGATACCCGGTAGGCGATTTCTTCTCCGGAGTCGCCTGGGACTACTACGACGTTGTTAGGCTTGGTACTGCTCGCGTCAAGAACACCAAGACCACCTCGGAGTTCTTTGAAAAGCAGGGCTCAAGGGGACGTTTGCTCTTCCTCATTGCGGAGAACCGGTATTGGGATGCCCACGCCGATTTGATAGCCATGTGCTACGGCACGCTTATCCTTGTGCCAATTGAAGCCATGGGCGGCGGTCGCGCCATGCCCGTGGAGCGCTTGGGCGAACAGCTGATGTACGAACGCAAGGCGTCCCAGTATAACCATGAGCAAGTAGACGAATGGCTCGCGGCTATGAACCGGCCTCAGCGGCGTGGCGCAGATAAACTCTACTGGGAAGACGTTCAGGTAGGGGACAAACTGGGGCCCCTCGTCCATCCGCCGTTCACTCTCCTGGACCAGATCTCAGGCGGGGTGGCATCTGGCGCCACTCAAGGCCCCAGGCAGTACGAGGAGGGTGAGGACCTGACTTATGAGGGCCTCCAATTTGAGGGCGTGTACCATCAGAACCGGAAGAGACCCGGAGGCGCGGGCACACACCCCATTACCCGCTGGCCTTGGGGTCCCCGTGATGAGCATCCCGATGCCGTAACCGCCCCGTTCCGTGGACAGCCGTTGCCCTTTGACGCGGGGGTCAGGCGCACGCAGGCAGCCAGCAGAATGCTTTCGGACTGGATGGGTGACGATGGGTTTATCCGGCGCTACCAGACCGCCCTACGCAAGCCGCTGTATTACGGAGACACCACCGTGTATACGGGGGAAGTAATGAAAAAGTCCAAAGAGGTGCAAGAGGGCGACGCCGAGCCTGGTGGCCAGCCCGGTAAGGTTGAGTACAACGTTGTAGGGATCAAGCTGCAAGGCTCCAATCAACTGGGAGAGATCCAGATGCAGGGCACCGCGGCCATATATCTCCCCTCGCGGGAAACCGGGCCGGTTGAGCTGCCTGTGCCCCACCCTGGCAATCCCCCGTACGTACCTTATGAAACCTTCTATCGGGAATGGTACTGAGCGGCGGGTGCGTAGACGGCGACCGGGCTACCAGCCGAAGGCGTAAGCGGTATTCCCTTTAGGCGACGCGGCGCCTGAGATTGTGCCCCGCTCCTTGTCAAATCGGATAGCCATCACCCTTCCATTGGTCCAGTCCCCCGCGACCTCTATCCGGTGGCCTCGATTTTCCAGCTCTGCGATAACCTCCGGAGGGATGCGGCCTTCGGCGATGACCTTTGCCGGGTACGCCGCCCTGGGATAGAAGGAAGACGGGAAGTGGTTGGAGTGTACGGTGGGCGCATCCAACGCCTCTTGTAGGTTCATGCCGAACTCCACGTAGTTCATGAAGAACTGCAGCGTCCACTGGTCTTGGGCGTCTCCGCCTGGCGTGCCAAACACCATGAACGGCTCCCCGTTCTTGGTTACCAGCGATGGTGTCAGCGTTGCCCTGGGCCGCTTGCGTGGAGCCAGTGCGTTGGGCCGCTCCGGGTTCAGGTAGAACATCTGCCCCCTGGTGCCCAGCGGGAACCCCAATCCCTTGATGATGGGGGACGACCGCAGCCATCCGCCGCTCGGCGTAGCGCTCACCATGTTCCCTTCGTGGTCAACCGCATCCAGGTGTGTCGTGTCGTTTACGTGTCCATCGGCTGGTGCGGACTGGTGCGCTTCGATCGCCGGCAGGCCAAGCGCTCTTCTGTTGTCCAGGGCTACGTCCAGAAGATCGTAGGGGAGACTTCCCCGTCCGACGTCTCCGGCAATGAGTTCCGTGGAGGCCTGAGCGCCGACAAGCTCCTGCCTTGCCGCGGCGTATCTCTCCGAAAGAAGCTCGGTCACGGGCACTTCGTCAAACACCGGGTCGCCGTAGTAGGCTTCCCGGTCAGCGAACGCCAGTTTCGCCGACTCGATCCAGGTATGCAGGTAGTTGACGGAGTTGTGGCCCATGCCCTTGAGATCGAACCCGTTCAATATTGCGAGCGTCTGAAGGAAGACCAGCCCCTGCGTCCAGGGAGGGCACTTGTGCACGTCCAGCCCTCTAAAGCTATAGGTCACCGGGTCCTCCACTTGCGCCCGCCACTCCGCCATGTCCTCGTAGGACAACAGTCCCCTATGAGACTTGCCGCTGGCGTCCTCCACCGGGTTCTCACTGATGAACCTGGCAATGCGTTCCGCAACCTCTCCCTTGTAGAAGGCGTCGCGCGCTGCCTCTAAGCCACTCGTCCGTCCCTTGTGTTGGGTCTCCTTTTCGGCACGGACCATTGTCTTCAGTACGTTGGCCCAGTCCTGGTTGCGTATTACATCGCCCAGCTCAGGGGCACGGCCAAAGGGCCAGTAAATCTCACCGGTTGTCGGGTAAAGCTCTCCTAAGTTATCGGCGTACTCGGCCAGCCTGGCCTGCAGTGTCGGGTAGAGGACAAATCCATTCTCGGCCAGCTCGATTGCGGGTTGTAGCACATGGGCAAACGACATGGTGCCCCACCGCGCTAGGGCGACAGCCCACGTGTCCACCACGGCGGGCACGCAGGCGGGCAGATAACCGTCTCCCGGAATGAGGTCGATGCCGTTGTCGCGGCACCAGTCGATGGTGAACGACTTTGGCGACCATCCCATGCCGCTGAGGGCATACGTCTTGCCTTCACGCGCCGAGTAGATCAGCGTGGGCGCTTCGCCGCCGATACCGCAGCTTGCCGGCTCCACTATGTTCAGACAGAAGCACATGGCCGCCGCCGCGTCTATGGCATTGCCGCCTTGGTCCATGATGCGGAAGCCTGCAGCCGTGGCGAGGTAATGTCCTGAGGTTACCACTCCTCGCGTTCCCATAATCACCGGTCGAGTCGTGAAAGTCCTCATAGCTCCCTCCCTGGCCTAAGCTCCACGCTATGTACATAGCCACCCGTACTCGTGGAACCTTACCAGAGGCGGACGGGGCGGCCAATACCTTGGGCATGCGGCTAGAATGGTGAAGTATCCCCTGAACGGCAATGTGTTAAATTGAGGCATGGATTTGGTTTGCCTCCAAGGAGAGGCCTCGTTTTTGAGGGAAGAACTTGGGAACAGATAGAACTCAAGCGGAACGCGTCCCGCGGGTCCACTACGGATGGTGGATGGCCACTATCGGAATCGTGGTCAACGGATTCGGGTCGATGCGTCAAGCCACGGTGCCGATCTTCTTCCTGCCGGTGTCCAAAGAGCTGGGTGTTAGTAGAGCCGCTCTATCCTTTATCTTCTCAATAGCGCGACTAGAGGGCGGTATAGAAGCGCCTTTGGCCGGATGGGCTATAGACCGCTTTGGGCCGCGGCTCCCTACTGTAATAGGCATCACTGTGGGAAGCCTTGGATTCATGCTGCTGGCCACGGCCCAGAACTACTGGGCGTATGCCCTCATCTACCTACTACTGATCTCTCCTTCTTCCAACATAGCCGGAGCTCATGCCATGCATGCGGTTGCCAACCTGTGGTTCGTTCGTTACCGAACCAGGGTGCTCAGTTTCTTCTCAGCCTCAATACGTTTAGGGACCGCCGTTTCTACCCCCATTATTACGTTCATCGTCCTGGAACATGGCTGGAGAAACGGCGCTGTCTTCGCGGCGCTGGTTACCCTGATAGTCACGCTTCCCGCTGCACTGTTCATACGTAGAACGCCGGAGTCCATGGGGCTGTTGCCGGACGGCGGGCGTGTTGGACAGGCGTCGAACGAGCAGGGCTATTCGAAGGCTGAAACGAAAGCAACCAGGGAGCTGCCGGCAGACTTCACGTTCAAAGAGGCGTTGCATACCCCAGCCTATTGGATCATAGCTTTCAGCACCATGGTCAGACTTTCCCTCAATCAGGGAGTGCGGGTACACATTATAGCTATCTTTGTCTGGAAGGGCTTAAGTGAGCAAGCGGGCGCCAACCTTCTGGCGTTGATGGCTTTCACAGCAGTCCCACTGATCTTGATGTTTGGCTGGCTTGGGGATCGATTTAGCAAAGCGCCGCTACTGCTCCTGGGGCATGTGGGAACGGTTGCGGCTATGCTGGTTGTAGTGAATTTCAGCGGCATTTTTCCTCTGCTTGTCTTTGCTTTGTTAATGGCCCTGGGGGAAAGCACGGCGCCGGTAAACCATTCCATAATAGGGGAGTACTTTGGTCGAAAGGCATTCGCCACTCTGAACGGCCTTCTCCAAACCGTGGGCATGATCGGACTTGCCACGCCTGTATTTGCCGGATGGGTCTTCGATGTGACGGACAGCTACACAAACGCTCTTCTGACATTCGCCGCCGTCGCTGGCATTGCCATTGTGGCTACCCTTTTCCTGAGAAGGCCTCATTTGGCTAGAGCATCTGCTTCCTCTGAACCCCGATGAATTCCAGGAGCATTGATAGTCTAGGCCGTGGATTTTCGTCGAACTAGACTGCTGCCTCCCTCGTCCGGTACATCGACGAAGCTGTAGGACGCGCCTAGCGCTACTGTGGGAACGGGAAGAAGGAAGCAGGAGGGGGCACCTATCAACTCTGAAGGATTGCAGTTGTGTTATGCTATTGATAAAGATTTCACAAGTCTTGAATTCAGGACACACAGTAACTATTAGCCCTCTCCCATAGGGAGTAGAACAAGTACAATAATAGGAGTTGCTCTGTGACATTCCTCACCGCAATGGCGCTACGCCGTCCGACGGTTGCCCTCTTGGCCATCATTATCGTCTTGACCTCCGGCATTCTTGCCTACCGATCCATGCAGGTGGAGCTCTTCCCGCAGATTGAGTTTCCTCTGGTCACGGTATTTGCATCCTACCCCTCCGCAGATCCCGGCGCCGTGGTTAGGGAAGTCACGGATCCAATCGAACGGGCTATTTCCGGTGCGGATGGACTGGAACTTCTCCGGTCCACGTCCTCTGAAGGGAACGCTGTGATCTTCGCGACATACAAGTTCGGGACGGACATGACTGCAGCGGCGAGCGACGTTGAGAATTCCGTTAAAGGTTTGACCTTCCCCCCCGGCGTAGACCCCCCCACCGTGGGCCGTTTCAACCCTGATGACTTTCCGGTGATCCAGTTCGGCGTCGTTTCCGATAGGCCGCTTGCCGAAGTGCAACGGCTGACAGAGTCTCTCATTGTCCCGGAGATTGAAGACATTGAGGGGGTCACCGAGGTCCGAGTGGCTGGAGGCGTGGAGCGCAACATAACCGTAGTAGCCGACTTGGACAAGTTGTCCGCAAACGGCGTCTCCCTCTATCAGGTCTCCTCCGCGCTACGCGAAAACAACGTGACGTTGCCGGCGGGCTTGCTTTTCGAAGGCGGGCAGGCGTTCATCGCCAAGACCACGCACTCACTGGACTCGGTTGATGAACTCAATAGCCTGGTCGTCGCCGCCAACGAATCGGGGCCGGTGCGGCTGTCCGACGTAGCAACGGTCTCCTTTGGCTCGTCGCGGCCCTCCAGCATTTCCCGCATCAACGGGCAGCCCGGACTCTCGGTATCCGTTACCAAGGAACCGGATGCCAACACTCTGGATGTCACAACCATGGTGAACGAGACCCTGGAAACCATCACGGGCATACCTGACGACGTCAACCTCATTGTGGTTACCGACCAGGGCCCGGACATTCAGAGACAGATTGACAATCTGGTGAGAGAAGGCACGTTTGGCTTCCTCTTTGCCGTTTCCGTGGTGTTTGCATTCATGCTCACCATCCGTCCAACCATTGTGAAAGGGTTGTTTACCACCATTAGGCCCACCGCTGTCATAGGGCTGTCCATACCCCTCAGCGTCTTCACCGGAATACTTCTCATGTACTGGCAGGATATGTCCCTCAATTTCATGACGCTGGGGGGCCTTGCCATCTCCGTGGGCCGGGTGGTGGACGACTCCATTGTCGTGCTGGAAAACGTGTACCGCCACATACAGGGCGGACGAGAGCGCTGGCGCGCTGCGCTGGAGGCCACTAGGGAGGTGGGGCCTGCTATCTTCGCGTCCACTATGACTACCGTTGTCGTCTTTGTGCCGCTGGCCTTTATAGAGGGACTGGTGGGCTCATTCTTCCTCCCCTTTGCGCTTACGGTAACCTTTGCCCTGTTGGCCTCCCTGGTGGTGGCCCTCACCGCTGTGCCGGTGCTGGGCGCCCTGCTGCTGCGCCCGGGCGACCTGCCTGAGGGCGCCGGCGATGAAGGCGACATCCCCATGCAGGAGACTTGGCTGCAACGGACCTATATCCCCATTCTCAAGTGGGTGCTTGGGCACCGCACCGTAACGCTCTTGGCCGCCGCTGTCATAACCGTGGCAAGCCTTGGCCTGCTGGCGATCATTCCGGTGAACCTTTTCGGCGGCGGCGGTGACCGGTTCCTGGAAATTGAATTGAGCTTGCCCACGGGCTCAGGAGTGGAGCAGACCGTTGAGGCGGTCACAAGCATTGAGGCCCGGCTCGGAGAGTTCTCGGAAGTGTACAGTGTAACCGTCGGCGCAGGTGGCGCAGCCCCCGAGTTTATCGGGGCCTCCTCCGGGCTTGGGAACGCAAGCTTCCTTGTCCAGCTCTCGCAAGACGCGCCGGAGGACATTGCGGAAACGTTGCGTGAGGAGTTGGCGAGGCCTGGGCAGACCTTGCGAATATCTGAGGTCTCGGCTGGGCCGCCTGTCGGGGGAATTGAGATCGCCGTCACAGGCACCAACTACGACGACATCGCGGCGGTCTCCTCGGAATTGACCGCCTCCATCGCGACGATTGACGGTGTCATCAATTTGGAGAGCGACGTCACCGAGGCCAGGACAGAGGTGGTAGTGGAGGTTGACCCGGAGAAAGCGGCGCTAGTTGGGCTGACTACGCAGCAAGTTGGGTTACAGCTTAGCCAGTATCTCATCGGACAGAGGGTCACCACAATCAACGTTGACGGCGACACGGTGGACGTCGTCCTTTCCGGAAACCGACGGGCCGCAAGCAGCATTGAACAACTCAAGTCGTTCATCATCGCGGGCCCTGCCGGCGCTGTCCCTCTTGGCGACTTAGCGGAGCCCGTCCTGCGTGAAGGGCCGGTCTCAATCACTCGAACGGACGGAGCGCGATCTTCCAGCATCTCAGGCGACATAGTCTCGGATAACGCGCAGGCCGTGGGCATTCTCATTGATGAGAAGATCGCTGCTTTGGACCTGCCGCCGGGCGTGAGCGTGAACAGCGGCGGCATCTTCGCGGACATTGAGGAGGGGTTCCAGGCCATCTTCATCTCCATGGCCGTTGGCATCGTACTAGTCTACTTGGTCATGGTGGCCAGCCTCGGCAGTCTGCGAAACCCCTTTGTAATCATTCTTACCTTGCCCCTAGCGCTCATTGGCGTCATGGTCTCGCTTGCGGTAACCGACCGAGCGCTCGGCCTGGCGGCCATGATGGGGATCCTTTTACTCATCGGCATCGTGGTCACCAACGCCATCGTGCTGATCTCCTTCGTGGAGCAGCAACGGGCCCGCGGGTTGGATGTCTACGAAGCGCTGGTTTCCGGCGCGAGGGTGCGGCTTCGCCCCATCCTGATGACGGCCATCACCACCAGCTTTGCGTTGCTGCCCTTGGCCGTGGAAACGGCGGGGAGCGGAGGGATCATCAGCGCGGAATTGGCGACGGTGGTTATAGGCGGGCTGACTAGTTCCACGTTGCTGACCTTGCTGGTGCTGCCCATCGTCTACATGCTCTTCAACGACAGTATCCCGCGCTTGGCCAACAGGCTGTTGCGTAGGAATGTCCCCGCAGCCGCTTTAGAAGCCACCGAAACAGCTTGAGTCCCAAGACCACCAAGCGTTACCGGCTCAAAACGTTGTTGTAGAAGGAGCACTATGACTGAAGAGAACAGAACATCGCAGGGTGCAGCTGAGCAGTTCGGCAGGCAGGCGGAGCATTACGCGGTAAGCACCGGTGTGCACGCCCACAGCGAGGGACTGGACGTGTTGCAAGAGTACGCATCACTGGGCAGCCCTGGCGTTGCCGTGGATCTAGCCACGGGGGCTGGGTTCACCGCGTTTGCCGTGTCTCCGTACGTGGAGCGGGTGCTCGCTACCGATATAGCGGCCGGAATGCTGCAACAGGCCGGGCAGCTGGCCGGTGAGCGAAGCCTGGGCAACGTGGAGCTAGCCTTTGTTGAGGCGGAACACATGCCCTTTGCCGACGGTTCACTGGATATGGTGACCTGCCGGCAGGCGGCGCACCACTTCTACGACCTTCCCCAAGCGCTGCGGGAGATCGAGCGCGTGCTCAAGCCCGGCGGCGTATTCCTGTTGAGCGACACTTCCGCCCCTGAAGACGATGCTGTCTCGGAGTGGATGAACGATGTTGAGCTGAGGCGCGATGCAACCCACGTTTGGGATAGGAAGCCGTCGGAGTGGCGCGTTATGCTGCAAGAAATCGGGCTGGAGGTAACCCACCTCCGGATGGTCAGAGTTCACCTGGAGTTCAACGACTGGGTGAAGCGCTCCGCGACCCCGGAGGAAAAGATAGAACCCTTGAGAAGGGACTTCCTATCCGCGTCCGAAGCCGTTGTGGATGCTTTTGGCATAGAGCCAGAAGGCGACGGCATCAACTTCAGCTGGCCGGTAGTGGTGCTGCGGGCCGTCAAGTAATACCAACCAGGGTCTTGCTATAGACGTTTAAGGAAGGCCACGGTCATTCTGAACAGAGTGAAGAATCCAAAGCCTTTGCCCTCAAAGCTGCTATGTATTGATGAACCGCCGTGGACTCTTCGCCGAGTTTGCCCTGAGCGCAGCCAAGGGAACCATATGAACGGTACGAGTACGGCCTCATTGCTCTCGTATCCGTCCTGCAATCAACCCCTATACGGCTTTCCGCAACGCTTCCAAATTCACCGCCGGGCAGCGCGGCGAAATCGAGCACGTGGAACTGATCATCAACCCCCGTCCCTCGGTCTGCGCCGTCGCATCCTTGACTTCATCGGCCACTGATCCAGTCTGGCCGTCCAGTAGTGTTTCGCGACTGATGCCCCCTATGAGCGGTCTGCTTGTGAAAGCACGGGCTTCTTCAAGAGAAGGGTTGGTCGCGTCCTGCGTGTCCCAGTTGAGGGCTTGAACAGGGTAATCGACGAGGTCGCGCAGCATGTTGTGGCTGCGGCAAACGTGAAGCACATTGAACCAGGCGTCTTTGGCCGCATCGAGAATGCGCAGGTCGTAGGGACGGCCAAACTCCGCGTACTCCTCTCCGGTGATGAGGTCAGTGGTAGCCCATGACGTGGTCGCGAAAAAGATACCGTCGGCGCCCGCGTTCAATATCTCGCTGACGTAGCTGCTGAAGGTCTCGGTGAGCACTTCAAGCGCTGAGTGAATTCTGTCCGGGTCATGCCGCATCTGTTCTACCAGGGTAGCCTCCGACTCCACCAGCCGTCCCGCAATGGATATCGGGTTGAACACCGTCATTATGAACGGAACCTCACCGGCTAGGCCTTTCGTAATGTCGCTCAGAGCCTTCAGATGTTCATCGAGGACACCCGCAGTTGTTTTCAGAGGTTCGATGTACTCCCATTGCTCAACTGAACCAACCGGCGCGTCCAGCGCAGTCGGACCCTCGTTGGGGTCTGCGGGATACTGGAACGTGGCGCCCCAGTCTTCAACGTGATACTGGGCGCGTGGGTTCACCTTCATGAAATCCCAGTCGTATCGCTGCTGGAAGCCAAGCATCGACTCGACAAGGCCTTGGACGGTCGTCTCCTTGTCGTAGAAGTGCCGCCACACGCTGACGGGAGGCCGGTCGACCGTCTCGCCTTCAAGCACCGCCCGTACTCGTTCCTGTTTTGTCAGCGTCATTGGAGCCTCCTCGTTACTCTTTTTCTTCACGTTCCGTTTTCAATCGCTCGGCGCGGCGACGAGTGATCTCTTGCAGCAGCCGCACTCCTCTGCCGGTAACGCGCATCTTTCGCTTGCTGGTCCGCTTCCGCTCTCGCCGGTCTGCTTTGGTGTCGGGCTCTTCGCCAACCATAACCCGATGGTAAGGCAACATTCGGCCGCAAAGCAAACTGATGCCAGACAGCGTGATTTGAGTTACCATGTCCAATGCTCAGAGGAAGCAAGTATGGACAAGCGCCGCTTGGTGAAACAGCTCGAAAACATCGTAGGGAAGCGGTCGGTAATTCACCACCCCGACGACCTGCTGGTCTTCGAGTACGACGGTTCCGTGGATAGGGGACTGCCCGCGGCTGTGGTGTTTCCTACTTCTACGGAGCAGGTGTCGCGGATAGTGGAACTGGCGGGCAGTGAAGACCTGCCTGTTATACCAAGAGGCGCTGGCACCGGGCTGTCCGGCGGCGCAATCGCCTCCGAGGGCGGCATAGAGCTGGCGCTGACCAGGATGCGTTCCATTCTGGAGATAGACCCCCTGAACAGAATAGCCGTGGTTGAGCCCGGCGTTGTCAATCTCGATCTGTCGGTGGCTGCTTCCCGGTACGGCCTCTATTTCGCTCCGGACCCTTCCAGCCAGCGCGCCTGCACCATAGGCGGAAATGTGGCCGAGAACTCAGGTGGGCCTCACTGCCTGCGCTACGGGGTGACGACGAACCACGTGCTCTCCTTGGAGGTGGTTTTGGAGGACGGGTCCGTGGTTTGGCTCGGCGACCCATACCGGAGCCGCCCCGGGTACGATTTGGTAGGAGCGTTCGTCGGGTCGGAGGGCATGATGGGCGTGGTTACCAAGGCGGTGGTCGGTCTGCTGCCCGCTCCGCAGTCGGTGAAAACGATGCTTGCCGTGTTCAGCGAAATCGAACAGGCCAGCAAGGCAGTATCCGCGGTGATAGCCAGCGGGCTGATACCCACCGCAATGGAGATGATGGACAGCCTGGCCATAAAGGCGGTGGAAACTGCAATCAACTTTGGATACCCCAAGGACGCCGGAGCGGTATTGCTCATAGAGGTGGATGGCCTGGAGATCGAGGTGGATGAAGCGGCTGATATGGTGCGAGAAATCTGCACCGGCGCCGGGGCCACGGACGTCAGGGAAGCAAGCGAGGCTGCGGAACGGGAACGGCTCTGGGCGGGAAGGAAAGGCGCTCTGGGCGCGTTGGGAACCCTGGCCCCGAACTACTACCTGGTTGACGGTGTGGTGCCAAGATCCAAGCTCCCGGATGTACTGCGTAGGGTAGGGGAGATCAGCGAGGAGTATGGGCTGCCCGTCGCCAACGTCTTCCACGCCGGAGACGGCAACCTGCACCCCTGCATCGTTTTCGACGAAAGGCTGCCCGGCCAAACCGAGCGAGTCATAGAGGCGGGCGGCAAGATACTGGAAGTGTGCATAGACGCCGGCGGAGTCCTCACCGGCGAGCACGGTGTCGGCCTGGAGAAGAAGGCGTACATGCCGCTGATGTTCAGCGACGCCGACATGGACGCGATGCTTCAGCTAAAAGAGACCTTTGCCCCCAAGGGGCTGTTCAATCCCGGCAAGGTGTTCCCTGACGGCGCGTCCTGCCTGGATACCGGGCAGCAAGCGGCGATGAGCAGGGCCGGCGCCGGAGCCTGGGTGTAATGCCGTCCTCTGCTCAAATGCGGGAAACGCTCGGCCAAGTGATGAATGGAACTTCCTTTGCCCCTGACTCCGATCTGTCTCGTTACGCGGTGGAAGGCCTCACTCCCAAAGCCGCCGTCTTTCCTTCCTCTGAAGAGGAGCTATCGGCCTTGCTCAAAGAGGCAAACGAAAAACGCTGGGCTGTATCGCCCAGAGGGTCGGGAAACGCCGGACGGTTGGGAAGCTTACCCGAAAGATTGGATGTTGTAGTCGGGGCCGGAATGCTGCCGCACCGCATCGACCATAATCCCGGTGATCTGACGGTAAGCGTCGGCGCGGGGACAACATTCGGACTGTTGCAGCAGCGCCTCGCCGAAGAGGGCCAGTGGCTGCCGCTGGACCCGCCGCTGGCTGCTAGGAGGACCGTGGGCGGCATACTTGCCGCGAACCTGCCCGGGCCGCTCAGCCTTTCCTACGGCGCTGCCCGTGACTTCGTACTGGGAGTGAGGGTTGCTGGCGCCGACGGTACTGTCACCAAGAGCGGGGGAAACGTGGTCAAGAACGTCACCGGTTTCGATATGCCCAAGCTGCACATAGGCGCGCTTGGGACGCTTGGCATAATCTTGCAGGCCACGTTCAAAGTGCTCCCACTGCCCAAACAGGACATGACCTTGGCTGGCGCTTTCGACGATTTGGGTAGGGCGGTAGACGCCTGCCACGAGATAGCTCGTTCTCAGTACGCCGGTGAGGCTATAGAGCTCATCAAGGAATGCGACGGACGAAACCGGCTCTACGCCCGTTTCCTGGGCTCAGTCCCGTCTGTGGAAGTTCGACTGGAGAACGGCAAGTCGCTGTTGAAGCAGGCCGGGGCGGAGAGCATCGACACCCTCTCCCAAGATCAAGCGAAAGCCCTCTGGGACGCCGTCACCGACTTTGGCTGGAACGGCGGTACCGGGGATGAGGTTCTGCTCAGCTTGGGGCACCTTCCGTCCAAGACCAAGTCCGTACTCGGCGCAATATCCGACTATTGCACGCAGAACGGCTACGGGCTTGAGATGGCCGCCGGACCGGCGCGGGGCGTCGTCAAGTGCAAGGTTGGGGCTGAGCCCAGTCAAATGAAAAACGTGGTAAACGACCTTAGGAGCACAGCCGCCTCCGCGGATGGCTATGCCATGGTTGAGCAGGCTCCTCCGCAGGTAAAGGCTGGGCTGGACGTCTGGGACGACCCGGGCCCGGCCCTGCACCTGATGCGGCGGTTGAAGGACAGAATGGACCCCAACCGCGTTCTCAATCCCGGTAGATACGTGGGAGGCATCTGAGATGGTGCGGCAACAGACCCCAGGCAGTTCCGTCTTTGCCGGACCCCGTGACGAAGACCTGTACAAGTGCGTACATTGCGGTCTCTGTCTCAACGCCTGCCCCACCTATCTGGAGACCGGACTTGAAACCGAATCGCCGCGGGGACGCATTGCGCTGATGAAGGCGGTGCGCGAAGACCGCGTCTCCTATACCAAGCAGGTGACGTCGCACATGGACTTGTGCCTGCAATGCCGGGCCTGTGAAGTGGTCTGCCCTTCTGGGGTCCCCTTCGGCAGGCTGATGGAGGCGACGCGGGAGGAGATATCCAATCAAAAGAAAGCGCCGTTATGGAAACGATTCGCCTTGAATATTGCCTTCCGTCATCTCCTCTCCTACCCCGGCCGTTTGTACGCTTTGGGCACGGCCCTGCGACTCTACCAGCGCACCCGCCTGCCCCGTCTGCTCCGCCAGGCCCCTTGGATGATTGGCAGGTTGCACAGGCAGCTGCCGGATATGACCGGCAGGTTCTTCAAACCGTTGGGAAACGTTGCCGCCCCTCGTGCTAAAGCCAGGGCCAGGGTCGTGCTGCTCTCCGGTTGCGTTATGCCGATGACCCACGGCTCGACCATGGAGGCCGCCATGCGCGTGCTTGCCAGGAACGGCTGCGAGGTAGCAGTGCCCCAAGACCAGGTCTGCTGCGGTGCTTTGAACCTGCACGGTGGAGACAGGCGGCAGGCGCAGAGCATGGCGCGTCGTAACATAGATGTTTTCTTGAAAGCGGACGCGGACGCCGTGGTGGTGGCCTCGGCGGGATGCGGCTCCACTATGAAGGAGTACGACGACCTTCTGCATGACGACCCTGAGTACGCCGAGAAAGCGCAAGTCCTCAGCGCCAAGGTCAAGGACATCTCCGAGTTCTTGGTCGGCCTGCCCTGGGAGCCTCCCAGGGGCAAGCTGCCCGTTCGGGTGACGTACCAGGATGCGTGCCACCTGGCCCACGCTCAGCGTATAACGGAAGCGCCTCGCCGTCTGCTTAAGTCGATACCCGGGCTGCAGCTGGTGGAGATGGAAGCCTCCGGCCGCTGTTGTGGAGCCGCCGGTCTGTACAGCACGTTGCAGCCGGAGATGTCGCGCCAACTTCAGCGGAACAAGGTGTCGTCTGTGATGGCCACCGGTTCGGAAGTGATGGCCACGGCCAACCCCGGTTGCGCAATTCAAATGGAGACAGGACTTAGAGAGGCGGCCAGTCAGGTTACGGTCAGTCACGTAATAGACCTCTTGGATCAGGCTTACGCCTTGGAGTAGACATGGGTTGGTCCAGACATCATCCCACCGGCCTCATATTCTCCGCGCCGCAGCTGTGCTATCCGGGGTACACCCTGTTTGCCAATGCCGGAGGCGGCGCTCAGCCCGACGAGTCTGGCAAGTACGCCAACTTGATAGACCTGGAAGGACGCATATGCCACCGCTGGAAGCACGAGGAAGGCATCAGGTACGGTCACCTGCTCCCTAGTGGGAACCTGCTCTGCCGCACCAGGCCGGCGGAGACCGACGACCTTCCCGGCCATGCCGGAGGCGGCACGGCGGCGATAATCGAGCTTGATTGGGATAGCAACGTGGTCTGGGAATACCGCGACCCCTATCTTCACCACGATTTCGTCAGGCTGCCCAGCGGCAACACCTTGCTCCTCCTCTGGCGGCGTATGCCGGAGGAGTTGACCCCGCGCATACGGGGCGGATACAAGAAGGACGACGACCCGGCTGCTATGTTCGGCGACGTTATAGTAGAGGTCACGCCGGAGGGAGACGCGGTCTTCGAGTGGATCTCCTGGGAGCGCCTGGACCCTGGTGAGGATATTATCTGTCCGCTGGAAGGGCGGGAGGAGTGGACTCATGGAAACTCGCTGGCGGTCATGCCGGACGGCGACATTTTGATCAGCTTCAGAAAGACCAGCGTCGTCGCCATTGTGTCCAGGGAGAGCGGAGAGATCAAGTGGAAGTGGGGCCCCGGCGAAATATCGCACCAGCACAATGCAACGCCCTTGGACAACGGGCGGGTGCTGCTGTTCGACAACGGGTCGCACCGCCGTGGCATGGACTACTCCAGGGTCATAGAGGTCGACCCGTCCACGGGCGAAATCGGCTGGGAGTACCAGGGCGACCCGCCCGTTTCGTTCTACAGCTATCACATCAGCGGAGCGGAGCGGCTGCCCAACGGCAACACGCTCATCTGCGAAGGCGCGCACGGGCGGTTATTTGAAGTTACCCCGGATAAGGATATAGTCTGGGAGTACGTTAATCCGTTCTTCTCTTCCGGCTCCGGCATGGATCGCGCCAACTGGGTGTTCAGAGCGCACAGGTACGGCCTGGACCATCCTGCCTTCAGGGGAAGAGACCTGCGGCCCAAGCTGCTGCAGTAAACCGAGTGTTGCAAGGAGATTGTATGGACATAGGAATTGGCATAGACGGTTCTTTGGGACTATCGCTCCAGGATCAGAGACAGGTTTCCGGAGAAGCGGCGCGCTTGGGCTACTCCAGCGTATGGACGCCGGAGGGGCCCGGCCTGGATTCATTCCACCTCTGCCAGCTGCGATGGGCCGCCACCGCCGATGTTGTCGAAGGCGGGCTGACCACGGGCATTTCCGTGTCGCCGGTGTCGCTGCGCGGGCCGGTAGCGCTGGCGATGAGCGCGGGAACGCTGAGCCGGATTACGGGAGGACGGTTCCTGCTTGGCATAGGCGTCGGAGGGTTGTACCAGGAGGAGACCCGCGGCGCTTTTGGCGTGCCTGAAGTCTCGCCTGTGCGGCTGATGAGGGAATACTTGACAACTCTCAGAGGACTGCTGGCGGGCGAGGTGGTCACCTATGAGGGAAAGGCTGTGAACCTGAGAGGCGTTCAGCTCGCCTTTGACGCTCCACCGCGTACGCCCGTTTACCTCGGTGCTCTCGGGCCCCAGATGCTGAGGCTGGCCGGACAGCTCGCTGATGGCGCAGCATTGAACTGGTGCACGCCTGAGCAGATTGCTTGGAGCAGAGAGAGGGTTGCGGAGGGCGAAGCGAAAGCGGGCCGCGAACCGGGTTCCGTGAAAATCGTCGAGTACATCAGGATATGCGTCGACGAGGACGAAGATCTGGCCAGGCGCGCCTTTGTGGCCGCTATGCTTGGTTACGCGCTGGGACAGCCCGGAACCCAGAGGCCGCGTGGTTTGGGATATCGGGCGCATTTCGATAGAATGGGATTCGCCGATCTGCTCTCCGAGTTGGATGAGATGAGGAGTAGGGGTGTATCTGAGGACAGGATAGTGGATGCCGTTCCGCCGGAGATGGCGTTGCGTGTAGGCTACTTTGGCAAGCCGTCCGGCGCAGCCGAGGCCTTCCGCAAGCTGTCGGAGGGATTGGATACGGCGGTGGCGCGGGTGGTCGTGGCGCATCCCGGTGTAGAATCGGTAACGGCGACTATGGAGGCTTGTAGG
Organism: Dehalococcoidia bacterium; assembly: GCA_034422935.1. Classification (GTDB taxonomy): domain Bacteria; phylum Chloroflexota; class Dehalococcoidia; order Lucifugimonadales; family QGNO01; genus DAOUJH01. Next base: position 74,014 of record DAOUJH010000015.1, on the reverse strand, counting down.
CCGTAAGTTGAAGCCACAACTACGGTGTGAGTCATTGACGATATATAGGAGGCATACATGGCAGACCTTTCAATGTTTGATCTGACGGACAGAGTGGCTATAGTGACCGGAGGCGGGCACGGAATCTCGAAAGCGGTCGCTTTGGGCTTCGCGCAAGCCGGGGCTCACGTGGCGGTAGTGGACAAGGTCCCGGAGAGAGCCGAGGCCACCAGCGCCGCTATCGAAGACCTTGGCCGTGAATCGCTCTACGATACGGCTCACATAGGCTATGAGGACAAGGCCGCCGGTTTTGTCGACAGAGTGCTGGACAAGTTTGGCCGCGTGGACATTCTGTTCAACGGAGCAGGCGGCATGCGCACCGCCGACGGCCTGTACTACGAAAAACCGTTAGAAGAGCTCACCGAGGACGTGCTGGACGAGGTTATCAGAAACAACGTCAAGTCGTGCTTCTTCATGTGCAAAACGGTGGGCCGGGTTATGCTTGAGCAGGGCAAAGGCAGCATCATCAACGTGAGCTCGGTGAGCGGCTACGAGCCTTCACCCCGTCGCACGCCGTACGGTATCAGCAAGGCGGGCATCACCAACTTCACCAAGAGCCTTGCCGCCGAGTGGGGGCCCAGGGGCGTCCGCGTCAACGAGATATGGCCGCTGGCGGTGACGCGGCCCCAGGAAGACAGGTACCAGGACCAGGAGAACGTGAAGCGCCTTACGCAGCGCATCGCAATCGGACGTCTCGGTGTGCCGGAGGACCACGTCGGCGCAGCCATATTCCTCGCCTCCGACGCCAGCGAGTGGGTCTGCGGAGCCACCTTCAGGGTGGACGGAGGTCGCACCGGCGGCTAGACAACATCTGTATCGCCCGTACCGCCCCGCCCCTGGGTTCCCGTCTGCACGGGAACGACGGAGGTGGGGCGCCCGTTCGTTCTGCCGTGTCCGCTCGCCCCATGATGCTTGACAAGGGCAAGCGCCCAAGCCTATCGTGGATTGTGCTTTACGTTGGGGATACGTAAATGGTAGCAACTAATCCGCCCTACAAGGAACAAGGATTTCACGTATTGACAACAGGCTCAAGAGAAGCTTGCCGAAGGGGACTTGCGTGAAAGTCGTATTCGTGCTTGTTCTGGCGTTGCCACTGGTCATGCTTGGCTGTTCAACTCCGGAACCGGAGATTGTAGTACAGGAGAATGCTTTCCAAGTGAGCGGCTCTCCCCGGTTAATAGTGGAGACCGATAACGGCGACATTACGGTGCGCTACTCGAGCGGTGCGGGAGAAGTTAAAGTAACCGCAACCATAAGAGACACGGACAAGGCGGAATACCAGACTAGCCAGATTGGCGATACGGTGTCTGTGTTAGCCAGCGCTTCCAGCGCCGATGCCGGAGTCGATATAGAAGTGGATATACCGAAAAAAGCCATAATGGAGTTGGAGTCTGAAAATGGCGGAATAACCCTGGGCGATATAGATGGCAGCGTGAGCGCTACGACTTCCAATGGCGACATCACAGTCGCAGGAAGTCTGGAGCCAGGGTCTCAAGCCAGGCTGATGACTTCCAATGGCGATGTGGAGGTAACTCTGGTGAATACTCCGGGAGTATGGCTGGACGCCGAAACCAGCAGCGGCGAAATCAGCAGCGGACTGCCAATCACAATCACCGGCCGCTCCTCCGATGATCGTTTGACCGGCAACATCGGCGACGGAAGTAGCTCACTAACAATCCGAACCTCCAACGGCGACATCACCATAAAATAACAAATCACCCGCTCTCGGGGGCATCATTGCCTTGCTGGCTATAGCTTGCAAACACTGCCTGACCGCAACCGAATTAGCGGAGTAATCCGCTCCACGACCTGCGGAGCCGCGTTCAGGGTAGACGGAGGCCGCACCGGCGGTTAGACAACCGCAGCGGCGCTCTGCTGCGCCCACCTCCGTCGTTCCCGTGCAGACGGGAACCTAGGGGCGGAGTGCACTTGAAGGTTACAGTTAAGGCCAGGGGTTTACTCAACTCCTGGCCTTAACTGTAAGAAAGCCTACAGCATAGAAGAGGAGCGTCTCACCACCAAGAAAGGTTGAACCAAGGCACTTTCCCCATGTAGACTAGCGTTTGTCACAGTCTCGACCCATCACAGTCGACACTTAGGTTATTGAGATAGGGATCGGCATTCGTGCCCCCTTGCAAGACCTAAGTGTCTGGGTTGGGAGACTGTGACAAGTAGCCAATCCTAGTCGCAAGGGGGTTCCTTATGCAGAAGGCACTTCTGGTCGTCGGTTTGTTGATTCTCCTAGTAGCTTGTGCTGAACCCGAACCGACATCTACCCCAACTCCTACACGAACACCGACTCTTGTACCCACACCAACGCCTACACCGACCCCTGCACCTACAGCCACGCCTACACCAGAACCTACGGCGACTTTTACTCCTACACCAACTGCTACACCCACACCGTCACCAACTCCTACGTTTACCCCAACTCCAACGTTCACTCCTACCCCTGTACCAACGTGGCCTGCTAGTGAGACAAGCGGAGATTGGATTGTTCGTGATAGAGGGGTAGACGCACTGACAGAGTTGCATGGCGTTTCATTGTTCCTTCTGCCCTCTGACGAAGAGCGTCGGCTTCAGGTTCGCTGTAACATTGATCCTCGTAAGCCAAACAGTCCAGAGATTCTAATCATTTGGGACGACGAAATAGAAGATGAAGAACCGGAAATTACTTGGCGGCTGGACGATCAGGGAGTGGTAACTTCGAATTGGAACAGATCAACAAGTGGTGAGGCAACTTTCTATCAAGGCAATGTACAGAACCTCGTCTGGCGCCTCATGAATTCAGACAAGTTAGTAGCAAGGATTTTTACAGCAGACCACATCCTTACGGCCACTTTTGAGCTTGAAGGCTTGGCAGAAGCTTTGCGTCCCTTCAAGGACGATTGTGATTGGGTAGGCTTTTGACCCTGACAATACACGACAGATACCATTTATAGGGAGGTTACACATGTATATAGCACCCGGGTACACGGATGAAGACTGGAACAATCTTGATCTGGAAACTGCGAATAGTCGGGACTGGTGTGAGGCCATTAAGATACTTGATGCAAGGATTAGAGGCCGTTACCTGGATCCTGTTGATAAGCTCATTGAACATGAAGAGCCGATAGAGCCAGAGAATCGCAGGTTTGGCTTTACGATTCTTGCTATTGATTGTCTTCTCATTGAAACGCTGCAGACTTTCATCTGTGGAGGGGGAACCTCAGGTAAAATGTTAGTCGATTTTCTAACGAAGCGTCCGTCATTTTCGGAACATTTCAAAGAGAAGAAATTAGCCGGTAGATTCTACGATGATGTTCGAAATGGGATACTTCACGAAGCAGAAACTCGCTCCGGATGGCTGATTTGGTCCATAGGCCCTCTATTAGATCCCCAGGATACTGAAATAAGAATTAACCGCACGAAATTTCACGAAGCTTTGAAGGTTGAATTTGACTCCTATTTGAAGGATTTGAAAGACACAAGATGTGAGGAACTGCGGAAGAATTTCCGAAACCAGATGGATAGTGTCATAAAAGGAAGCTAGTGAGCATCCACCGCCCTGCGCTTCTCCCTACCCCGACAACGCCCGCTCGGCGGCGGCAACGCCTTCGCCGCGCGCTACCTCGTACCCTTCCTTGTCCAGCAGCTGCTCCAGCGCGGACAGCACCGACAGTACGCTTGACGTATTTGAGTTCTCGCCCATCAGGCCAATGCGCCAGATTCTGCCCGCCACCGGGCCAAGGCCGCCGCCTATCTCGATGTTGTAGTCCACCAGCAGCGATCGGCGCACCTTTGCGTCCTCGATCCCCTCCGGAATCCACACCGTGGTCAGCGTGGGCAGACGGCTGTCCTCATCAGCGAACAGCTTCATGCCGAGCGCTTCCAGCCCGGCGCGAAGCGCCGCGGCGTTGCGCTCGTGCCTGGCAAAGCGAGCCTCCAGGCCCTCCTCCAGCACCACGCGCAAACCTTCACGCAGCCCGTAGATCATCGATATGGGCGCCGTGTGGTGATAGGCGCGGTCCGACCAGTAGGACTTGAGCAGGGACATGTCCAAGTACCAGCTTTGCACCGGCGTCTTGCGGTTGGCCAGCACCTCTTCGGCGCGCTTTCCCAGCGTGAGGGGAGCCAGGCCCGGCGGACAGCCCAGGCACTTCTGGGTGCCGCTGTACGACACGTCTCCGTCCCACCTGTCCATGGCCACTTCCAAGCCGCCCAACGATGTCACCGTATCGATGATAACTAGGGCGTCGTGGTCATGGGCAACCCTGGTAATCTCCTCGGCGGGACTCCGCACTCCGGTGGACGTTTCGGCGTGCACCATGGCCACGGCCTTTACCGATGCGTGCTTCTTCAGCTCAGCGCTGATTGCGTCGGGATCCAGAGGCTGGCCCCACTCCGCCTCGACGCGGGCCACCGTAGCGCCGGCGCGCTCCGCTATCTGGACAAGCCGCTCACCGAAGTATCCGTTGATCCCCACCACGACCGTGTCGCCCGGCTCCACGACATTGACTACGGCGGCTTCCATACCCGCCGAGCCGGTGCCGGAAACGGGCAGGGTTATGCCGTTGTCGGTTTGGAAGACCACGCGGAGCATGTCCCGCACGTCGTCCATGACCTTCAGGAAGTCGGGGTCAAGATGACCGAGCAGGGGCGCGGCCATGGCCTGAAGTACACGAGGGTTTACGTTGCTGGGCCCTGGCCCAAGTAGGAGCCTGACCGGGGGGTGGAACTCTTCAAGATACTGTGGCATTCATGTCCTTTCGGTGGTAGGTAATTTCACAGGCAATTCCGTGGCTGTAAATGAACAGCCAGCCTATTATAACACTAGCCACAAACCGCTCTCCGGCTTGGCGTCGTCATTCTGAGCGCAGCGAAGAATCTTCTACCACAACAAACGAGTCCCCGTGCCTGCAAACTCCGCCTGCTCGCACACTCCGAGTGCTTGCAACAACCGCGTATGCCGCATCTTGCAGTTCACTCATAGCTTCCTCTTGTGTATCGCCAAAGGTGATGCACCAAGGAATCTCATTGAGCCACGCATTCCAGCGTCCGTCCTCGTCTTGTTCCACACTGGCAGTAAAGGTGTACCCGCTACCAGCCATCCGTTGCCTTACCTCGCAGTGGTGTTGCTCTATGAGAATAATATAGGAGGGTTCTGTAGTGTCAAACTGGTTCTCTATCTGACGCCAACCGCCGCTCCGCCCCTACTGCACAACGTGGTCCGGCTCCAGCCTGCTGGCAAGCTCTACCGTCTCAGCGGAAAGCGGGGCCTCTTCCAGGTCGTATCTGGCGGAGAAAGCGTCGATGATGGCCTGCTGAACGTCACCGTAGCTCACGCCGCCGACCTCATCCGCAATGCTGCCCGCCGTTTCCGGGTCCCAATCGAACCCCAGGTGTCTGTATACGGGCAGCAGCACGTCCCGCACCCGGCTTTCCTCGTTCACCACCACCACTCCTCCAACGTGGGCGGCGCTGGGAACAAGACGCTGCCCGACTCCCATGAGCTTCTTCACGCCGCGGGCGTTGACGCTATAGGCCCCCGGGCAGTATTCGCCGGGTATTTCGCCTACTCGCGCGTCTACTCCCAGCCTTCGAAACGACTCCTCCATGATTGCGGCTATCTCTTCGAAGCGAGCCTTCACCCCTTCTCTGGGTTGCCCGTCCGGTATCGCCCAGGCAAAGGCCAGGGTCTCTTCGTGGAAGACGGCGGCTTTGCCGCCGACCAGCCGCTGTATCGCCTCGAACCCGTTCTCTCTGGCCGCTTGAACGGCCGCGGCATAGCCGGGCGACCTGCTGTCCTGCCGGCCAAAGGCAACGATCGCGGAGGGCCGGTGGAGCCGCAGGGTCTCAGGCTCTCTTCCCTCGGCAACGCTCAGCAACAGAGACCGCGATACGGCGGTATCCAGGGCAGGCCGACTCAGGAAGGCCTCCGTGGTCAGCCTGATGGCGCGCTTATGCAATCCTGGTCAGTCCTAGTACCAGTCCCTGTAGAACGTCTCGTAGGGAACGAAAGCGGGCCGCTGCGGATGCGGAATCGGAAGCTGGACAGGCCCCGCTTCTCTGGACGGCAGGTAGACCGTACCCGTGCCGATGACCTGGGCCTCGCCGACTTGGTTGAGTCCCTGGTACTTGATCCCTATGGCGTGATACTCGGTCTTCCCGGGAACTGCGCCCTGTCCGGAACCGCCTTCCTGGACGTCCTTGAACTTCTTCACAACCTCGCCGGTGTAGGTGGTTACGTCTCCGTAGTAGACCGGCTTGCGCAGGGCAATGACCAGCCGGCGTATGAAGCCGTCGTCGCCCATCCAGTTGCTGAATAGCTGCTCGCACATCTGTGTGCGCTGCACACCGAAGTCGAACGGGCCGGGCTGTCCGCGGTAGACGGCGGTGAGGGCGTCTTCGTGCTCGTTGCCCGGGCCGCGCCAGCGCGTGATGGGATGAACGTGGCCCACCTCGTTTTTCCGCGCCCGCCTGTACATAGGCTCGAAAGAAAGCTCGTCGCCGCCGGCAAGCGGCCCCGATACCGTTGCATAGCTCAGCGAGTGATAGCAGACCTGGTCCAGCAGCGTCCACGGCGCCAGGGTGACCGGGCCGACGGTATCGCCTTCCTCCACGTCCTCCCAGTAGCGCGTCTCCGCGCCGCGCCGCGGCTCGTTCTTGATCTCGTTGAGGACATTCTCTATCTGCTCATCGTTGTACTGCGACGTCTTCCGTTCGTACAGCATCTGCTCGCCCAGCCGTTCCACCGGCATGGATCGGCTGCTCCCCATGCTGGACATGGGCACGTAGATCTGCGTGCCGTAGCACTTGCCCAGGAGGTCGCCGTGGAGGTCCCAGTAGTGGTTGTCCGAGATGAAGAAGACCAGGTTCCCCCTGGATCCCGGCTTTTCGAATATCTCCTTGGTCACCTTGGAGGAGCGGAACTTTGTGCCCTCCCGGACGGCGTCGAAGAACTCCCAGGCCGCGCCGGATATGAAGTTGGCAAGCGGGTAGCCGCCGGGACGCACCGCGCCGTGCACCGATGGATAGCGCACCAGGGCCATCGCCGGTCCCGGCGCTATCTGGCAGCCGTAGCGGGTCGTCTTGCCGTACTCCGGGTCGGTGAAGATTGGGTTGTTGTCGCCGATTGACAACGCGTACCTGGTGATGAAGTCGGAGGTGAACCTTTGCGAGTACTCGTATGGAGGCCCGGACTGGTCGTAAGGCGCGGGCATCCAGGGGGGCAGGTTCTCATCGGACTCTTGGTCTAACTGCTCTTTTGACCTGGAAAGAAACTCTGCAACTGCTTCTTCAAAAGTCTGCGTTGTCATTGCTCCGCTCCTTAGCGCCTTGCGTTAGGCTGATGATTGTCTCGGCCTGGACTCAGCGGGGTAGGGGAGATGGGTTCGAACCGACCGCTCAATCCGGCCTGACCCTGCGATTCTATCATCTGCTCTGGCACGGTCAATGCCCGCCTTCCCGCCACCCGTCATTGCAAGACTCGCCTCCACCGTCTTTCCCGTGTAGACGGGAATCCAGAGGTGGGCGGCTCGCGGGGGCTGTTCCAAAGCGATTTGTTTCAGACGTTATGTCAACTAGCAAGGCTAAAACGGGCCGAAAATTTTTTGGGTGTGAGAAACAAATCGGAAATTCGACGTGGAGTTGACTGTTGTAATTGTGGAGGGCCGGTAGTTTAGGGGCTGTGTTCATGGATACAGGATATGGGGAGGGTGTCGGTGTGGGGAAGGGGTGTGTGGCAGGGGGGTGGGCGGGCACGCCCCGCTAGATGTCATTCTGATGAGCCCAGCGAAGAAGAATCCAAGGCGGTTTATTAAGGCATCGTGGGTTTGCGGGCAGAGGTTTTGGATTCTTCACGGAGTTTACCCTGAGCCTAGCCGAAGGGCTCACCACGAGCGGGCTTTGGAGTCCGCTGCTCCGCCCACACAACACCGTTCGCCCTGAGTTTATCGAAGGGCGCGCCCCTGTTGCCTAGGCCAGCCGCCCCTGTTCTCCCTCTGAGCGGGTGATGCGCCGCGATGGCTGGTACATTGGCTGGTGCGCTGGCATCTGGAACGAGTTGCCCGCCAGCAGTTCCTCCACGGTGCGTATTTGGATTTTGGGGTAGTCTCGATTCCACAGGTCGGAGTGGTAGAGGCCGGCGCTGACCGCCTCCGTCGTCATGGCGCTGGTGGGCGGCTCCAGGGTGATGAACAGCCCCATGGCGGCCTGCTCCCGCTCGACTGTGCCCACCAAGTCGCGTATCAGGGGCGATGAGACCTTGCCGCTCTTGACCTGGACTATGGCCTTGTGCATGGCGCGCTTGGGGCCGTCGATGAAGTAGACCACGCCGTCGACGCCCTGGTCCGCGCCCCGCTTCTTCTGCTCGCGGGGGAAGGCTTCCAGCAGCGATATGGCCCAGAACTCGAACTGGAAGCGGTCCTGCTTGGCCAGGGCGCGGGCGCTGCCAACGTCCACCGGCTCGCCGACGACACGGTAGTCCTTGCCGGGGAGGATGTTGAAGGCGGTCTTGAGCCGGTTCTTCATGAGGGCGACGGCGAGGTGGGTGATGTCGATGCCTATCCAGTTGCGGTTGAGCTTCTGGGCGGCGGCGATGGCGGTGCCGCAGCCGCAGAAGGGGTCGAGCACCACGTCACCCTCGTTGGAGGAGGCCTGGATTATGCGCTCCAACAAGGCTTCGGGTTTCTGGGTAGGGTAGCCCATAGACTCCGACCTGGACGCAGGGCGTATGTCTGTCCAATCGTTCTGCAATGGAACGCCTGGCATCTCATCAAGGTAACGCTTGTAGTTAGGCATCCCGTTTCTCGTATACACAAGACGCCCTTCCTCAGCCATGCTAACCATTCCACCTTTAGAGTAAGCCCAGTATCTACCCTGGTACGGCAAAACACCTTTGTACTCCCAAGCATTTTGGGGAGAAGTGTATTCGTTATTCAAATCAGCTTCCCAATCTCCGCCCCTCAGCCTTTTGACCCGCCATTCGTAGCTCGTGTCTCCACCAGGCTTGGCTGCTGTTAGGTCACCCATCCGGTATCGCCGTCCTGAGCCCTCCTCAGTGAACTTGTAGAACGAGTCCACGTATTCGCTGCCGTAGTCTGTGTACAGCCAATTCCAAGTCCACTTAGACCCTTTGGTGTAGAACAGGATAGTGTCCCTCACGTTCCCGTACTGTTGGCGGCCCTGCTTGGCATCGTTGTGGGCATTAGTACGTCGCCAGTTTATCTCTGACCTAAAGTTCTCTTTCCCAAACACGGCGTCCATCAACACCTTCAGATAATGCCCAGCAGTGGGGTCGCAGTGGAGGTAGATGGAGCCGGTGGGCTTGAGGACGCGTCGCAGCTCGACCAGGCGGGTCGTCATCATCACCAGGTAGGCCATCATGGCGTTTTCGCCTATGAAATCGTGGAAGGCTGAGACCATCTTCTTCACGTTGTCGGGGGTGGCCGGGTTGAACATGATCTCGTTCTCGTAGGTGCGCCTCGACTCCAGAGTCCACTGCCAGGTGTCGGTGAATGCCTTGAACTGGGCGGGAGACTCCTCGCCGGATTGCTCCTTGAACAGCACGTTGTAGGAGGCGTTGGAGTTGAAGGGAGGGTCCAGGTAGACCAGGTCCACGGACTCGTCGGGGACGTGGTCGCGGAGGACGGTGAGGTTGTCGCCGTAGTAGAGGGCGTTGGTCATGGTGGGCTAATTAAAGCATAGGGGTTTGGGAGCGGGCAAGCGGGCTTTGGTATCCGTTCGCCCTGAGCGTGTCGAAGGGCGCTCCCACGGCGTGGTTCGACAAGCTCACCACGAACGGACAGGAAGGCATTCAGTCATAGGAATCTTACTATGACCAAAATGATGTCTACTGCTAACACTGAGCCGGCAACTATCCACCCAACTCTTTTGATTTGTCGTCTTCTGTATGCTCTCCGAAGCTGCTCTGGCGCCAAACCGTTCTTGGTACGCAGATAAAGCTGGTCCAAGCGCCCGTGTTGTCTCCAAAACTCTGTGTCCCATTCCGAAGATGGATCATAGGTAATGACAACTACTTCTCCTACACGTACTCCAGGCGCATCTTCTGCTAACTGATGATCTAAAGGAACAGGATCCGGGAAGGGAACCATTATGTCGTGCTTGGCACTAACGATCCAATCACCGTCCTTCTCTGCACGTTCATCTTCAAAAAGGCCGCGCTGTGTCTTGAGCCTTAAGTGAAGGAATTCTCGTTTCGGCGGCTTCCGTATAATCCTTCGCCTTTCAACCTTATTATTCAGGTTTCGTATGTCCTGCCAAGAGATAGGGAGTTCACTCAAAATAGAGTCTAAGCTTACGTCCCCAGATGCAATACGTGTTCTTATAGAAGTGTAGTCTGTTCTGGGGATATTCTTTTCCAGGTCTCTGTCGATCCTTCGCTGTGCGTCAATCTCCCTTTGCTTATGACGAACGTAAGTTTGAGCTTGCGGTGGCAACTGTTTGAATTGTGCTTCTGCTACTGCTAGCTGTTCCTCTCCCCTTGCTACGGCAAGAGAGTGTTCCACACATTCGGCCTGAGATACCTCCTGCTGGCTCAATTGCTTCGCTAGGCTCTCCATTTCACGATGTGATTCCGCAATGACTCCGTCCCGGTTGTTGACATAGTGATTGAACTGTTCCAAGCCCACTGCATAGAGACTTTCAGCGAGCCCCTGTCTCTTGGCATCCAGTTCCATGCCTCTTGTTAGCTGCTGCAGGGTGGGTACACCGCTGGTTGCGTGAATTGTCGGATATTCTGTAGAGGGGACAGGTCTAGGCTGGGGCGCAAGGTCTTCTATCTGTCTTCGTAGGTGGTCCGACATTATGCGTAGCGAGATTATAGTGACCAATAACACTGACATACCTATTACTAAATCCCACCATTGAATTACTAACGTCCACCATTCATAAGCACTGAATTCAGGCATTAGGTTTCCTCTACACACTCCCTGCTGAGCGGGGCTAGCCCCTACTACCACATCTTACCCTGTTGTGCACCACTATACCTACAGCGTCTTAACCCATCTTGAAGCGGCGCGGGGCGGCCCCATCCTTGCCTACCCTTACCCACACACCGTCGTACCCGCGAAGGCGGGTACCCAGAAGCGGCGGCGCGGTGGTGTCATTCTGAGGAGAACAGCGACGAAGAATCCAAAGCCATTGAACACCCTGCTACATCCACATACCGACAACCGACCCAAGTGCTAGATCCACCCCTGCCACTTCCTCCTTCCCCATGCCCACCGTTTCGCGCTATCCTCAACCCATGTACAACAACCCCATCTGTGTCGCTGCAAAAACTTTGCTATATCTTGCCCTGAGCCCGCCGAAGGAGCCTGTCCTGAGCCAGTCGAAGGAGATTCGTTTCTCACCTCAAAAAAATATTTGGTTCGCTTTAGCCTTGCTGTTTGACATAACGTTGGAAACGAATACCCGTCCCCGCTTTGCTGCGCGGTTTGCTAGAATAGCTGGAAACGTCCCGGGTACGGAGAACATGCCCCAAGCACAATACAATCTAGGACACGTAGCCAAACTCACCGCCAAGGCCGTTGGAGAGCCCGGTTCAAGGTTCTTCCAGGTGGCGGCTGAAGCCAGAAACGGCCAGACCGTGATGATATGGATGGAAAAGGAGCAGCTTTTCAACCTTGGAGTGCAGCTGAAACGGCTGCTCTACGAATATCAAGAGGATGCCGACCGCAGCTCCTCCGAGGACTCCTACCAGGAGGCCGTCTTCGGTGTGCCGGACCCACCTATCATCGAGCTACAGGCCGGACAGATGTCGATTGGATACGATCAGGCGTCGGCCATGTTCTTCCTGGCGGCGCACGGCGTTGATCAAGAGGAAGACTCCGATCCCCTGGTGAATATCGAGGCCACGTACAGGGAGATAGACTCCATGGCGGACCAGGCCTTCGAAGTGTGTGCCGCCGGAAGACCGCGCTGCATGTTGTGCGGGGCTCCCCTGGACGCGGAAAAGCACCTCTGCCCCAGGCACAACGGACACGGAGTGATGGCTACCTAACGGAGTTCGCCTGTGACGGTCAACAGCAGGAGTGATCGATTCCGGTTTAGCCCTCAAACCTTCGACCTGCTAGCCAGGGGCAGAATGGGCGAGTGCAGGCTGACCCCGGACGGGTCGAACTACACGTTCCTCACCACCGTCTCCAAGGGCGGTGAACGCCTCAAGGTGATTTACAAGCCTCGCCGTGGCGAGATTCCTCTGTGGGACTTCCCCGCCGGGACGCTCTACCTCAGGGAGTACGCGTCGTACCTGCTCAGCGAGGCCTTGGGTTGGGGCTACGTGCCGCCCACGGTGATACGCGACGGGGAGTTCGGAGAAGGCTCCGTGCAGCTGTACGTAGAGTACGATAGACGAGAGCACTACTTCACCATGCGCGAGCGTTTCGTGGAGGATATGCTGCGCGTCTGCGCCTTCGACGTCATCGCCAACAATGCGGATAGAAAGGCGACTCACACCCTGCTGGGCAACGACGGCGGCGTATGGCTGATTGACCATGGGATCACTTTCAACGCCGAACACAAGCTGAGGACGGTGATCTGGGACTTTGCCGGGCAGCCGTTGCCGCGCTGGCTGCTGGAAGAGCTGGAGCCGCTCCGAGACGGCTTCGATGCGCCGGGAGGGCTGGGCGAAGGCCTGGGCGAGCTGCTGAGCAAGCCTGAAGTGGCCGCAACTCGATACAGGTTGCGGGCGCTGATAGATGAAAGGGAGTTCCCCGTTCCCACCCTGAGACGGGCGATACCGTGGCCATGGCTCTGATTCAGCGGAGGGTTAGAGCCACAGCGCTCCCCGCTGGTAGCCGCCGGTGAGCTGCAATGCGGTCCCGGACACCCATCTTGAAGCGGGACTGACCAGGTACAACACGGCTTGACCCACGTCACGCGGAGCGCCGAGTCCCAGGGGGTAGCTCCTGATCCTTGCCTCGCGCTCTTCCGGCGACCATCCAAAATCCCGCGACTCGACTTCCCCCGGCATGATCGCGTTTACCCGTACGCCCTTGTCCGCTACGTGAGCGGAGAAGGCGGCCGTAAGCCCGATTAGACCCGCTTTGGCCGCATTGTACGCTGGCGACCCCCCGGCGCTGGCCACCCTTGCGGCCTGCGAGCTTATGTTCACAATGCACCCCTCTCCGGCTTCCAGCATGGGTCTGAGAGCGGCTTGTGAGCAGTAGAAAACGCCGCTCAAGTTCACGTCTATCACCCGCTGCCACTCCTCTAGCGGCAGGTCCCAGGCGTTGCCTCTGGGCGCGTCTATTCCCGCGTTGTTAACCAGGATGTCCAGGCGGCCATACTCTTGCAGGGAAAGCTCAACCAGGCGGTTGGCGTCTTCCGGTATGCTGGTGTCCATCACGATGTGGCTTGCTCTGCTGCCCCTGGCGCGGACTTCTTCAGCGGTGGCAGTGGAGTCCTGAATATCGCCGATGACTATGGAAGCTCCGGCTTCGGCTAGGACCTGCGCAATGCCCCGTCCGATACCCTGAGCGGCCCCGGTGACTATGGCCACCTTTCCATCGAGTCTGGTGCTGTCCGTCATTCTGTTCCTCCCGGATGATCCCGTCGGTTAGCAAGTCTAGCTGCACTTCCCGGACGTGATTCGCTCTTCCAAGCAGCCGAAAATGCTGTCCGCTAGGCGCACGGCAGCGCCTTTCGAGACAGTGTCGGGTATCGCTGCCAGCAGCCCGCTCGACTTCATGTCGGCGCTCCACGTCAGCTTTGTCTGATCCACATGCTCCTCCAACTTTATTTCGGTCAGAATCTCAAAAGCGCTGCCAATGGACTTGCCGTTTATCCTCACTCTGCTCAGGTGATTCTCCATGCTCAGCACTTCAAAGTTCAGCGTGACAGTCCCCTTTAGGAATGTGAAGGAGTGCGCCACTTTGGCAACGAAATGTGTGGGGTCTTCTTCCTCGAAGCTCCTGAGTCCTGGGATGCATTCGCTTACTCCCTTGGGGTCGGAGGTGAGTTTCCAGACCTCCTCCACTGGTGCGCCGATTGAATATTCTTTCTCTGCGTGCATAATGAGTATCGACAGCCTAATATTAACCGGTCCCGGGTTTGTGTGCAGCCTATGAAAACGGAAGACAAGGAAACCTTAGAAGACGTCCGACGCTTCTGCGATAATCTTCGGCCTCTGGAAGACATATTCTACCTTGAGCACAAGTACAACGACCAACTGATTCCCCTTGCCTGCGCATCGAACCTTCTGGGCATGCCAGTCAAGGAGCAGTACGGCGGCCGGGGTTTGAGCAGTCTGTTGTACGCGGAGGCCATGGAAAGAGTCGCTGCGGAAGGCGTCGGTGTTCGGACGTTCTTCTCCGGGCATTCCTCTCTTGGGCAGAAGACCTTGCAGCACTTTGGCACGGATCTGCAGAAGCAGAAGTACCTTGTCCCATCGACCAGAGGGGAGATCATTCTGGCGTTTGCGCTTACGGAGCCGGATGCGGGGAGCGATCCGCTCTCCATGACCATGAGCTGGGAGGACAAAGGCGACCACTATCTCCTGAACGGGGTCAAGTACCTCATATCCAACGCGGGCATTGCCGATGTCATAGTAACGTTCGCCAGGGGAGCGGATGGATGGATTAGCGCTTTCCTTGTAGATACCCGGGAGGAGGGTATTGAACGGGAGGACATGGCGGCAAAGATGGGCATGCCCACCGCCAACACCGGCATGTTCGAGTTGACCGACTATCGAGTCCCAAAGGAGAACCTACTCGGCAATAAGGGTGATGGTTGGAACATAGCCAAGTACGCACTGTTGAACGGCCGCCTGAGCGTTGCCGCAGGCAGCGTTGGCACCATATCCGACTGCCTGGCGGAGTCCCTGAGCTTTGCCAAAGAGAGGGTGCAGCATAGGAAGGCAATAGCCAGGCACCAGCTTGTTCAAGAGCACATCGCGGTGATGAAGACGAACTTGGAATCGTCCAGGCTGATGGTAAGAAGGGCCGCCCAGTTGGTGGACAGGTTCGAGGCGGAACGCGACGACGAATCGTTTGAAGCTGCCGATACCGCGGTAGCCGAGGCCAAGTTCCACGCTACCAATGCCGCCTGGGATGCCGCCGATAGGGGAGTTCAGATCCTGGGAGGCAGGGGATGGTCGTTCCTCTACAGGCCGGGCAGGCACCTTGTGGATACCAGGGTCTGCCGTATATACGAAGGCACCGATGAGATCATGAAGCTGAAGATAGCATCGGCGCTTCTGGGCAAAGGGTTTGAAGCCTATAGGTAGGGCGGTCTACACCGGCGGAGGGTAGAGATTATGACCACGCAACAGACGTTTGAAGAAGCCATTGCCGAATACCTGCAGCGATGCCAAGAACAGATAGGCAAAGAGCGAATGGAAGGACTGCCCCCGGGGCCGCCATCCCCGTACGACCAGTCCGGGCCGCCATATGAATCGCCGCTGCGGCTCGATGCGAGGACCATCCGCAACTACGCGCTTAGCATAGGCGACGACAATCCCCTCTTCACCGACCCGGAGTACGGCAAACGAACCCGCTACGGTTCGCAGATAGCGCCGGGGCCCATAATGGTTGTAGTGCGAGCAGGCGGCGGTCAGGGGCCCATGCGGCCGCAAGGATACCCCGTAGCCGACTTTGTGGCAGGGACGGCATGGGAGTTCTACGACGTCATCCGTGTGGGCACTGGCCCAATCCGCTCTTCCAAGACGGATCGAGAGGTGTTTCAGAAGCAGGGGTCGCGGGGCGGGCTTATCTTCCTCATCTGCGAGCTGTTCTACCGGAACGCCCACGGCGATCTGCCCGCCAAGGCCTACGGGACTTTGATCATGGTGCCCACCGAGAGCATGGGCAGCTCCAGGGCTATGTCCGTGGACAGACTGGGCGAGCAGATGATGTACGATCGCGGCACACAGCGGTATCGGCCTGATGAGATCGCGGGGTACATGGAGGTAATAGGCAAACCCAAGCGGCGTGGAGCGGAGACCCTGTACTGGGAAGACGTGGAGGTAGGCCAGGAGTTGGACCCGCTTGTGCTGCCACCTTGGACGCTGCAGGACCAGATAGCCAACAACCTGGCCCGCTCGCTGATGGGCCGCAACCCCAGTACCCGCGACGATGAGCTGGCGTTCGAGCAGGTATACCACGGCCTGCACTCACATAGAGGAGGGGCTCGCACCCATCCCGTTTCCATGTGGCCTTGGACGCCCAATTCCGAGCACGAAGACGCCTTGCTCGCGGCCTACAGAGGCCAATCCGGCCCCTTCGACCACGGAGTGCAGCGGTTCCAGATACCGCAGCAGTTGCTCACCAACTGGATGGGAGACGACGGTTTTGTTAGGCGTTATCAGACCGCCATCCGCCGTCCCGTATACTACGGTGATGTGACCATCTACCGCGGCCAAATAGTCAAGAAGTTCACGGAGCGGCAGACCGGCGAAAACGCAGCGGGCGCCGCGCCCGGAGACATGGAGTACAATGCCGTCGGGATAAGGATGGAAGGCGTCAACCAGACGGGAGAACTGCAGGCCCAGGGCACCGCTGTGGTGTATCTACCCTCAAGGAAGACCGGCCACGTCCACCTGCCGGTCCCGCACCTGGCACAGCCGCCTTACGTGCCTTACGAGACGTTCTATAGAGACTGGTTCTAGCCGGTATAATTCAACCCGGTGTAATTCAACGTCAACAGGGGAGGAGAGTCATGGTAACACAGACGTTTGAAGAGGCCATCGCAGAGTATATAGAGCGCTGCTATGAGTCGGTGGGTAAGGAACGGGAGGAGGGGCACCCGCCGGGGCCGGGTACGCCGTACCCCGTCGGCGAGCCACCGTACGAGGCCGCAATAAGGCTGGACGAACGTACAATCCGCAACTACGCCCTCAGCATAGGGAACACCAATCCTCTCTATACGGACCCTGAGTACGGAAAGCGAACCAGGTACGGCGCCATGCTGGCTCCAAACACCGCTCTCATCCTTGTGCGCAGCCCCGGCGGCCAGGGGCCAACGCGCCCTGAAGGGTATCCCGTGGGAGACTTCTTCTCAGGGCTGGCCTGGGAGTTCTTCGACGTGCTGAGGGCCGGTGACGCGCGGTTCAAGAACACCAAGAAGACCAGCGAGTTCTTCGAGAAATCTGGCTCACGCGGACAGTTGCTTTTCCTCATTGAGGAGATCAAGTACTGGAACGCTCATGCGGATTTGGTGGGCAAGTGCTACGGCACCCTGATTCTGGTGCCCATAGAGAGCATGGGCGGAACACGGACGATGAACGTGGAGCGCTTGGGCGAGCAGCTCATGTACGAACGTTCCACTTCCAACTACAACCGGGAGCAGATGGACGAGTACGTGTCGCTTATGGAGGCCAGCGCCCGCAGGGGTTCCAAGACGCTGTACTGGGAGGACGTGCAGGTCGGGGATAAGATCGGGCCTATTGTCGTGCCGCCGTTCACCTTGCTTGACCAGACAGTTCAACGGGTGGTGTCCGCTGCCGCCACGGGAAGGTACGGGACCTCGGGAGACGAACTTGCCTTTGAACCGGTGTATCACCATAACCGCCAGGGAATGGGCGGCTACGGCAAGGGCTTTGCCCATCCCGTAACCCGCTGGCCCCACGGACCAGGAGATGAACATCAGGACGCTCTCATGGCGGCTTATAGAGGCCAGCCGGGGCCGTTCGATGGCGGTCAGCACAGGTCTCAGCTGCCCCACAGACTCATCAGCGACTGGATGGGAGACGACGGTTTCATCAGGAGATACCAGTGCGCTCTGCGCAAGCCCGTCTACTACGGCGACACCACCTTCTATACCGCTGAAGTGATGAAGAAGTTCAAGGAGTCGCAGGAAGGCGACAACGAGTCGGGAGGGCAGCCCGGAAAGGCGGAATACTGCGTCGTGGGCCTGAAGCTGGAAGGCAAGAACCAGGTGGGAGAGACCCAGATGCAGGGAACTATCGCCGTGTACTTGCCCTCGCGTGAAGGCGGCCCTGTTCAGCTGCCGGTGCCGCACAAGGGCAATCCCCCCTACGTGCCCTACGAGACCTTCTACAGAGACTGGTACTAGGCCGGATATCGGCGGACACCGAAAGGATACTTTCCTATGAAGATGGATGGGATGCTCAGCGGAGTACGCGTGCTGGACTCCACCACGGCTGTGGCAATGCCCACGGCTATGCACATCCTGGCCGACATGGGAGCCGAGGTAATCAAGATAGAGACCCCCACCAGGGAAGAGGCCGGACGGCGGGATGAGAGCTTTCAGTACCTTCACCACAGCAAGAAAAGCATGACCATAAACCTGAAAGCTCCCGGCGGAGTGCAGCTTTACAAGGACCTGGTCGCCAGGAGCGATGTTCTGGTAGAGAACAACCGCGCCGGAACCCTGGACCGCCTGGGCGTGGGCTACAGCGAGCTGATCAAAGTGAAGCCGGACATTATCCTCCTTTCCAACACCGGATTTGGCCAGACCGGCCCCTGGAAGCGCTACGCAGGCATCGGAACGTTTCTGGAGCTGATTACCGGGGTCAGTCACTTCACCGGCTATCCGGACGAGGGGCCCAGGCAGGTTGGCAACGCCTGGATCGATATACACGTGGCCTGGATGGCGGTCTTCTCCATACTGGCGGCGCTTCACTGGCGCGAGGAGAGCGGGGAAGGGCAGCACGTAGACTTTTCCATGTACCAGGTCGGCGTTTCAACCATGGGAGCGGAGGTGCTCGATTTCATTGTGAACGGCAATATAGGGAAGCAGATGGGGAACCGTCATCCGGCGCATGCCCCTCATGGCGTCTACCCCTGTCGCGGCGACGACAAGTGGATAGCCATAGCCGTGGAGAACGATGAAGAGTGGCGGGCCCTGCTCAAGTCCATGGGCGACCCTGAATGGGCGGAGAACCCCAAGTTTGACGATGCGCTGTCGCGCCACCACAACCAGGATGAAATAGACGGCCATATAGCTGAATGGACAAAGGACTGGGACTTTTACGAGCTTATGCATCTGCTCCAGGGCAACGGCGTGATAGCCTCGGTAGTCCCCAACACCGCCGAGATTATGACCGACCCACACATGAATGCCAGGGGCTTCTATGAAAAGTTGACCCACTCGCCTGAATCCGGGTTTGGCACCAGGGTTTTGATCGGCAGGCCCTGGAAGGTCTCCAAGACACCGTCCCGGTTCCGCGGGCCGGCGCCCACGCTGGGACAGGACAATGAGTACGTCATGAAAGAGATCCTGAAGCGTACACAGGAAGAGATTGACGAGCTATATGAGGCCGGAGTGCTGGCCAAGCAGGCTCCTAGACAGACAGCCCAGGCGCAAACACAGGCGGCCCCAGCTCGCCCCAGGCCCGGCGCTGCCAACCCTGCTCCCAGCCTGGAAGATGGTACCCTTGCCTATATAGACCCGGACTACCAGAAGCGCTTGGGGGTGGAGTGATGGACGGCAGTGTGTTCGGAAAGTTCCGTGTCGTGGACATGACCAGTGGCATAGCGGGCCCTTTCGCCAGCAAGCTCCTAGCGGACTATGGAGCGGACGTGATCAAGGTCGAACCGCCTCACGGCGACCCTTCGAGGCAGATGGGCCCCTTCGCCGGAGACGACCCTCACCCGGAAAATAGCCTGCTCTTCCTCTATCTCAACTGCAATAAACGGGGCGTAACCCTGGATGTAGAGACCGCCGCGGGCAGAAAGCTCCTCCTTGACCTGGTGAAGACGGCGGACGTCTTGATGGAGGACTACACACCGGGATATCTGGACAGTTTGAATCTGGGCTACAGCCAGTTGGAAGAGTTCAACCCAAAGCTGGTGATGACCTCTATAACGCCGTTTGGCCAGACGGGGCCTTACAGCGGCTACAAGGGCAATGACCTTGTCTACTATGCCATGGGCGGCATGATGTACACCAGCGGCGCATACCACAGGGAGCCGCTCAAGCACGGACACCCGCAGAGCCTCTATCTAGGGGGCATTGTAACCGCTTACGTCACCTCGGCTGCGCTCTTTGCCAGGAGGACGCTGGACCAAGGACAGCACGTCGATCTGTCTCTGTCGGAGGTCATGGCCGCCGACCATTACCAACCTGTGGCTAGGTACGCCTTTTCAGGAGGAGTGACGCGGCGCGCGCCCAAGAGCGATACCGGCCAAGAGAAGGGTACCGGCTTCCTGGGCATGGTCCCGGCAAAGGACGGGTACGTTAGGGTTTCCATCAGCCCTCCACAAAGGCTCTATTCTCGTTCAGGGCCTCAACCCTGGCCGGAGTACGCTGCCTTGCTGGGGCATCCGGAAATCGGCGAGGCCCTAGCGGAAGCAACCAGCACACAGGAGATCGATGAGATACTGCTGCCGGTGATAAGAGAAATGCCCAAGCTGGAGTACTACCACCGGTTGATGACAAACGAATGGCTGGCGGCGGCGGCGCAGACGCCGCAGGACCTGGCCGATTGCCCGCAGCTTGACGAAAGGCGGTACTTCACGGAGGTGGAGCACCCCGTCATCGGCAGGGTCAAGTTCCCCGGAGAAGTGGTGAGACTGCCCAACTCTCCCTGGAGCCTTCGATTTCCCGCCCCTCTACTTGGCCAGCACAACAGGGCCGTCTTCTGCGGGGAACTGGGCCGCAGCAAGGACGAGCTTGTCGGGCTTAGACAGGTGGGAGCAATCTAAACTCCCTCTGAACGCGGTAAGTCCGTTCAGCCAGCGCACTCCCTTGTTCGCGGTGGGACTCTTGCTAGGAACGCGTCTCCCCTGTGACTTTCCGCTGCCGCTTTTCCAAGAAAGCCGGTGTAGCGTCGTCACTGTCCTTGCTCAACTGGCCCACCATGAAGTTCAGCGTATATTGCATGTCCCAGGCCGCTTGCTCAGGCAGCTCTCTGCTCTTGATCGCGAACTCTTTGAGCATTCGCACCGCTACGGGGGGCATCTGACATATCCTATCGGCAAGCTCTTCGCAGCGAGCCATCAGCTGGTCGTGAGGCACCGCTTCGTTGACCAAGCCTATGCGCACCGCTTCCTTGGCGTCTATTGGCTCATCGGTCAGAAGTATTTTCATGGCGTGAGCATAGTTAAGCTGGCGCATCAGGTGCGTTGCAGAAGGGCCGCTGCCAATCCCACCCCGGTTGGAAAGCAGCGCAAAGTAGAAGCGGGCGTGCTCCTCGCTAGCAATGCGTATATCCGCGGTGTTGAGCAGCATGTAAAGCCCAGCGCCAGCGGCCCATCCGTTGACCGCCGCTATCACGGGCTTCCACACGCGTGGGAAATCGACTCCTCCCCCAAAGACCACAATTTCGCGCCCGTTCACCGTGCCGGGTCTTGGCCAGAAGAAGTTCTCCGCCTGCTGATGCCGCACGTCGTCGTAGGACATGCCTGGAGGTGGAGGCTGGATGTGGTGCCCGGCAGAGAAATGCCTGTCGCCAACCCCGGTTAGGATCATCACCCTCATCTCTTTGTCCTGCCAGAAGTCCCGGTAGGCTTCTCCCATCTCCTCCATGACCTGGGAGTCCATCACGTTGGCCTTCGTCGGGTTGTTGACGGTTAGATAGGCAACGTTCCCCTTCTTTTCGTAAATCGTCTTCTTTGGCATAGTTTCACCTCCAGAATCCGTGTCCTGTATATATCCGTTTGCGGGAACTAGTCAAGGGTTTGGTTCAAAAGGTGCGATTTGTAGAGCCCGAGCACACAAGGCGTTTGCCAAGCGTGCAATCTCTACTGAGTATGTTGGGAGGGCAAACCGACCCTCTCTGCATCGCTGAGCAGCCCGCCCGTCTTCAGCGCTTCGATGATCGCCTCCGTCCTGGAGCGGACGTTCATCTTTAGCAGGATGTGTGTGACGTGGAGCTGGATGGTTCTCAGGCTGACGTGCAACTGAGAGGCCACTTCCGTGTTGGTTAGCCCCAGAAGCATCAGGCGCAGCACTTCCTGCTCTCTTGGCGAAAGAGATTCAAAATGCCCCGCGGTGCTGGGGATATGAGTCATGTGGAAGTCTACGCTTGCCCTGGCTTCCGTTCCCAGAACCGTTATTCCCTGTGCGGCGGCCCGCATGGCGCATTCAAAGGCCGCTCTTTCAATATCCAGAGAGAGATAGCCCAGCACACCGGCTTGCAAGCATTCGTTGACCAGCATGGGGTCCTGGCGCGCCCTGGTAGTCAACACCAGGATTTTGGAAGAGATCTCCGTGTCGCTGGCAAACCGCTTTGCCAGCGTTGCCGGATTGAAGTCATCCGGGTTTGCTCCCACCACGACCAGGTCCGGCTGCAGCAGCTTGACTAGCTCGTAACCTTCGTCAAAGTTGTCGGACTCACCCAGCACGACGAAGTCGGGCATCTCATCCACGAAGCTGGTAATTGCTTCCCGCATCATGGTGCTTCTGATGAGGATGATTACCCCGCACGAACCTACAGCAGCTCGACCGTTCTCCCTCATGGCACCCCTCCATTGATGAACGATACGCAAGCTTGGGGGCATGATACCTGCACATTTGCGAAGTGTCAAAATATGCAGCTTATACTTCGCTTTTTCGCAAAGACATATACGTATCAGTACGGATTGCAAAGATGGTCCAATTTAACTAACGTGCAAAATAACTTTGGAGTAATCTGTCCATTGTTGCAACGTAGGTTGAAACGCCGATGCAGTGGGAGGTTTGTATGGACGCTTATCACATTCTCCGTAATAGATTGTGGATCACCGCCATCATTGCAGTAGCCCTGATAGCGCTACTGGCGTGCGGTACCGCAGAGGAGGCAACACCGACGCCTACTGCAACGGCAACGGTTGCCGCGCCTACCGGAGCCGCCACGCCAACGCCTGAACCGGCTATGACCGATGATCCGGTCTATGGCGGCGTGGCAAGGATTGCCGACAGAATACGGCCGCAATCGTTTGAGCTTACCCACCTTGGTGGAGGCCTGCAGCCCGCCAATGGCATCGGCCCAATCGTCTGGTCGGCGCTGGTCAGGGAGAGCATCGTGGACCGCGTCAGCATAGAAGGCGACCTGGCCGAATCCTGGGACGTAAGCGACGACGGCACCGAGTGGACGTTCCAGATTCGTGACGGGATCGTGGACCACAACGGCGACCCGTACGGTGCGGAAGAGATAGCCTACCTTGTGCACCGCATGGTCGACCGGCCCAACGATGCCCCTTACTCGCAGGGCGGCGGCTGCATGAAGACGGCGATAAAGGAACCCACCAGCGCCGGCGGAGTTGAGGTTACAGGGCCAAACGAGGTAACGATTCGTCTCAAGGGCCCCACCTCCTGGTTCGCCGCATGTGTCAGCAGCGGATACGTGATGTTTGGCCCCGCCAAGCAGTACAAGGCGATTGACGACACGGGTGAGTGGAGGCTGCTGGACTTCGAGAAGGACGAGATAATAGGCACCGGGCCGTTCAAGGCCGTAGACCTAGTGGAAGAGGTAGAGGCCATCTACGAAAAGAATGAAAGGTACTTCAAAGAGGGACGGCCATACCTTGACAGGGTGGAGATATTCCACGCCACCGAGCGTTCCGTAGTGGTAGCCGCCATGTTGGCCGGGCAGAACGACCTGATTGCCAATACCTGCTGCGACGGATTCCGCGCGGAGATGACACCCATAAAGAAGAGCCATGGAGCCAAGATTGTCATGCCCATCGCGGTAGGCTACGGACAGGCGGGCATCATGGTCAACCTCAGGCGCGCCCCATTTGGCCCGCTGGATGACGAGACTGCTCGCACCATCCGCAAGGCTATCCAGCTCTGGTACGACAGGGACGAGAGCGGAGAGGCGGGATACCAGGGCATGTACATGAAGCCCTACTACTACTACCCCGGCTGTGCGCACTGCGAGCTGCCAGGCTTCGACTGGATATACACACCGGAGGAGTGGGAAGAGTTCCCAGGATTCAATCCGGACACCAAAGAAGCCGACATAGCGGAAGCCAAGCGTTTGATGGAATCCATAGGGTACGGCCCGGATAACATGCTGGAGTTTGACCTGGCGGTGACCGCCGCTGGCAGCACCCGCCGGCAGGCCGACGCCGCCATTCCCAAGATGGCCGATATTTATCTGAAGCCAAACGTACGGGTCAGCCAGATTGGTCAGGGTGAGATGGGAGAAGACACCACGCAGATGGTGTTCTTCGTCCGCGGGTTCGGACTGCTTGACCCGCAGCAGTACGACGACCAGCTCTACTTGCCCTTTGAGATCTATCAGAACTCCAACTGGAACCGCTACGACAGCGCTGAGTACCTCAGGCTGCACACCCTGGCCGCTACCACCGTTGACCAGGAGGAGCGCGGCCGTCTCTACAGGGAGATAGTCGGTGTTCTGTACGAGGATGCCGGCATAATGCCAAGCAGCCGTGCAACCCCCATCCACCCCTTCAACGGCGCTTGGCGCGGCTGGACGCCCAAGACAAGGCACGTTCAGAATTCAAGCATTGAAAACGTCTGGATACATCCCAGCGGCGAGGCCAGCCAAGAGGTGCTTGAACAGTACGACGTCTATACCAGGTTCCCTGATCGGTTCCCTCTATAGACTACTGTGATAGAGCTAACGTTGAGCCACCTGCGAACTGATCGTAGGTGGCTCAGCGTTAGAAATGGCTATTGGTTATGTTATAACCAAGCAAGCGCCATCAGCCAACTTACCGGATCATGAGAAACTACATCATCAAGCGGTTATTGCTATTCATCCCTACCATTCTGGGGGTTTCGCTGTTCGTCTTTGGCGCTTTGCGCGTCCTGCCCGGTGACGTGGCGGAGTTGATCCTGACCGGGGGAGACCCCGACGTGGTGGTCACCGAGGATATGAAAGAGGAGCTGAGAAGAGAGACCGGGTTGGACAAGCCGATACACATCCAGTACCTGGACTGGATATGGGGAGTGGCTAGGTTTGATCTCGGCAACTCTTGGAATACGGACAGGCCAATTACCCGCAACCTCAAACGCCAGCTCCCCGTCACCCTCCAGCTCGCCGTGGCGTCCCTCACCCTGGTTGTCATCATTGCTATTCCCGTAGGCATGCTTGCCGCCCTCTACCAGGATAGGTGGCCTGACTACCTCCTGCGTGGCGGCGCCGTCCTGGCTAGTGCAATGCCGGGCTTCTTTGCCGGAATACTGATAGTACTGATACTTGCTGTCGGGTTCGGCTGGCTGCCTCCTCTCAGGTTTCACAACATCTGGGAGAGGCCGTGGGATTCCATGACTCAGCTGTTTTTCCCCGCGACTGCCCTGGGATTGCTGGGAACTGCGACGCTGCTGCGAATGACAAGGGCCCAGATGCTGGAGGTCCTACGTGAAGACTACGTTCGCACCGCCAGGGCCAAGGGGCTGACCGAGCGATTGGTGATAACGCGCCACTCCATGCGCAATGCGCTGATACCCGTGGTTACCGTCATAGGATTCCAGGTGGCGGTGCTACTGGGCGGCACCGTAGTGATAGAGGTTATCTTCAGCCTGCCCGGCATGGGCGAACAGCTGGTGCGGGCCGTCCTATTGAGGGACTTTCCCGTGGTGCAAACTTACGTCCTCTACCTTGTGTTCATCTCGCTGCTAGTCAATCTCATAGTAGACATCTCCTATGCCTGGCTGGATCCGCGGATTAGATATGCGTAACCATCCATTCACTTCAGGAGGGTCATGAGCACGGAAGGCGCAACCGGCGAACTCGCGCTGCAGAGCCAGCAGCGGACACTCTTTAGGCCGGTTGTTGCCCTTTGGGGATTTGCCCGCAGAAAACCGCTGGGCGCCGCCGGCCTGGCCATCTTAGTATTTGCAACCGTGATCGCTTTCACCGGCTCCTATATCGCCCCTTACGACCCGTTCGAGACCAGACTGGAAATAGCGTTGCAGGGCCCAACCGCTCAGCACTGGTTTGGCATGGATAACCTGGGGCGGGACGTATTCAGCCGGACCGTTATCGGTACAAGGGTATCCCTCTACGTAGGTCTCACAACCATGCTGATGGCTACGGCCATAGGGTTGTTCCTCGGGGTTTCCAGCGCGTACCTGGGCGGCAAGTACGACCTCATTGTACAGAGGTTCATTGATGGAATTGTTGCCATACCATCCTTGCTGCTCGCCTTGACGCTGGTCGCGGCATTTGAAATCGGTATGGAGAACGTAATCATTGCCCTCACCATAGTCAATACGCCGCGGATTACTCGCGTAGTTAGATCGTCCGCCCTCACCATCATGGCAATGCCGTATATAGAGGCGTCCCGCACTATTGGCTCCAGCAACTTTCGCATAATGCTGAGGCACATTGCGCCCAACACCTTCGCGCCGCTGGTGGTGGTGGCTTCCGCCGCGGTGGGGTCTATCATCACCGCTGAATCCAGCCTGAGCTTCCTGGGGCTGGGCGTCCCCTACGATACGCTTTCCTGGGGAGGCCTGCTGGGAGGAGATACCAGGCAGCTCTTCGTTTCGGCGCCATGGATGGCCTTTGGGCCAGGAGTCAGCCTGACCCTGGTGGTTTTCGGCTCGGCCATCTTCGCCGACGCTCTGAGGGACGTTTTCGATCCCAAGCTCAGAGGACGTTGAGCGTGGAGCGTGTCTTGCCAAACGTACCTTGACAAAAGGATAGGAGCATAATCGTGGTCACTACTGAGCTTGATCTGGACAACGCTACTATTGCGAACCTTGCGCCCCGC
The DNA here is from genome assembly GCA_034422935.1 of Dehalococcoidia bacterium. Classification (GTDB taxonomy): domain Bacteria; phylum Chloroflexota; class Dehalococcoidia; order Lucifugimonadales; family QGNO01; genus DAOUJH01. Next base: position 47,402 of record DAOUJH010000015.1, on the reverse strand, counting down.
ATTCAGCGGCGTGAGGTCTCACCGGTGGAGATTGTGGAGTCCACTCTCCGGCGCATAGAGAAACTGCAGCCCGTTCTGGGTTCCTTCACCACCATTGCCGCTGAGCACGCCATGCTCCGCGCCCGTGAGGCGGAGCATGAGATTGCCCAGGGGCGTTACCGGGGGCCTTTTCACGGCATCCCCTATACGTTGAAAGACGTGGTGGCCACGGCAAACATGCGCACCACGTGGGGCGACCCGCGGGGCGTGGACTACAAACCTAAAGAGAGCGCCACCATCCACACGTTGCTGGACGAAGCCGGAGGCATACTCCTTGGGAAGGTGGTGTCGGAGATAGGGCGAGGGCAGGGCGGCCCCGTTGGCTGTCGCAATGCCTGGGACCCCACGAGGAGCCCGGGGACCTCCAGCAGCGGTTCCGGTTCAGCCACCGCGGCCTCAATGGGGCTGGGTTCCATAGGCACCGACACCGGCGGCTCGGTGCGTCATCCCGGCAGCAATAGCAACCTAGTCGCTCTGCGTCCTACGCATGGCCGCATCAGCGGCTTTGGAGTCCATGGCAGCTCCGTAACCACGGACCAAGCAGGGCCTTTGACCAAAACGGTAGAGGACAACGCCATCATGATGGACATCCTGGGCGTGTACGACCCCAAGGACCCCATCAGCGTCAATGAGCCGCGCTACGACTACCAATCCGGGATGCAGGATGGCATAGAAGGCATACGCATAGGAGTGCCAGTGGATGATTGGGTCTGGAAAGACTGGCTCTCGGAGGAAGAGGAGCAGGTGGTTAGGACAGCCATTGGCGTCCTGGAGGAGCTGGGCGCATCCGTTACGGAAGTGGCCCTTCCCAGGGCTGCTGAGGCTCGTTCCAACTCGTTCTCATCACGGGCCCCCGGAGCCCTCATTTACACTGACAAGTTCACCAGGGAGCAGCTGGACGCCTGGCCGGAGGTGGGCGTCGGCATAGATGAGGCCTTGCAGGAGTCGGCGGTGGACTATCTGCGCTTGCAGCACCATCGCGCCCTCATAAGGCAAGAGGCCAACGAGGTACTGCGCAATGTAGACGTGATAGCCATGCCCACGGGCAGCACGTATGGTGACGCATGGGACGCTGAGAATATCGTCGTCCGCGGCAGGACGGTGTCGGCCAGGTCGCGTGCCGTATATCGCAACGCCCTGGCCAGCATTTGCGGCCAGCCTGCCATCAGTGTGCCTTGCGGATTCGGCAACAACGATCGCTGGCCAATTGGACTGATGCTTCATGGACGCGAGTTGCGGGAGGCGTTGCTCTACCGGATTGCCTGGGCTTACGAGCAAGCCACGCCCTGGCACAAGCGTCATCCCAACCTTGACTACGATGTTCAAGCTTAGGATGACCACGCTTAGTCGTATCTCGGGGGAGCTTGGCGAAGAAGGTCGCACCCCCTTTTGAAGCCAAGCTCTCCTTTCCGGAGACCATTAAAAACATAAACGGCTGCTATGAGGAGGGATGAAGTGAGCACTGGAACCGTAGACCTGGACTCCGCGACTATCACTGAAACCGGCAAACTGCTTAAGGATCGCAAGCTATCGCCGGTGGAGCTGACCCAAGCCACTATTGATAGGATGGAAAGGCTCCAACCCATCCTGTTGTCTTTCATAACTCCCACGCCGGAGTATGCTCTGCAGCGCGCCAGAGAGGCCGAGAAAGATATCATGGAAGGCAGATACCGCGGCCCTTTGCACGGCATACCGTACACTCTGAAAGACTGGATCGACGCAAAGGGGATTCCCACCACCTTCGAAGGGCCCAGCGGCCCGGCCCAATACTACGTGCCCCAGGAAAGCTCCACCATCCATGCACTGTTGGAGGAGGCCGGAGGCATCCTGATGGGCAAGGTGGATCCCGGAATAGGGATTGAGAGAGACACGGGCGGCCCCGTTGGTTGCCGCAACGCCTGGGACCCTAGAATGAGCCCGGGAACCTCCAGCAGCGGGTCCGGTTCGGCGACCGCGGCCTCCATGGGGCTTGCCTCCATCGGCGCCGATACAGGCGGGTCGGTGCGCCATCCCGCCAGCAACAGCAACCTTGTGGGTATGCGTCCGACCCAGAGCCGCATCAGCGGCTTCGGGGTCAAGGCGTCGCCTTTGACCACGGACCAGGCCGGGCCATTGACCAAGACGGTGGAAGACAACGCCGTCATGATGGACATCCTGGGAGTGTACGATCCCAAGGACCCGGGGAGCGTCAACGAGCCCCCGTACGATCATAGAGCCTGGCTGACGGATGGCATCAAAGGCCTGCGCGTTGGCGTGCCCGTGGACGACTGGGTATGGAAGGACTGGCTCAGCGAGGAGGAGGAGCAGGTGGTCAGGACGGCCATCGGCGTGTTGGAGGAGCTGGGCGCTTCCATCATAGAAGTGAACGCTCCCTTGTCCGGAGAAGCTCGCGCCCTTATGCAGGCCGTGGGAGGGGGCGGCGCTCTCTACTACCTGGAGAACTTCAGTGCGGAGCAGATGTCGGCTTGGCCTGAGGTGCGTGCCAATCTGGAAGCGTCCCTTCAGCGACCGTTGAAAGACCACTTTGAGGCCGTTCTCAAGCTCACAAGTCTCAGGCAGGAAGTAAACGCTATTTTGAGGGAAGTGGACGTTATAGCCATGCCTACCGGCAGCACCTACGGCGACACATGGGACGCTCAGACCGCCGTCATTCGCGGTAGGACTGTGCCAGCACGCTCACGCGCGGTGTGGCGAAACGGTATGGCCAGCGTATGCGGACATCCCGCTGTGTCCGTGCCCTGCGGCTTTGGCAATAACGATACGTGGCCCATTGGGCTTATGCTGCACGGGCAACGCCTGCAGGAGGCGTTTCTCTACCGGGTCGCCTATGCTTACGAGCAGGCCACGGAGTGGCACCTGAGGCATCCGGTCATATAAGCTCGAACGGCAGCTATTCCCCCACGCTTGCCAGGAACTGCCTCACGTGCGGGAGCACTACGTCGCCCCGCTCCAGGGCCTCTTGGTGGTCCAGCCCGGGCAAAACCACGAAAGTAGCGTTGGGTATCTGGTCGGCGCACCTCTCCAGCCCTTCGCGCCAGAAAGTGTCAAGCTCGCCAACATAGACCAGGCTGGGCATGGTCATGTGCTGGAGCGTATCCGTTTGGTCGGGCAGGTCGCGCACCGCCGTCAACGAGGCCGCTTGCGCCAGAGGATCGTTTGCCCGTATCTTCGCCTCGTCTTCCTCGGTTAGCTCTCCCTCGGCCTTCCTTGCCGCTATCACGGCGTCAGTCCCTTGCAGCAACTGCGCTATCGACTTATCGCGCTCCTCCTTGGGCCGCTTGTATGGCGACATGCTGCTGATAATCAGCGAGTGGAATCGCTCTTTGGCATATTTGGCGCAGCCGAATCCAATGCGCCCTCCCATGGAGTGGCCCCAGTAGTGGGCTTTATCTATTCCCAGCTCGTTCAGAATGGCCACTATGTCCGCCACGTTGTGCTTGATATCGTACGCTTCCGCATCGTGGGGCTTGTCGCTTTCCCCGTGTCCCCGTGCGTCGACGAGTACAAGCCGGTACTCGCCTTTCAGCGCCTCTACGTGGCCCGCCTGGTACCAGTCCTTCATGCTGTCGCTCTGGCCGTGCTGCAAAACCAGCGCCGGTCCTTCTCCCTCCACGTGGTAGTGAATGCTCACTCCGTTGTTCGATACGTATGGCATGTCTCAACCTCACTTGCTAACGGTAAGCCCATCATACGGGCAAACGGGCAGACGGGCAAACATCCGTCTGCTTCGTCGTTGCTAGGAAACGAAGCAATCCTAGACAGACAAGGGAGACCCACACGGATGTAGGTCTCCCTTGTTTGTCATTAAGGAATCTCGGAGCGAAGAGATTCCCGTGGTCAGCGGCTGTATCCGGATGAGGGTGGCTCAGGCATTCCGGCGGTGATGCTGTCCAGCACGTAGCCAAAGTCCTGGTAGGAGGCAAGGGAGCCGATGTGCTGCTCAGCCCGGAGAAGTTCATTCTGCAGGACCGACAGCTCGTGCTGCACGTTGTACGGGGAGTCCGGCCAGGGCAGACTGCTGTACCTGTCGGCAGCCAGAGCGACCACCGCCCCGAACTGGAACAGCGCGCCGGACAAGTCGTTCGACGGCCGGTCGTACCGTGCCAGCATCTGCGCGTGCTGACGGTTGGAGTCGTTACTGACCGGAGTCACCCAGCGAAGCTCTACGTCGCCCAGGCTTACCGTATTGCCGAAGCTCAGATGGTCCTTGAGGCGAAGCTCGTAGAAGACGGTCGTCGCCGCCCCCGAGGGGATCTCGGCAAACTCCTTGCGAGCCTCGGTGAAGCTCTCGTCCGAAGTGATGCGGTTCTCGTACCCGACGATGCGCCAGGTATCGACCACCGTCGGGTCCCAGGTGACCTGCGCCCGCGTCTGGTCGGCGAACGGAATGGAAAGGGCCAGCCAGCTCTCGCGGCTGAACAGCGCCCTAGCCTGTGAGGCGTCGTCCAGGTATCGGTACCAGCCATTGCCGTGCTGGGCCAGCTGCTCGAGGAGGTGGTCGTTGTAGTTTTCGATACCTACGCCGATAGTGATGAGGCGCAGGGGGTTGCTGCTGTCCCGGTCCGTGGCGGACTCCAGTATGGCAAAGGGATCGGTAGCGTCCACGTTGGCGACGCCGTCGGACATGAGCACTATGTAGTTGTGAGCTTCGGGGTTGTGCCGGCGCATCGAGTCGGCGATCTCCACCCCGCGGTTGAGACCCGCTTGGACATTGGTTGAATTCCTCGGTGTAAGCTGACCGATTGACCAGCTTACATCACCGGAATCCGGTTGATGGTTCTCAATGGTGAGATTGTGGAGGACTCCAGTGCTGAACTGGACCACTGAAATGCGGTCGTCGTGGCTGAGACTTCGACGAATGGTGTCGGCGGCAGCGCGCGCGATCTCCACTCTGGCGCCGTCGGACATAGAGCCGGAGGAGTCGATCACGAGCGTGACGTTGAGCGGCCTCCCGTCGTCGTGGAGCTCCGGGGCCTGGAAGCCGAGGCGGGCCAGTACCATACCGCTGTCGAGCGGGTGGGGCATGACGTCTGTGTGTATGGCGAAGCTGTCCGGCCTAGACGGTTGCCCGTATTGGTAGTCGAAGGCGTTGACCCACTCCTCGGAGCGTACGGAGTCTGGGTCCACCTCGTAACCTGCCCTGGTCCAGTTGAGGGCAAGCTGGAACGATGTGCGGTCGGTGTCGAGACTAAACGTGGAGATACTGTCGCGGGAGGTGCTGACGGTGGTCGTACGTTCATTGTCCCTGAACGTGGTCGCATCCGGCTGTGATTGGGGGGTGGACGAAAATGCTGCAGGTACGGGCGTCGGAGTGGCAACGGGTATTGCGGATACTCCAGGTGCGGGCATCGGACTATCTCCGGCGGGGACTGGAGTCGGTGATGGCCGAACAGGCGGCGCCACGGGCATCGGTGTGGGAGTAGGGTATCGAGGTTGTGGTACAGGGACGGTTGTTGGCTGTGATCCTTCGCCGGATGGGCCGGGTGTCGGCGGTGCTTCCTCCGACGAACCACACGCCGCTGCTAATAGCATCAAGACCATCCCTAGAGATAAACCGGTTGTCCTGATAATGCTTTTCATCTGCCTGCCTCCTTCTCGTGTCTGTCCAGTGGCACAGCTCCAGTGTGCCCACGGATATTAGAAGGGGTGCGGGAGAAATCGGGGTGATCTCTATACTCAGGTATACGACTCTCTCAGTTCTTTGGATTCTTTTAGGTGCTGTTCATAGCCACCTCTTGACTCAGCAGAGCCCCGTTGATATGTTGCACTCGGCGCCATTCCCATAGTTCGAAACTGGCTCGTCTGAACCGTTGGCAAGACGCTAATTCGCCTCTACAAGGCGCACCGGGGAGGGAACAAGTGGTCAAGAAGACCATTTATGAAAAGAAAGACGGCATTGCCTATCTCACCATCAACAACCCGGAGAAGGCCAACGTAATGGATGACGATGTCATCGGGGAGATGGGAGAGGAGTACAGGGACTTCTGGGAAGACCGCGATATGCGGGTCATGATCATCACCGGCATTGGCGACCGCCACTTTTCCGCCGGGCACAACATACAGCCTCCGCCCCCAGGCATGACCCATGACGACGTACGGCATGACAGGATAGACCAGTTCATCTGGCCCCCTTCCGCTTCAATAAACGGTCGAATGCCGTCGGTGGACCTACGCAGCGGGCACGATTTTCCGCAGATATGGAAACCGGTCATCGCCGCGGTCAACGGTTGGGCGGCGGGCGCGGGCCTATACACCCTTCTTACCACTACGGATATACGCATCGGCAGCCGGGAGCATGCCCGCTTCTATTTCGCTCTTCTATCCAATAGAGGCGGCATCGGCAGCGGGCCGACCGCGGCCCGGCTCATAAGGCAAGTCCCTTACGTTCACGCCATGAAGATGCTCCTTGCGGATGAGCCGATCAACGCAGACGAGGCGGTACGCATGAATCTGATCAACGAAGCCGTGCCCCATGATCAGTTGATGTCTCGTTGTGAAGAGCTTGCCCGCCGCATCTGCGATATGCCACCAATAGCGGTCCGTTTCCTCAAGGAGTTCCTCATCAGGGGCGTCGACATGACTACAGACCAGGCCTGGCACCTGCAATGGGTGTTCAACCACCTGGTGGGCCAGCACTCCAGCGACAGCGATGACGCAACGGAAGCGTTCTTGGAAAAGCGCGAACGCACGGTGACCGGTGAGGTGCGCGGCAGCACGTCGGGCCGAAACCGTGACGAGCGGGGATACCTCACTTACGATAGATACGGCTGAACATACCATCATCAGGAGCACATCATGGACGGTCCGCTCTCCGGCCTACGCGTCATAGACTCCACAACGGTCTTGGCTATGCCCACGGCCATGTACATCATGGCCGATATGGGCGCCGAGGTAATCAAGGTTGAAACCCATACCAGGGGACGAGGCAGCGGCCAGGTCAGCTATGCCGACAACGTCGTTCCCAAAGAGCAGCACTGGAATAGAGATGGCAGTTTCCACGCTCTTCACAGAAGCAAACGCGGAATTACATTGAACTACAAAGTCTCGGAGGCGGTGGAAGCCTTCAAAGACCTGGTCAGGGTCAGTGACGTCTTGGCCGAGAACAACCGCCCGGGCACCATGGAACGACTGGGCCTGGGATACGAAGAGCTTAAGAAGATCAAGCCGGACCTCATCTACTTCTCGTTCAGCGGTTTTGGCTACACCGGCCCCTGGCGAAACTACCAGGGCATTGGCAGGATGTTCGAACTGACCAGCGGGGTGAGCCAGTTTACCGGCTACCCGGATGAAGGCCCGCGCCGTGTCGGTTCGGCATGGTTCGACCCGCCCAACGGATGGATGGCCGTGTTCTCCATCCTTGCCGCCATTCACCACAGAAACAGCACGGGCAAAGGCCAGTGGATAGACCACTCCATGTACCAGATGGGCGTGTCCACCGTTGGCGATGCTCTGCTGGACTACATCGCCAACGGCCGCAACGGCCGCCTCATGGGCAATCGCCACACCTCCAAAGCTCCCCACGGAGCGTACCGTTGCAAGGGCGACGACAATTGGATAGCCATCTCCGCAGAGACGGATGCCCACTGGGACACCCTCAAGCAAGTCATGGGCAACCCCTCTTGGGCAGAAGCCGATGAGTTCTCGGATGTCCTCTCCCGCTGGCACAACCAGGATGAGTTGGACAACCATCTCAATGAGTGGACCAAAGATTACGAGCACATTGAGCTGATGGACGCACTGGTGGAAGCCGGGGTGCCCGCGGGAGCCGTGCTCAATCCCAAAGAGGTCATGACCGACCCCGCCATGAAGGAAAGCGATATCTTTGAGAAAGTGGAGTTCCCTTCCCATACCGGCATAGGGACTCGCATGTTCCTGGGGCGTCCCTGGCGCATGTCGGACACCACCAGCTATATACGCCGCCCCGGTCCCGACCTAGGCGGAGACAACGAATATGTTCTGGGAGACCTCCTGGGCCGTGACGAGCCGGAAATCGCACGGTTCTATGAGCTCGGCGCTCTGGGCAAAGAGCCGGAGCCCATGGACAAGCCCGGTGCGGTCCATGACTTGGATGGAGAGGTGGAGGACGGTTCTCTGAGAGGCTACGACACCGACTACAAACACATTCTGGGAATAGCTTGATGGCCAGCACAGCTTTACAAGGGTTCCGCGTCATAGAGTTGAGCGGCGGCATCGCCGGACCGTTTGCCGGCAAGCTGTTCGCCGACTACGGAGCGGACGTAATTAAGCTTGAGCCGTTGCAGGGAGACGAGGCGCGTACTCTGCCGCCCTTCTTCCATGACGAGCCTCATCCTGAGAAGAGCCTTGCCTTCCTCTACCTGAATACCAACAAACGCAGTGTTACCCTCAACATTGAAACGGCACACGGCAGGCGGATCTTCAGAGACCTGGTTGCAAACGCCGACGCACTCATAGAGAGCCATCCACCGGGTTATTTGGACGGCCTTGGACTAGGCTACGATGAGCTTTCAAGGTGCAACCCCAACCTGGTGCTCACTTCCATCACTCCGTACGGGCAAAGCGGCCCCTACAGGGACTATCCGGGCAATGACCTCATCTACGAGGCTATGGGCGGCATTATGTACACCAGCGGCGCCTATGCTAGGGAACCGTTGAAGCACGGGCATCCCCAGAGCCTCTACATAGGCGGCATCACCGCAGCCTACGCCACCTCTGCTGCGCTGTTCACCAGGGGATGGCTGGATAAAGGACAGCACATTGACCTGTCTCTGCGGGAGGTGGTCGCGGCCCATCACCACAGCACGCCTACCCGCTACAGCTTTGCCGGTTCCATAGAGCGGCGCGCTCCCAAGGTGGACGCCGGCTCGCCCAAGGGCGGCGCCCATTTCGAAGGGATAGTGCCGGTGAAGGACGGCTACGTTGGCGCAACCTTCCAGCGCGGCATACAGCGCGGCACGTATTCGGACTACGTCAAGATGCTGGGCCGCCCCGACGTGGACGACCCGGATTTCCCGCCCATCATGTTTCCCGCTCGCATACCGGAGGATAAGGACGAGATACTGCTGTCCATCCTCAAGGACTGGGGCAAGTTCGAGTATTTCAACAAGGCTGCCTCCGAGAGTTGGGTAGCCGCCGTGGTGCAGACCTCTCAGGACTTGGTGGAAGGGGAGCACCTCAACGCACGCGGGTTCTTCACCGAGATGGAACACCCAGTCATTGGCAAGATCAAGATGCCGGGGGAGATTTCCCGTCTCACCGGCAGCCCTTGGAGCCTGCGCCGTCATACGCCTCTCTTGGGGCAGCACAACAAGGAGATCTATTGTGGTGAGCTTGGATATAGTGAAGAAGAGCTTGTCCAGCTAAAACGCCAAAGCGTGATCTAAACAACTGGAGGAGAATTCCATGGCAGGTATAATCTATGAAAAGCGGAATCGCATAGCCTATGTCACTCTCAACAACCCGGAGAAGGCAAACGTCCTCAACGACCAGGTGATGGTAGAGCTCAGGGACGCCTGGAAGGAGGTGTGGGAGGACAAGGACGTACGGGTCGCCGTCATAACCGGCAAGGGTGACCGACACTTCTGCGCCGGCCATGACCTTGCGCCAAGGCCGGGCCAGACCGAGGATGAGCGCCGCCGCGAGTTTGTGGAGCGCATATTCTGGGCCAACTCCCAGAACACCTCCTCCGATTACAAGCCCATATACGGATCGGTAAACGAATATCCCACGGGAGTGGACGGGCGGAGCGCCGGTCACTTTCCTCAGATATGGAAACCCGTGATAGGCGCTATAAACGGCTGGGCCGTTGGCGCGGGCTTCTACATGATGCTCACCACCACGGATATACGCATCGCCAGCAAGGAGAACGCCCGTTTTCAGTACATGCTGCTCAACCAGGGCTGGCTGGGCAGCGGCCCCGGAGCGGCTAGGCTGCCTCGCCAGATTGGCCACGTGGACGCGATGAGGATTCTGCTCATGGACGAGCCTTTCGACGCTGAAGAGGCGCTGCGCATCCGTCTCATCAACGAAGTGGTGCCCCACGAAAAGCTCCTGGAACGCGCCGAAGAGCTGGCCACTCGCATCGCCAGTCTGGCGCCCGTAGCCGTACGTATGATGAAGGAGTTCCTCATCCGCGGCGCGGACCTGCCCTTCGATGCCGCCTGGCAGATGTCGCACCTGATGCAGCACCTGGTCATGCAGCTCACCACCGACCCGGAGGAAGGGCGCAACGCCTTCAACGAGAAGCGGGAGCGTAACTTCACCGGCGGGCTCAGGGTGCCGGGAAACACCGACGGCGTATGACCGGTATGAGCCAAGCGTAGGGGGGCAATATGGTTGACAACATCAACGTGGGTAACGTAAACGTTGCCGTTGTCTTGGATGCGGCGCCTCCGCCTTTTGAGCCCAACCAGTTCTACCCGGACATTCCGTTGGAGGCTTGGGAGCCATATAAAGAGGACCACCTGGACGAAAACGGCAAGTTCCGCACCAACTTCTGCACTTGGGTCCTGCGTTCCGCCGGTCAGACGGTGCTTGTGGATACCGGGCTTGGCAACGGCCAGCTTATTCCTAACTTGGAAGCGATTGGCGTCGCGCCTGAGGATGTCGACTCAGTGGTCATAACTCACCTTCACGGAGACCACATTGGCTGGAACGTTACGGACGGCAAAGCCACGTTCCCCAACGCCAGGTATCTCATACCCAGGGGAGACTGGGAGCACTTCACCAAGGACGATGTACCCGCTGCCGTGCAGCAGAACGTGACGCCGCTCAGTGAGATGGGCCTCATGGACCTCATAGACGGCGATCACGCTGTTACCTCGGAGATAGTCACCCTGTCTACACCGGGTCACACACCCGGCCACGTCAGCGTCCTGATCAACTCAGGGGGAGAGAAGGCCTGTGTAGTCGGCGACTTATTCCACGGCTCGGTGCAGGTCACCGAGACGGATTGGAACTCGGGGGCGGACATGGACAAAGAGTCGTCGCGGCGTACCCGGCACGCCGTGCTGGACAGATTAGAACAGGAGGGGTACACACTGGCTGCGGGCCATCTTCCCATTGATCGCAGCATCGGCAGACTGACTAGGTTGGAGGGTAGGCGTTACTGGCAAGCGCTTTGAACGGACACTGTGCTGCCTCGTTACTCCATTTGACCGGCTAGAGCGAGCTGGTGCTTACTGCAAAGGAAGCAAAGGCTTCTACATCTGAATTGTGGAGAGCTCCACTATCTCCGCGTGGGCCCTGCCGCTTTCTATGGTGAGAAAGCCTATTTGCCCCAATCTGCTCAGGTGACCCGGATTGGTCGGGCTGCCCGGATTGACGTAAAGCACCCCTTCCCGCAGTTCCACCAGCGGCATGTGGGTGTCGCCGCACACTATCACGTCAACATGCTCTCCCAACTTGCGCTCCATGAGGCTGTCCTGCGTGGTCCAGGGAGCATCTTCAGGCAACGGGAATCCGTGGGTCAGGCCGACCTTGAGACCCCCCAGGGAAAGCACGTGGGCTTCTTTGACTCGTGGATCGTTCTTGGGAAACGGCGGCCTCAGCGGATGACCGTCTCCATTGCCTCTGGCTCCTAGAACGGGCGCCAGAGGCTCCAGCCAGTCCAGCACGTCTATGACGTGCATGTCGCCGCCGTGGAGAATGAGGTCTACGCCTTGAAAGGCCTTGTATAGTTGGGCAGGCAGCTCACTGGCTGCCTCCGGTACGTGCGTGTCTGAAAGAAGGCCAATCCTCACTGTAGAATCACAGGCGGATAACCCCCAAGTCACCCTCTATCTCAATGGAAGTGCCAAAGGGCCTGGATACCTCCTGGCACCAAGCCAGGATTTCCTGGGCCGCCGCTCCCTCCGCAAGCACCGGCCTGCCCCGCTGGGGTATGGGACGGCCAAAGCCCATGTCGATAGGGTAGAGCAGCACCTCTTTCAACTCGCGGTTCTCATAGTTGCACACGCCCACCACGCTTTGCCAGAACACGGGATCCGAGGGAAAGCCGCGGGCGCTGGAGTCGGAGCGAGAATCGAAGTAGTCTCCCGGCGTCTGGTCAAAATCCAGCCCGAACCGCCGGTATCCCTCGTGCGGCACCCAGTCCACGGTCTCGTTCTGGAAGATGAAGTTGCCCAGGCTGTAGAAAATGGGCTTGCCCTTGTATATCTCGATGCCGCGTAGGTAATGAGGCCCGTGTCCGGCGAAGAGGTCACAGCCTTGGTCGATGCTCCAGCGGGCGAACTCGATGAGGAAGTCCGGCGGCGAAACGCGGGAACCGCCGTGATACTCGCCGGTGCTGCCGCTCTCGTGGCTGTGCATGCCGTACACCACCCAATCCGCTTGCTTCTTTGCGCCGCGGATCCAGTTCCCTATGCCGGCCATGTCTTCCCTGTTGACCGAGGTTTCGACCCTGAACTCCTCCGATAGATGGAAGTCGCCGCCCATGAACTGCACTTGGCTGCTCTTATCGGCCTGCGCCTCTCGTCCTGAAAACCCGAACCTGGCCCCGGCCTCCTCCGCCTCATCATAACCAAGCTCACGGTTTGCTTTGTGGAACGCGTCGAACACGTCTCTCTCCACGTAGTGGAGCTTCTCGTGCCGCAGAGCGTTGATGCCCGACTTGCCCGGAAAATCGTGCCTGCCAGGTCCGGCGCGCGATATGTCGGTGAAGGTGCTCGATGCCGACATCACGGCTACGCGGCCCCGCGCCGAGTCCACGTATACCGGCGCCCTGGCATGGTCTATGTCTTTGCCGCCGCCGGCGTGTGCAATGTCCATGTCATTCAGGTGCTTGAGAGTAGTGAAGAAACCACCCTCGGAAAAATCGAAGGAGTGATTGTTGGCGGTGAGCACGGCGTTCAGCCCCATCCACTTCAGCTCTTGCAGGTTCTTGGGGTCGGACCGTGTGTAGGTGCCTCCGGTCCACTGCCAGGAGCTTTCAAAGTCGTGAAAGAGGAACTCCAGGTTGGCTATGCTCACGTCGGCCTTGCGCAGTATATCCACCAGCTTGAGGAACTGGGGTTCCTTGAAAGCCTGCATACGCCGCGATATCATTGCGTCCCCGGCTACGGCTATCGATATATCGCCGCGCTCAGCGTCGTAAATCATCTCGCCTCCGTTTTCTTCGCAATAGCTCTTCCCTCTTGATGGGGGAAGATTGAGATGGGGTGAACGCTACAGACTGATTATCCCCATGTCGCCGTCTATCTTGATCTCGGTGCCAAACGGCTTGGATGACTCTTTTAGTACTTCCAGAGACCACTGAGCCGACTCACCTTCGGCGAGCACCGGTCGGCCCCGCTGCGCAATCACCTTTTGAAAACCCATGTCTATGGGGTAAATGCGTATCTCCCTCAGCTTGCCGTCCGAGAAGTTGGCCGTGCACACGGCGCTCCGGTAGTGCACAATGTCCGACGCGAATCCGTACACGCCGCCGCCGGAGCGTTCGTGGCCCCAGTCTCCCGGCGTTGCGTCCGAGTCCAGGCTCTGGCCGCTGTATGCAGGCTCCGGTACCCACTGCACCGCTTCGTTTTGGAAGATGAAGTTGCCCAGGCTGTAGAAGATGGGCTTGCCCTTGTATATCTCTATACCACGTAGCATGTGGGGCCCGTGTGCAAAGAAAACGTCGCAGCCCTGGTCTATGGCCTGGTGTGCGAACTCTACGAGGTGCGTTGCCGGCGATATGCGGTGGCCGCCGTGATATTCGCCGTAGTTGCCGCTTTCGTGGCAGTGGACTCCGTACACCAGCCAGTCGGCCTGCTTGCCCGCGCCGCGAATCCAGTTGCTCACGCCCCTCATGTCTTCCTGGTTGATGTGCGTGGTTATCTCATACCGGTCGTCCAGGTGGAAGGCTCCCCCAAGGAAGCTCAGGTCGGTATCGTTGTTGGGCGGATGCGGTACCTGCGGCTGGAACTTGCGCGACGCCTCTTCCCGCAGCGATATGCCCAGCAAGTCCTTCAAATCGCCCAGAGCCTTGAAGTGTTCCTGCTTTACGTGATGCGTCACACTGTGCCGCACGGCGTTGATCCCCGGCTTGCCAGGAAAGTCGTGACGGCCTTGCCGCGCCGGGGACTGCTCCGAATACGTTGTTGTCGCCGACATCACTGCAACCCGTCCGCGGGCCGTGTCCATGTAGTACGGAGCCCGGGCGTGGTCCAGGTCCACGCCGCCGCCCGCTTGCGGTATGTTGTGCTCCTTCATGTTGCGCAGCGTTGCCAGCAGCCCCGCCTCGGAATAGTCGAAGGCGTGGTTGTTTGCCGTCGTCACCACGTCGAACCCCATCCACTTCAGTTCGTTCAGGTTGGCCGGGTCGGATACCTGATAAGAGATGCTGTCTTTACCCTGCCAGCTCATCTCAAAATTGTGGAACAGCATCTCCGCGTTGACCACGCTCAAATCAGCGCCGCGGATGACCTCTACCAGCTTGAGAAAACTGTCTTCCCTGAACGGTGACATCCGCTTGGTGATCATGGCGTCACCGGCTACCAGAATTGAGATGTCGCCTTTTTCTGCCTCGTACAACATGAGAAGCCTCCTTTGGTGCGTTTGAGAGGAACAAACTCCGTCCGAACGGGAGAGCCTGTTCGGGCTCCCTGGATCTAGGCGCTCTCAGTTGCTGAAATCAGCCGCTGAGATGCGGAATCAACGGCCCCGCAGCTTGGGGTCCAAAACGTCTCTGAGCGCGTCGCCGTACATGTTCATACCGAAGACTACCAGCGAGATGGCTATTCCGGGCCCCAGCAACATCCAGGGTGCTCCCGCAAAGTACTGTCGTGCGTCTCCACTCACCAGCGCGCCCCAGGTGAGCGTCTCCGGGTCCACTCCCAAACCAAGGAAGCTCAGCGTAGACTCCGTGATGATGATGGAGCCTATGGCGGACGAGGCCACTATCAAGAGCGGCGCCATGGTGTTGGGCGCAACGTGCCTCAACATCACACGAACGTCGCTGGCGCCGATAGATCTGGCGGCTTCCACGTACGGAATCTCCTTGATGCTCAGCGCTGCTGAACGGATCACGCGAGTTATACGCGGAATCTGCACTATGACAATAGCCAGAATCACGTTGTTTATCGACTGCCCCAAAGCGGCGACTAGGGCCAGCGCCAGAATCAGTGTCGGCATAGCAATGATGCCGTCAACTACGCGCTGGATGAACAGGTCGAACTTGCCTCCTATGTACGCGGAGCTGACGCCAAGAACCAGACCACCTGTGGCCGCCACAAGCATAGTCACTATCCCAACGTAAAGTGACACTCTGGAGCCGACAAGCGTTCTGCTAAAAACGTCACGACCCAGCTGGTCCGTTCCAAACCAGAACGTCTTACCTGTAGCTTCGTGTACGGTCAGAGGCGCTTCAACCGGGTTTCGGCGGTGAATCTCTGTTGGTGGAAAAGGCGCAATGAAATCCGCCGTGAGAGCTACAATCACAAACAGAAATACAATGACCAGTCCTACGGCGCCCAAAGGCTTCCGCCTTGTAAAGCTCCAACTTCTTGAAGCTGTCCTTTGGAGAAAGCCTCTGCTTGGCCTTACATCTGCAATAACTTCTACGGACTGCGCCATAAACTTATCTCCTTGACCTGGAGCCTACGAATACTGAATCCGCGGATCAAGCCAGGCGTAGGTCAAGTCCACTAAGAGATTAACGGTCATTGCTATGATAGCTATGTACAGGACGTAGGTCTGGACTATGGGGAAATCTCTGAGCAGAGTAGCTTCAATGAGTTGTTGCCCCATACCCGGAATGGCAAAGATGATTTCAATTACCACCGTGCCGCCCAGCAGGAACGCCACCTGAAAGCCGAACAAAGTAACCACGGGCAACAGAGCGTTCCTCAAGGCGTGCTTGATGATTACGGTCCGTTCCGCCAGCCCCTTGGCTCGCGCCGTTCTTATATAGTCGTCGCGCATAACCTCCAGCATTTGGGCCCTTGTCATTCGCATCATCGTGCCGCTGCTGTGGAAGCCAATAGCCAGGGCAGGGAAGATGAGCTGCTGGAAGGAGACCCAGGGATTCTCCCACATATGGACAAAGCCGAATGGCGGCAGCCAGTGGAAGTACCTGGAAAGGATGAGCACTGTCAGCAGGGCAATGAAGAAGCTTGGCATGGCCAGCCCAACTATGGCGAAGCCGCGTAGAAAATAGTCCGGCCACCTGTCTTGATATACAGCCGCCAGCACCCCTATGGGTATGGACACAATGGAAACCAGGATCGCCGAGAAGAACGCTACCTGCAAAGTCACGGGGACTTGATTCTTCACAAATTCAATAACGGGGCGGTTGAGTAGGAAAGAGTCACCCATGTCGAAACGTAGAACACCCCATATCCAATCAAAGTACTGAAGGTAAATGGGCTTATCAAGGCCAAGCTGTTCGGTAACTCGAAGCCTCTCCTCTTCGGTAATGGTAACTTCAGGATCACCCGCTTGGATAATAACCGCCGCCACGTCACCGGGGAGAATGCGCAGTATGGCAAACAAAGCCATTGAAACGAAGATAATCGTCGGGATGAAAAGAAGCAGCCTCTTGATTATATAGGTACGCATATTGCTCTCGGTGCCGCCTGACGTGGGTTGTACATAATAAGTAATGATGGCGCCGTCCTCAGGACGGCGCCATCATTACACTGAATCAACTCCTACTTGAGCTCGTAGAGCCCAGTGTCGAATATGTCGGTTGCTGCTTGCTCAGGCCACGGCTTCCTGTCGTCAGGAGTTAGCCATACCTGCTCCAAGCTGGCCGAAGAAGCGTGCAGCCGCTTCGGGGTCCAGTTCCGTACGTAGGCCATGTACGGATGCGGCGGGCGGAACCGGTTCATCGGCAGGATTGGCAGGTCCTCAAAGAGGATTGCTACCATGTCACGGTAGATCGCGCCGCGCTCCGCCTGGTCGCTGACGGTTAGCTGCTGCTCGTAGAGCCTCATCCAGTCCTGGTTTACCCAGCGCCCGTAGTTCTCGGAACCGTCTTCCAGGGGAAGGTACTTGTTCTGGTCGAAGATGACCGGGTCTTCCAGGCCGTATCCGGACACGTCGTACACCAGGTCGAATCTGCCGGCGAACTGGTCGTCATACACAGACTCACCACCGGGAGGCACCCGTAGCTTGGCTTCGATGTACATATCCTTCAACTCTTCCTGCAACAGCTCCGAGCCGCGGCGGCCGCTACCGCTCTCTGCGGTGAGCAGTTCGATCTCCAGCATGTTGTCCGGGCCGTAGCCAAGAGAAGTCATGATATCTCTGGCTTCCTGCCGCTCCGCCTCTTTCGCAGCCGCTTCCTCGGCGTGGCCGGGGAACGCCAACCACTCATCACAGCTGTGGATCCAGTCGAATCCGCAGTAGTAGAAGAATATCTGGAATCCCAGCCCCTCGTAGATCAGCTCGTTTTCAACAAGCCTGTCTATGTGAAGCTGCACGGCTTTCCTGAGTTGCCTTGCCGTGGGATCGTCCTGCGGTCCGAAAGGCGGTCGCTGCATATTCACTATGTAGCTGGCGGTGCCGAAGGCGAACGATTGAGGAACCACGAACTCCTCGCCGTACTGCCTCTTCAAAGGCGCGATGTCCGACAGGTTAGGCTGGCAGCACGGGCCGTAAATCCACCCTTCGGAACGGCCTGCCGCTACCGCCGCTATCTTCGTCGCCAGTTCCGGCACGTGGGTGATCTCGAATCCGTCGAGGTAAGGCAGACCATCTCGGAAGAAGTTATCGAACCGCTCAAAGACGATCTTACTGCCGCGGTCGTACTCTTTCACCGTGAACGGGCCTGTGCCGATGAGCTCGCCGTCTTCAGGCGAAAGCTCGCGGAACTCGCCTTCCGCTACAATCTTCTTATACCCGTCACCCGGGCCAATCAGCGAGAAGTGCTGCGCCATGCAGGCGGGGTACCAGGCTATTGGGGAGTGAGTCCTTACCACAAACTCCAACTCACCCGTAATCTCTACGGCGGTTCCCGCTGCCGGACCGTTGGGATCAGCCTCGGCGGCGCCCTGTTCCCAGCAGAGGATTCGGCGTAGAGGATCGTCTACCGGCCGGGCAATGATCTTCCATACCGCATACGCAACGTCATCCGCGGTCCAGCGCTTTCCTGAGTGGTCTATCAGGTTGTCCCGCAGCTTGAAGGTATACTCGGTGCCGTCGTCACTCACTGTCCAAGACTCGGCCAGGTCGCCTTCAATCGTCTTGCGGTCGCTCAGATTGACGCGAATGAGCTGGCTCATCCAGCCCTGCATCTGGTTGTACTCGCCGGGGTTGCCGGCAACGGTGCCGATGTCCAGGCTTCGCACGATATCAGTCAGTTGGATGATTCCACCGTACTTTGGATCCATACTCGTGTCCGGCTCCGGCGTGGGCGTATTTGTTGCCGCCGGCTCCGGAGCCGCGGTGGTCGCCTGTGGCGCCGGGGCGGTCGTCGCCGTTGGAGTAGGCGTGGCCTCCTCCGCGCCGCCGCAGGCCAGGCTCCAAAGAAGCCCTACTGCCAAGGCTAGCCCCACCAAACTCTTGAAGCGTATCTTGGAACTCATGTGCACCCCCATCAATTAGTTTTTAGGAAGTTCCTAAGCTTTGATGATTCCTATTCCGTTTTCTCGTTCTATCTTGGTATTGAACCGGTTGGAGCAGCGCTGGTATCTATCCAGCACCTCGTCTATGACCTCGCCTTCCGCCAGCACGGGCCTGCCCCTCTGTCCCATGGGAAGTCCAATACCCAGATCAATAGGGTGAAGCTCTATATCCTGGAGCTCCTTGCCCTTCCAGTTGACTACCGCCACCGCGCTCTGCCAGTTCTCCCGGTTTATATCCTGAGCCACCGTCTCGTTGCGGCTGCGAGTGAAGTAGAAGTCCGACGGCGTGTTTTCCCAGCCCAGCCCGTATCTGGCATAAGCGTCCGCTGGCTGGAAGACCGGCGTGTCATTCTGCAGTATGAAGTCGCCTATGCTGTAGAAGATGGGCTTGCCTTTGTATATTTCAATGCCCTTGTCGCGGTGCGGCCCGTGACCAATGAACACGTCCACGCCGTTGTCTATTGCCTCGTGAGCCATCTTGATCAGGTGGTCCGGAGGATCGTCGGAGGTCTCCCCGCGAAAGCCGCAGTGGAAGCTGAACATTACCCAGTCCGCCATGCGACTCGCGTCCCGGATCCACTTCAGGTTGCCTTCCCAGTCCTCTTCGTCAATCACCGTGGTGCGGCTTATCTCTTCGCCAACCCGGAACAGCATCGAGGTCCGTCCCCCGCCTATGGCGGAACCAAAGTAGAACTCGGTATCGCTTTCCTGGTATTTGTGGATAGGGAACCTGCCGGACCGCGCTGCCTGCTTATCCCTATCGAATCCCAGCTTGGCATCCAGCGCCCTCAGCTGGTCGAAAGTCTCTCTGTCTACGGTGTGAATGGGCTGTACGCGGATCATATTGGCGCCGGGGCGACCGCCGATTTCGGGTCGTTCTTCGGCGGCGCGGCCTGCCGGCACGTTGACGTGGTCAGTTGCTGAAATGAGAGCGACGCGCCCTTTTGGGGTGTCCAAATATCCCGGAGCGCGGGCCAGCGTCATGTTGCGGCCCGTGCCGGAGTTCACGATACCGTATTCGTCCAGGTTGGCTTTGTTGACAAGGACGCCGGTCTCCGTGTAGTCGTAGGCGTGGTTCATGGCGCAGGCAGCAATGTCGATCCCGGCCCACTTGAGGTCATCCAGAAAAGCGGGGTCGCAGCGCATGTGGGTGCCGCCGGACTCTTCGCAGGGGGAGCCTTCAAAGTCGTGGAACAGCATTTCAGCGTTGGTGAAGGTCACGTCCGCCTCGCGGAGCATCTCCACCATTTTGAGGAAGCCTGGCTCACGGAACGGCTTGAGTCCTCTGGTGATTAGAGACTCACCGGTCAGGGCCATTGTCATGTCGCCACTCTGCGATTCGTAAATCACGGCCACCTCCCAGCGCCACATGGGTTACCCCATCTAAGAAGCTTTCTAGCACAAGCACAAGGTAGGTGTCAAGGGCTTTCAGACCGGGGCCCATTGAGTGTTACGATTAACAACACTTTTGCGGTGTATATTGTGACGAAATCCACAATTGGCCCCTGCTTGAAAGCCCGACACCAAGAGCCAAGGCCTACACTAGGCCTTGGCGTGCGCCTCCAGCAGCGTCACTTCCTCAAGCGCTCTCAGGTGATGCGGTTCTCCCTTGGCGCATCGGAAGGTGTCTCCCACGCCTACGGAGTAGGTCTCGCTGCCGATGGTCACTTCAGCTCTGCCTCTCAGAATGTGGCCGATGGTCTCGTAAGGATGCTGGTGAGCCGACGAGAACGATCCGTTCTCGAACGTTATCTTCTCCAGGACGGTCTCTTCTCCTTCGTAGAGCACCTTTGACCGGGCGGCTCCATGCACGGGCTCCCCCGCTATTTCAGAGAAAACGTCGTAACCCACTTCCAACGCTCTTGCTATAACCATTATTGTTTCCTCCCTCAGGATTTGGATTAGTCTATGACCTGATGCCGCCGCCTACATTGCGCTGCCTCTTTTCCAGGAACGCTTGCGCGCCCTCCAAGGCATCCGCGGAATGGGTGCTGGCCAGGTGGTTGTACACCCATTGCAGGTGCCACGCCTGGTCCTGCGACAGGTCCTGGCCGCGGATGAGGAACTCCTTGAGGAAGCGCACCGCCACCGGGGGCAGCGACGCTATCTTGTTGGCTATCTCCTCGGCGCGGGTCATCAATTGAGCGTGCGGCACCGCTTCGTTGACCAGGCCGATGCGCACCGCTTCCTCGGCTCCTATCGGTTCGTCCATGAGCAGGAACTGCATGGCGTGGGCGTAGTTCAACTGCTTCATCACCCGCGTCGCCGACGGCCCGCTGCCTATGCCGCCCAGGTTGGTGGTGAAGGCGTAGAAGAACCTGGCGTGCTCCAAGCTGGCAATGCGTATATCCGTGGTGGTCAGAGTCATGTACAAGCCCGCTCCTGCCGCCCAGCCGTTTATGGCCGCCACGACCGGCTTGTAGATCTGGGGAAAGTCGACGCCACCGTTTACCACGGCTATCTCGCGTCCGTTCACCGTGCCCGCCTTAGGGTAGATGAACCGCTCTATGCCCTCCAGTCTCCGTTCCTCCCACGTCTGCCCGGGAGGAGGCGGCTGGATGTGGTGCCCCGCCGAGAAATGCCTGTCGCCGACACCGGTCACTATCAGGCAGCGCAGTTCCTGGTCCTCCCAGTAGTCCCGGTACGCCTCTCCCATCTCCTCCACAATCTGGGAGTCCATCACATTTGCCTTTTCAGGGTTGTTCACGGTCAAGTAGCCAATGCGTCCCTTCTTCTCGTATATGGTTTTCTTCGGCATTTCCTCCTCCTTCGCAATTGCTTGCCCCTTCTATATCTCTATTCAACCAACAAGTCAACCGTAAAGCCCGGCGGCCTCAACCTCCCATAGAGGGCGTCATCTTTTCGGCGGCGGTACCACGCATGGGCGTCTTGAGCAGCCAGAAGATGGCCGCCGACATGAAGTACGCCAGTCCTACTCCGGCCAGCGCGTAGGCGTAGCTGCCCGTAGTGTCGAACACCCAGCCGGCGGCGATGGGTGTGCCAAAGGACATTACGCTCTGAATAAGGCTCATGCCGCCGCGCAGGGAGGCGAACTTCGTACGGCCAAAGTACTGCCCCACAAGGGCCCAGGTGATGGCGTTGCTGCCTTGGGCCAGGGCGAATAATAGAACGAAGAGCGCCCCCGTAACCAACCCGTCCGGGCCCCATATCGCCACCGCCGCCGCCAGCGTGCCGCAGAACATGGAAAGCGACGCAACCCTTTGGCGCGACCACACGTCCGAAAACCACCCGAAACCTATCACGGACGGCAACCTGAGCAACGACATCATTGGAACCAGAAGACCGGCGGCCACGACTTCGCTCACGCCCCGCGACACCAATATGGGCACTATGTGCACCATGAGGACCTGCTGACCGGTGAGGCGAAAGCCTATCGAGACGGCCAGCAGCCAGTACGTGCTGGTGCGCAGCGCCTCTCCTATGGAAAAGTCAACGGCGGTCGTTTGCTGGCGCACTTCTAGCCTTCGGCCCTGCCCCCCGGCGGCGCGCGCCGGGACGGGGATCGAGTCCTCCGGCTCCGTCTCGCCGGGCTTGGGGTTTCTCACCATTAGCACCAGTGGCAGTCCCAGAACAAGTAGAACGACGCCGGAGAAGACCGCTGCCAGCCGCCAACCCTCATTGAGCACTATCCAGGCCACCATGGGGGTTATCATGAACCCTCCTATGGCGGAACCGCTGATTGCCAGCGACATAGCCAGCCCCAGCCGGCGTCTGAACCACTGGTTGATGGTGGCGAACAGCCCGTGGTGGGGTGCGGAGACCCCTAAGGAGACCAGCCCCAGGAAGACCACCAGGAAGAGTTCGTAGGAGTTGGTGGTGGCCATCAACAGGTAACCGGCGCCGCCCAGAATCACCCCTATGAGCACCATCATTCTGCCGCCTATACGGTCGACCAAATACCCGATTATCGGCCCCTCTAGGCCGCCTTCCAGGGTACGGAGGGCAAACGCCACCGACATCATGGCGCGGGACACTCCGAACTCTCGGGTCAGGGGCAGGAAGTAGACCGAAAGACCCACGTGGCCGACGCCGCCCATCAGTCCGTGGAACAGCGCCGACACGCCTACTATGCGCCAGCCATAGTACTCCCGCCATCCGGCGCCCGACGGAGCTTGCGAACCTTCAGTGGTGTCGTTCTGGTTGCTTGCCAAGCGTTGCGGCTACCTTTCGTGGGGACACTGGGTTTCCAGCGAATCAAGCCCGTTTCGCAAACGGTCTATGTCCACGCTGAGTTTGACCCCGCCGGTAGTCCAGATGTCTACGCAGGGATCGTTGAGCCGTTTCTCCAGGAAGAGAAGCGGCCCGGGCCGCCGGCTTATATCGACGGACCCGCCATTCATCCCTTCTATCACCGTGCCGCACGGCAGAATAGCCACTTTGTGGGATTCCATGTTGGCTGCCGCCATGACATCCTCCGGGGACTGGTATGTCCGCTACCTTACCCTTTAATGAGTACGAGTGCCAGCGCATAGGAAACCTCGTCCCCCTTGACGGGGGAAGATTGAGATGGGGGTGAGTGGAAACCGTACCGTGGAGATGCCTAGCCGGAACGCCAGCTGCGCAACTTGTAGTGGCCCCGCTCATGGTGAGCCTGTCGAACCATTTGAGCGGAGATGCGGTACCCGTTCTCACCGTCCACCGTCATTCCCCAAGCCACCCTCCATCCTTGCGCTATCCGACACTCCGCGGATAATCCGCCCGTGTCAAAGTTGGCGGCGCGCCGAACACCAACCCCGCTCGGCCTACCGCGGTCCCGTTTTGCGCCCTGGCTATGGCAATCTCCATACCCTCGTCGGGCTGTGCGTACCGCAGTGTCATAAGGTGCTTCTTCAGCCGCTTGGCCATCGGCCGCATCAACACCGCCGTCACGCCTGCCGAGGCTACGCCGCCAACCACCGGGATTGTCTGGGCCACTCCGCCGGCGAACCATCTTTTGGTGGCGTTGATGCCTATTCGCGCCGCCACGTTCTTCACTATGTGGATGTACGCCGTCCTGGTGAGCGCCTGCCGGGGCATCCGGAGGGCCGCCTGTTTGCCTGAGTTGTCAGCCAGCTCCGTCAACCCCGCTTGGGCCGTAGCCGTTCCTATCATTGCCCCTACCAGCAGGGTTAGGTGGAACTCCGTCTCCTCGTCCACTTCACCCCCTTCTAGAATGTCCGGCCATCCGTATAGGTACGCCAGCTTCTGGGCCAAGACCAGCGCGTGCCAGTAGAACTGCGCCACGTCTGCGGGAATGCTCCCCGCCATGGCCCAGCCGCCCGGTAATCCGATGGCAAAAGACAAGCCGGATGCTTTGAGCATGTGCGAATGAATGGAGGCGTCCGCCCGCTTGTCGATTACGTAGGGCAGCACGCCCGCCGATACGGGTCTGAGCTGTATGGCCCTGTGGATCTGCTCCTCGTCGCAGTGATTGGAAAGCTGCGAGTTGAGAAATGAAAAGCGGTTTACCTTGGCCCCGGGAAGCGCCAGAGCCGCCTTCAGTATGTTGTCCCAGACTACTTCACCCTTGGGCTTGTCCGGCGAATCATGATCGGTCGTGTTCACGGTAGTACCTCACTTGGCAGCGCCTATAGATCGCCATCCGCTGACCTGCCTGCTCGGTCTACCCTCGCCCCCTAATGGCCGACTGTAATTTTACCACACGCCTTCAAGGTAATCGCTGGCCCTCCGTCGTTCTTGCAGGGACAGACCTTTGACTTCCCTGGTAGTTAATATGCAGCCGTACATACGTTATTACCTTCATTTGTGGTTGCGCTCTGCCCGCTACAGCGCCGCGGCGTGTCCGTCGCCGCGAGGGTCTGAGCCTCCCTTGAGCACGCCCGTCTCTCCCTCCACCTGTATGAGCTGCACGATGCCGTGGCTTATCCCTTCCTGCCCCCAGGTTACGCTGTGCCCCTTGGCTTCCAGGCCTTTCGCTATCTCGCGCGGCATCATTGGCTCCAGCTGCACAACCTCCGGGTCGTCCATGGTTGCCGGGTCGGTGCCGGGTATGCTCGACCACCTTGGAGCGTCGACCGCTTCCTGCGGTGACAGCCCGTAGTCGACGATGCTCGTAATCATATGTACATTGCCTTGCGGCTGGTAGTCCGCGCCCGGCGTGCCTCCCACAATGAACGGCGCGCCGTCCTTCAGCGCCATGTACGCGTTCAGCGTGTGCATGGGGCGCTTCCCCGGAGCCACCGTGTTGGGGTGACCCTCCTCCAGCCTGAACCCGCGCTGCCTGCCGTTGAACACCACCCCCGTGCCTTCTGCGACGAATCCCGACCCGAATCCCTGGTACAGGCTGTGTATGAACGACACCGCGTTGCCATCGCCGTCCACCACGCAGAAGTAGCTGGTGTCGGCGCCCGCCGGCGCCAGCGACGCCGCCTTCACGTCGAACGATGCCCTGTCCGGGTCGATCAATCCGGCGCGCCTTGCCGCATGCTCCTTGGAAAGCAGCAGGTCCAGGGGCATCTGCTCCATGCGCGGGTCGGCCAGATAGGCGTTTCTATCGGCGAAAGCCAGCTTCTTCGCTTCTACCATCGTGTGAATGCTCTGCGGACTGAGATACCCCATGCCCGCCAGGTCGAACCCTTCGATGATGTTGAGTATCTCCAGTATGAGCATCCCCTGCGATGGGGGACGGTTCTCTACCACCGTGTAGCCGCGGTACTGCGTGTCCAGCGGCTCGTAAACCTCGATTTCGTGGTCCGCCAGCGTCTCCTCCGTGATCAGGCCGCCCGCTTCCTGGAATCGCTTTGCTATGTCACGGGCCAGTCCTCCACGGTAGAACTCATCCGCACCGCCCTCCGCCACTCGACGCAGCGTGCCCGCCAGGTCCTTCTGCACCAGCAACTCGCCCGCTTGGTAGGGACGGTCGCCCTTCATGAAAATCTTGGCCAACGCCGGTAGATTGGACATGCGCTCCGCGCTTGTCGCTATGAGCCGAGCAATCCTGGGCGAGATGGGGTGCCCCTCCGCGTACCCTATGGCCGGTTCCAGCAACTTGCCCAGCGGCAGGGTGCACAGGTTGTCGGCAAGGAACTGGTACGCCGCGACCTCACCCGGAGGCGAAGCCGCCAGCGGGCCATCGTAGGGCATGTGCCGGTAGCCCTTGGAGCGGTAGAAGGCGGGCGTGGCTCCCTTTGGAGCTGCCCCCGTCGAGGTCAGCCCTTGGACTTTGCCCGTCTTCGCTTCGTAGAAGATGGCGAACACCTCTCCTCCGATTCCGCACAGGCCGGGCACGGTCACCGTCTCCACCGCCGCCGTTGCTACCGCCGCGTCGAAGGCGTTGCCTCCCTGCGACAGTACGCGCAGTCCCGCCGATGCCGCCAGCGGAGATGTGGACGCCACAATACCGCGATTGCTCATTACCGTTGCTCTGGAAACTAGGGGAACAGCCACTACGCACCTCCGAAGGCTATATCAAGGGGAAACTGCCGCCATTTTAGGCGTGACATTTCGCCCGTGTCAACGAACTGTGCCACCAGTCATGCTCACGGAGGCGGGCATTTAGAGGTGGGGTAGGGGAGGGGAGTGCATACGGGTAGACAAACGTACAGATAGGAGTACACTTTACATGGCGACACTAAGAAATCCTGATGGCCTACCAAATTGAGATTACTCCAACAGGTTTGGCGGCGCTGGAGTCTATCGCTGACCGGCGCACCCGTGCTGCTATTATTCGACGTATCGATGCTCTGATGGAGGAACCTGCTAAGCAAGGCAACGCCCTGCGGGGTGAATTGGCCGGGTTCATGACTGTACGGGCTGCCGGGCAGCGTTACCGTGTGATGTATGGAGTTGATGAAAGGGAGCAACGGGTGGTGGTGCACATGGTGGGCATTCGCAAAGAAGGCAGCCGGCGGGATGTATACGTTCTGGCCCAACGACTTGTCCGACGAGGGCTGATATAGCTGATATTAGGAGGATGGGATATGACGACATTGAGAGAGACAGAAGAGCTCAATATGGTGGATGCCAGACGGAATCTGACGAAGTTGCCTGAGCGACTGGAAGCTAGCCCGGCAACAGTGGCAGTTACCCGCAGAGGCAGGCCGGTATTGGCTATCATGACATGGGACGATTACGAGGCCATCCTAGAAACGCTGGAAGTGCTCAGCGATGATGAGGCGATTGAGCAGCTAAAACAAAGTATCCAGGAGGTAAAAGAGGGGAAGGCCATTTCTTGGGAAGAGGCCAAGTCTAGGCTGTAGCGGCTTGCCACAGGCAATACTCACCCCTCGCCCGCCAAGCTGCGGATGCGATTCTTTCACTAATCGAAATGGTAGCGAGCCAGGCGGCCCATCAGCCAACAGAGACAGGAATTTTGAAACTGACCTTAGAAGAGGTGGCGCCGTGCAGTGCGGATGGAAGCTCATCACCGTGTTCTAGGTAAGATTCAATGAGCTTGCGCGCTACGTCCTGAGCTACCTCCAAGGTTTCAGCAACAGTACGACCTTGAGCCACCAGGCCGGGGAGATCCTTGCTGGTGGCCAGAAAATCACCATCAGGCAACCGTTCCACGTGTATTTGTACAAATGCTTCTTTCATAACCTTCCTTTGTGATTATAGCAGACGCCCAACCCGTTCCTTGAATGGCCCATACTTCCCGTCCAAGTCGACGTCAGCCTTTGCCCGTATGTCCGTCCCCCCTCACCCCTCGCCCATTGCCCGCACAAAGGCCTCACGCATGCGGGGCCCCACCTGCTCCAGCTCCTCCACGCTTGCCGTGCTGAACGCCAGACGTATGTGGGACGTATCGTCGTCGTCTCCTTGGAGGAAGAACGTTGCCCCCGCCGGGAAGATAAGCCCCAGCTCGGCGGCTTCTCTCATCAGGTCGCGAGCTTTCGGGCCTATGCACTCCACCCAGAGGAAGAACCCGCCGTCCGGCTTGGTGAAACGCACGTACTGCGAGCAGTGCTCCTCCAGGCTGCGGCACAGCGCATCGCACTTCGCTTTGTACAGGGGACGCATCTCCTCCAGGTGCTCCTCCAGCTTCTGAGACCCCACGTATTCCGCCAGCGCCCGCAGCAGCACCGGGCTGTTGCCCATGTCGTACTTAACCCGGCCCAGCGCATCTATGAAGTCCTCGCGTCCTTGCACCCAGCCTATGCGCAGTCCCGTAGCGATGGGTTTGCTGAAAGTGCCCACCTTGAGCACGCCCTGGCCGCCCGCCATGCCGTACAGCGACGGCGGTCGCTTCGCGCCGAAGTAGATGTCGGCGTAGGCCGCGTCCTCTAGGATGATCACCTGGCGCTCGGCGCAAAGCTCTATCAGCGCCTCCCGCCTCTCCGCGGACATGGTCACACCGGTGGGGTTGTGGAAATCGGCTATGGTATAGAACAGCTTGACCCGCTTGCCGGCGGCCTCTGCATTCTCCATGGCGCGGGCCACTTCGTCTACCAGAACGCCTTGGTCGTCTATGGGAACCGGCACTATATCCGCCATGTGCCCGCGTATAGTTCGTATCGATCCGGAGAAGGAGGGCGCTTCCACTATCACCACGTCGCCCTGTTCCAGGAAAGCATCGCACACGTTGGCTATGCCCCCTGCGCTGCCGTTGCTCGTAATGAAGTTGTCCAGCGTTAGCGGCACCCCGTCTATCCGGCTCCAACGCTCCGCCAGCGCCTCGCGCAGCCCTTCGTAGCCCAGCACGCCGCCGTAGCGCAGCGTCTCCTCCGGCGTCTCCAGGACGGCGTTTGCCAGCGCCTCTTGTAGATCCTTGGCGGGCAGCGTGGCAGGGTCGGGGATGCCGCCCGCCATCGTTATCGGCGTTTCCGCCTCGGTTTCCAGCGTCCAGGCGACCCCGGCGTCCGTGGGCGACCCCGCTCCAATCGCCACCGCCGATTTTGCCAGCAGAGAGCGCAGTTCCACGTCTTTCCAGCTCTCGGCCGCCTGTTTCAGTCCCTTACTTCGACTCACGTCAACCATTGACCGCTCCTGAATGTCTACTCATTTCAAAGACCTGTATCAACAAAACGCTTATATCTTATCCCCTGCGACCATCTTCCTCAAACCCAATATGCGATTGACGCCCCAATTCCACGTCCACTACACTTGCGTTGAAACCACCGCTCGACTCTTACCAACGTCAAGGAGGCGCAGCATGGACGCAGAGGTCATCTCCAAGCCCGGAATCGAAGGCATGGAAGTCAAGCCCAACCTCTCCCACTACGATGAGGCGCGTAGCACGTTCACCTGGGAGTCCCTATTATCCGACTTGGACTGGCTCCCCGGTGGCGCTCTAAACAAGGCCCACGAGTGTATCGACCGCCACGCCGCCGCCAACCCCGACAAGCCTGCCATGCTCTGGCTGGGCAAGAACGGTGAGGAGGAGACCTACACCTTTGCCGATATGAAGCGTCTCACCGATAAGTTCGCCAATGCCCTTCGAGACCTCGGCATACAGAAAGGCGACCGCGTATTCATCTTCATGGATCGCGTCCCGGAGCTTTACGTCGCCTTCTTCGGCATCCTCAAGGCTGGCAACGTCGTCGGGCCCCTCTTCTCCGCCTTCGGTCCCGACCCGGTGAAGGACCGCCTAGAGGACGCCGGTGCAGTGGCCCTTATCACCTCGCCGGATTTGCGCAAACGCATCTCCGGCATAATTCCGGACCTGCCGGACCTGAAGCACGTCATCATCGTGAACAAGCTGGGCCGCGACTCCACGCCCATCGAGGATGGCGACCTCCTCTACGACGACCTCATGGAAGCGGCCTCTGACGAACCTGCCATAGAGCTCACCTCCATGTACGACTATTCGGTGATGCATTACACCTCCGGCACCACCGGCAAGCCGAAGGGCGCCGTCCACCGCCACATTGCCGTCCTCCAGCAGTACGCCACCGGCAAGTGGGCGCTTGATCTCCACCCGGACGACATCTACTGGTGCACCGCCGACCCCGGATGGGTCACCGGCACTTCCTACGGCATGTTCGCTCCTTGGAGCAACGGAGTGACCCAGATCATCTACGAAGGCGGCTTCCGCGCCTCTGCGTGGTACGAAGTAATCCAGAAGTACGGGGTCACCGTCTGGTACACGGCTCCCACCGCCATCCGCATGCTGATGAGGGCGGGCAACGACATTCCCAAACGCTACGACACCTCATCGCTCCGCTTTATCGCCTCCGTTGGCGAACCGCTCAATCCGGAGGGCGTATCCTGGGGCGTCGAAGTCTTCGGTATGCCAATCCACGACAACTGGTGGCAGACCGAGACCGGGGCCATCCTCATCGCCAACTACGCTGTGCAAGAGGTGCGGCTCGGTTCCATGGGACGTCCCATTCCTGGCATCACGGCCGGCATCCTGGACGAGGAGTACAACGAGGTAGCCCCCGGCGAAGAAGGGCACCTGGCTATCCGCACCGGCTGGCCGTCCATGTTCCACGTCTACTGGGGTAACCAGTCCCTCTACAACTCGCGATTCAAGAAGGGCTGGTACATCACCGGCGACCGCGCCCGCATGGACAAGGACGGCTTCTTCTGGTTCGTTGGCCGCGCCGACGACGTAATCAATACCGCGGGACACCTTGTCGGTCCGTTCGAGGTCGAAAGCGCGCTGATCGAGCACCCCGCCGTCGCCGAGGCCGGAGTCATCGGCAAGCCCGACCCCATCGCCATGGAGGTGGTCAAGGCCTTTGTATCCCTCCACCAGGGCTATGAGGCTTCAGACCAGCTGCGGCAGGAGATCACTCGCTTTGTGCGCGGCAAGCTGGCCGCCGCTGTCGCTCCCCGTGAGATAGAGTTTGTCGACTCGCTGCCCAAGACTCGAAGCGGCAAAATCATGCGGCGTCTCCTCAAAGCCCGCGAGTTGGGCCTACCTGAAGGCGACACCAGCACCCTGGAAGAGGAGTAACGGCTGCGGCTGTCCTCTGTTACTCCAAACACCCGGCTGCTATAATGCTTGTTGCAGATAGCGTCGAATTTTAGATCGCCCAGAACTCACTGAGGAGGTCCAAAATGAAGCGACAAGCAGGGAATTCCAACAACGCCGGTTCAACGGGACGCCTGCTTCAGAACCCCCGCTGGGTCAACTCCCTTTTCAGCAACACCGAGTGGTCTTGGCTATGGCTGATGGTCCGCCTGTGGCTTGGTGTAAGGTGGTTCGAGGCCGGGTGGAACAAGATATCCCAGGAAGCGTGGACAGGCGGCGGCCTGGCCGTCAAGGGCTACTGGGAGCGGGCCGTGGCCGTGCCGGAGCAGGGCCGCCCACCCATCGCTTACGACTGGTACCGTGAGTTCCTGGACTTCCTGCTCAGGAACGAATTGCACAGCCTCTTCGGCATCCTGGTAGCCTACGGCGAACTCCTGGTTGGCATAGCCTTGATCCTGGGCGCATTCACCGGCATAGCCGCCTTCTTCGGCGCAGTCATGAACTGGAACTTCATGCTCGCGGGCACCGCCAGCACCAATCCCATTCTCGGCATCGTAGCTATTGGCGTCATCGTTGCTTGGAAGACCGCCGGCTGGTGGGGCGTCGACCGTGTCCTTCTGCCCTACGTCGGCGCGCCCTGGATCAGAGGTAGGCTGCTGGGGGGTCAGCCCCTCACCGTCGACAAAGGAGACCGCAAGCCGGTCGGTAGGCATGTAGAGACGTGGATACGCATACTCGTCGCCTCGGGAATGGCCATCTTCGCCCTCTCCGCCTTAGACGGGGCGCTACAGGCGGTCATCTTCTTCCTTGCTGTCTTACTATCTGCGGCAACCGTGTCCAGCCTGTTCATGGTGTGGCGGGACTAGCAGAGGCAGACAAGACAAGTACGGCTGATCTTGCCTGCAACAGGAGTCATAAAACAGCCTGTTTTACGCTTGAACTAGGCATAAAAACAGATATTGCTTAAACAGGGTATTGCACAGCGCAACATTTTAAGCTTAAAATCCCTTGTCCCCTAGAGGGAGAAGGAGTCATGACTCTATTCAAGCAGGCCGAGTACAAATCAACTCTAAGGCGAGAGAAGTCCAAGGAAGCAATTGCCCTGGCCATGGAGAGCCGCTGGGAGGAGGCGGTAACCGTCAACCAGGGAATTATTGAAGTGTTTCCCCAGGACATAGAGGCATACAATCGGCTGGGCAAGGCCCACGTGGAGTTGGGCAAGCACGATGAAGCTAGGACCGCGTTTACTAGGGCGCTCCAGCTTTCGCCCAGTAACTCCATTGCCGAGAAGAATCTAGTTCGCCTTGCTCATCTCAAGCACGCGGACAATCAGCCCAAGAAAGCCCGGCAGTTTGCGCCCCAGTATTTCCTGGAGGAAAGCGGAAAGTCGGGCTGTGTGGTCCTAGAACGGCCCGCTGCCCCCCACGTCTTGGCGCAAGTGTCCGCTGGAGATGCCGTAACGCTGCACATCATGGAGAGAAGGCTCGCCGTGCTTGACAGCAACGGGGATTACCTGGGAGTCGTACCTCCGCGCTTGGCCAACCGCATTACCCGGCTTATCAACGGCGGCAATCGGTACCAGGCGGCCGTCACCCGTCTCAGTGGAGGCGAAGTGACAGTCATGATCCGCGAGGTGTACCAGCATCCCACCCAGATAGGCATTGCTTTTTTCCCGACTCGTGTACAGCAGGCCCCCAGCCCGGCCACGGTCGATATGGACCTGCCGGATGAGGATGAAGAGATCCTGGACCAGGGCAACGCCGGTGAATGGGATTATGACGAAGACGACGCCAATCACTATTCCAAGGTTGCCTTCCTGCGCCAGGCCTACGCCCATGCCGAAGAAGATGAGAGCTAGAAGCTAGCTCTCATCTTCTCAGTTGAAGATTGCCCCTAGCGGTTGGCCTTTGCTACCATTTGGCTATGAATTCCGTTATCCACGCCAAGGATCTCACCAAACGATTCGGTGATTTCACCGCCGTGGACAGCATCTCCTTTTCCGTAGGCCGTCAGGAGTGCTTCGGCTTTCTTGGTCCCAACGGCGCCGGCAAGAGCAGTACCATAGGCATGATTACCGCTATCTCGCCGGTTACGTCCGGCCACTTGGAGGTGGGCGGACTTGACGTAGTCAAGCGCTCCAGGATGGTGAGGCGCATTGTGGGTGTGGTGCCCCAGGAGGACACCCTGGACGGCGACATGACCGTGATCCAGAACCTCCGTGTCTACGCCCGCTACTACGATATGCCTTCCCCTTTGGCTCAGAGCCGCTCACGGGAGCTTCTCGATCTCTTCCAGCTTACCGACAAAGCAAACAGCGAGGTGGATAGTCTGTCCGGCGGCATGCGGCGTAGGCTGCTCATTGCCAGGGCTCTGCTCCATTCACCCGCCATCCTCATTTTGGACGAACCGACCACCGGACTCGACCCCCAGGCCAAGCACTTGGTGTGGCAAAAGCTGAGGCTGCTCAAAGCGCAGGGAACGACCATGCTGCTCACCACGCACAACATGGAGGAAGCCGCCATCCTGTGCAACCGGCTGGTCATTATGGACTACGGCCGCATTCTGGTCCACGGCATCCCCGCCGAGCTGGTCACGCAGCACGTGGGCAGTGAGGTGGCCGAGGTCAGGTTCACCGCCCAAGCCCGTGATGCTGTGACCAAACAGCTACTTCATATGAGCATACCCTTCCAGGACGGCGGCGACCGCTTCTACGTCTACAGCGTGGACGGACAACTGCTGGAGTGGTTGGCCTCAGATCACAACGTATGGTTAGAGCGACGCCCCGCCAACCTTGAGGACGTCTTCTTCCGCCTTACGGGAAGGGACCTCAGGGACGAATGAGCGCCACAACCGTCGCGCATGTAGCTGCGGATAGGGGCGGAGTCCTGGGAAGCCTGGCCCGTTCCTTCAGGGTATGGCAGCGCAACAGGGACGCCTTCTTGCGCGTTTGGAAAACCGAGTTCGGCGGCGTAGTGGCGGAACCGCTGCTCGTGCTCACTGCGGTTGGTCTGGGAATGGGCACCTACATCGGCGATATAGGGGGCCGCTCCTACACCGAGTTCGTCGCCGCCGGACTGCTTGCCAGCTACGCCATGTTCGGTGCCACCTTCGAATGCACCTTCGGCACCTACATGCGCATGGAGACCCGGCGCTTGTTCCAGGGAATCCTGGCCACTCCGGTCAGCGTCGACGAGCTGGTCCGCGGAGAGCTCTTCTGGGCGGCTACCCGATCCCTGATGCACGCGACCGTTTTGCTCACGGTGTCGTACATTTTTGGCCTTACCCAATCGCCTTACGCTCTCTTGGCCCTGCCTGTCTCCATCCTCATCGGTCTCATGTTTGGCTCGCAGGCCATGCTCGCCGCCTCCGCGGCGCCCTCGATCAACAGCCTGACCAACTTCTTCACCCTCTACGTTGTGCCCATGTTCTTCTTCAGCGGCGTTTTCTATCCCGTGGACGGACTCCCCGAGGCGATACAGAGGGTGGCTTGGGTTCTCCCCTTGACATCGGCCACAGAGCTGATGCGCTCCCTTGCCTACGGCGAGATAGGGGCGCAGACCTTCATCTCGCTGGCCATCCTCATCGCCTTCACCGTCGTCTTCATCCCGCTCAGCATTCGCGGCATGCGTAGAAGGCTGATCAAGTAGCGCGCCCCCTCTCGTCATGCGAGGGAACTGAAGCAATCTGGTGGGGTAGGGAGAGTTGCTTCCCATGCCCTTGTAAACAACCACCACAATTCTTGTAATTTACCCACCGCATATGGTAGAATCGCTTGGTTAGAACCACTGTTTGTTGAGCCTGAGAGCTATTTGTCAACAATATTATCCTCCGGCTAAGGATGCCTTATGACTAGCGAAACCGTCAGACCCGTACGCATCATAGATGAAATGCGTAACTCCTATCTGGATTACGCAATGAGCGTCATAGTGGCGCGCGCCCTTCCCGACGTGAGGGACGGGCTCAAGCCCGTGCAGCGGCGCATCCTCCACTCCATGGATGAGCTAGCCATGCGACCGGGCACGGCCTACAAGAAGAGCGCCCGGCTCGTCGGTGAGGTCATGGGTAAGTACCATCCTCACGGCGACAGCCCCGTTTATGACGCCATGGTGCGCATGGCGCAGGACTTCTCCATGCGCTACACCCTTGTCGACGGGCAGGGCAACTTCGGCAGCGTCGACGACGACCCGCCAGCCGCCATGCGCTACACGGAAGCGCGGCTCTCCCCCATCGCACAGGAGCTGCTCGTAGACATTGACCAGGACACCGTTGATTTCTCGCCCAACTTCGATGGCTCCCTCAACGAGCCTGTCGTGCTGCCTGCCAGGCTCCCCAACCTCATTGTCAACGGTTCCTCCGGTATCGCCGTAGGCATGACCACCAGCATCCCCCCACACAACCTCACCGAGATCTGTGACGCCATCCTCCATCTCATCGACAACCCTGAAGCCACCATCGATGATCTTATGGAGATTGTGCCCGGCCCGGACTTTCCCACGGGCGCCGTAATCCTAGGCCAGCAGGGCATACGAGAGGCCTACGAGACGGGAAAGGGACGCGCCGTTGTCCGCGCCAGGATGGAAGCGGAGGAGATGGCCCGCGGCGGACGCTACCAGCTAGTGGTCAGCCAGATTCCCTACCAGGTCAACAAGGCCACCCTCGTCCAGAAGATAGCCATGCTCGCCAAAGAGCGGAAGATAGACGGCATCAGCGAAGTGCGAGACGAATCTGACCGGCGCGGCATGCGCGTCGTCATCGAGCTGCGCCGCGACGCCCAGGTCCAGCGGGTGATGAACAACCTCTACAAGCACACCGCTCTCCAGTCGGCCTTCTACATTAACATGCTGGCTTTGGTGGACGGCCAGCCCAGGACGCTGCCCCTCAACACCGTCCTGCAGGAGTTCATAGATCATCGCATACGAATAACCCGCCGCCGCTCTGAGTTCGAGATGCGCAAGGCCCAGGCCAGGGTCCACATCCTGGAAGGCCTCCTCAAAGCCATCGACGACTTGGACAACGCTATCCAGCTCATCCGCGCCGCCGCGGACGTGGAGGCCGCGCGCCTGGCGCTCATGGAGAGATACGCTCTTGACGAAGAGCAAGCTCAGGCCATCCTTGAAATGCAGCTCCGCCGCCTGGCCGCTCTTGAGCGCAAGCGCATAGAGGACGAGTTCAAGCAGCTTACCAAGCGCATCGCGGAGCTCCAGGCCCTCCTCGCCGATCCTTCCAAGGTGCTGGTGATCGTGGCCGACGAGACCAGGAAGCTCAAGGAGAAGTTCGGCGATGAGCGCCGCACCGAGGTCACCGCGACCGAAGCCGGCGACTTCACCAATGAAGACCTCATCCCGCACCAGGAGGTCGTCGTCACCCTGAGCCAGCGCGGCTACATCAAGTGCGTCCCCGCCGATACGTACCGCAGGCAGCACCGTGGCGGCAAGGGCGTGCGCGGCCAGACCACCCGCGAGGATGACGTAATCCACGACCATCTGGTCGCGGACACCCACGATTTCCTTCTCTTCTTCACAAATACCGGACGCGTCTACAGAAAGAAGGTCTACGATCTGCACATGGACACCTCCAGGGTGTCGCGCGGCGTCCCCCTGGTCCAGGCAATCAACATCCAACCCGGCGAGTCCGTGCAGGCCATCCTCGACGTCTCCTCCTTCGATGGCGGGGAAGATATCCTGTTCGCCACCCGCATGGGGGAGATCAAGCGAATGTCCCTGGCCGCCCTGGTCAACATCCGCTCAAACGGGATCAGATCCATGGACGTTGAGCCTGGCGACCAGTTAGTCTCCATCCGGCTCGCCTCGGAATCGGACGATGTAATCATGGTCAGCCAGCACGGCATGTCCGTCCGCTTCCCCGCCGAACAGGTCAGGCGAAGCTCTCGCATGGCCGGTGGAGTGCGCGGCATGAGGCTCAAGGACGACGACATAGTGGTTGCCATGGACGTGGTCGAGAAGGACTGCGCCCTGCTTGTCATCAGTCAGCGCGGCTACGGCAAGCCCTCCCCCATGGAACACTACCGCCCGCAATCTAGGGGCGGCTTCGGTCTGAAGACCTTCCGCATCACCTCCAAGAGCGGACCTGTTGCCACCGCCCGCGTGGTCAAGGAGGGAGAGGACATCATGATCATCTCCCAGAAGGGCCAGGTCACGCGCACCAACCTGAACGAGCTGCGCGAACTTAGCCGCCGCACCCAGGGCGTCAGCATCGTCTCCCTTCCGGGCGACGACATAGTGGTATCCATCACTTCCATGGAGCCCAAGGCAAGACACGTCCGAGACACCAAGCCGCGCGCCGCCGCGGGTAGAGACGTCTCCCTAATAGTCGACGCGGAGGCCATCTCCAGCAACGGCCACGAGGCCATCTCAGAAAACGGCCACATCCCCGAGAACGGTTTGGAAGAAGAAGGGTAGGGGTAAGCTCCGGCGTCTATCTTCCACCACTCTCGCGCCTCCTTCCGTCATTCTCGTGCTTGTCACGAGAATGACGGCGGTAATTCGCATTTCACCAGGAGAGAAACATGAGCAACTTTGAGAAATTGCAGGCTCGTCTGGCAGCGGGGGAGGCGATCCTAATGGACGGGGGCATGGGCTCGGAGCTTGAGAAGCGGAGGCTGACACACCCCGCCACGTGGTCGGGCGGTCCGATGCTCACCCATCCCGAATTGGTGAGGGATATCCACCAGGAGTACATAGAAGCGGGCGCCGAGATCATCATCACAAACACCTTCGGCACAGGACGCGACATGCTGGAAGAGGGCGGCCTAGGGCATAAGGTAGCCGAAGCCAACAGGCTGGGAATCGAAGCGGCGGTACAGGCAAGGAGAAACGCCGGCGCAGAGGACTCTGTGGTCATTGCGGCCTCCGTATCTACCATGACTCCCAAGGAACACGCGGAAGTTCCCGTGCCCTATGAGAAAGCTCTGGAGACCTACCGGGAGCAGCTGGGGGAACTGGCCAAGGGCGGCCCGGACGTGGCGGTGGGCGAGATGTTGGTCAGGATATCTGACACGCTGGCTGTGATAGAAGCGGCCGCGGAGCTGGGTCTCCCGGTGTGGGTAGGGCTCTCTTTGGTTCAAGATGGCGACGAGCTTTACCTGGGCATCGATGGCAGGCATGGAGGCGAGACCCTTCAAGACGCCATGGACGCCATCAAGGACAAGGGTATCGCATCGGTATTCATAATGCACACGCAGGTGGACGGCACTGGCCCCGGGCTGGAGATAGTCAAGCAGAGCTGGTCGGGAACCTTCGGCGCCTACGCCCATTTCCCAGGCCACGGCGGCCCCACCCCCTGGGCGAATGCCATGGGCCCACAGCAGTACCTGGAATACGCCAAGGAGTGGAGAGAGCAGGGGGCGCGGATAATCGGAGGGTGCTGCGGCACGACACCCGACCACATCCGGGCGCTTCGCGAGTGGCTGTCCGGCTCCTAGCCCGGAATCAGCCGAAGCTGATGGGCCGTTACATAACAACGTCTTTATCAAGAATATTGCCAATGCCAATTGACCCAAAATGGCAATGCGGTTATAATGATCCCTGGGTATATGGAGATGAGCGACAACTATTACCAGACCCTGGGTATCAAGCGTGACGCCTCCGACAAAGATGTCAAGCAGGCTTTTAGAAGGCTTGCCCGCAAATACCATCCCGACGTGAATCCCGGCGACAAAGCCTCCGAGGCCAAGTTCAAGGAGGTCAACCAGGCTTACGAAGTCCTCTCCGACCCGGAGAAACGCCGCAAGTACGACCAGTTCGGCCAGAACTGGAAATACGCCGACCAGTTTCCACCCGGTGGATTCCAAGCCCACTCTGCAGGCGCAACCGTTGACTTCTCCGACCTGGGCGGCTTTGGGTCCATCTTCGGAGATATGTTCGGCAGAAGAGGAGGCGCCCGTACCGCTCGGCGCTCCACGATAGAGGTAAAGGCGGACGTCTCCCTGGAGGAGGCTTATAGCGGGGCAACTAGGACAGTTCAGCTCCCTGGATCCCGGGGCAAACGCCTTGAGGTCCAGGTCCCGCCCGGCGTCGATACCGGTTCCAGGGTGCACGTCACGGCCGGAGAAACCGAGCTGTACCTGGTAACAAAGGTTGCTCCTCACCGCAGGTTTACCCGCAAGGGCGCAGACCTATACCTGGACCTCTCTCTGCCACTGGTCGACGCCGTCCTTGGCAGCGAGCAGGAGGTGCCGACCATCAAGGGAAAGGTCATGCTGACCGTACCCCCGGAAAGCCAGAACGGCCAGATGTTCCGGCTCAAGGGGCAGGGCATGCCCCATCTGGGCCGGCCGGAGCAGCGGGGAGACCTCTTTGCAACGCTGAAGGTCATGCTCCCCACAAATCTCACGGAGCAGGAACGCGACCTCTTTGGCAGTCTCAAAGAGATGCGCGCCGCGAAATGAGGCAATGCACATGAATGCTCACGATGAACCTATATACGTAATCAGCGTGGCGGCGCGCATGCTGGGCGTTCACCAGCAGACTCTCCGCTACTATGAGCGCGCCGGCTTGGTCGTGCCGTCTCGCTCCCAGGGCAACCGCCGCTACTACTCCGAGCGCGACCTGGAACGGCTGCGCCGCATCAAGACAATGATGGATGACATGGGGATGAACCTGGCGGGAGCGGAGGTGGTCCTGCGCCTTACGGAGCGCATCTCAGAGCTGGAGGCCCAACTGCAGCGTCTCGCCTCTGAGCTGAATAGGCTGCAACTCAGTAGTCGTACGCCTGCTCTCACCGAAGGCAGCGGAAATGAACAGTCGTAAGATTTGGCGCCGGCTCAAATACCCGGCGAACCCAGGACAGCAAAGGAACAGAAGATGGTTTTAAGACCGGAAAATCTCACGGAACAGGCCCAGGAGGTGCTCGGCAACTCTCAGGAAGCGGTCAGGGAGTACCGGCATCAGCAGTGGGACGTCGAGCACATCCTCATCGCCTTGCTCCGCTTGGAGCACGGCCTACCGGTGGAGGTGCTGGAAGAGCTTGGCGTGGACATAGACGCTATGAAGCGCAAGGTAGAACAGGCCTTGGAGCAGAGCCCCAAGATGGAAATAACGCCCACCCAGGTCTACGCCACCCCCAGGGCGGTGCGTGCCGTTGAGAACGCTGCAGAGGAGTCTCAACGGCTCAAGGACGAGTTCATTGGCGCTGAACATCTGCTCATCGGCTGTTTGATGATCCCCGACGGCGATTCGGCAAGGATATTCAAGGAATTCGCCATAGACCAGGAGAAGCTGTATCAAGCCCTGCGTAGCATCAGGGGTAGCGCCCGCGTTACCGATCAGCGCGCTGAAAGCAAGTACCGCGCCTTGCGAAAGTACGGTATAGACCTTACCGAGCTGGCTCGCCAGGGCAAGCTGGACCCGGTGGTGGGGCGCAACGACGAAATCAGCAGGCTGATGCAGACCCTGATCCGGCGCACCAAGAACAACCCCGCCATCATAGGTGAAGCGGGCGTGGGCAAGACCGCCATCGCTGAGGGGCTGGCGCAGCGCATCGCCTCTGAAGACGTGCACGAGGTTCTCCGTGGCAAACGCGTAGTTTTCCTCGACATGGGCGCTCTCGTCGCCGGTTCCAAGTTCCGCGGTGAGTTCGAAGAGCGGCTGAAGGCCGTCATGGATGAGGTGAAGGGCGCAGAGGGTGAGATCATTCTTTTCATAGATGAGATACACAACGTTGTCGGCGCCGGCGCCGCCGAGGGCGCCATAGACGCCTCCAACCTGATGAAACCCGCCCTGGCCAGGGGTGAGCTCCAGACCATCGGCGCTACCACTCCCGACGAGTACCGCCGTTACATAGAGAGGGACTCGGCGTTGGAGCGGCGGTTCCAGCCGGTTTGGCTGGAGGAACCGTCGGAAGAGATTGCCATGGAGATGCTAAAGGCGGTGCGGCCCCGCTACGAGGCGCACCACAAGATAAGGATAGAGGACTCCGCTCTGCAAGCCGCGGTCAAGCTGAGCAGCCGCTATCTACCGGAAAGGAATCTTCCCGACAAAGCCGTAGACCTCATAGATGAAGCGGCCAGCAAGCTGAGATTGGACGCGCACACACTGCCCAAAGAGCTTGAGGACAAGGAACGCCGCATCAAGCAATTAGCTGAAGAGGAAACGGCTGCTTCCCAGCGCT
Organism: Dehalococcoidia bacterium; assembly: GCA_034422935.1. GTDB lineage: Bacteria > Chloroflexota > Dehalococcoidia > Lucifugimonadales > QGNO01 > DAOUJH01. The sequence goes on along the minus strand of DAOUJH010000015.1, from coordinate 6,833 downwards.
CCGACTACGAGCAGGCCGCCAACTTCAAGTCGGAACGGCTCAAGCTCCAGACGGAGTACGACAAAGGGCGTGACGACTTCCTCAGCGAGCATCCCGTGGCCAGCGCGGTCGACGCCACAATCATCGCCGATCTAATCGGCAAGTGGACGGGCATACCCGTATACCAGCTTTTGGAAGGAGAAGCAGAGCGCCTGCTGCATATGGAGGAGCGTCTGCACCACAGAATAGTTGGACAGGACCACGCCATCGCAGTCGTCTCGGACGCCATCAGACGCGCCCGGGCCGGAATGAGCGACCCTCAGCGGCCGGTGGGAAGCTTTATCTTTCTTGGCCCCACCGGAGTGGGCAAGACGGAGCTGGGACGCTCGCTGGCCCACTTCCTGTTTGACGATGAGCAGAACATGGTCCGCATAGATATGTCCGAGTACATGGAAAAGCACGCCGTGTCGCGGCTCATCGGCGCGCCGCCCGGATACGTGGGATACGAAGAAGGCGGGCAGCTGACCGAGGCAGTGCGCAGGCGACCCTATAGAGTCGTGCTGTTCGACGAGATCGAGAAGGCGCACCCGGATGTGTTCAACGTCCTGCTCCAGATACTGGAGGACGGGCGGCTCACCGACAGTCACGGCCGCACCGTGGACTTCCGCAACACCGTGATCATCATGACCAGCAACCTGGGCACCGCCGAGTTGAACCGGGCCGCTATCGGCTTCCGACGCAACCAGAACATCGAATCGGAGAGAGAAAGACTGCGGGCCTCGGTGGACGATGCTCTGAAGAAAGCGTTCAGACCCGAGTTCCTCAACCGCATCGATGAGATAGTGGTGTTCGACCCCCTGACCCAGGAGGAGATCGAAGAGATTGTCGACCTCATGATGGCCGAAGTAGGGGAAAGGCTGACCGAACACGGAGTGACCGTCGAGCTAACCCCCGAAGCCCGTAAATGGCTGGGCGACTCCGGGTTTGACCCAACCTTTGGAGCCAGACCGCTGCGCCGCGCCGTGCAGCGTCACGTTGAAAACCCGCTTTCCAAGAAGATACTGGCCGGCGAGTGCAAGACCGGCGACCACGTGGTGGTAGGCGCAAACGCGGACGGCCTGACCTTTAGCCTGGCCAAGGAGAAGGTGGCCGCCGGCGCATGAGGAAGGTGCCATGTAGGTGGGGTCATAGCCACTACTCCGCTCATCCTGAGCATGGTCGAAGGAAATGAGCACACGCCGCCGATTGACACACCTCTCCCTCATCAATAAAATCTAATAGTTTGGGAGATGTAGATTATGGACTATGCTGTAGTAAGAACAGGCGGTAAACAGTACCGCGTAAGCGCTGGCGACCTTATAGACGTGGAGAAGCTCCCCGCGGAAGAGGGCGCCGCCATTGAGTTGTCGGATGTCTTGCTCCTTTCCCAGGACGGGAATGTGACCGTGGGCACGCCCCTTGTATCCGGGGCAAAGGTGCTCGGCGACGTGGAGGAGCAGAGGAAGGCCGAAAAGCTCACCGTGTTCAAGTTCAAGTCCAAGACGCGGCAGGGCACCAAGACCGGCCACCGACAGCAGCACACCAGGCTTCGCATCAGAGAGATCGTTTCCGGCGAGGCCAAACCTAAGCGCCGCAGAAGCAGGACAAAGAAAGCGGCAGAGGAGACAAGCAATGGCTCATAAGAAAGGCTCCGGCACCAGCCGCAACGGGCGCGACAGCAACAGCAAGAGCTTAGGCGTAAAGAGATACGGCGGGACAGCCGTATCCGCCGGAAACATACTGGTAAGGCAGCGCGGCACAAAGATCAGGCCCGGCTTGAACGTTGGCATGGGCAGGGACCACACCCTGTTCGCAAAAGTGGACGGACAGGTCAGGTTCGATCACGCGACCAAGCTGCGCAAGCGCGTCAACGTAGATCCCGTGGCTATAGGAGATTAAGGTGAAGACAGCAATACATCCGCAATACTTCCAAGACGCCATGATAACCTGCTCCTGCGGCCACACCTTCACCACGGGCGCCACCAAGAAGGACCTGAAGATAGAGGTATGCAGCAGGTGTCACCCGTTCTTCACCGGCGAACAGCGCATCGTGGACACCGAGGGCCGCGTGGATAGATTGAAGAAACGGTACGGCCTAACGTAGAAGAAGGCAGTCTAAGCAATATAAAGGGGCGGTACCTACCGCCCCTTTATAGCATGGAGCCCAATGACCTCCACAGATCCCTCAAAACCCAACACCTCCTCTGATTTCGCGGCGCCCTACCTCTACGGCGGACAGGCCGTGATTGAAGGAGTGATGATCCGGGGGCGGCGCTTCGCCTGTGTCGCGGCGCGGCGGCCCAACGGTGAATTGACTCAGAGAGTCACGCCGCTGAGCACCATGTTCACGGGCAAAATCAGGCGTTTCCCGTTGCTGCGCGGCGTACTTATCCTCGCCGAGACTCTGGCCCTGGGCATGAAGGCCCTGGCCTATTCCACCAACGTACAGCTTGAAGAAGAGGGCCAGGAACTGGGCGGCTGGAGCTTGGCGCTCATGCTTACCGTTTCGCTGGGACTGGCCATAGGGCTGTTCTTCCTGCTCCCCCTGTTTGCCAGCATCCTCTTTGAGCGTGTGGTTGATTCACACATCCTGAGCAACCTGGTTGAAGGAGTCGTCAGGCTTGCCGTGTTCCTGGCCTACGTGTGGATCGTGGGCTTCATCCCGGACATAAGGCGCGTCTTCGCTTATCACGGCGCGGAGCACATGACGGTCAAAGCCTACGAGGCCGGAGACCCCCTGGAAGTGCAGCACGTACGGAAGTACAGCACGGCGCACCCCAGGTGCGGTACGGCGTTCCTGCTCACCGTCATGGTCGTAGCGGTGATCGTCTTCGTCTGGCTGGGGAGGCCGTCCCTGCCATGGCTGGTGACATCGCGGCTGGTGCTCATCCCGTTGATCGCGGCGCTGGCCTACGAGACCATCCGCTTCAGCGCCTCGCACCAGCGCAACCTACTGGTGAAGCTGATCACCGTGCCCAACCTGGCTCTACAAAGGTTGACCACCCGCCAGCCGCAGAACGACCAGATAGAAGTGGCCATACACGCCATGGAAACGGCGCTGGCAGCGGACAGGGGTGAGGACACCGAAGCTAACCTTGATTCGCCAGCGGATGACAAGGCGTTGGACCTGGAAACACCTGGTTAGTCCATCCTAACTACGCCTGACGTTCCCTGCATTAACGCTCAGAATTCCCGCAGTTGACGATGCTATCCTTGCTCTTAACGCTCTGTAACCACGTTTGGAACACATTATCCATTGGGGCGCACAGTCCAGTGCCATTCAGCCACAGGAATGTAAGTGAGTTTAGGTTGGTGAGCGATCTGGGCAACGGTCCGGAGAGGGTCGTGTTGTTACGAAGTACCAACAATGTCAGGTTGGATAGGCTGCCCAGTTCCGCTGGTACTGGCCCGCTTAACTCGTTGCCGCCAAGGCTCAGACTCCCCAGGTTGGATAGGCTGCCCAGTTCCGCGGGTATCGGCCCACTCAACTGGTTGTCGTAAAGACTCAGCCTTTGCAGGTTGGATAGGCTGCCCAGTTCCGCGGGTATAGGCCCGCTCAACTCGTTGCTGTCGAGGTCTAGCCATTCTAAATTGTAGAGACTGCCCAGTTCCGTTGGTATAGGCCCGCTCAACCGGTTGCTGTCGAGACCTAGCCCTTCCAGACTAGCAAGGTTCCCCAGTTCCGTAGGTATAGACCCGCTCAGTTGGTTTTCGCTGAAACCTAGTCCTTTTAGGTTTGCGAGACTGCCCAGTTCCGTAGGTATAGACCCGCTCAGTTGGTTTTCATAAAGATCCAGGTGCTCCAGGTTGAAAAGGCTGCCCAGTTCCGCGGGTATTGGTCCACTCAACCGGTTGTTGCCAAGTAGCAACTCCCGCAGGCTAGATAGGCTGCCCAGTTCTGCAGGTATCGGCCCCCTCAGTTGGTTATGGAAGAGCCACAGAACGTGCAGGTTAGATAGGTTGCCCAGTTCCGCCGGTATTGACCCACTCAACCGGTTGACGCTGAGGTACAGCCTTTGCAGGTTAGATAGGCTGGCCAGTTCCGCTGGTATCGGCCCGCTTAGCTGGTTCTCATTGAGGTTCAGCCCGGTGACATTCCCGTTGCCGTCGGTGCTGACGCCGTACCATTCACCGAGGGGACGATCGCTCAGCCAGTTGCTGTTGTTGGCCCAGTTCGGGCCGTTGGTGGAGTTGTACAGCGCGACCAGCGCATCACGGTTAGATATGCAGTTGACAACGCCAGACTTGTCCTCTACGCCCTGCAGCCACGCCTGGAACACGTTGTCTGTGGGCGCGCACAGTCCAGTGCCATCCAGCCACAGGAATGCAAGCGAGTTCAGGCCGGTAAGCGATCCGGGCAATGGCCCGGAGAGGGTAGAATTGACGCTGAGGTACAGGAGCTCCAGATTTGCAAGGTTGTCCAGTTCCGCGGGTATCGGCCCTCTTAGTCGGTTATCGGCGAGACGCAGTTGCTGCAGGTTGGAGAGGTTGCCCAGTTCCGCAGGTATCAATCCACTCAACTGGTTGCTACCTAGGTACAGCCCAATGACGCGCCCGTCACTATCGGTGGTGACACCGTGCCATTCGTCTAGGGGACGATCACTGAGCCAGTTCGTGTTGTTGACCCAGTTCGGGCCGTCAGTGGCCTCATAGAGCGCGACCAGCGCGGCCCTGCCCAAGTCAGCCGGCGTGGCCGGGGGTGGTGTGCAGAACGGGAGGCCAAGCCAGAGAAGGTCACTTATCAGTACGTTCCTCAGATCTTCGTGTATACACCCTGTCAACTGGTTGTCTTCTAGGAAGAGTCTTCTCAGCTTGGGAAGGCTGCCCAACTCAGGGGGTATCTCCCCGTTCAACTGGTTGCTGCCGAGTTCCAGCGATTCCAAGTTGGGGAGGGCGCCCAGCTCCGATGGTATCTCCCCGCTCAATAGGTTGCTGTCAAGGTGCAGCAATGCCAGGTTGGGGAGGGTGCCCAGTTCCGGCGGTATCTCGCCGCTCACCTGGTTGTGGCTGAGGTCCAGCCAATACAGGATGGAGAGCATGCCCAGCTCTGGTGGTATCTCGCCGCTCAGCTGATTGCCGCTGAGGTTCAGCCGATTAAGGTTGGGGATCCGGCCCAACTCCGGCGGTATCTCTCCGCTCAACTGGTTGCTACTGAGGTCCAGCGATTCCAAGTTGGGGAGGTTGCCCAGTGCTGGCGGTATCTCCGCGCTCAACCGGTTGTTTTCAAGGAATAGCCATTCCAGGTTGGGGAGGCCGCCCAGTGCTGGCTGTATCTCTCCGCTTAAGTGGTTGTAGTTGAGGTGCAGCGCTTGCAAGTTTGAGAGGCCGCCCAACTCCTCCGGTATCTCCCCGCTCAATTGGTTGCTGCGAAGGTCCAGTACCATCAAGCTGAGCAGGCTACCCAGTTCCGGTGGTATCTCGCCGCTCAACTGGTTGCTGCCAAGATTCAGTCCTATCAAGTTGAACAGGCTACCCAACTCCGGTGGTATCTCTCCGCTCAATAGGTTGCTGTCAAGGTACAGGACTCTCAGATTGGAAAGGCTACCCAGTTCAGGCGGTATCTGTCCCCTCAATCGGTTGCCGCTGAGGAGCAGCGTTGTGACGCGACCTGTACCGTCTGCGATTACGCCGTGCCATTCATTCAAGGGCCGATCGCTCAGCCAGTTGCTGTTGTTGTCCCAGTTCGGGCCGCCCGTGGCGTGGTACAGCGCTACTAGTACAGCACGGTCGGGCGAGGCAGGCGTGCAGTTGACAACGCCAGTCTTGTTCTTTACGCGCTGCAGCCACGTCTGAAACCCGTCGTCCGTGGGCGCGCACAGTCCAGTGCCATCTAGACTCAGGGTTGTTAGGAAGGTCAGGCCGGTGAGTGATCCGGGCAATGGCCCGGAGAGAGTAGAATTGCCTCTGAGGTACAGGACCTTCAGCTTTGAGAGGTTGCCCAGTTCTGCTGGTATCGGCCCACTCAACTGGTTGATATTGAGGTGCAAGTACTGCAGGTTGGATAGGCTGCCCAGTTCTGTAGGTATCGATCCGCTCAGCTGGTTGCCCTGGAGGCTCAGATTGTCCAAGTTGGAGAGGTTGCCCAGTTCCGCTGGTATCGATCCGCTCAACTGGTTATTGCCGAGGCCCAGTATCCCCAGGTTGGATAGGCTGCCCAGTTCCACAGGTATCGGCCCGCTCAACTGATTGCCATCGAGGTCCAGCCACCACAGGTTGGATGGGCTGCCCAGTTCCACAGGTATCGGCCCGCTCAACTCGTTGCTACTTAGTCGTAGCCATCTCAGGTTTGCGATAGCGCCCAATTCCTCAGGTATCGGTCCACTCAACTCGTTGCTCTGGAGATCCAGTATCTCCAGGCTGTAGAGGTTGCCCAGTTCCGCTGGAATCGATCCGCTCAACCGGTTGAAGCTGAGGTCCAGCCATTCCAGATTGGCTAAGCTACCCAGTTCCGCCGGTATCGACCCGCTCAACCAGTTGCTGTGGAGGCTCAGCCCGGTGACGTGCCCGTCACCGTTGGTGGTGACACCGTACCATTCATCTAGGGGCCGATCGCTGAGCCAGTTACTGTTGTTGGCCCAGTTCGGGCCGTCCGCGGCATGGTACAACGCCACCAGTGCATCACGGTCAGGTATGCAGTTGACAACGCCGGATTTGCTCTCTATTTCCTGAAGCCACGTCTGGAATCCATCGCCCGTGGGGGCGCACAGTCCAGTGCCATCCAGACTCAGGGTTGCTAGGAAGGTCAGGCCGGTGAGCGATCCGGGTAAGGGTCCTGAAAGGATAGAGTTAAAGCGGACATCCAGGATTTGTAGATT
>DAOUJH010000014.1:0-25225 GCA_034422935.1 Dehalococcoidia bacterium | reverse complement strand
GGGGGGGGGGGGGGGGGGGTAACGGGCATGACCGCTTTCAACAGGCGGCGCACCCTACTGATGTTGGACCCGGTATTGAACATGGCTATCGTGCCTCCTTTAGTCAGTAACGGTCTGCTTCATCGGTCGGAATGAACCCGCCGGCCCCGGCGTCGGAGCGGCTGATTCCAACTCCCCGCTGGGTTCAGGCGGCGGTCAGCGCCTCCGCTACGGAGCGGAGACGCAAACACCCAATAAAACTATACCTGACTATCTATATCGTGTGCGTATCGTTTGATGTCTCTTTTGTATAAATTTGTGTATAAAACGGGTCCGTCACCTCAATCCAAAGAGGTGAGATTCTGATGAGTGCAGACCGGCGGGAGTGGCTCAAACTTGAACACTGGATCCAGGGTCAGCGTCGCTGATTTTACACTGGCAGGTTCAACTTCCTTGGCTATAACTGGGCCTGGTACTGGGACCGGACACCTGATGTGGACTGGTTTGTCTCTGGCCTGGAGAACGGGCAGTCTTACGAGTTCGAAGTGTGGGCCAGCAGCGAACACCTGGCAAGAAATCAGGCCACTGACCGAACTACTTAGCGTCAGGGGAGTTGGCTCCCCGGGTAGGACTCGAACCTACGACCAATCGGTTAACAGCCGACCGCTCTACCACTGAGCTACCGGGGAGTGCGGAGACAACCCTCTGATTTTAGCCTGTCCGCTGCGGGCAGGCAAGTAGACTGTACGTTTGCCGCCCCTGCCATCTTCCACTTCCCGCCATCCGCCGGCATCCCTAAAATATACCCATGGCAGCGCCAAGCAAAACCGCGCCTGCAACCCTCCTGGGGCGCTTGTGGAATCCCGCCGCCTCACTACCAAAACATGTCCCAACTTGCCGAAGAGCCTGTCCTGAGCTTGCCGAAGGAGATTTGTTTCTCACACCCAAAAAATTTTTGGTTCGTTTTAGCCTTGCTAGTTGACATAACGTTGGAAACAAATACCGGCAATAGGGTCGGCTCCCATTCAGCCCGTCGCCCCGTCTTCCTTCAGCTTTGCCTGCTCTTCCAACGTATAGCCCAGCTTGGTGAGGATGGCGTCTGTTTCCGCTCCCATGAACGACGGTTCGTGGCGCAGTTCGGCGGGGGTGCCGGCAAACTTCATCCCGAAACCGGGTTCGTGCTGTTTCTCCCCGGTGTCGGGAGCGGTTATGTCCAAAATCATCTCGCGGGCTTTGAAATGAGCGTCGTTCAGGAAGTGCTCCATCGACGAGTTGACCGGCCCGAACTCGATGTCGTGCTCTTCAAGAATATCCATCCATTCAGCAAGCGGCTTGTTCTTGAACCGTTCCCTGAAGAAGCGGAACATCTCATCGCGCAGTTCTCCGGTAGGGCGTATGTGCGGTATCCAATCCTCCCGTTCCAGGAGACGGCAGAGACGCTCCCAGAACCAGGGCTCCCGCGTGCTCAATGCCACGTGGCGGCCGTCGCTGGTCTCGTAGATGTTAAGGCCGGGGTAGGCGCCTATCAGCATCTCATCCTTGTGCTCGTTGGGCAGCCTCAGGGATACGTCGGTAAACGACACGTCGATGTACTGTCCCTCGCCGCTGCCGGAGCGTCGCAGGAGGCCCATCAGCAGCGCCATGGCGGCGAAGTAGGCGGCGTTGAGGTCGGCCTGACCCTGGCTCACCATGGGGACTTGGGGCTTGCCGTCGTCGTCCAACGGCAGCATGCCCGCCACACTTTGGAACGCGAGATCGTGGGCGGCGAGGCCTGAATACGGCCCGGTTTGACCGAAACCCGTCAGCGAGCAGTACACGATGTCCGGCTTGACCAATTTCACGGAGTCGTAATCAACACCCAGTCGCTTCACCGCCCCGGGGCGGTTGCTTTCCAGTACGGCATCCGATTGCTCGGCCAGCCGCATGAATACGCCGAGCGCACCCTCGCCACGCATGTTTAGAAACAGGCTGCGCTTGTTGCGCTGGTTGACGGCGTCGCCGCGGCGCATCCCGCCTTCGCCGGGTGCGGCGCGTTGCGCATATCCCGGCTGGACTACGGAGACTACCTCCGCTCCGTAGTCCGCTAGGATACCGGTGGCCTGGCGGCCGGGTCCGGCGCGGCACAGATCTATAATGCGATAACCTTCCAATGGGCCGGGCATAAGCGCCTCCTACTCAGCGAACTCCTCGCTCCTTGAGAAGGAGCGCATCAGCTTGAGGTATGAATCCTTCTTGTACGGCAGCTTGGCTTTGCTCAGAACGTCCTTTGCAGCGGAGGCTCCGTCCGCAAGCAAATCCACAACGGTCATGGCCATGGCTTTAGCGGGGTTGATCACTGCTTTGGTGTAGTCCTGGACAAGGTAATCGGCGCCATGGCCAATTCCGGTAACACCGCCCGCATAGGGATGGATAGCGGGAATGATCTGGCTGATGTCGCCCATATCCGTCGACCCTGTGCGGTGCCCGGTGTAGCTCACGTTCTCCTCGCCCACGAGACTAACGGCGTTTTCCCGCCACAGGCTCATCATCTCCCGGTTCATGTTGAGCGGCAGGTAGCCCGGAATGGTGTCTATTTTCACTCTGGCTCCCACTGCCATGGCTCCGGCGCGCAGGGCGCGGTCGACCCTCTTATCCCAGTCCAAGATGGCGCTTACATTGCTGGCGCGCACAAACGTCTCCAGCCGTACGTCGGAAGGCACCGCGCTCACCGCATCGCCGCCCCGGGTTACAATGGGGTGCACTCGTACGGTGTCAGCGCCGTGGAACGTTTCCCGCACAGCATGAACGGACTGTAGCCCCAGCATTGCGGCGTTGAGGGCATTGATACCCATGTGCGGCGATCCGCCGGCGTGGGCGCCCCTTCCCAGGTACTGGATGTGCTTCACCACAAGCCCGTTGTTAGTGCCGGAAACGGCCAGCAAACCGTCTTCCGGCGTGCTGGTGGTATGCGTCATCATTGCCAGGTCAACGTCATCGAATTCACCCAGCCGCACCATCTCAGGCTTGCCGCCTATGAACTCAAGCTTGCCTTCCCGTCGCAGGCCGTTGCGGAACTCCACTTCGACCAGTTCTTCGGCGGGGACGGCAAGGAACACCAGCCTTCCTGAAAGCTGGTTGAGCACACCGGAAAGCCGCAAGCCCGTGGCCACGCCGAGCATCATTGCGATCTGGCAGTGATGGCCGCAGGCATGGGCGGCGCCGCTATCCGGGTCGGCCTTGAGGTGGTCAGGCACTATCATGGAGTCAAGCTCGCCAATGACTGCTAAGGATGGCCCCGGCGAGCCTGCCTCCATCCAGGACTTGATGCCGGTGATGGCAAGATTGTCCTTGTGAGGAAGCTCCAGCTTGTTGAACTCCTCCTGCACCAGGCGGGCCGTTTTCTGCTCTCTGAAACCTGGCTCCGGGCCAGCGAGGATCCGTTTCGCTACATCTATCAGGTCAGCGGCGTGCTGGTCGATAACCTCATTGACCTTTGCCTTCATCTCCTCTTTGGTAGACAACTCGCCTCCTCAAACAAACCTGGCGGCGGCCATCGTCCCCACTGCTATGAGCAGTAGGATAGCCGTAACCTGCCCCGATATCCTAAGCCGGGAGGATAGAGCCTGGATTTTGTCCATCTCCTCCGCTGTTGGCTGGCGGCCCTGGATGGACTTGCCCATCTTCCGCATCCTGATATTGGTGGGTATGGTCGTCAGGTTGAGCACGTAGGCGGCCACGGTGGTAACCAGTCCCAGCCCAATGGCCTGACCCCAGCCGGTTTCGTGCAGCGTGTCCAGGCTATTGCCTCTGAGGACGAAAATCAGAACGATGCCGGATACAATGTTGATGGTTCCCGCGGAGGCAAAGGTAACTCCAATGGCTCCTGCTATGGAGCGCATCACCGTCTGCTGCATGGCGGGTCCCAATGCTCGTAGGCGTGGTTCCAGTATAAAAGCCAGGAACAGGGAGACACCGGCCCAGATTACACCGGAAACTATATGCAGCAGGCGCCAGAAAACCAGATCAATATCTATGGCTGACCTCCACCAATGAGTACAGAGGGCAGTAGTGTATCAGAAGACGTTGCTCTGCAATAATACACCTATGAAAGTGGTCATAGCCCCACAGGTTTTCAAGGGCGGTCTTAGCGGCATGGAGGCGGCCCTCGCCATACAACAAGGCGTCCTCAGAGTCTACCCGGATGCGGAGAACTTACTGCTGCCGGTTGCAGATGGAGGAGACGGCACTCTGGAAGCTCTGGTGGGCCCTTCAGGCAGTTGCTTTGAAGCGCAGGTCACGGGCCCGTTGGGTGAATCCGTCAGGGCGCAGTGGGGCGTGATGCCCAATGGCAAAACCGCGGTGATAGAGATGGCGCGGGCTTCCGGCTTGGCGCTGGTTCCTCCGGAACGTCGCGACCCCAGAATCACCACAAGCTATGGCGCCGGAGAGTTGATCAGGGAGGCCTTGGATAAGGGCTGCCGCGAGATAATAATAGGGGTTGGGGGCAGTGCCACCAACGACGCCGGTGCAGGCATAGCGCAGGCGCTGGGCGCCAGGCTTACCGATGCCGACGGGAAGCAGTTGAGATTTGGGGGAGCTGCTTTGTCGGATCTGAGTCGCATAGAGCTGGACTCTTTGGATACGCGGCTCAGGGAATGTCGCATTAGAGTAGCCGCCGATGTCAACAACCCGCTCTGCGGGCCCCTGGGCGCAGCCGCGGTTTACGGGCCGCAAAAGGGCGCCACCGCTGAAATGGTTGGCCTGCTGGACTCCGCCCTGGGGCGCTTTGCCGAAATAGTGGAGCGTGACTTGGAAGTGGACCTGATGCACATGCCCGGGGCGGGAGCCGCAGGAGGCGCAGGCGGAGGACTGGTGGCTCTGTTGGGCGCACGATTAGAGTCCGGGGCGGCATTGGTCTGCGACGCGCTCCACCTGGAGGAACATCTGCAGGGTGCGGACCTGGTCATCGTCGGCGAGGGTAGGATGGATGCTCAAACGGTCTATAACAAAGCGCCCATCGTCGTGGCCCAGCGTGCCAGGAAGCTGGGCGTGCCCGTTATCGCGGTTGCGGGTTCGCTGGGAGAGGGGTACCTAGCGGTGTTAGAACATGGAATCAACGACGTTGAAATCGCCGCGCCGCCTGACCTTCCATTGGATGAGGCACTGCGCCGCGCCGGTGAACTGGTGGCGGAGGCCGCAGAGCGAGTGGTTAGGAGATACCGAAAGAGTCTCTCCTAGATACCGGCGGCCTGGGAGGTTTCCAGGATGACCATGTGGACTACCATTGGGCCGTGAACTCCCGTGACCAGAGTCTGTTCTATGTCCGCCGTACGGCTGGGCCCGGTGATCAGACTGAGGTAGCTTCCCATGTCGCCTTGTCCTTCCATAAAGGCCAGACGCCGCAAAGCGAACAGGTCGTCCAGGGTCTCGTAGACCTGGTGCGCCTCGATAACCGCGATGTGTACGGGAGGAAGTACGGATACAAGGCGGCTCACCCCCTGACGTGGCACCAGTACGCACGTGCCGGTCTCGGCTATGGCATAGTCCACGCCGGTAATGCCTATGTCGGCCCGCGCTATGTCGTTCCGCAGCGCCTCCCGTTGCGAGTCTCCTCTTGCCGTGGCCACGGTGAGGCGGGCGCCATGTTCAGCCAGGATATCGTCTATGGGCAAACGGTGGAACACCTCGTGAGCGGAGCGCACGACCAGCCTCGCCCCCTGTTCTCTGGCTATGGATAGAATGTATTCGGTGGCTTCTTCAGTGGTTGCGGCTCTGAGCACGTTCCATCCGGCGTTGAACGCGGACTGGGCCATCCGTTCCAGCACCTCGGTGCGACGTGCTTGCGCGCGTGCCTCTATGGTGACAACCTTCTGCCGTTGTATCTCTCGCCTGGTCTTCAGGCGGTGGTAGTCCGGCCGCTCCGAAGTTCCCCTGCGTCCCAGGGCTTCCTGCACGCCGGTGATGAACTTATGTCTGGATGTGCCCGTCATAGCTTGCTCAATGGGTCTCTTTGTCTTTCTGCTTAAGCTTCTGTTTCCATACCTTGTGGAACGACTTGGGCGCCAAGCGGGGGAAGTCCCTGTTGCGCGTCCACTTGGAGAATGGAGCCAGCGGTATCCTTCGCAGGCGGTTGCCTTTGACAAACGGCCGCTGAGCCACAACGGCGATGGCCCTGAACCTTGACAGCGCCCCTTCTGAAGCAACGATGCGGCTCCATATTCCAAAGCCGAACCGTTCCAATAAGGTGGCCTTGCGTTCCTCTTTGGTGCCTTCTTTCAGGTCCTGCCGTAGCTTGAGCAGCATCCTTGGGATGTTGATTTTAATCGGACAGGCATCACGGCACGCCCCGCAAAGCGTGGAGGCGAAGGGTAGGTCCTTGGCATGCCCCGCCCCGTTCATGGCAGGGGTCAGGACGGAGCCGATGGGTCCGGGATAGACCCAGCCATAGGCGTGTCCTCCTATCTTCTGGTATACAGGACAGGTGTTGAGACAGGCGCCGCAGCGGATGCAGTTGAGAGCCTCACGGAGCTCCGGGTCTGCCAGGAGCTTGCTCCGTCCGTTGTCCATGATCACCAGGTGAAACTCCCCAGGCCCGTCTTCATCGTCAGGGCGGCGCGGCCCGGAAACTAGAGTCACGTAAGAGGTGAGCCGCTGTCCGGTGGCGGCCCTGGGCAGCAGGCGGAGCATGACGGCCAGGTCCTCCAGGGTGGGGACCACCTTTTCCATGCCCATGAGCGCGACGTGGATGCGGGGCAGGGAGGTGCTCAACCGCCCATTACCTTCATTGGTGAATAGGGCGATTGTCCCCGTTTCCGCGACGGCGAAATTCACGCCTGTTATGCCCATATCCGCTTCTAGGAACTTACTGCGAAGCGCTTTTCTTGCCGCGATGGTCAGAGCGGGAATGCCGGCCTTCTTCCGCGTTCCCAGCTTTTCGTTGAACAGGGCGCCAACCTCATCCTTGGACTTGTGAAGCGCGGGCGCAATGAGATGAAAGGGCGTCTCATTGGATAGCTGCAGTATGAACTCGCCGAGGTCTGTTTCCACGGGCTCTATGCCGTTGTTCTCCAGGACGTGGTTCAGTCCCATCTCCTCTGAGACCATGCTCTTGCTCTTGGTGGCCAGCTTTACACCTCGACTGCGCGCCACATCCAACATGATGTCGGTCGCTTCTTTAGAGTCGCGAGCAAAATGGACGGTTCCTCCGTTTTGCTGCACGCGATCGGTTAGAAGCTCCAGGTAGTAGTCCAGGTTTGCAATGGTGTGCTCTTTGATGCGACGGCCCTGTTCGCGGTACTCCTCCCAAACCTCCGGCGTCAGCTCCGCCACTGCTCTTCGACGCGCCAGATCGAACCCTTCGGAGACCCTAGACAGGGATCTCTGTACCTGCTCGCTGGCCAGCGCCTGAAGGGATAGCTCCTTGAACTGTTCAGATCTAACTTGCACTCAAGAGGCCTCGTGGTCTAGAAGCTGCGCCAGGTGCATGGGCTGGGTCTTGATCCCTCTCCGTGATAGACCCCCGCCTATGTGCATCAGGCAGCCTGAATCGCAGGCGACGACTGCATCGGCGCCCGTTTTTTCTATCTGGTCCAGCTTGCTATTCAGGATGGCCCCGGAAATCTCCGGGTACTTCACGGCAAACGTCCCACCAAAGCCGCAGCATTCGCCTTCGCCTTGAAGGGGAACAAGGCGGGCTCCCTTCACGTGTCGCATGAGTTGCTGGCTTTCCGTGGAAGCCCCCAGTTCGCGGAGCAGATGGCAAGAAGCGTGGTATGTGATCCTACCGTTGTAGCTTGCGCCCAACCTGGATACGCCCAGTACGTTGACCAGGAACTGTGAGAACTCATAGGTACGCTCTGATAGGGCTTGAGCGGGCTCGGCAAGGGTGGGGTGGCTGCTCAGCATCTCAGGGATGAATATCTTGAGCATGGAGGCGCACGAGCCGGAGGGTACGACGACGTATTCGCTATCCGCGAACAACTCGATAAAGCGTTCTGCCAGAGGCAAAGCCCGGCTGGTGAATCCTGAGTTATAGGCAGGCTGGCCACAGCACGTCTGGCCGGATGGGAAGTCTACTTCCACGCCACGCCGACGCAGAACGTTGACAACACTCTCTCCCACTTCAGGGAAGAACTGATCTACCAGGCACGTGACAAATAGAGAAGCCTTCAAGCAAGATCCCCTACGTCGAAATCATCGTGACAACGGTAGCAGAGGAACGGGACAACTGACAAGAAACGAGGAGGCCAAAAGAAAGCGTCCTGAGCAACTTAGGCTTCTACAGGCTTTGGCTTTCTGCCCTCACAGTTGCCTATGCTGGCTTGCAGCCTCTGCCTGCTTCGTCCTCAGTTTGCTCAGGACAAGAGCAGTCTATCATGTATGACACATAGGTCTGTCAAGTATCTGTGGGCGCCAAATTTGGAGCAATTTCCTCCGATACACTCGGTACATTGACAGGCATCACAATACGCTAGTATTGATGTATCCCAGATTGGGTAAGGGGGTTGTAGACATGAGCAGTGGAATTGGCGGGCATTTGAGGAGAGCCTTTGTCAGAGGCCTTTTTGTCCTGATACCTGTTGTGCTTACTTACATGGTGCTGAAGCTGCTCTTTGACATAGTAGACGGGGTATTGCAGCCTCTGGTGGAAGGAGTATTTGGCAGTAGGATCCCGGGCCTTGGTCTTCTCGTCCTTGTGGTACTGGTCTATTTGACGGGTCTTCTGGTTGCCAATGCTCTGGGCCGCCGAATCGTAGAGATGTTGAAGGGAGGACTGCTTAGAATTCCTATTGTTAGCAACGTCTACTCTACGTCTGGCAAGCTCATAGACTCATTCTCCGGTAGCAGCGATATGGGTTTCAAGCGCGTTGTGGCCATAGAGCACCCCAGGAGAGGGGCGTGGACCCTGGGCTTCCTCACCAGCTTCATAGAGGAGGCCCCCAGCAAGCGCATGGCCATAGTTTACATACCCACCGCTCCCATGCCCAACTCAGGCTGGGTGGCCATCCTTCCCGTAGAAGAGGTCTACGATACCGACCTGTCCATAGATACAGCGATGAACCTGGTGTTGTCGGGTGGCATTACGGCGCCATCAAGGTACGAGCGGATGGCCCTAGAGGAAGACTGATTACTGGACCCGTAGATGCTTGTTAGTTTGAGAAGCGTTCAGTATGCGCAATTCCGTAGGAGGCAATAGATGACTCTGAACCCCGGAGACAAAGCGCCGCATTTCTCATTGCCGGCTTCCACCGGCGAGACCATCTCGCTGTCGGGTGTGGCGGGCAGGAAGGTGGTGCTCTACTTCTATCCCAAGGACGATACTCCCGGCTGCGTGAAGGAGGCTTGCAGCTTTCGCGACGCCAACGCCGAGTTGAGGGCGGAGGGCGTGGAGGTGTTGGGCGTCAGCGCCGACAGCCTGAAATCGCACAGGCGGTTCGTTGAGAAGTACGAGCTGAACTTTCCTCTTCTGTCGGATGAGGATAAGACGGTGTCGACGGCCTATGGCGCCTGGGGCGAGAAGACGGCCTGGGGCAAGACTACGGTGGGGATGAAGCGCATGACGTTCCTCATAGACGAGGAGGGGGTCATCCGGAAGGTCTGGCCCAAGGTGAGAGCGGAGGGACACACAGTAGAGGTGCTGAAAGCGGTGAAGGCCTGAGCGGTCCGCGGTTGATGACGGCGTCACGGTGAGCGTGAGGGGAGGAATTGTTTCAGACGTTATGTCAAGCTCCAAAGCTAAAGCGAACCAACTTTTTAGGGGATATGAGAAAACAAATCCGATCCATTCGACGGATGGTGGCGTGATTTAGCATCCCGCCGTCCTGCGTATTGTTGGGCGATTTGCTGTGAGTCATGTGGACAAGGGTATTGGGTGCAGAGGGGTATGGGGAAGTGGGAGGTGTCAGGGGTTCGAGTGCGGGCTGTCAGTTCTGGGGTCGTGTCCAGTACTGTGGAGTGGGGGACACCCAGCGTTGAAGTGGCTCACCGCAGATCAAGCCCTTGCGCCTACGTCCAAATGCCTGGCCGTGCGTCAGCGCCGCCTGAGCCTATGTTTGTCTGGCGGCTCTAGCTAAGCGGTCAACTGGCCCAAGGCCTGCCGGACTTCTTCATAATCGGGCTCGTTGGCTGGAGAGGGCGCAATCCATCTGTAACGCACCACCCCGTCCTTGTCCACGATGAACACCGCCCGGTTGGCCGCAACGTAACCCTGCAACCCTCCCAGGTTGGGCAAGGCTACGTCATATTGGTTCACCACCTCGCGGTTGAAGTCGCTCAATACAGGGAAGTTCAGGTTGTTGGCGTCGGCCCAGGCCTTTTGCGCAAAGGGAGGGTCGACGCTTATTCCCAGGACTTGGGCGTTCAACGAATTGAACTCGCCTGCTTGGTCTCTCAACGCGCACATCTCTGTGGTGCAGACCCCGGTGAACGCGCCCGGATAGAAAGCCAAGACCACGTTCTTCCCTCTGAATTCCGCCAGACACCGCTGGTTGCGATCCTGGTCATACAAGCTAAATTCAGGGGCAGTCTGTCCGATTTCAATCGCCATTATCTATCTTCCTAAAATCAAAAGTGTGGGCGACGCGCCGCCATCTGACATTGTTGCCGCCGCCTAGAAGAGACTGCGGTTATCTTATCACACCTCTCGCATCATGGAGACTCACCTGCACGAAATCGCAGGCCCATAAGCGGCTTCTCCACAGCCCTCCGTGCAGGTAAGGGAAGACCCCGCCCCTAGATACCCTCCTTCGCGGGTATGGCGGTATGGGAATGGATTCCCGTGTCCAGCACAGGCATGACGGGGAGAGTGGTTTGCGGTTTGGCGGGCGGTGGCCTTGGATTCTTCGTACTTCGTCGCTGCGCTCCTCATCATGAGCGGGTTTTGGATTAGGGTGGGGCCGGAGGAACTTCGGCGTATAGCCAGGCCTGGAACAGGGAATCGAGGTCTTGGCCGGAGACCTGTTCCGCCACCTCCACGAAGTCGGATGTTGAGGCGTTGCCTCCGGCATGGCTAGACAGGTACTGGCGGAGCGTGCGGAAGAAGGCGTCGTCGCCGATTTCCGAGCGCAGGGCGTGAAGGGTCATGGCCCCTCTGACGTAGAGCGCCGCCGTGAACGGGTCTTCCGGTTGCGGCTTACCGGGAGGGCCCAAGTCGGTCATCCAGAGCACGTCCCAGAATAGATCGAACGCGTTGCCGGACTTGTGGTCTTCCCACAGCCACTCGGCATAGGTGGCGAAGCCCTCGTTGAGCCAGAGGTCCTCCCAGGTGGCGGGGGTGACAAGGTTCCCGAACCACTGGTGAGCCAGTTCGTGAGCCACGATACGGTCGCCAAGCTGAGCGATGGCGACCGAGCCGTACACAGGCCTAGTCTGCGTCTCCAAGGCGGCGGGGAACGGCGCATCGATTACGATGGCGCCGTACGTCTCGAAGGGATACTCGCCAAAGATGTCGCTGAAGAAGGCCAGCATTTCAGGTGTCTTCTCAAGGGGGTTCCTTCCTGGCTCTTCCACCGTCTCCTCGATCAGGTCGAGAATCGGGGTCCCTTGCGGGCCTTGGCTGGTCACCTCGTCGAACTGGGAAATCGCTAAGGCAGTCAGGTAGCTGGCCAGCTCGTCGCGAGCCTCCCAGGTGTACGTACTGGCGACCCCATCGTCTACTACGCTCACTAACTTCCCGATAGCTGCTACCTCGTAAGGGTTGGGGACCGTCACTACGAAGGTATAGGAAGCCTTGTCCGTCGGGTGCTCGTTCACTGGGTACCAAGTGGATGAGCCCCACGGCTCCCCTAAGGCGTAGATGCCCGTGGGATATTTGATCCAGCCCATGGGAATGCCGATGCCTGGGACCTCGTCGGGCGTGGGCTGTCCTTGATACTGCACCTCCACGACGAAGGATGCGCCGTTCCGAACCGGCGTGTCCGGCGTTATGGTCAGTTCGTTTCCGCTGCGACTGTGGGTGGCGGGCCGGCCTGAGACGCGCGTCTCTATGACCTCCAGGCCGCGCATATCGAGATTAAACGCGGAAAGCGCTTGCGTCGCATTCGCCTCGATTTCAGCGTTGCCCGAAATGAAGTTGCCGTCGACGTCGACATCAAGCGTGAGGGTGTAGTGGAAGACCTCGTAGCCGCCGTTGCCCAAGCCAGGATAGAGCGGATCGCCCAGACCCATGCTGCCCGGCGAAGGCTCCTCCGTTTGGCAAGCCACGAGCAAGAGCATAGAGGCAAGAAGTGCAAGATCTGAGAGCGTGACTGGAGGCTTTAGGCGCTTCATTACTGGTTAAACCCCGGACTTGCAATACCTGATCTGAACCTGGCAATTAGCCGTGCTACATCGTCAAGGGTGTCCTCCCGCGCAATTGCTACTTGCCATGTCTGCGGGCGAGTGATCACCGCCAGATACTCACGCAAGACCTGGTGTACAACCACCTCTCAAGAGAGGAGCCCGGCCACTGTCACGGTTCGGATTATACGTATACAATACGTTATGAAATTGTAATTATTGCTCTCTGTAGGCAATAGACAGCAGAATTTTAATATGCTACTATCGCCTAGATTATAGATATGTCTGCTCCGGCGGCAAGTTCGGTTGACAAATGAGGTGTTTCGATGGTTAATGCGAAGCGGCTAGCGTTGCCCGCGATGGGATTACTTCTCCTGTTGGTTGGCCTGATTGGCAATGCTATTGCGTCCAACCCCCAAAGTCCCGCAAATCCCCAAGCTAGCGTACCTACAGAGGTGACGCTGAGTTCCGAGGAGTCGTGGAGCTGCATTCTTGACCAGCATGAGATTACGGCCAACCTGGCTGCCGGCGAGACCGCCTCGGCAGACGGGCGCATCGAATTCTTGCTCAACCGGTTCCCGGATGCGGTTGGTGACATCGTCGAGGTAGCGGGTAGCACCAGCCCCACCAAGATGACTAACTCCTTCGCAGTTGTGAACACCAACTCAGACGGAGAGGCCACCGCAACTCTGGTGTCCACACGGCCGGGCGATACCGACGTAACCGCCTTCGCCCCCGGCATCGAGGATAAGAGTGTCCACAAGGTCTTTGGAGTGGTGCACTGGGTAGACGGGTGTCCTGAGTTCCCATCCGACGCGGACAACCGCACCAACACTCCTCACCCCATGAACGTAACGATAACCAACGTCTCGGACGGCAGTCCTGTTGAAGGCACGTCCGTCCGCTGGACCATAACTGATGACGAGCCGGACGCCCGGTTCGCAAACGCGGCGGAAGACAGCAACGTCATCACAACCACAACCGACTCCTCCGGACAGGCTTCCGTCATTCTTGAGCAGGTAGACCCGCTCTTGGGTGACAACAGCGTATTCATTGAAGTGCTGGAGCCGGGCGGCAAGACCATGTTCTCGCAAAGCATGCGGAAGCGGTGGGCCCAGGCAATTCTGGATGTAGAGACAACCGGCTCCGAACAGATTGGCCTGCTTGACAACGCAATGTACACCATCACGGTGACCAATACCGGTAACTTTGATGCAACGAATACTGAGCTTACCGCCACACTGCCCGATGGCTTGGCCTATGTGTCCGCCACAGACGGAGGCACCGCCACGGACGAAGAAACTACCACGGACGACGGCACAGAGAGCGAATCCGTCGTAACCTGGGACCTTGGCACTATCGCAATCGGCGGCTCCATGTCGGTTGATCTGACAGCCCAGGGCACCAGCGTAGGCGAACAGACAATCACGTACCAGGCGAAGTCTTCCGAGGGCCTCGGCGATGAAGACACCACTGTAACGGAAGTCATAAGAGGCGGTTTGGAAGTCACCAAGACCGGCCCGGAGCAGGCTAACATCAATGACAACCTCACCTACACCATTGAGGTGACCGGTACGGGCACTGGTGCAAGCACGGGCATCCAATTGGTGGACACCATACCGTCAGGCATGAGCTTAGTCTCATCCGACCCGGAGGGCATTCGGGTTGACAACGAGCTGACGATTGATCTGGGTACGTTGAACCCGGACGATACGGAATCGGTCTCAGTGGTTCTGCAGGCGAACCAGACTGGCGACTGGACCAACCAAGTGGCTGTGTCCTCCACAGAAGGCGCAACGGCCAGTGCCGAGGCCACTACCACGGTCGTCCAGCCAGCGCTGGCCATCACCAAGATCGGGCCAGAAACGGCTCTGATAAATGAGATATTTGCCTACACCATAACGGTCTCCAACACCGGCACCGGTGTCGCCGAAAACACAACCGTAACCGACACCCTGCCTGTTGGTACGGAGCACGTCGGCAGCCTCCCGGCCGGTACCGTCTCAGATGACGGCAGCACGGTGACCTGGAACATCGGCAGTCTGGATCCCGACGGCTTGTCCACCATCACGCTGACGCTCAGGGGGACAACGGCAGGCGCCAAGGTGAACACTGCGTCAGCCACCGCCGACGGGGTTGACACGGTGCCTCAGGCCCAGGCAACCACCACGGTCCTGGTACCCGCCATAACGGTCGAAAAGGTCGGTCGCACGGCGCTCTTCGTGGGCAACGAGGCAACCTACACTCTGACCGCCACCAACACCGGTGAGGCGCCGTTGACCAACGTGACAATCACCGACACGATCGCAAGCGGCATGTCCTACGTGGCGTCCAGCCCCGAGGGCACCCTATCCGAGGACGGCGACGTCGTAACCTGGTCGGTTGGGAACCTGGCAGTCGACGGCGAGGCCACGGTCACTGTGACGCTGCAAGGCGATGAGGTGGGAACGATGGTCAATACAGCCAGCACCACCTCTACCGAAGGCGTCAGCGACGAGGCCGAGCTGAATGTCGTGATACTGGCTGCGACTGGCGCCACCATCCAAATCACCGACTCTGTCGATCCGATCAGGGAAGGTGAGGAGGTTACCTTCACGGTGGTCGTGAGCAACCAGGGTAGGTCGCCGATGACCGAAGTGAGTGTGGCCGTTGAAGTGCCGGCTCAGTTCACCATCGATTCCACGTCGGACGACACCAAGGCGACGATAGACGCCGAGACCTCGACGGTGACCTACAACCACGGTGAGGAACTGGCTACGGGTGATGACTTCAGCTTCACCGTCACGGTGACGGCGAACGACCTGCCAGAGGGCCAGATCAGGCAGGACACGGTTACCACTGCCACCCTGACCTACGCAGAATTCACTGCGGAAGTCGGCAGCGACGAAGGCACGACGGTGATCGAGGAGTAGCAGCCCTCTGCCAGTGCCGATTGGATGATCAAGAAGCCGGCGGGTGGTAAACCCGCCGGCTTCTACTTTGTATGTGACTTACATGCCAACGCGGGACGCCTGATTTTGAGAGCGCATTCCCTGGCTTCACTCGCGCTGCTGCCGCACGGCGCACTGCAAGGGACGGTACGGGAGGCCTGGAAGTGATCAGCAATGACCCTGCTGAAGTCGCAGGGGCTACGATGTGGCTGGTGTGACCATGAATCCGTGGAGCGACGACCGGTCGGATTCTCGGACGTTGCACGCGATTCTGCACCCATCGACGACGTGGAGTATGCACGCCGCGTGTGCCATATCATCGACGCACCCCACTACGTGATGAGCTTTTAGAATGAGTCCCGCGCCCACTTCATCGACTACTTCGCCAGCGAGTACAGGAGGGATGTACTCCCCATCGCTTGGTCTGCAACTACAAGATCAAGTTCGACTTCCTGATATAGCGAGCGAACGCGCTCGACGTGGAGTAAGTGGAAACCGGGCACTGTCAGGGTAAGCCTGCTCCGGGCAACACAAAAGGGGCGGTTCGCGAACCGCCCCTTTTGTGTTCACACTGCGTATACTGGCTCTAGTACCACCCTTTGTAGTAGGTCTGGTAGTCGACGAAGGGGGGACGGGCGGAGTGTGGTATGGGCAGCACGACGGGGCCGGCTTCACGCGAGGGGAGGTAGACAGTGGCGGTGCCGGGGGTGCTGACCTCGCCAACCTGGTTGCGCCCTTCGATATTGATGCCCACGGCGTAGTATTCGCGCTTGCCGGGCGCGCCGCCTTGCTCGCCGGCGCCCTCCTGGACCTCTTTGAACTTCTTGACCACTTCGCCGGTGTAGTAGGTGGTATCGCCGTAGTAGACGGGCTTGCGGATGGCGGTGTACTGGCGGCGGACGAACCCTTCGTCGCCCATCCAGTCGCTGAGGAGCCGGTTGGGTATCTGGACGCGCTGCACGCCACCGTCGAAGGGGGCGGGCTGGGCGCGGTAGGCGGCCATAAGAGCGTCTTCATGCTCGTCGGCGGGTGACCATGGCCAGCGTGTGGCGGGGTGGATGACGGCCTGCTCGCCGCCTGCGCCGCCGCGGTTTTCCTTGAACTGGCGGAACTTCTGCTCGAAGGCCATCTCATCGCCGGGGCCTTCCGAGGAGCCGTGGACAGCCTCGTTGACTATGCGGGGCGCGCCGTAGTCCTGCAGCGTCCATGGCGGTATGACCATCGGGCCCAGCTTCTCGCCGATCTCCACGTCCTCCCAGTACAGGGTATCGGAGCCGCGACGCCTCACGTTCTCCACGTCTTCCAGCAGACGTTGGATATCCTCCGGGGAGTAGTTGGAGACGTTGCGGTCGTAGAGGAGCTTTTCGCCGAGGCGCTCGACGGGCATGGTGCGGGATGCGCCCATGGTCTCGATGGGCACCATGATGAGGGTGCCGGAGCACTTGGCGGGAAGGTCGCCGTGGTCGTCCCAGAAGAACAGCTCCGAGATGAAGAACATGAGGTTGCCCCGCGAGCCGGGCTTTTCGATGAGCTCCTTGGTGACCATGGAGGAGCTGAACTTGGATCCGATGCGGAGCACGTCGAAGAACTCCCAGGCGGTGCCGGAGAAGAAGTTGGCTACGGGATAGCCTTCGGGCCGCTGCCGTCCCGCCTCGCCGGACTGCGCGCCGTGGGCGGTGATGCCGCGGACCATGGAAAGGAAGGGGCCGGGTATGGTGAGGCAGCCGTACTTGCTGCTCTTGGCGTAGGCCGGGTTGGTGTAGAGAGGGTTGTCCTCTCCGATGGTGCGCACGTAGTTGCGAATGGTGCGTTCGTCCAGGCGGATGGCGCATTCGTAAGGCGGGCCGTCCTGTCGATACGGGGACGGAGGGCCGGGGGGCAGGCTTTCCGTGGTCTCCTCACCGAGCATCTCACGGGAACGCTCCAGGAACTCTTGGATGGCTTCTTCAAATGTCTGCGTAGTCATGACATCAACCTCCTTGGCGGATGATGGTAATGGCTTGGATGATGGCGCAATTCTACGAACGGGCTTGTCAGGGGTCAAGTGTTGGGGGTGTGTAACATAAAGGCGCTTTGGATATACTGAGTAGTACTAAAGTAGCTAGGCAGGTTGGAGCAGCGAGTGACTTTCAAACGAGACCCAAAGGGTAGATTTTCGTCTAGAGAACAAGGCTCTTTGTTCTGGAAGAAGGTGCATTGGCGCTTTCAGAGCGGCAGGTCCCAAGCAGAAGAGATAGATAACAAGACGTACAGCGGCTTGATGGAACAGCAGCAGCAAAGACCTGTGACGGTGATGACCGATCCGCTTAGCAATAAGACATGGTGGATGTTCAAAGACGAGTTCTACTGGGAAGACGAGCAGTTCTCAGTCAAAGAAGCGGCCATTCTTATTGTTGACAACATAAAGCAGAGGAGAAAGAGAGTAGAAAGAGCTGCCGCACGCATAAATCAGGGCAGCTCAAAGTTAACCAGGCGTAGGCAACCGATACCGGACGATGTAAAGGTGAACGTCTGGCAGCGCGATAGAGGCCGGTGCGTCAAATGCGGCAGCCAAGAATCGCTTGAGTTCGATCACATCATCCCCCTGTCCAAAGGAGGGGGCAACACTACACGCAACATCCAGTTGCTCTGTGAAAAATGCAACCGTGAGAAGGCAGGTAACTTGGCTTGATACTCTCGTTCCAAGCTACCGTATAAGAAGCCCCCAGTTCCGGGGGCTTCTTATTAGTACCAGTCCTTGTAGAAGGTGTTGTAGGGGACGAACGGCGGCCTTCCCTGGTGCGGCACGGGCAACTGCACCGGCCCGCCGTCCCGCGAGGGGAGGTAGACGGTGGCGGTGCCGACAAGCTGGGCCTCGCCGACCTGGTTGCTGCCGCTGATCTTGATGCCCACGGCGTGATATTCGGCCTGGCCCGGCGTGCCGCCGGGTGTGTCGTCGCCGGTCTGGGTCTCGGTGAACTTCTTGACCACTTCACCATGGTAGAAGCAGGCGTCGGCGTAGAACACGGGGCGTCGCATGCCGGTATACATGCGGCGGATGAAGCCGTCGTCGCCCATCCAGTCGCGGAGCAGCTTCTGCGGTATCTGGACGCGCTGCACGCCGCTGTCGAAGGGGCCTGGCAGGCCGCGGTAGGGAGCAAGGAGGGCGTCGTCGTGCTCGATGCCCTTGGAGTTCCAGGGCCAGCGGGTCACCGGATTGTAGCGCATCTCGTTCCATTTTCTGGCGTTGCGGTAGGCTGGCTCGAAGGCGATGGCGTCGCCGGAACCGTCCTCGCCGCGGGTGGTGCAGGAGCTGACGATGCCGGGCGCCATGTGGTCCTGGTGGCTCCAGGGCGGCAGCACCATGGGGCCGATCTTCTCTCCGACCTCGACGTCTTCCCAGAACAGGGTATCGTCGCCGCGACGGGGCTGCTCGGTAAGCTCCGCGAGAACCTTCTGCAGCTCATCGCTGCTGTATTCGTGGGTGCCCCGTTCGTAGAGCATCTTCTCGCCGAGGCGCTCCACGTCCATGGTGCGGGTGGCGCCCATCGACTCCTGCGGCACCATGGTCAGGGTGCCGTAGCACTTGGCGGGAAGGTCTCCGTGGTAGTCCCAGTACATGAGCTCCGTGACCAGGAAGTAGAGGGTGCCCCGGGAGCCTATCTTCTCCACGATCTCCTTGGTCTTCTTGGAGGAGCGGAAGCGCGAGCCAAGCCTGACGACGTCGTAGAACTCCCATGCGGTGCCGGAGAAGAAGTTGGCCACGGGGTAGCCGCCTTCGCGGCGCGCGCCGTGCACGGCGGGGTATCGCACCAGGGCAAGGGCGTTGCCCGGCGCTATCTGCGTGCCGTAGCGGGTGTTCTTGCCGTAGTCGGGGTCTGTGTATAGAGGATTGTCGTCACCTATGCTGAGGGCGTAGCTGCCGATGGTCTTGGAGTCGAACTTGAAGGCGGACTCGTAGTGGGGGCCGTCCTGTTCGTACGGAGAGGGAAGCAGCGGCGGGAGGTTCTCCTGGGACTCGTGGTCTATCTGGTCCCGCGTGCGGTCTAGGAACTCCTGTACTGCCTCTTCAAAGGTCTGCGTGGTGGTCATGGTCAACCTCCCTTTGGTATGTGCGAATGGCTTCTGGCTGGATGATATAGGGCGACAGGCAAACGGGCAAGAGGGGAGGCGGCGAGGGCCACGTCGATCATGATTGTGTGGGCTGTTTTCGGAGCGAATTGTTTCAGACGTTATGTCAACTAGCAAGGCTAAAACGAACCAAATATTTTTTGGGTGTGAGAAACAAATCCAAAAGTCGTCATGGATGCGACCGTTGTAGTTGTGGAGGGCCGGTAGTTTAGGGGCAGTGTTCATGGATACAGGATACGGGGAGGGTGGCGGTGTGGGGAAGGGGGATGTGGCAGGGGGGCGGACATACGGGCATACAGACGGGGTTTGCGGACAGAGGCTTTGGATTCTTCACTTCGTTCAGAATGACAGTGAAAGGGGCGTTCCTCAGCATGACGGGGGGGGGATGGATGCCCGCCCCGGCGTGGTTCCCTTCGGCTATGCTCAGGATAAACTCTAGGCTCGCCACGAGCGGGTGGCCGTTTCCGCGCCTGGGTACACCACGCCCCGGCGTGGTTCCCTTCGATTGCGCTCAGGGTAAACTCTAGGCTCGCCACGAGCGGGTGGCCGTTTCCGCGCCTGGGTACACCACGCCCCGGCGTGGTTCCCTTCGGCTATGCTCAGGATAAACTCTAGGCTCACCACGAACGGGTGGCAGCGCCCCGCTCCTGGGTACCCGCCTTCGCGGGTACGACGGTTGGGGCAGGCTCCCCCCGCCCCGGCGTGGTTCCTTCGACTGCGCTCAGGGTAAAACTCTAGGCTCACCACGAACGGGGTTAGGGGCTTACCATGAGTGGGGGGCCGTTTCCGCGCCTGGGTACCCGCCTTCGCGGGTACGACGGTTGGGGCAGGCTCAGGGCAGGCTCCCCCCACCCCGGCGTGGTTCTACAGGCTCAGGATGAGCGGCCAGCGCCCGATGAGGGCGGCGGCGCGGCGCCTGTGGGGGTGACGGTAATCTCTTCCTGTTCGGGGAAGGTGGTCCTGCGTCTTACGGAGGGGAAGAAAGCGATGATGCCGAGCATGCAGACCAGCCCGGCGATGCAGTTGATGGTGACGGCGGTGGGCGCGCCCCATGCCTGGGACATTGCGCCGGTGAGCAGAAAGCCGATGGGCGCTGCGCCGACGGCCATCATGTTCACTCCCATGGATCGTCCCCTCATCTCCGGCGGAGCGCCGAGCATCATGAGCACCGGCTGCATGACGGTGAATCCGGCGAATGAGAGCCCGGAGGCCAGCAGCAGGCTGAGCGACAAGGCATAGCTGGTCGACTGGGCAAAGGCGAGGACGGCAACGGCGGCAACGGCGGTGCCGAAGGCGTATATCATGCCCGGGCTCCTGATGCTGCGCCGTGAGGCCAAGAACAGAGCGCCGATCAGCGCGCCGAGGCCGTCGGCGGCGGCGAGTATACCCATCAGCGTCTCGTTGACCTGGAGGACGTCGCGGGCAAAGACCGGAATCATCACCATGAAGGGGAAGATGAGCATGTTGGCGGTGACGGTGATGAGGATGGCGGCAAGGAGCACCGGGCTTTTGACCACGAATCGCACTCCCTCTGAGAGAAGCTGCTTCATAGGCTCTCTCTGCATGGTGACGGTACGCTGCGGCACACGTACCGGAATGAGGAGAAGGAATCCTACGGTATAGAGGGCGGCAAGAGTAAAGGTGGCTCCCTCGGCGCCGACAAAGGCGAGTATCAGACCGGCAAGGATGGGGCCGATCATTTTGCTGGCGGTCATGGCCGACATGTCGAGCGACATAGCGTTGGTCAACCTATTGGAGCCGACAAGGTCCTGCACTATGGAGGTGCGCGATGGGAAGGAGCTGACCCAGACGGTGCCCATGGCCAGGGTGAGCGCGGCTATCTGCCAGAACTGGATGGAACCGCTGGCGACCAGGATGAAGAGGAGTACGGAGAACACGGCGTTGATGCCTTCCGTGAGTACAATGATGAGCTTGCGGTTGAGACGATCGGCCATGATGCCGGCGGGCAACCCCAGGATGGGCATGGCGGCCATGCGGAAGAAGCCAAGCGTGCCGACAAGGAAGGGGGAGTCGGTGACTTCCAGGATGATCCAGCCAAGGACTATCAGCTCCATCCAGCGGGCATGGAAGCGGAACAGTCCGGCCACCCAGAGAAGGCGAAAGTTCCTGTTGAACAGGACGCTGAACGGCCCGGGCGGCTTGGCGGGTGTGATTGACGCTGTTGTCATGGCTTCGTTCATATCAGGCAAAGGCAAAGGATAGTACGGCCAGTGTAGACGCTGAGAGGCCGGTTACCAAGCCCTTGGTTACCCGTTCTCTGAGGAAGGCCACG
Organism: Dehalococcoidia bacterium; assembly: GCA_034422935.1. Taxonomy (GTDB): domain Bacteria; phylum Chloroflexota; class Dehalococcoidia; order Lucifugimonadales; family QGNO01; genus DAOUJH01. The sequence continues at coordinate 3,658 of DAOUJH010000014.1, read as the reverse complement.
GCCAGGATGGCGGTTAGCACAAAGCTGAGCTGGACGATGGGGAAGCTGATGGAGGCGTCGCCGGTTTGGAGCGACTCGATGAGCAGTAACGTCCAGGAAAGCTGGAGAAGGCCGACAAAGGGGGCGATGCGCATGGTGAGCGGGTTGGGCCGGAGCTTCCGGCTGAGCAGCATGCGGAGGAAGGAGGAGCCGTTGAAGGTGATGGTGGATACGATGACCAGCGGTATGGTTGCGCTGCCCTGGTTGGTGGCCTCTTTGTTCAGCACGCCGGCGATGCCAAAGGCGAGGGTGGCGGCGAGTAGGAGGAGCATGGAGCGCGGACTGGCGCCGCGGCCGGACCTGAGGGCGGCAAGGTCGGCGAGGGAGAGGACGCCGCCCACGGCGAGAAGTATGCCAATGAGCTTGGGCAGGTTGAGGGGTTCGTGCAGGATGAATATGGCCGCCACGGAGGTGATGACGAAGCTGAGGCGGAATATGGGGGCGTTCACGCTGGCGCTGCCCTCTTTCATGCTGATGACGAAGAGAAGGATGCCTATGTAGCTCACCAGTCCAATGGGCAACCCGAAGAGCCAGGTGGAGGGCAGGATGTCGGAGACCTGGCCGGTGGCTACGGCAATGGTCCAGACGGTAAGGGTGAAGGTGGCCGACTGGTAGAAGACGAAGGTGGGTGGATCGATGCCCTTGCGCTGGACGACGCGGTAAATAAGGTCGGAGAGGGCGCCGGCCATCATAGCACCCAAGGCAAGAAGTATAGAAACGTTCATTAGTCCACTAAAGAATGCACCTCCGCTCATGTAGAGGGAGGTGTCCGGTCAAGGCATTATACCTTGGATTTGTGCAAATTGGAACAAATTGGCTTGGCGGGTGGATTCTCGCGCCTTCCTCTAAAGCCCCTGAAGTAGAAGGATGTAGCAAACCCCTTAAATTCTTGTCAATTAGGTGGTCATGTATAAGGTCAACTAAGCTGCCATAGAGTTGACATCATCAAGCTTGACATAGTACATTTCAAGCACGAAAGAGATCCTTAATACCTGTCAAATAAACTGCCAAATAAACTGCCAAAGAACTGGTCAGAGAAGGAGGTAGGGAACATTGGATGCCCGAAGATTTTGGGAGGAGTTTCGATTTGATTACCAACTTGATAGAACGAGAATGTACGATTCGTTAGTAACAATTGAGGCTCATAAGCAAACTGCCCTCAATCTTATTCTGGCACCTGAATGGCGCGTACAGTTGGACCGATTGAACAGAGTGCGAGCTGTTCACGGAACAACTGCGCTTGAGGGAAATCCTCTATCAGAAGCAGAGGCTTCTTATCAGATAGATGTAGCTGATAAGGAGAGTGGCGCGTCAACAGGGTACATAACGAGAGAGCAACAACAAATCCGGAATGCGGCCAAGGCACAAGATTGGGTAAAGGATCGATTCGCTCCTGACAAACCACCAGTCAGACTAAGCGATATCCTCGACATGCATAGGATGATTACTGAGCGTTCGGATGAAAGCAATAATATCCCCGGTGCACTTCGCGCACAATCTGTACAAGTAGGCTCTCCAGACACAGGTGGTGTACATATTGGTGCTCCTCACGACACCCTAGTTGACCTTATGGAAGAGTTTGTTAGGTTTGTGAACTCAAAACGTCTGCGTAGTGAACATCCAGTGACACGAGCACTCTTGGCGCATTTCTTCTTAGTGACAATTCATCCGTTTGGAGATGGGAACGGACGGGTGTCTAGGTTGCTTGAAGCCGGTATTCTCTTTCAGAACGGTTACAATGTCCACGGATTCTACGGCCTATCCAACTTCTTCTACAGCAGCGGAGACCAATACAAGGTCTTGCTTCAGGAAACCCGACGTACCCAACCGTTTAACGCTACTTCGTTCGTGACATTCGGAGTGAAGGGATTCGTAAAGGAACTGGAAGGTATAAACAACTTCATCAAGACCAAAATAAATCGTGTGATGTACCGTCAGATGCTGGTAACCGCCTTTAATGAGAGAGTTAGTGAGCGCCGTAGGATGCTAAACGAAAGGGAATACCAACTGTTGATCTATCTGTTGAGTGAGACGGAGCCGATAGACCCGTTTTCTGAAAGACCATCCCGACAAATAGAACTTGACGAATTAGCGAGTTCTCCGTATGTAGAGGGAGCGTATCGCAATGTAACTAGGCGAACCTTTATAAGGGAACTCCTTAGGTTACACGATTTAGGGTTTATCAAGGTGGAAGTCAATAAGCCTAGGCAACTAATCATAGAAATCGACTTCGAAGCGATTGCCAAACATCATATTTCTTGAGCCTGCCTGATCGGGTTGGGGACACGCTTCGCGGGTAAGGTGTGTCTGTGGATTCTTGGTTTATCTTCCCGCTCACATGGTTCCCTTGGGCAGGCACAGGGTAAACTCTAGGCTCACCACGGGCGGATGCCCCTCCGCCCCGCTCCTGGGTACCCGCCTACGCGGGTACGACGGATGCATGGTAGGTTTGCGGACAGAGGCTTTGGATTCTTCTTCGTTCCACTCATCAGAATGACACAACCCCGCCGCCCCTGGATGCCCGCCTTCGCGGGCAAGACCCTTCGGCTGCGCTCAGGGCAGGCTCCCCGCGCCCCGGCGTGGTTCCCTTCGGCTATGCTCAGGATAAACTCTGGGCTCACCACGAACGGACTTTGGAGTCCGCTGTCCCGCCCATACAACCCCGTTCGCCCCTGGCGTGGTTCGACAAGCTCACCACGAGCGGACTTTGGAGTCCGCTGCCTCGCCCGCAAACCCCGTTCGCCCTGGCGTGGTTCCCTTCGGCTATGCTCAGGATAAACTCTGGGCTCACCACGAGCGGACTTTGGAGTCCGCTGCCCCGCCCATACAACACCGTTCGCCCTGAGTTTATCGAAGGGCGCATCCCCCTGGCGTGGTTCGACAAGCTCACCACGAGCGGACTTTGGAGTCCGCTGCCTCGCCCGCAAACCCCGTTCGCCCCCAACCGTCGTTCCCTTCGGCTATGCTCAGGGTAAACTCTAGGCTCACCACGAGCGGATGCCCCTCCGCCCCGCTCCTGGGTACCCGCCTTCGCGGGTACGACGGATGCGCGGGTACGACGGATGCGCGGGTACGACGGTTGGGGCTACAGGCCGCCGGCGGGCAGGGTGACAAGGCTCAGCGACACCGAGTCGCCTTCTGACCAGCTCAGGCCGGAGTTGTGCCAGGTCAGCACCCATGCGTCCTCGTTGGTCCACACATTGCCGTCGGCAATGCCGTAGCTGACCATGGCGTCCTTGACGAGGAACTGCCTGTCGCCCACGTTCAGCGCCATGCGCGACCGCTCCGTCCTCGTGCCGTCCGCGTCCACGGGGTCCGCGTTCAGGATGAGCTGGAGGGTGTCTCCGTAGGCGACGTGCACCAGCTTGACGTCGTAAGTAGCCGTTCCGGTGGCGGGGTACCTGAAGATCCCGAAGTTGGGCGTGAGCGCATTGAAGCAATTCGGCTGACCGGTCCTGTACCCACAGCCGAATCCATAGTCCACGGTCTTCACTGAGAGCGTGTCCGACCAGTACTCGGTGGTGGTCGTCGGGGGCGTGTAGGGCTCCGTCAGGCTCAGCGACACCGTATCGCCGACGGACCAGCTCAGGCCGGTGTTGGCCCAGCCGAGCGAGTCGTC
>DAOUJH010000013.1:0-447378 GCA_034422935.1 Dehalococcoidia bacterium | reverse complement strand
CGACCTGCCGAACGGCTCGGGCGCAATCCCCTATGCAAATAGCGTAACTGACCTGCTCACACGCGTGGAAGCAGACGTCCTCTTAGACTTCTCCATAGCCACGGCAAGCGTGGAAGCGGCGCGCGGGGCTGCCGAGAAGGGAGTCCACGTGGTCATCGGCACATCCGGCATGGGAGAACCTGAGCTGGAAGCGCTGAGAGAGCTCAGTAGCAGCAATGAAGTCGGTGTGCTGGTGGTGCCGAATTTTGCCCTGGGAGCGGTGGTACTGACGCACTTGGCCAAGATAGCGGCCCGCTTCTTTGACTACGCCGATATACACGAAGCCCACCACGAGGCCAAGATCGACGCTCCGTCAGGGACGGCGCTGGCCCTGGCAAGGGCAATCGCCGAGAACAAGAGCTTCAAGCACCCCGACCCGGAAAAGGAGCCTCTGCCCGGCACCAGGGGCGGAGATTACAGCGGAGTATCGATCCACAGCACGCGGATGCCCGGGCGCTTAGCCCACCACGAGGTGGTGTTTGGAGCGCTGGGGCAAACGCTGAGCCTCAAGCACGATTCGATTAGCCGCGAGTCGTTCATGCCCGCCGTGCTGCTGGCGGTGAAAGAGGTCGCCAAGCGTCGCGGGTTTGAAGTGGGGTTGGAGGGGATCCTGGGGCTTACCTAAGGAACGAACTACAGCCCCTGCCGATGGATTCACATCGGAGAGGAGATGTAGATAATGAGCCCAGTCTTTCCCCTAAGGCTGTATAAGACCTACTACAAAGGTGGCGGGGGAGAGTGACATGACGGCTGGACGGGACTTCTTGAGGGACATCGGAGTCCAGAACAACGAGTACCAGCGATTGTTTTTCGAGTGGATAGAGTCCTACAACGGCGAGGGTGATCTGGACATCTTGGAAGCCTTTGGGGAGACGATGCTGGCCCTCGACAGGTTTATTGATTGCAGATGGGGATGCGACGATGACCATCCGGAAAAGCACTTGGTGGCGACTTGCATCAGCCGCATCAGAGCGATTCTCCCCCTCACTGCCTGCGGATACCACAGCGAGGCTGGCGCACTCTTTCGGCCACTGGGGGAGACGGTCAATCTCATGGCGCTCTTGATGGCCTCTCGCGACGAGCTCGATGCTTACCGGCTTGGCAGCAGGAGACAGAGGAGGAAGAATTTCAGCGCGGAGAAAGTGAGGGGGATGCTGAAGCAGGAGCGTTTGCCGATTCCCCTAAATGAGAGGGAGTACGGCGCGTTCAGCGACTTCTACCTGCATCCGAACACGCTGGATCACATCTTCGCCTATCGGACCTCACACGAAGGGGAAGAGTTTGTCATTCCCTACTTTTACAGAGACCTGTGCGTCAATATGTTTTTGGCCCTGAACACGACCGCCGCCACAGCTCTCCTCTTCTGGGCCTGTGCCCAGGAGGACGATGGCGACTTTAGGCTCGCCCATGCCCTTCACGAGAGGACAAACAAGGCAATGCGCGTCTTCATCGCAAAGATGGCTCAGGACCCAACAGTCGAACGTTTACCTATGGTCGAGGCCGCTCAGCGAGCCTAATCGGCTAGCCCCGTTGTCAGAAAGCAGTCAACAGACTAGGAAGAGCTACCTTCCGGCCAGTCCTCAACTAGCTGGACATTTACCCACCAAGGGTAGGATTGTGATAAAATCGCTCTATTCTCCGGGGAAGGTGTGAGATGGTTGAGATAGGAAGACTCCTCACGGCAATGGTTACCCCCTTTGATGATGAAGGGCGCGTGGACTATGAACAGGCTAAGCGCCTTGCCGTGGCCCTGGTGGATTCAGGCAGCGACGGCGTTATCGTAGTGGGCACTACGGGCGAGTCGCCGATACTGAGCAGAGATGAACAGCGCCGCATGTTCGCCGAGGTGAGCGGCGCGCTGAAGGGCAGGGGGGCCGTGGTGGCAGGCGCGGGGAGCAACAACACCCACGAGGCGGTGGAGTACACCAAAGACGCTGAAGAGGCCGGCGCTGACGCGGTCTTGCACGTGGTCCCATACTACAACAAGCCCACCCAGGAAGGGTTGTATCAACACTTCAGGACAATCGCGGAGAGCACCCATCTGCCGGTCATCCTGTACAACGTGCCCAGCCGCACTATCACCAACCTTACGGCGGATACAACGCTGAGGTTGAGCGAAATAGACAACGTTCTGGGCGTCAAAGAGGCCAGCGCGGACTTCGAGCAGATTGCCACGATCATCGACGGAGCGCCGGATAGGTTCAAGGTGTGGAGCGGCAACGATGCCGATACCTTCCACATCATGTGCCTGGGAGGATACGGCGTGGTCAGCGTGGCATCCCACCTGGTGGGTCGACAGATCAAAGCTATGATGCAGATGCTCTTGGATGGGAGCGTGAACGGCGCGGCACTGGAACATCGCAGGATGCTGCCGCTGTTCAAGGGGCTGTTCGTGGTCTCCAATCCGATCCCGGTTAAATACGCCACCAACCTCGCCGGCTTCAACGTGGGCAAGCCACGGCTGCCTTTGACTGAACCGGATGAGAAGACGGCGGCCTTTCTCGATGAGCTTGTGAGCAAGTACGAGGTGGACTTGCCTGTCGGGTTGCCTGCTTAGGAATCAGCCGGTCTTCGGCGCTAGGAAGCAGTTGCTTATATGGTCGTTGACCATGCCTACTGCCTGCATGAAAGCGTAGCAAATGGTGGGCCCTACAAATCTGAAGCCACGTTTCTTTAGTTCCCTTGACATGTCGTGGGACTGCGGCGTCATGGCCGGCACGGTTTCAAACGTTAACTCACCTGGTCTACGGTAGCCCTCCTGAGGAGTGAACTGCCAGATGAACTTGTCGAACGAGCCGAACTCCTTCTGTAGGCAGAGGAACTGTTGTGCGTTGCTTATAAAGGCATCAACTTTGAGTCTATTGCGTACGATTCCTTCATTGGCAAGGAGGCGCTTTTTCTCTCTGTTTGTGTACTTGGAGATTTTCTCGGCGTCAAAGTTGTCAAAGGCTGCCCGGTAGTTTTCTCTCTTGTTCAGTATGGTTTGCCAGGAAAGACCAGCCTGGGCTCCTTCAAGGCAAAGGAATTCAAAGAGGAGCCTGTCATCATGGACGGGGACTCCCCACTCCTCGTCGTGGTAGCGCATCATCAGAGGGTCGTCCGGCCCTCCAAAGCAACGGGTCTCATACATAGAAGGGCGCTCACCTCACCCCAAGCCGGAGATCTCCCGCATCAGCGTGGCCATTTCTATGGCGGCAAGAGCGGCATCATAGCCGCGGTTGCCTTCCTTGCCGCCGGCCCTAGCCATCGCCTGCTCTTCGCTGTCCGTGGTGAGGACGCCGAAGATGGTGGGCACACCGGTCTCTCGCGATACGCCGGCTATACCGTGCGTAGCTTCCCGAGCGACGTATAGATGGTGGTCCGTTTCGTGCCTGATGACAGCGCCCAGACAGATGACGGCGTCGAATTCACCGGTGTCAATCAAGTTCTGTGCGGCAACGGGGAGTTCAAACGAACCGGGCACCCAGACCACGGTTATGTCCTGCTCCAGGACGCCGTGCGAGGATAAACCGTCCAATGCGCCCTGTAGCAGCTTGGAAGTGACCGTTTCATTGAATCGGGCCACCACAATGGCGATATGAAGGCCGTTGCCGTTGTGGTTGCCCTTTAGCTCCCTGACCATGGCTACCGATCTTGAACGACGGGCCGCTGGGCCTCAGGCTCCATAAGCTCAGCCTGCAAGAGATGGTCGAGCTTGGTGAGCTTGGTTTGGAGATACCGCTTGTTGACGTCGTTGGGAGGTATCTGGATGGGGACGCGCTCCACGATGTTGAGCCCATAGCCGTCCAGGCCGACAACCTTCCTGGGGTTGTTGGTGAGAAGACGAATATTGCGAATGCCAAGGTCCACCAGAATCTGGGCGCCGATGCCGTACCAGCGCAGGTCGGGGGGAAAGCCCAGCTTCTCGTTGGCCTCCACCGTGTCCAGTCCGGTGTCCTGCAACTGGTAAGCACGCAGCTTGTTGTGCAGCCCAATGCCGCGGCCTTCTTGACGCATGTAGAGAAGGACGCCGCGACCGTCCTCTTGGATGGTTTCCAGGGATTTGCGGACCTGCTCGCCGCAGTCACAGCGAAGGCTGCCGAAGGTGTCGCCGGTAAGGCACTGGCTGTGCACTCTGACCAGTACGGGCTGTTCCGAGGCGACGTTGCCCTTGACCAGAGCGACGTGCTCCTCCGCGTCAATGGCGCTTTTGTATGCTATAGCGGTGAAGTCCCCGTATACGGTGGGTAGCTTGGTCTCGGTGATGCGCGTGATCAGGGTTTCGTGCTGCTTGCGGTAGGCCACCAGCTGGGCGATGCTGATTATCTTGATGTCGTGTTCGTCAGCGAACTCCTCGAGAGCTCCAAGGCGTGCCATAGTGCCGTCCTGGTTCATCATCTCGCAGATGACACCAGCAGGGTAAAGCCCGGCCATCCTGGCCAGGTCTACGATGCCTTCGGTCTGCCCGGCTCGGACGAGGACGCCGCCTTCCGCATATCGGAGCGGGAATAGATGGCCGGGGCGGGCCAGGTCGGAGGGCTTGGTATTGGGGTCGAGGAGGGCCTGCACCGTCGCGGCACGGTCGCCCGCGGATATGCCGGTGGTGGTGCCCACGACAGCATCGACGGAAACGGTGAAAGCGGTGCCGAGTCGAGCCGTATTCCCGCCCACCATGAGGTCGATGCCCAGGCTATCGAGCCTTTCGCCGATAATGGGCATGCAGATGAGGCCGCGTCCGTGGTTGGCCATGAACGAGATGGCCTCCGGGGTAGCGAACTGAGCGGCTACGGCCAGGTCGCCTTCGTTCTCGCGGTCTTCGTCATCCACAATGATGACGAACTTTCCTTGCCGTATGTCCTCGACCGCTTCTTCAACGGTGCATAAAGGCATCAATTTTCCTGTATTGGGTAACTTCTAGGAGGCTCTATTCGGGTTGACAAACTGCTCCACGTACCGCGCCACTATATCGGTTTCCAGGTTGACCTGGTCGCCCGCTTGTCTGCCTCCCAGTACGGTGTGGTCACGCGTATATGGTATCACAGATACGGAGAACGATGAAGAATCGCGGTCTACCACGGTGAGGCTGATGCCGTCCACGGCAATGAACCCCTTGCTTACAACGTAACGCATTATCTGGGGAGGAGCTTGAAACCGCACCACCAGGGAATCGCCGTCGTGCTCTATGGATATCACCTTCCCCGTTGCTTCCACATGACCTTGAACGATGTGCCCGCCTATGCGGTCGGAAACTGCAAGGGCGCGCTCCAAGTCGACGGGGTCTCCGGGTTTGAGTGCGCCCAAGTTGGTGCGCCGCAGCGTTTCGGGCGAGACATCCACGGTGAAGCGGTTGTCCACTACGTCCACGGCAGTAAGGCACGCTCCGTTTATGTTCACGCTGTCGCCAACCCTGACGCCTTCCAGGACGGCACCGGCCTGAATGACCAGGCGATCCGGTTTTGCCTCTACTACTCTGCCGACTTCCTCTACGATTCCTGCAAACAAGTTAGCCCCCCTTGTATATCCTGTTGCTCACCGCGGTGCGGGTAGCCGGTTACTATCAAGTCGTCGCCTATTGATTCCACCTCTACGTTGCGCAAGCGGTAGGCCTCAGCCATGGTGTTGCTGCCATGACCTCCCACGGACGGCTTTGCCGTCGCGCCTCCTATTATGACAGGCGCAATGCAGGCGGCAACCTTGTCCACAAGGTTCCGGTCGAAGAAGGAGCCCAACAACTCCGAGCCGCCCTCCACCATCAAGCTGGTGACTTGCCGCTCGCCGAGCAGGGAAAGCAAAGCCTCCAAGTCCACACGTCCGTCTTCCGCTGGCAGAAGGGCTACGTCCGCACCGAGCGCTCTGATCTCTGAAACCACCTTTGGGTCGGGATGACCGGTTGCAATGAGAATAGATCCGGGCTGACTGAAGAGCCTGGCCGTGGTGGAGATGCGGAGGCGGCTGTCCACTATGACGCGAAGCGGCTGCTTGGATAGCGGAGCATCATTCTCATCTCTTGCCGTGAGCAGCGGGTCATCGGCAAGGACGGTTCCGATGCCCACCATTACGGCATCCGAGGCCGCCCTTATCCTGTGCGCCCATTGCCGGGACTCGCTGGAGGAAATCCAGCGCGAGTCTCCGCTACGGGCAGCGATTTTGCCATCCAAGCTGGCGGCAAACTTTGCCGTGACAAACGGCGTTCCACGAGTGATGTACTTGATATACGCCTCGTTGAGCCTGCGGCTAATGTCTTCACCCTGGCCGGTGTGGACAACGACGCCTTTTCCCTGAAGCTCTTGCAACCCTTTGCCTGAAACCAGGGGATTGGGGTCTATTAGGGAGAAGTGCACCTCCGATACGCCTGCTTTAAGGATGGCTTCCGTGCATGGCAGTGTACGACCGGTATGAGGGCAGGGTTCCAGTGTGACGTACATCGTAGAGCATCGAGCCTTTTCTCCGGCCTGGGCCAAGGCCACAATCTCGGCGTGGTCGTGACCGGCAGGCTGGGTGAAGCCCTCACCCACGATGCGGCCGTCCTGCACAATGACAGCGCCGACAGCAGGATTGGGGCTTGTACTGCCAAGGGCCTGCCGCGCCAGTTCCAAGGCACGGTGCATGTAGGGGGACGGCCTATTCCCCGCGTTCGCCTCTGTCTGCGGCATAGTTCAAGTAGTACCGGCTTGGGGTAGGTTCGTCTTGGCCCCTGTATTTGCTGCCTATGCTGGCAGAACCGTAGGGGTTCTCGGCAGGGGTAGTCAAGCGCATGAATGAGATCTGGGAGACTTTCATCCTGGCGTAGAGGTTTATGGGCAGGTTGGCGAGGTTGCTCAGCTCCAGCGTGAGATTCCCCTGCCAACCGGGGTCTACGAAGCCTGCCGTGGAGTGCACAACAAGCCCAAGACGTCCCAGGGAGCTCTTTCCATCCAGACGTCCCACGACACTGTTGGAAAGGCATATCGATTCAAGGGTAACTCCCAGCGCAAACTCGCCGGGATGGAGCACAAAGGGGTTGGCTCCGTCTATCTCCACGAGTTCGGTGAGCTGCTCCATAGGCTCCCTGACATCGATGACCTGAAGCCTGTGGCTGCGGAACACCCTCAGCTTGTGCCCCAGACGCAAGTCTACCGACGCCGGCTGAATAGACGATTCGTCCAGGGGGTCTATGACGATATGACCGCCGGCTATCTCTTCTCTGATGGTTCTGTCGCTGAGTACCAATTTTGCCTGCCGTGGGGAACAGCTAACATTGTACCCATGCGATATAATTACAAGCAATACAGGGGTGCGCCGGGTTTTGGCCGGGTTGAGAAGGGCAGGGGAGCCAGACAGTTCGCAACGCAGCTACGTTAGTAATGGTAGAATAAGAAGCCGGCTGTAATTAATGATATGCGTAAAACGCTCCGCGAAATCTTACAAACGATCCTGCTGACGTTGATACTCTTCACCGGACTGCAAGGCACCGTGCAAAATGTTCGCGTCGACGGCTTTAGCATGAGGCCTACGCTGGATGAGGACCAGTACCTGCTGGTCAACAAACTGGCCTATTCACAAATCGGTCTAGCCAATCTATCCAGGTACATCCCGTTTGTTGCTTTGGGCGATGAAGAGTCGTCGTATCTATTCGAGCCACCGAAGAGAGGGGATGTCGTGGTCTTCCGGTTCCCCGTAGACCCGTCCCGGGACTTTGTGAAGCGAGTCATTGCGGTTCCGGGGGATTCCGTGGAAATCAGGAATGGGAATGTCTTCGTCAACGGCAGAGCACTGGAAGAGCCGTACACCTTAGACGACCCCCGGGGTATCACTATGATTGAACAGGTCATGGGGCCTGATGAGTACTTTGTGCTAGGCGACAACAGGCTGCAGAGCAACGACTCAAAGAACTGGGGGCCGGTGCCTCTGGAGAACATCATTGGGAAGGTCTGGGTATCCTACTGGCCGCTGTCGGAGATAGAGGCGTTCTAGGAACAGGTGTCTCCTCTCCATCATGCGATTTCGCCTGATCGCTTAGCAGTCTCCGCAGGTAGGTGGCATTCCGGTCATACGGGTGTGACCAAGCTGCGCCAGTATGCTGTACAATTCAACTGTTAATGGGCCGTTAGCTCAGTCAGGCAGAGCAGCGGACTTTTAATCCGCGTGTCCAGGGTTCGAATCCCTGACGGCCCACACCATGACTGGGCAAACTATGAACCTTTACGTTGGGTGGCCGTGAAGTCGGTGACTTACCTAGGCCTGTTGACGCAAATCAGAGTTGTGGCTACACGGAATGAGTAGCGTGCTCAAGGAGGTAATTCACCTGTGAAGACAGGCGAGCAGCGGTATGTCGCTCTTCTCCGAGGCGTCAACGTCGGCGGCAAGAACAGGTTACCGATGGCAGATCTGAGGGACATCTTCACTGAGGCCGGCTGCACGGGAGTGAAGACCTACATTCAGAGTGGGAACGTAGTGTTTGAGGCATCACAGAACTTGGCTGAAAGGGTGCCTGAGATCGTGATTCTGGCCATTCGGAAGTGGTTTGGCTACGAGACTGCAGTAGTCATTCGTTCGAGCGAGGAACTTCGGCATGTCGTGGCCTCAAACCCATTTGATACTACCGGGGATCCTCGATTTCTCCATGTGGCGTTTCTCGGAGAAGCGCCCAGCACCGAAGCCGTATCCCGTCTTGACCCGCAGCGCTCCCCGCCGGACGCGTTTGCGGTGCGGGGACGCAACGTCCATCTGCACTACCCCAATGGCGTCGCCCGCAGCAAGCTGACGAACGAATACCTCGCCGCGCAATTGAGAACCACGAGCACCATGAGGAACTGGCGGACTGTCCTCACACTGCTTGAGATGGTCGAGGCCCCATAGCGGCTGGTGAAACTGAGCGCGGTCAGCCTGGGCAACTCGCGGAATCAGAACCTCCCACGGGAAAAGTTTGCAATTCAGGCTTGGCAGATGTTAGGGGGTCTGTGCGTGTGTACGGGCGTAGTCCGACCCGCATGGTTGGGGACTTATCGACATACGAGAGCATAGGGCTTAGCGCCTGCTGCTCAGCTTCTTTCCGTTCCTTTGCCTTTCTCTAGGCATCCGACAATTCAGCGAAGGATACCTCCGTAGATCTGTTGGCCTTTCCTCCAGCTTTGCCTTCATCCTCCAACAAGCCGTGAGTATCATTTTGCCGGGCATGGTCCTCCTGTCCACGTCGGGCTGAGGTTATAGCAACGACATCATGGTCCAAGTACTCTTTAATCAACTCGTTAGCCTGGCTAATGGCTTGGTCTAGGGCGTTGCGGGCAGATTCCGGTTGGGCATGGCTGACTTGAAACCCCAGCCACTGCTCCTGTTCGCCTTGTTCACCTTGTTCATCTTGAACTATCAACTGGACATCATTCCAGTCCTGGGCCAGCTGCCGTAACTGATGCAGCACCTGGTCCCACCGGCTGGGATTGGTCACCAAGCAAAGGACGTAAGCCGTTCCACCAGTGTCCTCCCACCAGTATGGCAACTCAGGGTGACCTTCACAGGAGGAGAGGGTTTCTACGAGATCGGTCTGGTTTAATGTCCACACCAACTCCCTGACCCCTGGTTCCAACTGCTCGTAGTCCAGGAACCATGGGTGCATCGCCTGGACATCAGGGAAAGTTGGACGGAGTACCGCTTGTTTGAACCACCACATAGTGTCTCCTCAGGAGCCCTCAACCTCAGGCACTTGCAAGGCATCGTACTGCTGTTTACTAACAAATCTAACCAGTTTGGTGCCGTTTTCTTCCCCGGTAACGGTATAGGTATGCTTGCCGTTCTTCTGCACCACAGTACGTTTCCTGAGACCGCTCTCCGGTATATCCACTTTTTGCCTGGTCTTCACGTTATAGAACTCCATGTTTCACCTCATGCATAGATATTCAAGCTCTAGCTCACCAACTTGTGCTGCGATGATACCTAGTCTCAAGTGTGGCAGAGTAGCGTTTTTCTCGGGGGCTGTCAAGTCGGTGAAGTGTGTTAACCCCAGACTCGGCTTCAACACGGACAGGGGAAATTACACTAACTAGTCGAAAAAGTTACAATAAGTCACGTTCAAAAGGCCTATAAGTAACGCAAGAGTTATATGGATATGATAAATTTCCGACGAACTTGCCCGGAAATGAGAGGGGTGGCGTTGTGTCCTTCTACCGACGCCAACCTGAAATGGATGCAGCGCATTTACAGGGAACAAGACCGGGCTTCAAACGGAGGGAATCCATTGACTACGCCCCACCGGGCCGAGTCTTTGCTCTTGCTTACGGTACTATTCCTTGGGGTCTCCTACCTGAGAATCCCCAATACCACGCCCGTATACGGGGTAGTCCACGATTTGAGCATGAACTCCGTGGTCAATGGCTCCATCTTGCCAGCTCCCGCCGCCAACCAGCGCCCACCCAAGCCAGAAGTGACCGACCAAACTACCTATGCAGGCGGCACCTTCTCCTACACCGTGCCGGAGGTCACAGACCCGGACGGGGACACGCTCACCTACCAAGCGTTTCTGGGGGCTTGGAACGCTCTGCCACCATGGATCAAGTTCGACTCCGACACCCGTACCTTCACCTTCAAACCACGGAATGCCCATATCGGCGAAATGGAGATTCGCGTCAGCGTGTCCGACGGGTCACTGGAAAGCTATGTCGACTTCACGCTGGAGGTGACCGCAACGCCGCCAAACAGGGCTCCAACGGCGCCCACGCTGACGGACCAGACCGCCACAGAGGACGAATCCTTCAGCTACACCGTGCCCGCCTTCACCGACCCGGACGAGGACACGCTCACTTACGCCGCTGCACAGTCCAACGACAGCGCCCTGCCAGGCTGGCTAAGCTTCAACTCCGACACTCGGATCCTCAGCGGCACGCCGGATGAGGCCGACACCCCGGCCAGCCTCACCATCCGCATCACCGCCAACGACGGAACCCTCTCCGGCTCCGCCACGTTCACCCTGACGGTGGAGGAGGTCAACGACCCGCCGACCGTGCCCTCAATCCCGGCGCAGACGGCCACCGAGGGCGAGGCCTTCAGCTACCAGATACCCTCCTTCGTAGACCCAGAGGGTGACTCGGTGACCTACACCGCTACGTTAGACTGTGGCGGCGCATTGCCCGGCTGGCTAAGCTTCAACTCCGGCACTCACACCCTGAGCGGCACTCCAAGCGACGCCGACACCCCGGCCACTCTAACCATAAGAATCACCGCCAGCGACGAAACCCTATCCAACTCCGCCACATTCACCATATCGGTACCCGAATCCAACCAGCGTCCGCCCAAGCCCCAAGTGACCGACCAAACTACCTACGCAGGCGGTACCTTCACCTACACCGTGCCTGAGGTCACAGACCCGGACGGGGACACGCTCACCTACCAAGCGTTTCGGGGGGCTTCCAACCCGCTGTGGAGATGGATCAAGTTCGACTCCGACACGCGTACCTTCACCTTCAAACCACGGAATGCCCATATCGGCGAAATGGAGATTCGCGTCAGCGTGTCCGACGGGTCACTGGAAAGCTACGCCGACTTCACGCTGGAGGTGACCGCAACGCCGCCAAACAGGGCTCCAACGGCGCCCACGCTGACGGACCAGACCGCCACAGAGGACAAACCGTTCAGCTACACCGTGCCCGTCTTCACGGACCCGGACGAGGACACGCTCAGCTACACCGCCGCGCTTGATGACGACAGCGCCCTGCCAGGCTGGCTAAGCTTCAACTCCGGCACCCGTATCCTCAGCGGCACACCAAAGGAGGCCGACACTCCGGCGACCCTCACCATCCGCATCACCGCCAACGACGGAACTCTTTCCGACTCCGCCACGTTCACCTTGACAGTAGAGGAGGTCAACGACGCACCTATAGCCAACAACGACACCGCTTCCATGACAGAGGGCGGTACGCTGAACATCAACTCATCTACTCTACTAGCCAACGACTCTGACCCAGAAGGGGCTACACTCTCCGTCACCAGTGTAGGCGGCGCGGTCAACGGTTCCGTCTCTCTATCCGAGGACAAGACCACCGTCACATACACACACGACGGTTCGGAGACAACGTCGGGCAGCTTCACCTACACCGCTAGCGATGGCTCGGATACCGACACGGCTACGGTATCCATTACCGTTACCTCTGCCAACGACCCGCCCACAGCCAGCAACGACTCAGCTTCCGTGGCTGAGGGCGGCACATTGACCATCAACTCATCTACTCTGCTATCCAACGACTCTGACCCAGAAGGCGCTACACTCTCTATCACCAACGTGAGCAACCCTGCGAACGGTTCTGTCTCACTATCCGAGGATATGGGCACCGTCACATACATTCACGACGGTTCTGAAACAACCTCCGGCAGCTTCACCTACACCGTTAGTGATGGTTCGGCTACCGACACGGCTACGGTCAACATCACCGTTACGGCGGTGAACGACCCGCCCGTAGCAGGCAACGACTCCGCTTCTACGACAGAGGGCGGTACATTGACCATTAACACCTCAACTCTGCTATTCAACGACTCTGACCCAGAAGGCAGTACCCTGTCCGTCGCCAGTGTAAGCAGCGCGGTCAACGGTTCCGTCTCTCTATCCGAGGACAAGGCCACGGTCACATACACTCACGACGGTTCGGAGACAACGACGGGTAGCTTCGACTACACCGCCAGCGAAGGCTCTGCTACCGACACGGCTACGGTCAACGTCACCGTTACCCCAGTCAACGACTCACCCGGTACGCCGTCCCTGGTGGACCAGACGGCCACTGCGGGCCAGTCGTTCACTTACCAGGTGCCAGAGGTCATCGACCCGGACGACGAATCGCTCACCTACAACGCGGCCCTGGGGCAGGCCAGGAACCCTCTGCCGAGCTGGCTCACCTTTGATGCTGCCACACGCACATTCAGCGGCACGCCTCGCAGGACACACGTTGCCACGCACACAATCGTGGTCGAGGTGTCGGACGATTCGGCCAAGTCTTCCAGGGCCTCCTTCACATTGAAGGTTGTGCTACCGCCCAACCGGGCGCCGAAAGCACCCACGCTGACAGACCAGACCGCCACAGAGGACAAATCCTTTAGCTACACGGTGCCTGCCTTCACCGACCCTGATGGTGACACCGTCACCTACGTCGCCGCGCTCGACGACAACAGCGCACTTCCTGGCTGGCTAAGCTTCACCCCTAGCACTCGCATTATCAGCGGAACACCCCTGGAATCCGACACGCCAAACTCCCTGACCATACGCATCACCGCCACGGACAACGGTACGCCGGCGGCGTCAACCAAGGCCACTTTCACGCTCACGGTCCAAGAGATCAACGACCCGCCTACAACGCCATCGCTGGCAGGCCAAGCAGCTACAGAGGATCAATCGTTCAGCTACACTTTCGACGCCGTTACCGACCCGGAGGGCGACGCCATCACCTATGGAGTAACGCTCTCCGACGGCACCGCACTCCCCGCGTGGCTCAGCTTCGACGCGGCCACTCGCGCCTTCAGCGGCACTCCAGGCGAGGCTGACGCGCCAGCCACCCTCACCATACGAGTAACCGCCACGGACAATGGCACGCCATCAGCATCCTCATCCGCCACATTCATACTGACGGTGAGCGAGCGCAACGATGCGCCCATCGCTGGCAACGACACCGCTACGGTCGCCGAAGGCGAAGCCGTGAACATCGCTGTCTCAGCGCTGCTAGCCAATGACTCAGACCCCAATGACGATACACTCACCATCACTGCCGTGAGCGACGCGGTGAGCGGCTCGGTTGTTCTCTCAGAGGACGGGGCGACGGTCACCTACACCCACAACGGCTTGGAGACCATGTCGGGCGGCTTCATCTACACCGTCAGCGACGGGTCGAATACGGACACCGGCACGGTCTTAATCACCGTAACGCCGGTCAACGACCCGCCCGAAGCGCCATCGCTTACGAAGCAGACGGCCACAGAGGACGAATTGTTCAGCTACGCCTTCGACGCCGTTACCGACGCGGAGGAAGACGCTATCATCTACGGGGCAACTCTCTCCGACGGAAGCGCGCTCCCCGGGTGGCTCAGCTTTGACGCGGCCACTCGCACCTTCAGTGGCACGCCTTTGGAACAGGACACGCCGGACACGCACTCCATACGCGTCACCGCCACGGATGACGGCACACCGCCGGAATCGGCGGCCGCAACGTTCACTCTCACGGTCGAAGAGGTCAACGACCCGCCTGCAGCGCCATCTCTGACGGACCAGACCGCGTTTACCGGCGACCTCTTCAGCTACACTGTGCCGGAGGCGTCCGATCCAGAGGGCAGCACGCTCACCTACGACGCATTTCAGGGCAGAGGAAATAACCCTTTGCCGCGCTGGCTACGGTTCGATAAAAGCACTAGGACATTCAGCGGCACGCCTCTGGAGGCTGACTTGGCCACACATGAGATCATGGTCTCCGTCTCCGACGATTTGCACACTAGAAGTGCCACCTTTCAGCTGTCTGTCGTCCTACCGGCAAACCGTCCACCCATAGCGTCCTCCTTCCGGTCTCAGACGGCCACCGAGGACCGCTTCTTCTACTACCAGGCACTGGCTTTCGACGACCCGGACGGCGACGCGCTCACTCACAGATCCACCCTGTCCAACGGCAGCGCCCTTCCTGCGTGGCTCAACTTCACGGTTGATGCCAGTTCCCTCATCTTCAGCGGTACACCCAGAGAGGCCGACACGCCAGACACTCTCAACATTCGTATCACTGCCACAGATGGCACGGAAACGGTTGACGCTGCCTTCAGGCTAACCGTCCTTGAGGTTAACGACCTGCCTACAGCCAAGGCAGGGCCTGACCAGACCGTAGGCGAAGGAGAGACGGTAACCCTTGACGGGTCCGGCAGCTTAGACCCTGAGGGACTTCCGTTGGTCTATTCCTGGACACAGATTGCAGGACCCGATGTTGTCTTGAGCGGTGCGGATACAGTCGCGCCAACCTTCACCGCGCCGGATGGTCTGGCCGAAGACGTGGTCATCAGGTTTGCCTTGGTGGTGACCGACGCCTCCAACACCACCACCGCGGACGACGTGCGCGTTCTGGTAGAGGCAAAGGTGTCGCTGCTCATAACACCCGTCGACAACCCGCCACCGACTCCTTTGGTCATTCAAACAGCCACACCCAATCGCACGCCGGTCTTTGATTCCGCCGTGGTCGAGGACATGATCTTCACCGTGGGGCAACGCGTGGAAACGTCGCCGTTGCCCAGCGGCAGGGGAGGCGACGGCGTCCTCAGATACAACCTTTCGCCTGTCCTGCCCGACGGCCTTCGATTCGATGACTCGTCCCGCGCCATCACCGGCATCCCGACAGAGACACTGGAGCGCACCCGTTTCACCTACACCGTTACCGACTCCGACGGCGACAGCGCATCGCTGAGGTTCTACATAACGGTGGTGGAGCCCGTTGTGACTATTGGGACAGATGACAGAGGTGGGGTAACGCCGATCTTTCCGCCCGCAATTGGGTACGGCCAGACGCCTGAAACGACGCCGACGCCAATTCCGCCTCCAAAGACAACTTGGTCGCTGACGCTCACACCAATACCTTCACCGCAGCCAACGCCTACACCCACGCTTCAACCTACATCCACAGCGACACCATCGCCGCAACCGGCGGTTCCCACACCCGCTTCGACTGATGCTCCCCCGGCGACGCCCACGGTCAAGGCCGTACCGGGGAACAGCAAAGGCACTCCAGCCCGGGCTCTGGTCATCATTGTGATAGTACTGGTCACTGCGCTAATCGGAACCGCCGCCGTAGTAATCGGCCGTAGGAGATTGACGGTTACTCGTTAACCAGAGCGTAGATTTGTGCGCCGAGAGCGCCGTTAATGCGAGATAAGGCCAAAGGCTCTGTGCTCTTGGGCTATCCTAATGCCCGCGCGGCTATCCCTTCTTCTCGAAGAAGTCCATGTCAATGGCAAAGGCCGATGCTAGGAGCAGGAGTCTAGTCTCCTGGCTCCGTTCATCGTCGCTGAACTGGACGCTGAAGGTGTCGGCGTCGGTGAAGCCCTCCCGGAGGATGCCGCCCCACTGCTTGACGATGCGCCCCATCTCCCGGCCCTGAGCGTTGTTCAAGGTGAAGGTATAACGGCGGAACACGCTTCCGTTGAGTCCCGCTATCTGCTGGCCGTCGGAGTCCAGCAGGGCAAACTTGCGATGCAGTATGCCGAACTTCCTGTGAAGCGACCCCAACGGTTTCCCTGATCCGTCCTCCACGTTCAGGTGCGAGAAGAGCCAGAAGAAGTTTCTGTTGGCGTTTAGGATAGGTTGCTCATCCTTGTCCACTACGTGCAGGTTGAGCGGTCGGTGGGTACCCATGAACTGGCGAGACAGCATCCCGGACTCCTCGTAGGCGAACATGGCCTCATCGCCCTCCGGCGTCAGGATTCTGTAGCGGTTGGCCGTCTCGAACTCGGTGAAAACCTCCAGCATCTCTTTGGTCTGCCGGACGACCAATTCCTGATAGTTGGCAAGATTGATCACGTGCTTCTCCTAGTTGCGGTATGACTAGAATGATACAGTCATCTGAGAGGCCGTTTCAATGGGAGGTAGGCTTCGCTTTGCGCAATGGATAGGGTAGGGGGTAATACTCGGTCAAGCCCTGCCACTGACTCCGACCTGCAATCTTTGCGCCGCCATCTGGGTCAATGGAACCATTCAGCTCGATTCTACGTTTATTATAGTAGAGGGCGTTCAACCACCGGGTTGCCGCACCTAGAGCTAAGCCACTGTAAAGAAGGACGTGAACATGAACAAGCTCAAAATAATCTCTATAATAGCCGGACTGGCCGCCGTCATGCTCCTGATTGCGGCATGCGCCGACGACAATGGTGATGCGCCGCAATCCGAGACGGGCGCTTCCCAGGCCACCAGCGCATTTTCCGGAGGGATTCTGGGACAGTCCGGCATTTCGGTATCGGGCGAGGGTTCCATAGACCTCGTGCCCGACCTGGCGCTGCTCAACGTTGGCGTGGAGACCATGGCGGAGAACGTTTCACAAGCCCGGAGCGAGGCGGCGGAGGCGATGGACGCCGTAATCGCCGCAGTCAAGGCCCATGGCCTGGAGGACAGGGATATCCAGACCCGGGCCTTCAACATATGGCCTCAGTACGACTACCAAAACAACAGCAGGAGCCTGGTTGGCTATACGGTCAGCAACTCGGCAACGGTGAAGATTCGGGACATAGATAACGTGGGCCCCATCATAGACGACGTGGCTAACGCCGGGGGCAACGCCACGAGAATAGACGGCATCCGGTTCACGGTAGAGGACCCCAAGCCGCACATGGCCACCCTCAGAGAGGCCGCCTTCCAAGACGCCAGGGCCAAGGCGGAGCATCTGGCAAACCTGGCAGGTGTGGAGCTGGGGCCTCTGACGTTCGTCACGGAGAGCAGCGGGGCTCCCGTGGTCAGGGATGCAGCCTTTGAGACGGTAAGGTTGGAAGCGGCGGCGCCAAGCAGTTCCATCAGCGAAGGAGAGCTGCTGCTATCGATGTACGTTCATGCGGTCTTCGGCATCCGCTAGGGGTAGTGTCATAGGTTGTGGGAAGCTCACTGC
This sequence comes from Dehalococcoidia bacterium, assembly GCA_034422935.1. Lineage (GTDB taxonomy): Bacteria > Chloroflexota > Dehalococcoidia > Lucifugimonadales > QGNO01 > DAOUJH01. The sequence continues at coordinate 429,790 of DAOUJH010000013.1, read as the reverse complement.
AGGCAACACAAGTAGCGTAAGAGTATGCCCACACTGCAGGCGAGTCAGGCACGCATATTGAATCAGCCATGCCTTCTCTGCTAAAATCCCTCCCGTAAAGTTCTAATGATACTCATTGTAGGCTGGCAAAGAGCACCCGTTGTAGGCGTTTGTCCAGCCGGGGAGATGGACAAGTCCCAATGGAAGTTAGCACGGAGCAGAAAGAAGGCATTGTCATAGAGCCATTGGATAGACTGTACAAGATCCTGGTGGTGGACGACGAGCCAGACCTGGAAACACTCATCCTACAGCGCATGCGCCGCAGCATACGCTCGGGCCAGTATGAGTTCGTCTTTGCCCATAACGGAGTGGAGGCCCTGGAGATCTTGGGCGAGGACGACACCATAGACATGGTGCTGTCCGATATCAACATGCCCAAGATGGACGGACTCACCCTGCTGGAGCAGATGCCATCGGTGGATCCCAACCTGCGGGCGGTAATCATCTCCGCCTACGGGGACATGAAGAACATCCGAACGGCCATGAACCGGGGCGCCTTCGACTTTATCACCAAGCCGCTGGACTTTGACGACCTGCGTGTGACCATAGACCGCACCCTACGCCATCTCGTCGAGTGGCGGGACGCCGTAAACGCGCGGGACAGGTTGGTGGCGCTTCAAAACGAGCTTGACGTGGCTAACCAGATGCAGCAATCCATCCTGCCCACGGAATTTCCCTCCACTACACGCATGGGAATCTATGGCCACATGGACCCGGCGCGGGACGTGGGCGGAGACTTCTTTGACATCATACGCCTGGAGGACGGACGCATTGGCCTGGCCATAGCAGACGTTTCCGACAAGGGCGTACCCGCCGCCCTCTTCATGATGTCCTGCCGCACCCTGCTGAAGGGAGCCGCCATTGGCACCGGCGATCCGGGCCAAGCGCTGGGCATCGTCAACGACCTATTGCAGGAGCGCAATGAGGCGGGCATGTTTGTAACGTTGCTCTACGCCGTTTACGATCCGTCCACCGGAACGCTGACCTACGCCAACGGAGGGCACGACAGTCCGCTCCTCGTCAGCCCCGACGGATCTTCCGTCTCCATTCCGGCCACGGGCGGCATAGCCCTGGGTGTGGTGCCGGGCCTTGAGTACGAGCAGAACTCCGTGACTCTTTCCCCCAACGATACGCTGGTTCTCTACACCGACGGCGTTACGGAGGCTATGAACATTGATGGCGAACAGTTCGGCATGAAGCGGTTGACAGGGATATTTGAGAACGGCCCGCCCATGGACCCCAAGGATGTGGCCCAAGACGTTTTCGGCGCTGTCAGAAAGTTCGCGGGAGACGCCTCCCAGTCGGACGATATCACCTGCCTGATCCTTCACCGAAACGAGGGTATCTGATTGAGCGCGACGATATCTCTGAACCTAGCCCCTAGAGTGGAGGAATTGAGGCGTCTCTACGAAGCAGTGGAGTCCCTGGGAGAGCAGGAGGAGTGGCCTCCCAGCCTAATCTTCCAGGTGAACCTTGTGCTGGAAGAGCTGGGCATAAATATCATGAATTACGGGGAGACATCCGACGACCAGGAGATCATAGTTTGCCTGACCTCCAAGAAGGACGCTCTCACCATTAACATCTCAGACGCGGGCAAGCCCTTCAATCCCCTGACGGAAGGGCCAGTTCCCGACGTGACTCAGGAACTGGAAGATCGTTCCATAGGGGGCCTTGGAGTTCACCTGGTTCGCACGCTGATGGACGAGCTATATTACCGGCGGGAGGGGGACAGAAACCACTTGACGTTGGTCAAGCACAGGGATGAGTGATGTCCAGACGAGGTGTCATGGGGCTCCCCTTACCGCTGACGGCGCTGGGCGCCGCAGCCCTCCTGATAGTTGCTTCCTTGAGCATATCTTGCCAAGGAGATGAAAACACCCCTACCGTAGTTGTGCCCGAAGGCAACACGCCTGTAGTAACCCCAGAAGCGCCAGACACGGCGCAAGGGGTCTCCGATCAGAGGGTGCTCTTCGGCCAGTCTGCGGCATTCAGCGGTCCTGCTCAAGCGCTGGGCACAAACATGCGGCTGGGGATAGAGGCAGCCTTCCACGAGGCCAACAACGCTGGCGGCGTCCACGGCAGGCGGTTGGAACTGGTATCGTTCGACGACGCCTACGAACCGGAAGCAGCCATAGCCAACACGACCCGCCTGATAGAGGAGGAGCAGGTTTTTGCCCTCATCGGCGCGGTGGGTACACCGACGTCCCGTTCAGCCACACCGGTGGCGGCGGAGGCAGAGGTCCCGTACCTGACTCCCTTCACCGGCGCTGCCTTTCTAAGAGACCCTGAGTGGGAGAACATCATCAACCTGCGATCCTCCTACAACCAGGAAACGGAAGAGATGGTGGCGCGTCTAACGGAGGACTTGGGCATCACTCGCATAGCCGTGATGTACCAGGACGACTCATATGGACAGGCCGGCTACCGTGGAGCATGGGCCGCTCTGGAACGTAGAGGCATGAAACCCACATCTGTGGGCAGGTATCCCCGAAACACAACGGCGGTCAAGACGGGACTGCTGGACCTGATGAACGGCACCCCTGAGGCGGTGATAATCATAGGCGCCTATAGGCCGGTGGCGGCCCTTATCTCATGGGCGCGTCAGTTGGAGTTCGACCCGGTGTTCGTAAACATCTCCTTTGTGGGAAGCAACGCCCTGGCCCAGGAACTGGGAACCACGGGCACCGGCGTATACGTCACCCAGGTGGTACCGTTTCCCCAGGACGACTCCACACCAATCGTCGCGTCCTATCATCAAGCCCTGCGAGACTACGACCCAGCGGCGGAGCCCGGCTTCGTCTCTCTGGAAGGGTACATGGCCGGGCGCCTGGCAATAGCCGGCGTAGAGTCCTGCGGCCAAGAAGTGGACCGCAAGTGCTTCCTGGATAACATACGCGGCTCCGGCCCGATTGACCTGGACGGCTTTATCCTGGAATACGGCGAGACGGACAACCAAGGGTCGGACGAGGTGTTTCTGACGGTCATAGGCAGCGACGGAGAGTACCACCCCATTGACAGACTGGAGAGAGCCACGCCGTGACAGGTTTGCTTCAACAGCTTTTGGCTCTACGCTTTCGACTTTCCACACAGCTTTATGCTGCCATTTGGGGAGCCGTTATAATGACCGTATCCGCCAGCATAGTAAGCTGGTTCTTCTTCAATCAGGTGGGAACCGCCCAGAACAGGGTCAACGAAGGGACTCTGCCAGAGGTGTCGGCAGCCTTTGGCGCGGCCCAGTACAGCAGCGCCCTTGTGTCAGCGGCTCCACAGCTGACCACCGCATCCACTCCCGCCGAGTTCGCACGGGTGTCTGACGGCATCCTTGAGTCCTTTGTCCTGTTTGAAGATCAATTAGACATACTTGAAGGGCCGTACAGGGATGAAGCCAGCTTCCAAAGGGTGCGCTCCCAAGCCGACAGTCTCTCCATGAACATCAATACCATAAGAGCGGAACGTTCGCAGCTCTTCAGATTGCGTGATAGGCGACAGACGTTGGGCGAGGAGCTGGCTACCCTGCGGAGCCGGCTGGACGACGTGGTAGGGCCCGCCATAGACGACCAGTTCTTCTACATAGCAACCGGATACCGGGTGCTGGGGGAGCCGCCGGCGCCTCGTTCCGAGTATTTATCGGAGTTGGAGCTTACACGGTACCGTAACCTATCGGAACTGCAGGGCAATGCCAACATTGCCACCGAACTGCTGGCCAACTCCTTCACGCTGAGCGATGCCTCGCAGGTGGAGCCGCTCCGGGAACGGTTCGAGGCCGCGGTCAGCCGCATGACGGGAAACCTGGCCTCAATAGAGGACTCGCCCCTATATGGAGAGGTGTCCCCGATATTCGATGAGCTCTTTGCCATGGGAACAGGGGAGGGAAGCGGCTTTGACATAATCGAGCAGGAGCTGAGGCTCACGGGGCGCCAGGAGGAGTTGCTTGACAGTAACGACGCAATAGCCGTCGATCTTGTGGGCGGCATCAATGATCTGGTGAGTACGGCTCAGCTCAGCGCCGATGAGGCAATCGCCGCCTCTTCCCAGGCGATTTTGACCGGACGCTCGATTCTCCTGGGAATTACCGGCGTCAGCATCGGCGGCGGCGTCATCATAGCGTGGTTCTTTGTGGGCCGGTGGTTGCTGCGGCGGCTCAAGGCGCTGTCGGACTGGATGCGGCGCATGGCCGGCGGGGACCTGGAGGCGCAGGTAGAGATAGGAGGGCAAGACGAGGTGGCGGAGATGGCCGCCGCTCTAGAGGTATTCCGACGCCACGCCCTGGAGGTACAGCGTCTAAACCTGGTAGAGAAGCTGGCGGAGGAGCTTCAGGGAAAGAACGAGCAGTTGGAATCTGTTCTAGGCGAACTGCAGAAAGCCCAGGACCAGATAGTGATGAGGGAAAAGCTGGCCGCCCTGGGTGAGCTGACGGCGGGAGTGGCCCACGAGATACGGAACCCGCTGAACTTCGTGAAGAATTTCTCAGAGTTGTCTATAGAGCTCATAGATGAGCTGAAAGAGATATTGGAGGAGAAAGAGGTAAGCCTACCGGATGAGCAGAAGGAACTGATAGAGGATATCTCCAAGGATATCTCGGAGAATCTGGGGCGCATCTCCCATCACGGCGAACGGGCGAACCGTATTGTGCAAGACATGCTCAGGATGGGCCGCGGTTCAGGAGACCGGCAGGCCACGGATATCAACAACCTGCTGGAAGAGCACGCCCGGCTGGCTTACCACAGCGCTCGCGCCACCAATCCCGACTTCAACTTAACCATAGAGCAGGAACTGGACCCGGCAATGGGACAGCTTGAGGTGATTTCCCAAGACATGGGTAGGGTGTTCCTCAACATGGTTAGCAATGCCTGTTATGCCACCCATGAGAAACGCATGGCCATAGAGGAGTCAGGTGAGAAGTCCGACGACGGCAAGCCGTACTTCCCCACCCTGCGTCTGTCGACTAAGCGAGGCGAGGAGACGGCGGAGATACACATCAGGGACAACGGCACCGGCATCCCGCCGGATGCCGTGGACAAGATATTCAACCCGTTCTTTACCACCAAGCCCACCGACAAGGGCACCGGCCTGGGGCTTTCGATGTGCAACGACATTGTGCGAGGCCACGGAGGCTCTATCCGAGTAGAGTCGGAGCCGGGAGAGTACACCACTATGATAATCAGCCTGCCGCTGGTTCACGGGGCGGAAGTAGCCGCGGAGCCACAGCCGGTGCAGTAGCCGCCGCGTCCCTTATACACCAGCGGCGCTCCAATCGCCGGAGGGGGTAATGAGACCAAAGCCCACGCCTTGCGGCTCTCCGACAAAGGCTATCCGGCCCACGTCCGCTATATCCATCGGCGCCAGGTGCGCCACGGCGCCGAGAGAAGTGGCCTTGGCAAAGCTGGCGTCCACGTTGTCCACGTGGAAGTAGACGCTCCAATGGGAGGGTATGCCCATGCCGCGGATTGCTTCCGGGAAGGCCATGGTGCCTGCTAGTGGCACTCCATCTCGCAAGTACACCGTGTACTCGTTGCCGTCAGACATTGTGGCCGTTTCGGACTCGATTCCCAGCAGAGAGGTGAAGAACAGGATTGCGGATTGCGGGTCGGTGGACAGCAACTCCGTCCACCCTATGGCGCCGTGTTCGTTCTGCACACCGGCTCCCTTGTGATCCTTACCCTGCCAGAGAAACACCGCGCCGCCGCTGGGATCGCTGATGATGGACGTTCTTCCCAAGTCGAACACATCGAACGGAGGAACCAGAACCGAGCCGCCGTTGCTTTCCACTCTGCCAGCGACCTCGTCCACGTTGTCCACGGCGATATGCACGTCCCAATGGGGCGGAATGCCTGCCTCCTTCTGCTCCGGCGCCTGGGTGTAAATGCCGGCCACGAATGAACCGTCCTTGACCGCCATGGAGTAGGTTAGCTCACCGCTCTCATCCATGGGGAAATCCTGGTATGCCCAGCCAAACAGCTCGGAGTAGAAGGACTTGGAGGCTTCCTGGTCGGTGGAACCCAGATCCGTCCAACAGGTCGTGCCCTGCGCGTATGACTCTATCTTCATCAGTAGTACCTACGCTTTCATCTGATTTTGGACTGCGAATTGTATAACAAGGGAATCAGCGTAAGGAAGGGGCGGGTGTCAGGGGGTGAGGATTGTGTTTTGACTGCAGGCCCCCCGCCGCCAGATTGCTTCGGTTCCCTCGCAACGACGGGGGGGGGTGCGCTCGTAATGACGGAAGGGGTAGGCGGAGACGCCTCTTCCTTATGCTACACTCTACCAACCTAAATAGGAGCAAGGATTCAGTGGGGTTAGAGGACGGATTTCACCAAGAGATGCTCAGGATTTACCGCGAGGCTGCGGAGTTCGGTTACCATCCCAGCTACTTCCTCCAGATGGTGATCGATCAGGGGGGCGTCTCTGCTGCTAAGCAGTTGCTCATCAGCAGTAAACCGCAATCAGGCTTTGCGCGTCTTTGGGAGGAAGATCGGCTTGACCTCTCAGTTGAGGCGCTAGTCCTCCAAGAGCCGTGGACATCCTTATTCACAGACGATGAACTGACCGAGGCTCGTAGGAGGCTGGAAGCCCTGGGTTATGATCAAAAGAAGTTAGCTTGAGGTGTGGCTGGAGTCGGAATTTGGCTCCTCTGGGAAGTAGTTTTCATCGAGCTTCTGGATTTTATAGGTGTATGTGGTGACGACACCAACCTCGTGATCCATCATCAGCTTTGCGAGTTCTTGGCCATCTATCAAACGGATTAACTTTGCTCTTTTACTGGTTTCTTCGGCAGTCTTTTTCGCGCTTTCGCTAAACCAGGAGGTGGTCACGAAAACCCCTTTGCTTGCTCCGAGAGGATCCATGCTGCCTGAGAATTCGCGAATTTCCTTAACTCCGACTCGGCCTTGCCATCGCTTGGCCTGCATGTAGACCCATTCCAATCCCAGAGCATCTTGCTTAATTGTACCATCTATACCTCCGTCGCCGCTCCCACCTCTCACATCACCCTTCCCATAGCCCATCTTCTCCAACAGATCCACAACCAGCTTCTCGAAATCGCCCGACGATGCACGAGAAATGCTATCAAGCAATTCGTCGGTTAGCTTTTCTTGCATCTCACTGTGCCCGGCAGTGATCTTGTCTTCTGGAGAAGCGTCGTCATTGTCTACAGAGATGGGTGGAAGAGTTCCCTTTTCAGACTTCCGCTGGCGGATCAATTCGTTAATCTGGCTTCTTGTCATAGGGCCTGGATGGCTCTTAAGATAGCGTCGACCTTCAGTGGTAACTGCAAAACGTCCTTTTGAAGGCCTATATAGCAACCCCGCCCTCGTCAGATAAGAAAGCCCGAACTCTAAATTGACTTGAGCTCGGGAATATCCTGAAGGCACTCTTTCCCGGAGGTCTTCCTCAGTCAACGATAGTCGTTTAGCTACGATTTCCAGGTACTGCCTGGAAGACATAGCCTCGCTTTTCTCCGCGGCTATCTCCAAAACAGGCCTGTGCAACTCACCTTGTGTAGGTACCGCCATGCTAGTGCGCTCCAAAGGAGTGATTGTGAATGGGCCAATTGTAGGCTACCTTCCTCATAGCTTCAATCTACTCCTCCAGCAGCGGTACCGCGCCTAGCAGCGAGGCGTTTTCAAGCCCAGTCTTGAACACCTTCACCTCATCGGAGTCCAGCTCTGATTCCAGCACCGGATAGAAGTAATCGTAGCCGTTGGTCACGCCGCCTCCCAGAATGAACGTGTCCATCATGAGACCGGCGTGCAGCCAGTTCAGTGTGGGCACCAGAGATTGACCTATACGCTCGAAGGCTCTGAGCGCTATCTCGTCGCCGTCTTCAACTTTCCGGTAAAGCGTCTCACCGTCCGCTCCGTACAGGGCGGGGAAGCTTAGCCCGTCGTGCGACTCGGTGCCGCTCCATTCGTTGTAGAACTCGACGATCACCGGATGCGGGCCGAGCATCCCCTCTACAAGGCGGCCATTCTGCACAACGCCCACGCCCGTTCCCGAGCCAAGCGACACAGCGACAAAGTCCTTGTACGTTTGCCCTTCGCCGAATCGCATCACTCCCAGGGCAAACAGGTTGGCGTCCGTGGTAATGCGCGTGGGTACGCCTATCTCGTTTTCCAAGAGGAATCCCAGAGGAAAGCGGTGCAGGCTGGGGAACGGGGTGTTCAGGGTGAGCAGCACGCCGTTCTTGAAGTCGCCGTAAGCGGGGAAACCCACGCCCATACCGGCCAGGTCTTCGCCCCGAAACGGCGCCAACGCTCCGGCTATGTCCCGCAGCACCTGCTCCCGCGTGCCGCCGCGGTGGCTGTCCACGGCATAGCTGCCCAGAACCTCGCCTTCGCTGGTGACAAGACCAGCCTTGGTTGAAACTCCGCCTATGTCCAGAGCAAGGTATTTCTTTTCCATTGGAGCTATATTCTCGCACACTAGTGGAGCTAGCGTATCACGTCACCACTTTACTGATAGGTTACCATCAGGTACAAAGTGCATGGTTCACCCACATCAAGCGCAAAGGTTTCGGGAGGTGTGTCCGTTTGGCAAACTACGCGCTCGCCATAGACGTAGGCGGCACATTCACCGACGTTGTGCTGTCCAACTTGGACACGGGCGATTTCCACTTGGTGAAGGCGCCCTCAACACCCAGTGACCCTTCCCTGGGATTCATGGAAGGTCTGCGCAAGGTGCTGGAGGAATCGGGAATACATGGCGCTAACCTGCGCCGTATCTTCCACGGCACCACTACAGCCACCAATGCCATCCTGGAAGGCAAGGGCACCACCGTTGGCCTGATTGTTTCCGAGGGGTTCAAGTACGTATTGGAGATAGGCAGGCAGGGGATGCCCCGCCTGGTCAGCAATCACGTCTGGGTGAAGCCGGAGCGTCCGGTACCTCCTGAGCGCATATTCGAAGTGGCGGAGCGCATAGAGTTCACGGGAGAAACAGTTGTTCCGCTGGATGAGGAGGCGGTGCTGAGGTCGGCGCGCCATTTTGCGGACGCCGGCATAGATTCCATAGCCGTTTCGTTCGTCCATTCCTATGCGGATAGCGCCAACGAACGCCGGGCAAGGGAGTTGGTCATGGAGAGCCACCCCCAAGCCCACGTGTCGCTGTCCTCAGAGGTGCTTCCCGTATTCAGGGAGTACGAACGCACGATGACCACGGTTCTGAACGCTTACGTCATGCCGCAGGTCAGCTACTACGTCAAGAAACTGGAAGGCGGGTTGAAGGAGCAAGGGATAGACGCTCCACTGCTCATCATGAAGTCCAGCGGCGGCGTCATCGGGGTAGAAACGGCCGTACGCCAGCCGGTGTACACCGCGCTTTCCGGCCCGGCCGCCGGGGTGATGGCGGCACGGCACATTGGACAGATGACTGGCTTCAAAGACGTCATCTCGCTGGACATGGGGGGGACCAGTACGGACGTGTCCCTGATATCCGACTGCAACGTCACCTCGACCACGGAAGGGAAGCTGGGCGACTGGCCAATGCACCTGCCGATGGTGGATATAGCAACCATAGGGGCGGGCGGGGGCAGCATCGCCTGGCTGACCCAATCGGGGAACCTATCGCTGGGCCCGCACAGCGCCGGTGCCAACCCGGGGCCGGTTTGCTACGGCCTGGGAGGAACCGAGCCCACAGTGACCGATGCAAACCTGACGCTTGGGCGTATAAACACCAGCATCGCAGGCGGCGCGGTGGCCCTGGACCTCGACGCGGCAAGAGACGCCATCGAGAAGAAGATAGCCGCGCCGCTGGGCCTGAGCCTAGAGGAAGCGGCCAGCGGAATCACCATGATAGTGAACAACTCCATGATGGGCGCCATTCGCAACGTAAGCGTGGAGCGGGGCTACGACCCCAGGGAGTTCACCCTGGTAGCGTTCGGCGGAGCCGGTCCAATGCACGCCATCGGTGTGGCGCAGCTGCTGGGCATTCCCAACGTCGTGGCGCCAAGGAACCCCGGCGTTTCTTCCGCCTACGGCCTCCTGGTGGCCGACTTCAAGAACGACTACGCCCGCACCTTCATCCAAAAGCCCCCCGACTATGACCTGGAAGCCATGGAGAAGGTGTACAGGGAGCTGGAAGAGGAGGCCTTCTACTGGCTGGAGCAGGAAGGTGTGCCACAACAGGGCCGCTCCCTCCTGCGCTCCGCGGACATGCGCTACACGCACCAGGGATTTGAGGTGGCCACCGACCTCAAGGGCGGCTCCGTTGATGAAAAGTCCATGGAAGGTTTGCTGGACGAATTTCACCGCAGGCACAAGCAGCTATTCGGGTTCTCTTTGGACCAGCCGGCGGAGGTAGTTACGCTCCGGGTGTCTGCGTTAGGTGCGCTTGGGGCTGCGCAGATGCCCCGGCTCACTGGCAAGCCCGTTCCGGTGAAAGAAGCGGTCAAGGAGCAGAGGCCGGTCTTCTTCCAGGAGGAAAGCACTCCGGCGCTCTGCGATATATTCAGACGGGAGATGCTCTCGCCGGACTCCGTAGTACAAGGCCCTGCCATCCTGGAGGGCGTGGATTCCACCGTGGTGATAAACCCCGGCTGGCAGGGAAGGATAGATGAATACGGCAACTGTATACTCCAAGCTGCACCGGGTTGATAGCGTATGAAAACGGTTGATTCCATAACCCGTGAGCTTATCAGGGGCTCGTTGAAGGCGGCTCGGCAAGAGTGCGAGATCCTCATCGAACGCACTTCCATGTCCGCCTTCATCCGGGAGAAGAAGGACTACCTGATCAGCTTTTGCGATAGCCGGGGCAAATCGGTCTACGGCACGGACCAGGGCTCCGACCTCATCGACTGCGTATGGGACTACTACCCGCTAGAGAGCATGAAACCGGGCGACCTCTACTGGTACAACGATCCCTATATCTCGGACGGGGCAATATCGCACACGCCGGACATGGTCTTCATAACCCCGGTCTCCATGGACGGAGAACTGGTAGCGTTCTGCTACTCCTGGGCTCATTTCTGGGACCTGGGAGGGAGCCGCCCAGGCAGCATCGGCCCCGCCAATACCGAGATATTCCACGACGGCACGCTGGTGCCGCCCATCAAAATAGTTGACCAAGGGAAACTGAACGAAGAAGCCTACCGCATCATTCTACGGAACTCCCGTTACCCGGACCTCCTGGAAGGGGATACGCAGGCGCTGATGTCCGCAGCCAGCCTGGCAGAGCGCCGCATCCAGGAGATGTTTTATCGCTTTGGCAGGGAGACCATGCTGGCCGCATTCCGCCATTTCCAGGAAGAGACGGGCAGCTTCGTGCGCCGCAAGATGCTGGAGCTTGTCCCTGAAGGCGAGTACTCCTTCCGAGATTACATGGATAGCGACGGGGTAGGGGAGCAGTGGCATTCGCTGGAGGTGAAGCTGAAGCGCCAAGGGGAAGAGGTGGTGGCCGACACCAGCGGCAGCGATGACCAGGCGCCAGGCTCCATCAACTTCATGATGTCCAAGGTCGTGCTCAAGTCGTGGTACGGCCTGTATCTCTCCAGCTTTGATCCGTCCCTGCTCATGAATGAGGGGCTGCTGACCTGTATAGATGACGTTGTGATCAGGGACGGCAGCATATTGCACCCAAAATGGCCCGCCGCACTGGGCTGCCGTGCCCATACCTTCGGCAAGCTGAAAGACGCCATCGTGGGAACCATTGCCCAGGCCTCACAGGGACAGGTCATGGCGGCCACCGCCGTTTACGTGATTGCCTACTGGCGCATGAAAGACCCAGACAGCGGAGAGTGGATACTGTGCACGGACGGCATCGCTGTGGGGCATGGCGCCAGGCCGTTTGCGGACGGCCTGGACGCCATCTACAACGTGCACAACCAGAACTACCCCGCAGAGTTCATGGACATGGAATATCCACTACGCGTAGAAAGGTATGCCTTGAATCCGGATTCCGGGGGCCCCGGCAAATACAGGGGAGGGTGCGGCATTGTCAGGGACGTCAGGCTGCTTGCACCGGAAGGCACATTCGGTCTGCGCGTAGAGTGCAATCGCTTTCCCGCCTGGGGTGTCGCCGGAGGCATGGCGGGCGGTACGTCCAGAGTCGTGATGAATCCAGGCACTCCGCAAGAGAAGGACGTGCGGCCGTTTTCAGACGACAACAGATGGTACGCAGGAGACATGGTGCGCATCTATAGCGCCGGCGGAGGGGGATGGGGCGACCCGTTGGAACGGGACATAGCCCTGGTGGAGAAGGACGTTAGAGGCGGCTTCGTCACATTGGAAGGCGCGCTGCGGAACTACGGAGTGGTCATAGATCCGGTGACATCGAAGGCCGACGTGTCCGGTTCGGAGGCTAACCGAAACGACTTAAGGAGAAGGCGGGGCAAGACCAAGATGTTCCACCGCTTCATCTACTTCGACGAGGAACGGGAAGAGCGGGAGTGGGTTGAACAGAACATGCCGCGCTAGCTTTGCCAGGCTGCTGTCCTCACCCCTCAGCTACCACGATCATGCGGCGCGTGTCGATTGAATAGGCCTCCCCGTCGAAGCCGCCGTAAACCTCCACGAAGGCAAGCCCCGCCTTTCGGAGCAAGTCCAGCGTCTCGGTCAAGGTGTATAGGCGTATGTGGTGGCCAACCGTATCTCTGCGGCTGCCGTCGGGCTTGATGATTGTAAAGGTGACGTGGTTCCGGCTGGTGACAAGGTCAAACTCCCGATGCTCCAGATAAAGGCTGCCATCCTCGCCTTGACGCCAGTCCGACTGGTCGTAATTGCTGACCACCCACTCACGGTTGATCATATCAATCAGAACACGCCCGCCGGGCTTAAGCGCCTCCCTGACGGCCTCCAGCACCTTCAGGTTCTCATCGTCGGATTCCAGGTAGCCGAAGGAGCTGAACATGTTGATCACCGCGTCAAAGTGATCCTTGAACGGGATGTCGCGCATGTCCTTGCGCAGCAGGTCAAGATGAACGCCCAGTTCCTTTGCGCTGCGTGCGGCCTGCTCCAGGTATTCCTGGCTGAGGTCCTGGCCGGTAACTTTCACTCCATGGCTGGCCAAGAGAACGCTGTGCCTGCCCTGCCCGCAGCAGAGGTCAAGGAGGCGGCTGTTTGAGGAGAGACCTAGCGTCCGCTCCACAAATAGCGCCTCTTTCTCCGTGCGCTCCCTGGTGAAGGTGTTGCCGTAGGCTTCCTGGTAGTCATTGCCAAAAAAGTCAACGTACCACGGAGTATTGGAATCTCTCATGCCACTCTCTAAGTTCTTGTTGCCGACAATCTTAACAGCCCAGTAAAGAGTCTCGATCCCTTCGCCTCGCAAGTGGGGGAAGAGGGTTTTTGGCTGTAGTACAATGGCTTTCGCCGTTGCGAAATCATTACGAGACCCTGGTAGACACCCAATGCTTCAGTTAAAGGGGAAATCAGCCCTAGTCATAGGGACCAAGCGGATAGGAGCCGTGGTAACAAGGCGGCTGGCGCAGGAAGGCGTCAACCTGGCCATCGCCTATCGAAGGTCGGTGGCTGAAGCTCAGCGATTACAGGACGAGGTAGCGTCTCAGGTGCAGAATACGCTCTTAGTCCAGGGGGACATCAATCTGGAAGCGGACGTGCAGCGCATGACAAGCCAGGCGGCGCAGGAGCTGGGGGGTCTGTGGTTTGTAGTCAACCTAGCCTCGGGTTACCCAAGGGCGCCCTTCGACGTTCTGAATGGAGAGGCTTGGGATGAGGCCATGGCCGACGCAAGAGGAGCGTATCTGCTGGCGGTACACGGTGCCCGCCGGATGATGAACAACAGCGGCGATACCAAAGGCCATATAGTGATGTTCAGCGACTGGGCAGCAGGGGAGACGCCGTATCCGGACTATCTTCCCTATCTGACGGCCAAGGCATCCATCGGCTTCATGACCAGGGCCTTTGCCACCGAACTTGCCGGGCATGGCATCCTGGTCAACAGCATCGCTCCAGGGCCCACGATGAGGCCGTCTGAGATCTCCGAAGAAGAGTGGGCCAGGGACGTCATTGCCGGCACACCCCTGAAGAGGGAATCGGGAGCGGACGAGATAGCTGAGACGATAGTCACGCTCCTCAAGAGCGAGACCATAACCGGCGAGACTATCCGCGTCGATGCGGGTAGACATCTGGCCGGCCCTGGCGTCGAAGGATAGGAGGAAGTCGTGCTCCACAAGGTAGTAAAGACGATTGATTTTTGCTACGGACACCGGTTGCTGGATTACGAGGGCAAGTGCCGTCATCTCCACGGGCACAACGGCTTGCTGGAGGTGGAGATAGAGTCGGAATCCCTGGACCACAGGGGTATGGTCATGGATTTCAGCGACCTGCGCGGAGTGGTGAAAGATTGGGTTGATAGAAACCTGGACCACAAGATGCTGCTACACAAGGATGACCCAGTGGCCTCCCTTCTCTCTGAAATGGGCGAACCGTTTTACCCAATGGAAGACAACCCCACCGCGGAGAACATCCTGAAGCACATATACCGGCAGATAAGAAAAGAGGGCCTGATGGTCTCAGAGATGCGGTTGTGGGAAACACCCTCAAGCTACGCCAGCTACCGCGAGGAGTCACAGTGGAACGAATAGCCGTGCTGGCAAGTGGCGGGTTGGACAGCTCCATCCTACTGGCGGACCTGGCCGGAACCGCGGAGGTCTTCCCCATCTACGTCAGGAAGGGCCTGCTCTGGGAGGAAGAAGAGATCCGCTCCTTGAACGCTTTCATTGCGGCCTTGCACAGCCCCAACGTGCACGGGGTACGAGAGCTTTACGTGCCGGTCGAGGGACTGTACGGAGACCACTGGAGCTTGACGGGTAAGGGGACTCCCGGCGCGGACACAGCGGACGAAGCCGTGTTCCTGCCAGGCAGGAACGTTCTCCTTGTATCGCTTGCCGCTATATGGTGCAGCACTCACGACGTGTCGCAGATTGCACTGGGTTCGCTGGGCGGCAATCCCTTCCCAGACGCCACGCCGGAGTTCTTCAGCAACCTTGCCGGAGTGCTTTCGGTTGCACTGGGGCAGCGGATCAGTGTGATGGCGCCTTACAGAGGAGCACAAAAGCACGCCTTGATTCGCGACTTCAAGCATCTACCGTTGCACCTGACCCTGACCTGCATTTCGCCCAGGGAAGGGCTTCACTGCGGCGCATGCAACAAGTGCAACGAGCGGCGCGTGGCCTTCAAACAGTCTGAAATAGAGGACAGCACCATCTATGCAGTTAACTAGTCACCGGAGGTAAACGTGGACGGGACTTTGGTAAGAACGGAACAGCTTGAAAAGCTGAAACCCCTCCTGAGGGAGGTGCTTGAGCTTTTGGGAGAAGACCCCCAAAGAGAGGGTCTGCATCAGACCCCGGAGCGGTGGGCGCGTTCCCTGCTCACCTATACCCAGGGTTCGCAGCATGACCCGGAAGAGCACTTGCGGGTCATCTTTCAGCTAGAGGACGACAACTATCCGGCCGGCTCCGACGACATGATCATAATGGACAACATAGAGTTCACCTCCACCTGCGAACATCACATAGCGCCGTTCAGAGGGATGGTGCACATTGGGTACATACCTGACCCGGACAGCAAGATCGTCACGGGGTTGTCCAAGCTCTCACGGGTCGTGGAGGTGTTTGCCAGGCGGTTGCAGGTGCAAGAAAGGATGACCCAACAAGTGGCCAACGCCATCGATCAGCATATAAACCCGCTGGGAGTCATTGTAGTCGCGCAAGCAATCCACTACTGTATGATTCAACGCGGCGTGGAGCAGCGTTCCAGCGTGGCCTTGACCACCGCCCGACGCGGGGCTTTCTTGAGAAATCCATCGCTGGAGGACAAGTTCCAGAACTACCTCCGCCTGCGCATGGACACCAGGGAGATGTGAGCATGGACAGGATAAAGGACCTTCTAGAAGAGCTGACCAACGCATACGGCCCCTCCGGGTTCGAAGGGCCGGTGAGGAGCATTGTGCAGAGGGAGCTGGAGCCCATCTGCAACGACCTGGAAACCGACGGCCTGGGATCGTTGATCTCACGATTGAAGGGCGGCAGCGACGCGCCAAAGGTCATGCTTGCCGGGCACATGGACGAGCTGGGGCTGATGGTTAAGTTCATCACATCCGAAGGCTACGTCAAGTTCCAGACCATCGGCGGGTGGCTTGACCAGTCGCTGATAAACCAGAGGTGGGTGGTGCTGACCAGAAACGGCCCCGTGCCCGGCGTAACCGGCATAAAGACCGTGCACGTGATGACGCCAGAGGCACGCAGCCGGGTCTTCAAACGGGATGAGATGTTCATAGACGTGGGCGCTTCCAGCAAGGAGGACGCGGAGGAACGGCTGGGCATTCGCCCCGGAGACCCTGTTGCGCCCGACAGCAAATTCGCTGTTCTGAACGGCGAGCAGCTGTACCTAGCGAAGGCCTGGGACGATCGTATTGGCGTGGCGGTGCTGATAGAAGTGATGCGCCGCCTGAAGAGCGAGCCTGCATCCAATACGGTATACGGCGTGGCCACGGTCCAAGAAGAGATAGGTCTGCGCGGCGCACATACCAGCAGCTACCGCATAGCGCCGGATATCGGAATCAGCCTGGAGTCCGGCGTAGCATCGGATTATCCAGGGATTACACAGGACGAGGCGCAGGAGAAGCTGGGCAAGGGGCCATCGGTCTTCTTACACGACAGCTCCATGCTACCCAATCTAAAGCTGCGCGACCTAGTCATGGACGTGGCGGCTGAGAAGAGCATACCGTTGCAGTTCACCGTTCTCAGCGGCTACGGGGAAGACGGCGCTGAAATGCAACGCACCAGAGGGGGCGCTCCCAGCATCAACATAGCCATCCCCACGCGCTACCTGCACAGCCACAACGGCCTAATCAGCCGCTCTGACTTCGATCAGGCGGTGGAGCTGGTCACAGCGGTGGTGCAGAGGCTTGACGCGGAGACGGTAAGCCGGATCAAGGCATTCGATTAGGAGGTGGTCGTGGAAGGTAAAGTCGTACTCATAACGGGAGCAAGCAGAGGTATAGGGAAAGCCCTAGCGGTGGGCTTTGCCAGCGCCGGGGCTACGGTGGTAGCATCCGCCAGGACAACCCAACCAGGCTCCGGCGCAGCTCAGGGCTCCTTGGAAGAGACGGTGAAGCAGATCAGGGATTCGGGAGGCAAGGCGCTGCATTTCCCCTGCGACGTTACCAGTGAAGAGCAGGTCAAGGCCCTGGTGGATTCTACAGTGGCGGAAGCGGGGCCAATAGACGTGCTGGTCAACAACGCGGGCATAACAGTTAACGGCCTCATAACGGAGCTTGGCGCGGCCGAATTTGCAGAGGTTCTCAAGGTAAACGTAGTTGGACCATTTCTGGTATGCAAATACGTTGTGCCGGGCATGATGGAGAGACGCGCCGGAAGTATCATCAACATATCTTCCAGGTCTGCCATATGGGACCAGGAGAACACGCTGGTCTACGGCGCATCCAAGGCAGCGCTAGACCGCTTCACACGCAACCTGGCCATGGACATGAAGCCGTACAACATAGCGGTCAATGCCCTGGGCCCCGGCCTAGTAGAGTCTGAGATGACGCGCAACTGGGACCCCTCGCTTGATCCCTGGGGCAGGATGCCTTCTCCGGCGGAAGAGGTGGTGCCCGCCACTCTCTGGCTGGCCCAACAGGATGCCTCCAGCTTCACCGGCCAGGTGGTGCACCGCGACGAGTTCCGGCAAACCTGGCCGTAGCTGATCACCTCTACGCTGTCATGCCCGTGACGACGGGCATCCAAGAGGGTGGAGGGTGGACTCCCGACTTCTCTGGAGTGACGGTTGGCTAGGATACGTGTATTTGTTCCACGGTAACGCCCAGGTCCGGGTCAAGCGTAACCAGGGCGGCGGTACATTCGTGGCCTCCGGAAGGCGCTCCACTGTAGAAAGCGGATGCCTTCCCCTTTGTCACGTCCCGGAAAACATGGGTGTGACCCAGCGCTATGTAATCGCAGTCCGCGTTGGCCAGTTCTTCGTGAGTGATGGGGGAGCCTCTGTCGATGAAGCTGACCGAATCCAGCACGATGCCGTGTCCTATGGCCACATACCATCCTCCGTCCGGCCTGGGCGGGATGCAGCCCAGCGGATGGAACTCTGGAACGTGGTCGTAGACCGGGCTGCCCCAGACGGACAGCGTCAAATCACCGAAAGCGACCGTTTCGCCGCCGCGGTCTCTGAGGATGTGAACGTTCTCCCGAGATTCGTGGAGGAGGAATGAGTCGGAGGTCATGAGAGTGTCGTGGTTGCCGGGTAGGACAATTGCGGGACGGTGCAAGCCAGCCAGCGATTCGAACACGTAATGCACCGTTTCCTCGGGAACAGTTCCACTATCGAAGAGGTCTCCGGCTATCAACAGTGCATCCACAGAGAGGTGACGACACGTGTCGAGGACGTTTTCGAATCCCTGCTGGGCCTCCCTGGGATAAAGGTCGCTTCCCATATGGACGTCCGATGTGTGGAGTAGTCTTATCCGTTTGCGTTCCATAGCTCTGAAGACAGCGCGCACATTCTAGCACGGGTTGATGCGGATACGCGTTGCGCCCTCATACTAGAACTTAGTGATTCCCAGGGAATAGAGGTAGTCCCAGAGGTCTTCCAGGACACGGCGGTTCTCCTCCGGCCCGAACCCATCCACGATCCATTCACGGCGGCCCCGTCCGTCAACCATGCCGGCGTCGATGAGGCGCTGGACGTGGTCGAACTCCATGTCGGGGTGGGGGAGGAGGTTGCGCCGCACCACCTTGGAGATGGCAGCGACAAGGCCGTATGCGCCCCAGTTGGACACGGCGGCGATGATGGGATGCGTGGACGGGGTTACGGTGGGCGCTTTGCTGGGCAGGCGCGGGCCGGTGTACTCAGCAAGGTTGGCCAGCCCAATCTCGTTGCCCCAGTCGCCGATGCCGATGGTGGCGTTGTGATGGTGGAACAGGTAATCAAGCTTGGCGGTACGCTCCGTGACGTCAGAGCCTCCCACGAACTGGTACTTGCCTTCCGCGCTCGCGCCGGGCCGCTCCACCGCAACGAGCACGGAGGGCTTATACCGTTCCAGCAGGTCTATAGCAAACTGTTCGCTGGCGCTGTCGTCGGTGATGGGAAACTCGACGACCTCTTCCACGGTAGGCTGGCCTTCAAGAGTGAATGTAGCGTAGTGGTCTACAACGTAGGTTACCTTCCATCCCAAATTGGTCAGCGCTCTGCCCAGGAAATAGGCGCCAGGGGGGCCGTCGCTCTCCACGGAGCCGGTCTCCGGCGGTGGGAACTGGTAGGGATTGGGGATAAAAAAGCCGGTGAGGATGAAGGCGTGACCGGGGTTGTCCAGAACCATGAACCTGGCGGCGTCCTCAACAAATGTATCCGACATATGGAGCCGGACGCCGGAGATGCCCGTCCACTTGCCCTGGTTGAGGATGATGTCTTCAATAGAGCCCATTGCTTTTTCTGCTCACCGACTTTGGATGTCAGGTGCAGGCTATCATAAAACGGGCAAAGCGGGCAGACGGGCAAGGCCGCAGGCAGCAGCGCCGTTTGACTCTACATCTCACCCCTCATAGAATCGCAGACGCTGGCATGAAGCAATCAATAGGGGAGGAATCATATGCGGATTGGAGTTGGCCTGGAGAACATACGCGCCTACCTTGAGGAGAACAAGGAGCGCCACATTCAGCGCATACAGAGACTTGTAGAGCAGCCAAGCGTATCGGTGGAGGAGTACGGCGTCAGGGAGTGTGCGGAGCTGCTGGTAGAGCTCCACAAGGAGATCGGCTGCGAGGAAGCCAAACTTGTCGAGACCTCTCACCTTCCCGGACTGTGGGCGTACTACAACGCCGGAAAGCCCAAGACCATAATTGTGTACGCCAACTTCGACACCAGGCCGTTGCTGCCTCATGAGAAGTGGGAAAACCCGCCCTGGAGCGGCGCGATAACGTCCGCGGGGCCGTATTCCAAGGTGCTCATGGGACGGGGCGCAGCCTCCTATAAGGGGCCCTACGTCGCCTGGCTGAACGCCCTGGAAGCGATCAACGCAGTGGAGGGAGAGCTTCCCTTCAACTTCATGTTCCTCCTGGAGGGCGACGAGATACTGGGCAGCGCCTCTTTCCCCGAAATGTACCAGGAGTACCGCGACCGGCTTGCCACGGCACAGGCCAGCTTCAGTCCCGGGGCATCGCAGGATGCGACGGGACGGGTCAGCATGAGCCTGGGCTACAAGGGGCTGATATACGCCGACCTAATCGCAAGCGGAGAGAAGTGGGGCAGGGGGCCGCAGGCCGCGCCGGGGCACGGCATGACCAAGTCGGTGATAGACAGCCCAGCGTGGCGCTTGGTGGAAGCGCTGTCGACCCTTACAGAGAACAACGGCAACACGGTATCCGTCCCCGGCTTCTACGATGACCTGACGCCGCCCACGGAGGACGAAAAGAAGGCGGCGTTTGCCTTTCGTGAAGCGATGGGCAACGGCGCCTGGAACCAGGTGCTGCCGGGAGTGGCGGCGATGAAAGTGCCTGCGGGCGATCTGGATGACGAGCAGGTCATACTCAACTACTTCTACGGCCCCAGCTTCAACATAAACAGCCTGCGCGCCGGTCTCACCGGGCCGGGCACCATGCCGTTCACGCTGCCCAACGTAGCCGCGGCACGGTTCGATATTCGCGTACCACGTGGCTTCAGCGTGTCGAAGGTGATAGGGCAGATCAACGAGCACCTGGCAGCCCAGGGCTTTGACGACCTGGAACTGGACGTGCTGGCGGCCAACGATTCGTCGCAGACGGGCACGGACACCGACCTTGTGCAGGCAATCATGGAGGCGTTCGAGGAGATGGAGGTGCCACTGGTGATGGCGCCCTACAGCGGAGGAGGCGGGCCGTGGTCGCTGTACAGAAACGACCTGGGACTGCCCATGATCCGCAGTGTGGGCGTCGGAGGCGGAGGCAACGCCGGTGCGGCCAACGAGTTCATGGTGATAGACGGTACGGACACGATGGGAGGCTTGGTGGAATGCGAGCTGTCGCACGTGCATATGCTGAAAGCATACGAAAGGCGGGCAGGGTAGGTCTAACCATGGAAGGAGACTCGCATGGACGATAGGGATTTGGCGTTTACACCCGGTTACAGGCAACGGGAGATGATAGCAAGCGGGGAGATATCCCCGGTTGAGTTGACTGAGCTGTACCTAAGGCGCATAGAGGAGCTGAACCCCAGGCTGAATGCGTTTCTCACCGTGGCGCCGGAGCAGGCCATGGAGGCGGCGCGCCAAGCCGAGCAGGCCGTGGCGCAGGGAGACGACCTGGGGCCGCTGCACGGGGTATCGGTCTCCATAAAGGACCTGGCTTCCACAAGAGGCATCCGCACCACCAGGGGATCGCTGGTATATGAGGAGCAAGTGCCCGATGAAGACGACATCTTCGTGGAGAGGCTACGGCAAGCGGGCGCAATCATCCTGGGCAAGACCAACACCCCCGAATTCGGTGAAGGCGGCGGCGTCACCGAAAACAGGCTGGGACCGAACTGCAACAACCCCTGGAACCCACAGATGACCAGCGGCGCATCCAGCGGGGGCGCAGGCGCATCCGTGGCCGCCGGCCTCAACCCCATAGCACACGGTTCGGACGGGGCGGGCTCCATCCGCATTCCCAGCGCTTTCTGCGGCATCTACGGCATCATGGCCACGCAGGGCAGGGTACCGCGCCGGGAGACAGGGCTGATGAGCTGGAACCCGGTCGACTTCTCAAGGGACGGCCCCATGACCAGAACGGTGAGGGATGCCGCGATTTTTCTCAACGCAGTCTCCGGGCCGCATCCGCGATCCAAGCACGGCACCATGCAGGAAGCGCCGCCGGACTTCACATCAGACCTGGGGAAGGGGTTGAGAGGGCTTCGCATTGCCTGGAGCCCGGAC
Source organism: Dehalococcoidia bacterium (assembly GCA_034422935.1). Lineage (GTDB taxonomy): Bacteria > Chloroflexota > Dehalococcoidia > Lucifugimonadales > QGNO01 > DAOUJH01. The sequence continues at coordinate 407,899 of DAOUJH010000013.1, read as the reverse complement.
CTGGGATCGGTGGCGGTAGACGCCGAGGTGCGTTCCATAGCAGAGAAAGGCTTCAGCGTGCTGGAAGAGCTAGGCGCGGAAGTGAGGGAATCCAGGTTCCATTTAGAGATAGAAGCGCTGCACCACACGCTGGTGAACTTGAGGGGGCCTGCATCCTACCTGTCCAACCACCATCTGCTGGAGGAGTGGGGAGACCGGATGATGCCGTATATCAAGGAAGGAATAGAAAGAGGCGGCACCGTGACAGGCGCGGAGTACGCCAGGGCACTGGCGGAGTTGGAGAGGCTGCGGGCCTACGTGGACGCTTTCTTCAGAGAGGTGGACTTGCTGGTCACGCCTGCGGTATCGGTGACCGCTTTTCCAGGCTCGGATCGGCCCACAGTGATCAATGGAAAATCCATAGACCCCATGTCGGGATGGTACGGCCATAACTTCCCGTTCAATATGTCCGGCAATCCGGCGGCCAGCGTGCCCTGCGGGTTCGCCGCCAACGGCCTGCCCGTAGGTATGCAGATAGTGGGCGCCAAAGGAGATGAGAACACGGTGCTGAGAGCATCGGCGGCGTTTGAAGAGGCGCGTCCATGGGCGGATGCAAGGCCTCCCATATCCTAATGCGCCGGTGATCTCGCAGCCCTGCACAGTGTAGGTAACCATGCTTGTAATTGGCCTGGACTTTGGCACCCTCTCAGTGCGCGCTCAAGTGGTCGATACAGAGACGGGCGCGGCGCTCGCCACTGCTATCGAGTCATACCGGCACGGCGTAATCGACCGGCGGCTCCCCGAGAATGGAGTTTCGCTGGCGCCGCAGTGGGCGTTGCAGCACCCCCAGGACTGGCTGGACTCGATGACTGCGGCAGTCAGAGCGGTGGTCAAGGAAGTAGACGGCTCTCTTATCGGCGGCCTGGGCATTGACACCACAGGTTGCAGCGTGCTGCCGGTGAAGAGCGATGGCACGCCGTTGTCGTTCCTCCCGCAGTGGAAGGAGCACCCCCATGCCTGGACCAAACTGTGGAAGCACAACTCGGCGCAGGCACAAGCGGAGCGGTTTACGGAAGCGGCGATTGAGCGCGGCGAGAAGTGGCTAGAGCGATGTGGCGGCGCGGTCTTTCCGGCGTTCATGCTGTCCAAGGCGCTGGAGCTGTTTGAGGAAGCACCGCTCATATACCAGGAAGCGGATCTCTTGGTGGAAGAGAGCGACTGGCTGGTATGGCAGCTCACCGGCGTCTTTAGGCGCAACGCCTTCGGCGCGGGGTACTTGGCCTACATCCACGAAAAGGATGGGCCGCCGTCCAGAGAGTACCTAGCGTCCGTGGAGCCTGGCCTAGCCGACTTTTACCAAGAGAAATGCTCCGGAGAGGTTGCCGCGTCGGGGACGCCAGCGGGAACACTCAAGCCGTACTGGGCAGAGAAGCTGGGGCTTTCCACCAGTGTCAAGGTGGCTGTTCCGACCATAGACGGACCGGCCGGGGCCATAGGCGGCGGGATTGATACCAACGGAACCATGTACATGGTTATGGGCACCTCTATAGTAGACTTCCTGCTCGCCGAAAAGGAGGCGCCGGTTCCGGGGATAGCGGGAGTAGCCGCCGATGCTACGTTCCCCGGCTGGTACCTTTACGGAGTGGCCCAGGTAGCGGTGGGAGACGCCTTCAACTGGTTCACCGAGCAAGTGGGCGTCTCTCATGAAGAACTGACCGCAAGAGCGGCGCGGCTAGCGCCGGGGGAGAGCGGACTCCTGGCGCTGGACTGGTGGAACGGCGGCCGCAAACCTGAGGTGGACGCCGACCTCGGCGGCGTAGTCATAGGCTACAGCTTACAAACGGCCAACGAAGCGGTGTACCGCGCCCTGATAGAGTCCACGGCCTTCGGATCCAGGTACGTTGTCGATACCTTTCGCAAATCGGGGCTCACCGTGTCCGGCCTGCGCGCCGGCGGAGGGTTGACGGCCAATCGCATGCTTCTGCAGATATACGCAGACGTCATAGGTCTGCCCCTGGAAGTGACTGCCAGCGAGCAGCCCAGCACCCTGGGCGCAGCCGTGCTGGGGGCAGTGGCGGCGGGCGCTTATGACTCGGTGCTGGATGCGGCAAGGGTGATGGCACCTGCAGCCGCCTACAAGGTAGAACCGGTGCCAGAGCACAGAGCTATCTATGACTCGTTGTACCGCGAGTACCTGCGCTTGGTGGAGATGTTCCGTGGCGGAGACTCTCCACTGAGGCGGCTGCGAGACCTGCGCCGCCAGACCGGCTAGCCGTCGGCGTTCGCAGGAACCTGCTGAGCGGATGGCTGCTTGGTCGGGGGCTTGGCCATCAGGATCATGGCCATGGAAATGAACGACAGCACCCCAAACACCAGCAGCGGCACCTCGTACGTGCCGGTACGGTCGAACATCCAGGCAGCGAATATGGGCGCAGCAAAGGTGAACCCGGTGCGGAAGGGCGCCACCGCGCCCTGAATCGAAGCGTAGTACTTCCTGCCGAACAGGTCGGCGCGGAGTGATTGGGGCAGTGAAGAGAGTCCGCCCCAGACCAGTGCGTACGGAGCGTAGACCAAGGTGAGCACAAAGATGGAGTTGACTTGCGACATAGCGAGCACGGCCCCACCCAGCAGAGCGAGCAAAACGGCCATGATATAACGTTTGTTGAACCAGTCTCCGGCCCAGCTGAAAAAGAGCCTGCCCGGCGCGCTGAAGATGGCATGGACCACAAAGAGAAAGGCGGCCTGGTTGGAGTCGCCGCCCATGGACTCCACCAAGGGGAACAGGTTTATGGCTACGGCACTGGTCACTGCGCCGCGCACCGAGACGGCGGTGGTGAAGTACCACAGAGTTGGCGTCTTCAACGCCTCCCATACCGTGAAGTTGAGCTCCTCTTCCTCGTCGTCCTTCTTTGCAGCGGCCTCTCCGCTGGCACGGGGCAGGGGTTGCCGATCGGGGTCGTCGCCGTCGGGGAGCATGCCGTATTGCTCAGGCTTGTGTCGCATCAGGGCGGCAACAGGCAGCCCAATGACGAAAGTGGCTACGGCCATGACGCGGAAGGCCCAGCGCCAGCCGTAGGCTTCTATAACCTGGTTGATGGGCCAGACCATGAATGCGCCGACGCTGAACCCCAGCCACATGAGACCGAAGGCACGGCCGCGCTTGCGTCGCCACCAGTTGGCAACCGCGGTAGAGATGGGCATACTGAACCCCAGGCTTGTGCCCAATATCACGCCAAGCAGGAACGAGGCAATGAAGGTTGGAAGGTTGGGCGATAGGCTGACCAGGAACAGCCCCACGCCCAAGATGGGCACGCCAATGAACATCATGGTCCGCGGGCCGAACCTGTCCACAAGGTAGCCTTCTACGGGACCGATGAAGGCCGTCTCGATACGGCCAAGGACGATGATGGAGGCAACGATGGCTATGTCAACGCCGAACTCTTCAGAGAGGGGGATGATGAACGCGTTCAGTCCGTGATTGGCGAAACCAACGCTCACCGCCATTCCAACCAGGCCGGCAAATATTATCCACCAGCCGAAGAAGATGCCGCGCCCTGCCTTGGAGGCCGGCTGATTCGACAAGCAGTCCCTCCTCAGTCTACTGGCGACAGTATAGCAGGTGTTTTAAGCTACTCAGGGTTCCCCAGCCTGCCGTAAAGGCGCAGCTCAAAAACGACCGGGGGAAAGAGCGAACAGGTCCAGTGTAGACGTTCCTTTCAACACCAAGTCGGCCGCCGCTTTGCCCATTGCAGGCCCCATCAGTATCCCTTTTCTGCCCGCGCCGCTGGCCACAATAACTCCGGGTTTCCCCGGTATCCGACCAAGCACAGGCAGCCCGTCGGGAGACACCGGACGCAGGCAGGCGGTCTGCTTAACAACGTCAGCCCTGGCCAGGTGAGGCAGTACGCCGGCCACCGACCGCACAATAGTCTGCCTCCCCGCCTGCGACGGTGTATCGTCGAATCCGGCCTTCTCCTCGGTGGTGCCGACCCAAACCAAACCGTCGGGCTTGGAGACAACGTAGCTGCCGTTCCAGTTGATATGGGGGATCGGCGGCCCCTCCGAGCGAAGCCGGAGTATCTGCCCCTTCAGCGGCGATATGGGCAAGGCGAAATCCAGCCATGCCGAGGCATCGTTAGACCAAGGGCCCATAGCGATGATCACTCTGTCACAGTGCACTGCTCCACCCTCCTCCAGAGACACCCCGCTGACACGGCTACCATCGAACAGGAGGCCGCTCACCTTTTCCATCGTCAGCGTGGCACCGTGCTTGAGCGCGCCCGCGACAAGAGCGTGGTTGAACTTGTAAGTGTTAAGCATACCGCTTGGCTCTTTCACCACTCCGCCAACCACCGTTTCGACCAATCGGGGCTCAATGGCCAGGACATCCTCTTTTTCCACCCACTCCACCTTGAAGCCATCCTGTGACGCCTGCCAGGGAATTTGCTCTTTCAATATATCGGCATCTTCTGCGTTGAACGCTACCGCAACCGAGGTACCGGTTTGAAATTCGTAGTCATAGCCCGATTCCTCAGGCAGCGCTTGGCTAAGCTCAAGATGCAGTCGCCAGCTTTCCATACAGAGGCCGCCGATAGGGTCGGGGATGCCAGCTCCGGAAAGAGGGCCTAGGCCGCCCAGCGCCAGCCCGGAGGCATGTTCTCCGATGGGGTCTTTATCCAGGATGGTCACCTTTGCCCCGGCCTTTGCCAGGTAGTATGCGGCGGCTGCGCCGACCACGCCTGCGCCAACTATTACAACATCGGGATTATTGTTCTGGGTCATATGTTTCTCTCATTGCAAAAACTGTTTCTGCCATTTGGAATACTGCTCCTGTCCAGTCGCCACGTCCATAAGCTGCGCCGTGGCCGCGCTATCCTGGAGGTCGCGTGGAGAGCCGCCACGGCTGAGATGATACATGGCGTCATAGGTAGCCTTCACGGCTATCTGAAACGGCAAATGTCCCGCCAGGGCCACGCGCACACCCATGCCCGCCAGGTAGTCCAGGTCTTCCAACTCAGGCGGTGTGGTCCCCAGCATCAGCGGCAGCGAGGTGGCGTTCCGCACCTTTTCCAGCTCCTCGCGGGTGGTCAGCCCGGTGAGGAATACGGCATCGACGCCCGTAGAGGAGTACGCCTCCACTCTTCTGGCGGCCTCGTCGGCTCCCGCGAATCCCGCGGCAGCAGTTCGTCCCACTATGACAAGGGATGAGTCCTGCCTGGCAGCCAGAGCCGCCTTGAGGTTGCCTGTCATTGCTTCCACCGCCAGCAACTCCTGGCCTTTCTGCTGACGGAAGGGCCTGGGAAGTACGGTGTCTTCCAGTGTGAGAGCGGACACGCCGGCGTTCTCCAACTCTTGGACGGTGCGCATTACGTTTAGAGCGTTCCCATAGCCATGGTCGGCGTCTACTATGAGGCTGAGGTCAGCGGCGCGAGTGATACGGCGCGCTTGTTCAGCGAATTCGCTGAGGGTGAGCACTACTATGTCGGGCGCGCCCAGCACCGCGGCGGAAGCTACCGATCCAGCAAACATGGCGACTTTGAAGCCCACGGAACTGGCGATGCGTGCCGAGACGGGATCGAAGACCGAGGCGGGCCGGATGCAATCGTTGCCCTCCAGCATTCGACGCAGATGCAGTCTTCTATCGGTTGGGTTGATGTTGGAAGTCACCGATATATTCTACACGTCTTGGAAAGAAAACGCAGGACGGTTTTGTCGACAACTAACGCCACTCGTCACGCCAGAACACCGGCGGAGGCGGCGGGGGCGGACGTCCTGGCCAGATGGGACGGCGTAAGAGGAGGCGAACTGCCGCTACCGAGACCACACCGGCGAGGAATCCTCCTATGTGAGCCCAGTACGCCACGCCACTGCTGGCGCCGGCAATGGTACCCAAGCCGCCCCAGAACTGAAGCAGTATCCACAGTCCGAGCAACAGCGTGGCCGGTATCTGGATAACCGTGATGAAGAAGAAGATGACCAGGGTGCGTATCCTGCTGTACGGATACACCATGAGGTATGCGCCCAGAACACCCGCTATAGCTCCGCTGGCTCCTATGGTGGGCACCTGTGAGCTGGTGTCCACAGCTATCTGCATCCACGCCGCGGCCACTCCCGCCATAAGGTAGAACCCCAGGTAGACAAAGTGGCCCATGCGGTCTTCCATGTCGTCCCCAAAAACCCACAGATACAGCATGTTGCTGCCGAAGTGGACCAGGCCGCCGTGGATGAACATGGACGAAACCAGAGTCCCCCAGGTAGGAAACGGCGTTGTGATATCCCGTCTGCCTTCCGGAGTAAGCAAGATTTCGAAGGCGCGCCCGGAGGTGAACTCGTCAGGTATAACGCCGAACTTGTAGTAGAAAAGGTTGACATCGCTGCCCAGGAGCATGGTATAGAGAAAGAACAGGGAGTTGACGCCAATTAGGGAGTAGGTGACATAGGGGCGCTTCTGGCGACCGACGCTATTGGCTAGAGGGATCAAGCGCCCGGCATCCCGCTAGCAGGGAACGCGGTAGAAGAGGGGTGGCACTATAGTGTGAAGCTCCGCGGCGTCGAGGTGGTTTATGGAGAGCATGACTCCTCCGACCGCCCTTGTCAGGTAGGGGAGCTCCTGCTCCGGGATGGTGATGCCCTGCGCTGCTGCCAAGGCCTGCATCTGTTCCGCCGTTATCTGGTTAGGTTGGGTTGTCATGGCGTCCTCACGTGGTTTTTTCAGTTTAGCACACTCTACTGCGGTGGGAACTCCCTCTCCATCTCCGTAAGGGACTGGTCAAGGATCTCGATGATGTCATCCACAATGTCCTTTGTTATGGTGAGGGGAGGGGACAGGGTGATGCTATCGCCGACCCTTATCGCCAGGCCCTTGTCGCGAACAAGGTCGGTGAACCGCTTGGCGAACGGCCCATCGGAGCCGCCGGGGTACCGTTCCTTGGTCTTGCGGTCCTTGACGATTTCGATGGCCATGAGCAGACCCAGGCCGCCGCCGACGAATCCCACGGTGGGGTGGTTCTCCTGTAGCACGGATACGGCCTTGTCGTAGAGGTAGCTGCCCACCACGTCGGCGTTGTCCACTACGTTCTCTCGCTCCATGATCTCGAGGTTCTTCAGTCCGGCGGCCATCACGGCGGGATGTCCGCCGTAGGTCACTCCGTGGTGGAACTGCCCCATCTCGCCTTCAGCGTTGTCGAAGGCGTCCGCAACCCGCTTGGAAGCGACCACTGCTCCCACGGGCAGCTCTCCGCTGGTCAGCGCCTTTGCTATGGTCATGACATCGGCCTGGACGCCGAAACGCTCCATTCCGAACCACGTGCCCAGCCTACCGAACCCGCAGATTATCTCGTCGGCAATGAGAAGGATGCCGTGTTTATCGCACAGCTCACGCACCCTGGGCCAGTATTCGGCGGCAGGTATCTGGTTGCCGCTGGGAATCGGCGTCGCGATGAATGCGGCTATGGTGTCAGCGCCCTCTCCCTCTATGATGTTCTCCAGCGACTTCACGCTGAGCATGCAGCAGCTCTGGTTGGTGCGGTCCTGGAATCCCCAGGGACAGCGGTAGCAGTACGGCGGGTCTACCTGGATGGCGTTGGGCTGGAACGGCTCGAACATGCCGCGCGTGCGACGGCCGCGGTTGCCTATGCTCATGGCCGTAGTGGTCGAACCGTGATACTGGCCGCGCCGCGAGATGATCTTGGTCCTGGAGGTGTTGCCGGTGATGAACTGGTATTGCCTTGCCAGCTTGGTGGCTATCTCTACGGCCTCGGAGCCGCCGCCGCAGAAGAAGACGCGGTTCAGGTCACCGGGGGCAAGCTCGGCTACCTTCTTGGCAAGAAGGATGCCCGGCACCGTGCTGTACGCGCCGGAATTGGCGTAGGCCAGCGTGGTCATCTGCTCGCTCACCGCCTCCGCTATCTCCGGCCAGCGGTGACCTATGTTCTTGAGGAACAGTCCGGCCATGCCGTCTATGTACTTGCGGCCCTGGATATCGTACACGTAGTTGCCTTCGCCGCGGGTCATGATGCTGTAGCCGCCGGGAGTCACCAGGTCCGCCATCTGGTGGTTCTGCATCCAGAAGTGCTCCAGCCCCCATTGCACAAGCTGGTCTATCTCATCATCGGAATAGGAGTCCTTTATCCACCACGCCGACTTGCTGCTATCCGGTTGCACCATGACACGCCTCCTGGCCGCTTGCTGTGTGCAGTCTAGCACGAAATGGGGACATGCGGGCCAATCGACCTGTCCGAATTGTTTCAAGCGTTATGTCAAGCTGCAAGGCTAAAATCGCTCCCAATTTTGCAAAATATGCGAAAACAATTCCAACCGGCGTCATGGGCGCGGCAATTTTCGGCGCGGGGAGAGCCGGGGGTTGGGGGTGGGTTAAGGTAGCGCTCATGGGTAGATGATATGGGAGGGTAGGGGGTGTGGGGAAGGGGGAAATGGCGGGGGACATGAGGGCATAGGAACAATAGGGCAAGGCGGGCAGGGGGGCTGGTAGGCGCGACCGTAGCTTGGCATTTCACCGTAGTTCGTCGTTTCTGCGGGGTGGCAGGAACGACGAATGGGTGGTGGTTTGGGTATATGTTCGCTTGGCTGCGTGCGTCGCGGATTCTTCGCTGCGCTCAGAATGACGGTTTGGCGGGGCGGGGGTTGCGGTCAGCAGTTATCGGCAGCGACCGGTGTAGCATCCAGCATCTTGGGCCGGCGCACGCGGATCAAATACACCACACCAAAGAGCACAAGCAACGTCACCAGGTTAAAGACAAAACCTATAACCATGAATAACCCGGTGTAGCCAAGGAAGGGAAGGATTACCTCAGATGGTACTTCCAAGTAACCGAGCAGAGTACCGAGCGCTAACCTTGCATAATCACTCAGGACCACCGCAGCCAGTATGATGATGATAGCTTCCTTGCGGAACCTGTCCCCGCGCCGGTCGAAGTTGCCCAGCAACCACACCTTTATCATCACCAAGATTAGCCCGACAAAGCCACCTATCAACATATTTAGACTAGCAGCCCGCGCGACCTCAGCCGATGTTCCAGCTATCTGATACCCCTGTATGGGAATAAACAGATATAACGAGGTGAAGGCGACCAGGAAGAACGCATGCGTGAGGCTGACCCTGGATAGTTGTCGGGCGAACCAGAGGAGTGCAAGGTACTCCAGAAACGAACCGAATAGGCCGATACCTAATGCACGTGCACTGCTAACCCCCCAAGATTCTTCAGGGTCTGCGACTACAACTGCGGTGACAATCACGGCTATTGCTGTAGCAACGCCTATGACCGCTATCGCGATGGAGTACCCCCAAAGCGAGGCGAGGAGTTCCCGCTCTAAACGCCGGACGCGGAGATAGGAGACCGACAGAAGGAGTAAGCCAACGGTTCCTGTGACAAGATGCGCTACACTAATCTGTATACTACTACTACTGATTATATTGTAGGTACTGATTAGATCATTGAGCAAGATAGCACTGAGGGGAGTCGATACAGAGAATGCCACCCTTGTCACGGCAGGAATGCCAATGAGCAACCACAGCTCCCATCGGTAGGTGGTGAAGTAACCCAGCAACCTAGATTTCATAGCTCTATCCCGCATCCCAACTGTTAATCACCCTATACTCATCGACCAGAAAGACCAAGTGGGGAGAATGACGAAGGAGCGCAAGGTGGGCAGGCGGGTAAAGCGGAGGTGCGTAGGTTCCCGCCTCCGCGGGAACGACGGATGGGGTGCGGGATGACGATATGGGCGCGGGAATGACGAGTGTGTTTGCAAGCGGAGGCCTGAGATGCTTCGTCGGCGGGGGTTGTCTTAGGCGAACGCCGTACAACCGACTCCTCAGCATGACATACGCGCCGCGCACATTTGCCCGTCTGTCAGCTACTGGTTGAGGCCTGAGCCCGGAGGGCAGATGAGAAGCTGCGAGGTGGCGATGTCGGGTCTGAACACCACGTAGAAGTTGTCTTCCGCGTCAAGGGCCATGTCGCTGACTCCGGGGATTCCCCAGGCGATTGGCAGCTCTCCCGTGTCAATGACAATTCCCCTTTGCCTGGCCTGCCACCCCGTATCGGAATGTTCCAGCATGCGGAGGGTCTCGCCTTGCAGGTCGGTTTCCCTTACCAGATCCCAGCCCGTTTCCGATTGGGGAGGCCTGTTGAACCTGTACATCCCGCGGTCGGTGCCCAGCCAGACACGGCCCCGCGAGTCGACCAGCATTTTGTCCAGCCGCGCTTCCAGGGTGGCCGTGCTGAACACCGACCACTCTCCGCCTTCCCATGAGGCCACGGTGATGCCCTGGCCCTGGGAAGTGTGCGCCACCCAGAGTCGCTTCTGCACATCAAAGGTCAGGGCCACAGGAGCGGCCCCGTTGAAATAGGGGAGCCTCTGCCAGGCATCTGCATCATACAGGGAGATGATGTTGACTCCCTCCGGATCGTCCTGGTGGAGCATTGCGACCTGGTCTGCGGAATCGGTCACGATTTCCAGTACTCTGCCAAGGCCCTCCGGGGTTGGCGCGTCCGTCCTTTCGAATGGAGGAACGTCCTGGAGCGTCTCGATAACGCCGTCCGGATAGGCCAGCCAGAGTCTGCCCGCGCCGCTGGAAGCGGCAGCCACCAGCGTCTTTCCTATCAGCGCGTCGTCAAGCTCCAAGGCGAACTGATCCTGAGTATTCCATAGCACGAGCTCCTGGCCTCTGACGGCAGAGCCCGGCACAAAGGAGAGCAGACGGTTGTATACCACCCAGACGCTGCCGTCGGCGTCATTCATCAACCGCGGCCGGTCGAATGGCTGACCAGGCGAGCTATGGACCGTGCAGTCCACCTCTTGCAGGATGTCCAGAAAGAAGGTCTGCACTTCGCCGGAGACCACCGTTCTGTCCGGGGTACTGGTAGGCTCCGGCGCGCCACAGGCGACGGACAACGTCAGTCCAGAGAGCAGCAATATCTTGATATAGCGGAACATGGATATAGGATACTATGCCGCGGCAGCCGCTTCCCCGGAGGGTTCGGCGGCTTTGGTGGGAGGCTTGGCAAACAGGATTACCGTCGCTGAGACTAGGAACATGCCCAGCATGACGATATAGGCGGGGAAATACGTGCCCATCACGTCGTAAACCCGTCCCACCGCCACCGGTCCCAGCGCCACGGAGGTTGTCGTGATAGGCATGAGCGTACCCCGTATGGTGCCCACAAAGTCCCGCCCAAAGTAGTTGGCGGTTACCACAGAGGTCAGCACCGCCTGTCCACCCACGTTTATGCCGTAGACCGCGCCAAAGATGAAGAGCACAGGAGTGATACCCTGATGAAGCCCGCCGAGAAGAAAGACAAGCCCTATGGCCGCGCCGGTGCTGGAGGCGGCCAGGCAGTAGCGGACGTGGTAACGCTCCACCAGGAAGCCCCAGAGCAGCCTGGCCAGAGAGGCGGCCACTGCATGCGTGCTCAGCACTGCGAGGGCAACGGCGTCTTTGAAACCTTCGCTGGTGACAAAGTAGAACTCGTGTATCACCACCGATGACACGGGCGCGCCACCGATGACCTGAGCCAGCAGGATGAGCCACAACGCCCGCGTTCTCAGCGCTTCCTTCAATCGCCAGGACACCGCCGATTCGCGCCCGGCCCGGCTCTGGTAGGTCGCGTCGAGATCTTCCTGGCTCTTTACCCCATCGGGAAACAGCCCCACGTCCTCCGGTTGTCGCACCATGAGGAAAGAGACGGGGAGCAGGAAGGCAAGGAAGAGAACGGCCATGACTATCCAGCCGTTTTCCCATCCAGACGCAGCAATTATGAATCCGATGAACGGGGCGAGCACCGCCCCGGCGGCGGCGTTGCCCATGGTGCTGAACGCCACGGCGCGTCCCCTAAGTCGCACGAACCATTTGACCACGGTCGCCTGCACCACGAGCGCACCTGCGCCCGTGCCGCCCGCCAGTCCTATGAGGGCGAATACGGCGTAGAACTGCCATATCTCGCTGACCTGCGTAAGCAGTAGGGCGGCAATCCCTCCGATTGCGGCGGAAGCCACCATCAGATAGCGCGGCCCGTACTTGTCCACAACCGTGCCGAAAACCGGCGCCAGCGCCGCGGAGACATAGGTGCGCACAGTGAGCGCTCCCACCAGCGCGGCGACGCTCCAGCCCAGGCTTTCCGACATGGGCTTTAAGAAGACACCGAAGGTGAAGCTCTGCAGGCCTCCTCCGGCGAACGAGCCGAGAAACGCGGCGCCTACTATGACCCAGCCATAGAAGAACGGGGAGCGATGAGCCAGCCTGTAGCGGAAATCCGGTTTTACTTCCAAGGTAGGGCTATATATATCACAGGGACGGCGTCCCTGACACCGCGCTACGCCTGGGAAAGCTCCTGGAATATGCGGCGCCAAGTCTCCTCAGACTCTACGCTGTAAGTTTCGCGGAACTGTATTATTCCATGCCTATCTATGGCCACCTTGCTTGACTGCTGCAGTATGTTGTACTGCGGAAGCATGCCAGCAGGCGCCTGCGCCACAGGCCAGGGATGGTCCTGTCCATCTCTAAACCTGACTAAGGAACTCAGACCTTCAGTCGGATCTGTGTTCACCGCGTATAAATCCACGGAGTCCCGGTATTCCGGGTAGACATCCTTTAGCAACCGAAACTCGGTGCGGCATTTCGGTCACCAGGTGGTGAAGAAGTAGAGGACTACGGGGCGTCCTTGTGCCGTCAACTCGGCCAGCTGGACTGGCTGTCCCGTGGATATCTCGTCCAGAGTAAAGTCGGGCGCCATATTGCCAACCCGGTTTCCAGTTTCCGCTTGAGGCGCTGCAGTTGGCGTCGGCGTGTTAGGAGGAGGTGGTGGGATTGTAGGGGTTGGGACTGCAGGGGTTGGAGTAGGCACTTCAACAGGCGCGGCAACGGTTGGGGTTGGGGTAGGCGTTATCCTTGGCCCTGGCTGATTGGAGGGCGTATCAGTAGGAGTCGCCGTAGCTGTTGGTTGAGCGGATGGCGGGGAAGGGTCGGAAGGTGGCTCGGCTGTAGGCGCAGCCGGGCTTGGCGTGTTTGTAGGAATTGATGGGAATGGAGTAAAGGTTGGAGTAGGCTTATCCGCCGGCGCGACCGATGTAGGCGTGGCGGTGGGCGCGACTGGAGTCGGTGTAGCGCCCTCTTCGCTAGTGCAGGCCATGCTTAACAGCAAAAGAGGCGCTGCCAAGGCAACGGACCGTCTTTTAATTGCGGAGAAGAACATGGACTCTATTATACTCAGTTCAATACGTAGGCAAAAGCGGGTTGGATGTACCTTTGCATATCAGAATGCAACCATGGTTAGGCGGCGTATCTCTTAAGCGCGTCATAAGCGGCGTTGATCTCTTTCATGCGCCGCTCCGCCACTTCACGGAACTCGGGAGCCATGTGGGTTACCTTGTCCGGGTGGTACTGCCTCACTAGCTCGCGGTACTTGGAAACGATTTCGTCCTTGGAAGCGCCGCGCCGCACTCCCAGAACTTCATACGGTGACCTCACATACCCATACTGCGAGCCGGTTGCCCGCCCGCCACGAGATTGCCAGTAGCCGTTGCCCTGAGAGCCGCTCTGTCCAGTACCCGTTCTAGGCCGCATTGAAGAGCGCACTATCAGCCTCAACAGGATGAAGCCCACCCAAACGAGTATGAGTAGAAGTACCTTAATTTTTGTCCCTCCTCAATCCTCGTAGCAACCCTATAAAATGATTGTACCACCACCAGAGCCATCCGTCTTGGGGTTACATAATAGGGGGGCAAATGTCAAGAAATTCAAGGAACAATTTAGCGTGAATCTTTGCGATTTTTGATGTTGACATACCACCCCATACACCGCTAAGGTCTGAATCACGGTAGTTGCCCCACGAGAACAAATTAAAGGCTGAAAGCCTGTCGATCGACTGCTTCAGTCTTAACGCAAATTCTTCCGGTAAACGGTGCGAACCCACCGAGAAGACGGCTTAATTCTTAGATCTCTTCACTACGCATGGTGAACCTCTGTCTCCGTTGGGGTTGGTCAATAGTATTCCAACCAAGCCGTGCATATGCTTTGTCTTGAATCTGCGGCAGAGGCTCGCAACAGTGCCAGATCACACCTGGCAAGAGTTTGACTGGGGGTGCTGTAAATTTGAGAACTAATGCCACATCATTGTTACTTTTAAGCGATGGAGTAATCAAGCTTGATGGAGGGTGTGTATTTGGTCCCGTTCCCAAGGTGGAGTGGGAATTGAAGAAGTCGCCTGACCGCAGAAACCGCATCACCATGGGTTTGAATTGTCTGCTTGTCAGGAACGGAGACAAGTGCATCCTGATAGATACGGGTGTAGGCACCAAAGAATCCGAGATGACAAAGGACAGATTCGGCCTCAGCACCAGCCGGCTGGCTCGGAACTTTAGGAATCATGGCGTAAGCCCCAAAGAAGTCACCGGAGTCATCCTCACCCACCTCCAATTCGACCATAGCGGAGGGAGCACGCGTCTGGATCGTTCCGGCGTACCGGTGCCCACTTTCCCGAACGCTACATACTACGTCCAGAGCGCGGCCTGGGAAGAAGCCAACAATCCAAATGAACGGACCAAGGACTTCTTCCATGAGGACGACTTTCTGCCGCTAGAAGACCGCGACCAGGTCTGCCTGCTCGATGGCGACGAGGAGGTCGCGCCAGGAGTCCGCGTCAAGCTGACTGATGGTCCCGCACCCGGCCATCAGATAGTGCTGGTGAACTACGGTGGGGAAAGGGTTGCCTTCATGGGTGACCTGGTGCCGACATCCCATCACTTGGACCTGACCTGCATAGCCTCGCTGGACTACGATCCGGAAGGTACGCTGGCCAAGAAACGAGCCCTGTTGGAAGAGGCAGAAAGGGGCGGTTGGCTGATGATTTTCAGTCACGGCTACTATCAGCGTGCGGGATACCTGGAGCGTCGCAACGGTCACTACAGCTTCCGCGCCGTGGAACTGTAGAAGACGTTTAATCTCCAGTCATCGGGGGAAATCTGCTCAATACTGGACATGGCTCAGGCGAGCCTGGCCCAGACCGTCCTGCCGTTCAGTCGCTCCAGAACAACAGGCGTAATCCTGTTGCGGAGGGGTTCGCTGGAGGCGGTGACAACCCGTACGTAATTGCCCGTGAGGCCTGACCACACTTGGGTATCCCCCAACGGCTTGCCGCTCTCCCAGAGCACAGTGCTCCTAGTGCCCAGCAGGCTCTTTCTGTAGGATTCCGCCTGCCGTTTCGCCAGGTCAAGCATCATCTCCATGCGCCGTCGTATCTCCTTAGAGTCCACTTTGGGCTTGAGATAAGCAGCCGTGGTGCCGGGCCGGGTAGAGTAGGGGAACACATGGATGGCGGCAAAGCCCACCTGGCTGCACAAGTCGTAGGTGTCCTGGAACTGCTCCACCGTCTCGCCGGGAAAGCCGGCTATGACGTCGGCGGTCACTGCCGCATGGGGGACGGCCTTCCTCACCATCTCAACCGCTTCCAGGTAGCGCCCCGGCGAATAGCGGCGGCGCATCTGCTTCAGTACAGGCTCCGAACCGCTCTGCAAAGGCAGGTGGAAGTGGGGACAGAGCCGATTGTCCTGCCACAACTCCAGCAGCTCATCCGTGATTTCTTGCGGCTGCAGCGAGGATACCCTGAGCCTGGGTATCGTGGTCTCATCAAGGAGGCGGCGCAGCATCCCAGCCAGCGATGCGCCCGGTATGTCGAAACCGTATGAGCCCAATTGCGTGCCGGTGAGCACCACTTCCCGGTAGCCCCGCTCTACAAGGCCGTTGACCTGCGACACCAGGGTCTGCGGCGGAATGCTGCGTTCCCGGCCGCGCACCTTGGGAACAATGCAGTAGGCGCATACCTGGTTGCACCCCTCTTGGATCTTGATCATGGCGCGGGAGAGCAGGACCGGCGCCCTCTCCTCGTCTATGGTGTCTAGGCCGGGACTGTCCGTTCCGTAGAAGTCGAGGAGTTGGCTGACTTCCTCCACCAGGACGTCCTTTTGGGTGTTTCCCAAGACAACGTCGACCGCTTCCATCCGGTCGAGCTCACCCGGAGCGCGTTGCGCATAGCAGCCCGTGGCAACAACCAGCGATCCAGGGTTGAGACGCTTTGCCCGGCGCAGGGCTTGGCGCGCCTTGCCGTCGGCGACGTGTGTCACCGTGCAGGTGTTGACTACGTGCACCGAGGCGTCGTCCGGCCTGCTGCTGAGGCCATATCCTGCTTCCAGGAAACGCCGCGACATAGCCTGGGTATCCGCCTCGTTCAGCTTGCAGCCATGCGTCTCTATGTAAACCGTGGGCGTGTTCATGGCCAATCTATACTAACACGCCGAGGATCAGGCCAACGCCTCCTTCCTCAGCGGAGGCTTGGCCAACAGTATAATCACCACGCCGACCCAGAAGAGGCCTATCATCACCGTGAACGGCATCTGATAGCTCCCAGTATATTCGAAGCCCATACTGACCAGCAGAGGCCCTATGGCTCCTGCTCCTGCCGTGACCGGCGTGACCACTCCTCGTATGGTCCCGGCATAGTCCCGCCCGAAGTAGTTGGCGAAGATAATCGAGTTGCTCACCGCGTGCCCAGCTATGCTCATACCGTATACGGCGGCAAAGACAAAGAACTGCGCCGTGGTGCTGGCCGTGAGCAGGATGATCAGAGCAATAGACGAGCCCAGGTAAACCGCGGCCACAACGAACCTGACGGGAACCCTCTCCAACACCAGTCCCCAGATGGGCCTGATGCTGAGGGCAAAACCGGCGTGGGTCATGAGCACTGCCGTTGCTATGCGCGGCGAGTAGCCTTGGTCAAGGACGTAGCTAATCTCGTGAAGGATCACCGACGAGATAGAGAGGCTCCCCAACACGAACCCCACGATGAGGAGCCAAAAAGCGCTGGTGCGCATCACTTCCTTCAACCGCCAGGAATATGCCGACTCCAAGCCGCCTCTCCGCCGATAGGCAGCGTCAACCTCTGCTTCGCTCTTTGCCCCGTCGGGGAGCAGACCAAGGTCTTCCGGCTGCCTGGCCATGAAGAAGGAAACCGGCAGCAAGATAATGGCAAACAATACGCCCATGACCAGCCACCCCGCCTGCCAGCTGTAGTTGAATACAATAAAGGCTATGATGGGAGCCAGGATCAAACCGGGAGCGGCGCCGCCCATGGTGGTGAAAGCCATCGCTCTGCCCCGCCGCCGGACGAACCACTTCACCACGGTCGCGCCCGTGACCACTCCACCCAGCCCGGCGCCGCCCGACATGCCGATGAAGGCGAATATGGCGTAGAACTGCCATATCTCGGTGACGCGGCTGAGCAGCACGGCCGCGACGCCTCCAACTACGGCCGCAGCCACCATTAGAAAGCGAGGCCCGTACTTGTCGACCATGGGCCCGAAGATCGGCGCCAGGGAGGCAGCGGTTATCAAGCGGAAGGTGAGTGCGCCGGTCAGAACCGTACGCGACCATCCCAGGTCTTCGCTCATTGGCTGGAGGAACACGCTGAACGTAAAGCTCTGCAGTCCACCGCCAATGAAGGTGCCCAAGAAGGCGCCGACCACTATGACCCAGCCGTAGTAGAAGGGCACCCGTTGCGCCAGTCTGCGGCGCAAATCCCTGCTTGCTAGGGTGGCCGCTCCCGGCGGTTGGGGTTCCATCTTCCCATCAGATGTCAGCCTATGCGTCCTCCGCTAGATCTTCCACCAGCCTGACCAGCGTCCGCACGGGAAAGCCGGTGTGCCCCTTCACCGTGTAGCCCGACACGCTGAGGGTGCGGGCCACCGCCGCGATGTCCAGGTGCACCCAGGGCACGTCGCCTGCGAACTCGCGGATGAAGTAGCCTCCGGCAATGGTGCCCGCGGGCTGCCCGCCGGAGTTCTTGATGTCGGCAATGTCACTCACTATCTGGTCGCGGTACTCCTCCCACATCGGCAGTTGCCAGAAACGCTCGCCCGTCGCCTCACCGGCCTTGATGGTGCTGTCTATCAGCGCCTGGTCGTTGCCCATGATGGCGGCGGCCAGGGTTCCCAGCGCCACTCTGGCCGCGCCGGTGAGCGTGGCCACGTCCACTATGCGGTTCTGGTTGTGTTGACGGGCGTAGGTCAGGGCGTCGGATAGCACCATGCGCCCCTCGGCGTCGGTGCTGATGATTTCGAACGTCTTACCTGACATGGTGCGCACCACGTCTCCAGGATGGAAGGCGGAGCCGCCCAACATATTCTCCGTGGCCGGCACCAGCCCCATGACATTGATCTTGGGCCTAACCTGGGCTATTGCCCGCATTGCCCCTATGACCGAAGCGCCGCCCGCCATATCGCCTTTCATCGCGCCCATGCCCTCGGCGGCCTTGATGGAGATACCGCCGGAGTCGAAGGTGATCCCCTTGCCGCAGAGAGCTATGTTGTTCGACTCGTTGTCCGGGTCGCCGTTGTAGCGCATTATGATGAACCTAGGCGGCCTGTTGCTTCCCGACGCTACCGCCAGCAGCCCGCCCATGCCCAGCTGCTCTATCTGCTCGCGGTCCAGCACGTCGAAGTCCAGCCCGACTGCGTCGGCCATGGCGCTCGCCCTATCGGCCAGCTCAGTGGGGGTCAGTACGTTGGCCGGCTCGTTGCCGAGGTCGCGGGCGAAGTTCGTCGCCTCGGCGAGGATGCGACCCTTGTCGATGCCCGCCTGAATCTCGGCGACCTTGTCCGCGTCGCGCTCCACGACGACCATCTCCTCGATTTCGGAAGGGTCGGTGTTCATTGTCTTGTACTTATCAAACTTGTGCAGGCCCAGTATGGCGCCCTCCGCCACGGCCTGGCCGGAGGTTTGCGGGTCCATACCGCCTATGCCTGCCCCGTGGGCTATGGTGGCCGCTTTCTTCACATTTAGGCGGCGCACAAAGCGGCTTGCCGTGCCCATGACCTGCCGCACCACCTCCGCCGAGAACCTGTCTTGCCTACCCAGACCCGCCACGACGATGCGGTCTGCGGGCATCTTGCCCAGGGTGTGTATCAGGGTCATTTCACTCTTCTTGCCCTTGATTTCGCCTTCATCAATCAGCTTGGAGATGGCGCCGTCCAGGGCGGCATCGACCGCTCCGGTGGCTCCTTCAGGGCTGGTTACTCCCTGGAACAGGTTGACTATCAGCGCTCCCGTCTCAATGGAAGCTACGTCTCCATGTATTGCTTTGATCTCCATGGTCCCTCCTTGTGTTGTATGTGCTCGCAGGGCAAGCGATGGTGGAAGCTATCCTAGTGCAGAGTCGCGTAAGGGGCAATCATGCTGTCCTTTCAATTTAAGCGAGGTGAACTCCCAGCGACTAGGGGAAGTTATACCATGCCTTTTCCTTTTACATCTAGTGGATATAATACTCCCATCCTCCGTAGGAGATGAATGTTGCAGTCCGTGTCGGCAAGGCCTTCAGGGGCAAGCAGGTGGCACTGAGGCCTACCTCCACCGATGGGGTCTGGGGGGTCTTCTTCTCTATCCAGCCGATCGCTACCATAGACATGAATCAATAGAATGTGTTACCTATGTCTCCGAACAACTGTTACCCATCTCTCCGGTCTGTACACCCCATCAAGGGGGAAGAAGTTTGCAAAGGTCTTTAGAAGCGGGTAGGGGATAGCTCGCCAGCTACGCTTCTACCCGCACCATAACTACGTCCATCCCGTAGTATTTGTGGTGCCGCACCGATGAAGCGTAGTGTCTGAGCAGCCGGAAAGATACCTCCCTGTCGTCCAAGCTCTCTTCCTCGTCGTCCAGGTAGGCAAGGCGGTCTCCCAGGTTCTCCTCGTCTTCCAACACGGAGACGAACTCCAGCTCCACCGCTCTACCATCCGGACGCGCCACTACCAGCAGGCGGGGAGCCCTGCTGGTAGCATCGCCCGCATTATATTCGTTGCCTGGCTGGAGCAGGCTCGACAACGTTTCCTCGCCTGCCGAGCGCAGACGCTGCGCCGATGCCTCACTCCATCCCATCTGCTCCGCAATGCCCCGCATGAATCCGTCGATTTGGGGCAGGTCCGCAAGATCAAGCCTGGCGTCCAACCGCTTTGGACGTACTCTGGTAAGATTCAGGAAGACAGTGAGGGCAATCGCGGTTGCCGCGCCCACAGTTATGCCGTTGCCGAGCAGCGCTCCCCACGAGCGCCCCAGCAGGGACTCGACGATGTTGTGCTGCAACAGCCCCGCGCCGACCGCAAATGACAGACCCACCACAAGCGATTTCTCAAGGTCAAGCCCATCCCGAATGATGGTCTGCAGTCCCTCCACGAAGAATATGCCCAATGCAAGCAGCAGGAAAGCGCCCATCACAGGGCTCGGAATGGTCAGCAACGCGCCAGTCAGCTTGGGCAGCAACGCCATTACCACCAGCATGACCGCTATGGCGTATCCCACGTATCGGGATGCAATTCCGGTCATGTTCACTGTCGACGCCGTAAACGACGAATAGGAGGATGCGGGAGGCGTTCCCGCAAGCCCCGACAGCAAAATGCCAGCGCCGTTGGCGTAGATCGACCCTTGCAGCAGCCGGAAGTCGGTTGATCTCGGTCGACGCCGCGCCGTCCGCTGAATCACCACGTTGTCGCCTATGCCCTTGATTGCCTGCACCAGGGTTACAACCAGGAACATTGGCAGCAGCGCCCAGAACCCAGCGCTTGGCCTCAACTCCAACCCTTCAAAACCGACCTGCGGGATGCCGGCCCACGGCGCCGAGTACAACCGCTCCAGTTCGTAAACTCCCAGCAGCGCCGCCACGACGCAGCCTGAGACGAATCCGACCAGCATTGACCAGGGACGCAGCCGCCGGGGAGCACGCATCACTAGCGCGGTGGACACAACCAATGTCACCACGGCCACCAGGGGCCCCGCAAACGACGGCGAGCCCGCGGGCACTTCGTCGAATCGGTCCAGGCAGAACGGCAATATGGATACCGCTATGAGCATGAGCACAGTGCCCGACACTACCGGGGTTATGATACGCCGCAACTGCGGAAGCCACGTAGCCACCACAAAGAAGAAGAGCGCGGAAACCAGCATCAGGCTCGCCAGCATAGCCGGCCCGCCCTCGGCCAGAGCAAGCACAGCCAGCGCGATGTAGTTTGGCGTAACACCGGTGACCACCATGTGGCCTGAGCCCAGTCGACCTATGCGAGAGGCCTGCAGCGCGGTGACTATCGCCATAATCACCAGAGCCGCGAACATCGCCCAAGCCAGATATTCGTCGTCCTGGTCCGCGGCAAGAGCCGTGACTACGATTACGGAAATAGCCGGCGGCAGCACCAGCATGATGCCCTGGATACCGACGACAAAGGACGCCAGTATCGAACATCGCTCCTCCGGCTCGTGGCGAATACGGTCGTTGCTATACATCGCTATGGGAAACGCCCTTTGCTATGGACTCCAGGATGTCGACGTATCGCTGACCGTGGGGGGTAAACCGGATACGGCGCGATGTTTCGCCGGTGCGTTCCAGGTGTACAAGCAGGTGCTGCACGGGAAAATACGTAGGCGCTTTATCCGCCCATTCCACCACGGTCAGTCCTTCGCCTTCTATATAGTCGTCCAGTCCAAGGTCCTCCACCTCCTTGAGCGCATCAAGCCTGTAGAGGTCGACGTGGTACAGAGTAAGACGTCCGTGGTGCTCGTTGGCCAGAATGAAGGTCGGGCTGCGAACGGGTCCATGGATATCCAGGCCAAGGGCAATGCCCTGGGTCAGACAGGTCTTGCCCGCACCGAGATTGCCCTCCAAGAGTATGACGTCGCCTCTCGCAGCGCGGCGACCCAGCGCCTCTCCCAATTCCTGCGTCTCCTGCGGAGAATGCGTGTCTACTATCATCTACGCAAGTGGTCCCAGCCGGAATCTATGTCCACTATAGGGCTTCCATTGTCATCATAGACGGTTACCTCTCCCGCTTCACCAACAATGACTTCACCAATGATGGAAACGGACGGTAGGCGTTTCTTTATACGTTGAGCCACATGGTTGGAAGCAGTGAAGAGCAGTTCGTACTCTTCACCTCCGGCAAGAGCCAGTTTAAGAGCGTCGCCGGGGAGAGTTTCCCCAAGAGCGGGGTGAATGGCAATATCCTTAGAGAAGATGCGGGCGGCCGTACCGCTGGCAAGCATCATCTTCTCAAGGTCGTCCACCAGACCGTCGCTGACGTCCATTGCGGCACGCACTCCTTCCTCCAGAAGAACGCGGCCTTCCTGCAGCCTGGGTAGGGGATGACGGTGCGCCTGAACAAGCTGCCGCACGGCATCCGAATCCACCTCGGAATAGCGCCTCATCAGCTCCAGCCCGCCGCGGGACAATCCCAGAGGGCCCGTAACCGCTATTACATCGCCGGGTACGGCCGCGGAGCGCCGCATGAGTTGACCGCAGACCAAGCCATTCAGGGCAATGGTAATGAAGAAGAACGGCGAGGAAACAACGTCTCCGCCGGCAATGACCGCGTCATAGGTCTTGCAGGCCTGGACAACGCCTTGAAACGCTGCTTCAACATCCTCAACCGAAACATTGCCCGGCAGGCCAAGGGTAACCAGGGTGTAGGTAGGAGAGCCTCCCATGGCAGCTATATCGCTGAGGTTGGAGGCCATGGCCTTCCATCCCACATCCTGCCAGGGAGTGGTGCTCCTGGTGAAATGGATTTCTTCCACCATGGTATCCGTGGTGGAGAGCTCGATCAGGCCAGCGGTATCAATGCGCCAAGCGGCGGCGTCATCGCCGATACCGGCGACGAGGGCAAAGGCTTGGTCGCGGGAAAAAGCGACTCCCTCCTGCTTGGCCATTGCTTCCAGACGGCGGATAAGCCCAAACTCTCCAATCTTGCTCAAGTCCATGGACTGATTATAGCAATGGTTGGAATCCTACGGCGTCTACGGTTGAAAGTGTGAGAGCGTACTGGCAGAATGGCCTCATATTAGACGTGGAGGGAAGTCGAAATGCCAATTATCAAGATGGAACTGTGGCCCGGCAGGACAAAGGAGCAAAAGGCCAAGCTGGCCAAAGCATTCACGGAGTCGGTGGAAGAGGTCCTTGGCACTCCGCCGGAACGAACCATAGTCCTCTTTGAAGAGGTATCAAAGGACGACTGGGCGCAGGCAGGAAAGCTGGCGTCAGAGTCTTGAGGGCGGCACAAGGGCGGACAGCAGGCAACACTATTGCATTTGCATATTGCAGCGCTATATTGACAGTGCTCAGATGTAATGGTACAGTCCGTGCACTCACGGGGTGCAGGCCTAGTGGGGCCCGCTAGCTCAACTGGCAGAGCAACTGACTCTTAATCAGTAGGTTCTCGGTTCGAGTCCGAGGCGGGTCACAGTCTAGCCAATCTGATGACTGTGTCAGCAGAGAATGGGGAAGTGTCGGAATTGGCAGACGAGCATGACTTAGGATCATGTGCCGAAAGGCGTAGGAGTTCGAGTCTCCTCTTCCCCACTTGGTTCGAAGTCCTGGGCTGGGCGCAACTATATTATCCGTGAGTGAGGAGGAGTCGTGGCACCACTCCTTGAAGTAAAAAACCTGGTAACGCAATTCTTTACGATGGAAGGGGTCGTCAAGGCAGTTGACGACATCTCTTACGACTTGGAGCCCGGCGAAACGCTGGGGTTGGTCGGCGAGAGCGGATGCGGGAAAAGCGTCAGTGCGCTGTCAGTGATGCGCCTCATCCCCTGGCCGCCCGGCAAGGTGATGAGCGGTGAAGTCATCTTTGAAGGCGAAGACCTGCTCAAGATAGACGCCGATGAGATGCGGTCCATACGCGGCAAGGAGATCGCAATGGTCTTCCAGGAGCCCATGACGTCTCTGAACCCCGTCCTGACAATAGGCCGGCAGTTGACCGAGACAATGGAGCTGCACCTGAACCTTGACAAGCAAGGAGCACAACAGAGGGCGGTAGACCTGCTGCAGATGGTTGGCATTCCCGACCCGGATAGGCGCTTGGCCCAGTACCCTCACCAGTTTAGCGGCGGCATGCGTCAGAGGGTGATGATCGCCATGGCGCTGAGCTGCAATCCCAGGCTTCTGATTGCAGACGAGCCTACAACTGCGCTGGACGTGACCATTCAGGCCCAGATCCTGGAGCTGATGAAAAGCCTTTGCCGTGAGTTTGGCACGGCGCTCATAGTGATTACTCACAACTTGGGAGTGGTTGCTCGCTATGCAGACCGGGTAAACGTTATGTATGCGGGCAAGATCATAGAAAAAGGGACTTCGGAGGAGATATACCACCAACCTAAACACCCGTATACCCTTGGCTTGCTTCAGTCGGTACCTAGGCTGGACGAGCCACGCAGGGTGAAGCTGGAGCCAATAGAGGGCCAGCCACCCGACCTCATCAACCTGCCACCCGGGTGCAGCTTCCGCTCTAGGTGCCGTTATTCGGTAGACAAGTGTGAAGTTGATGTCCCTCCGTTGGAAGTGTACGACTCCAACGGTCATGTTGCTGCCTGCTGGGAAGCGCACAACATAGAAAGGCACGTGGCTGAAGCCAGGGCCTAGGAGGGGAATATGGTAGAGCAAAGAGAGCAAACGCAAACCCAGACCGCATCACAGGACGACGTACTGGTTTCAGTACAAGATCTGCAGATGTACTTCCCCGTGCGGTCCGGGATCATCTTCCAGAGGAAGGTAGCGGATATCAAAGCCGTGGACGGCGTGTCCTTTGAAATACGCAGAGGCGAGACGCTGGGCCTGGTGGGTGAGAGCGGCTGCGGCAAGACAACTACGGGACGCTGTATCTTGCAACTGTACAAGCCGACAGCCGGCCAGGTGCTGTTCGAAGGACAGGACCTCACCACTCTAAAGGGCGGCCAGTTGCGACGGTTCCGCCGGCGAATGCAGATGATCTTCCAAGACCCGTATAGCTCGCTGGATCCGCGCCAGAACGCGGGAAGCATCATTGGCGAGCCCCTGATTGTCCACAAGATGACAAACAGCAGAGGCGAATACCGGGAACAAGTGGCGGAACTGCTATCGGTGGTCGGTCTGAACCCCAGTATGGCCAACCGGTTCCCCCACGAATTCAGCGGAGGCCAGCGCCAGAGGATAGGCGTGGCCAGGGCGCTGGCGGTGCGTCCCAGCCTGATAGTGTGCGATGAGCCGGTATCTGCTCTGGACGTATCCATTCAGGCCCAGGTGATCAACCTGCTGGAGGACCTGCAGGAGCAGTTCAACCTCACGTACCTATTCATAGCCCACGACCTTTCGGTGGTGCGTCACATCAGCGACCGCATAGCGGTGATGTACCTGGGTAAGATTATGGAACTGGCTGATAGGCTGGAGCTCTATGAGAATCCGCTCCATCCGTACACCAAGGCGTTGCTTTCGGCAGTGCCCATACCAGACCCGGTGATCGAGTCCCAACGCGAGCGCATCATTCTGACCGGCGACGTGCCAAGCCCACTGAGGCCGCCGCCAGGATGCGTGTTCCATACCCGCTGCCCCATAGCCATAGACGAGTGCTCCCAGGTGGTGCCGGAGCTAAGGAACGTGGGCAACGAACACTGGGTATCCTGCATCAGGGTGTAAGCCCCAAACCGCTAAGGATGAGAGGCCCTCAGATTAAGTCTGAGGGCCTCTCTTTGCTTGTGGCTCAAGATGCCGCATGCTAGCATGAATTCAACATGAAAACGGATTTCATCCGCAATTTTTGCATAATCGCGCACGTTGACCACGGCAAGTCTACACTGGCGGACCGGCTGCTGGAGGTTACACGCACCGTCTCAGACCGCGAAATGATGGACCAGTTCCTTGACCAGATGGACCTGGAACGGGAACGCGGGATCACAATCAAGGCACAAGCGGTGCGCCTCATGTACCGGCACAGCGACGGCAATGAGTATCAACTGAACCTGATAGACACCCCGGGACACGTGGACTTCAGCTATGAGGTGTCACGAAGCCTGCGCGCCTGTGAAGGAGCCTTGCTGGTGGTCGACGCCAGCCAGGGAGTGCAGGCCCAGACCATAGCCAACGTTTACATTGCCCTTGAACGTAACCTCACTCTAATACCGGTGATCAACAAGGTCGACTTGCCTGTAGCACAGCCCGATGTGGTAGCCCAGGAGCTGGAGCACACCTTCGGCTTCAAGCGAGACGAAATGCTGTTCATATCGGCGAAAGACGGTCTGGGCATAGACGGCGTGCTGAAGGCGGTAGTGGAGCAGGTGCCGGCTCCGGATGGGGAAATCGATGGATCACTGAGGGCATTGGTTTTCGATTCAGCGTACGACCAGTACAAAGGCGTGGTCGCCTACGTAAGAGTCTTTGACGGCTCGCTGAAAGAGAGGAACCGCCTCAAGCTCATGGCATCCGGATACCAGGCGGAGGTGTTAGAGGTGGGGACTTTTCGACCCACCTTGACCAGGCTACCTGGACTGGCAACCGGTGAAGTTGGGTACATAGCCACCGGTTTGAAGAACGTGAGACAGGTGCCGGTCGGCGACACAGTAACCCTGCAGGCCAAGCAGGCGGAGGAGGCCCTCACCGGCTATCAGCCGTTGAAGCCGATGGTCTTCGCGGGCCTGTACCCCTCCGACGGTGAGAGCTACAAGCAGCTGGGAGAGGCGCTGGAGAAGCTCCAGCTCAATGACGCCGCTCTGACTTTTCAAGCGGAAAGCAGCGTCGCGCTGGGATTCGGATTCCGCTGCGGCTTTCTGGGACTCCTCCACATGGATATAGTGCAAGAGCGGCTTGAACGGGAGTACGGCATAGATTTGCTGACCACTGCGCCCAGCGTCGCTCACAAGGTGGTGCTGGCGGACGGCAATGAGATAGGAGTCCAGAACCCGTCGCAGATGCCGCCGCGCCAGCAGATAGAGGAGGTTCTGGAGCCGTGGCTCAATCTGACCATCATCACTCCCAGCCGGTTCATAGGAGCGATGATAGATCTGGTGACGAGCCGTAGGGGCGACTTCCAGCGCATGGAGTACCTGCAGAGCGTGCCCAGCCACAACGGCGCGCGACAGGACGGCGGAGCGCCTTCCTCCGACGCCAGGGTGCAGTTGGAGTTCACCGCGCCCCTGGGCGAAATACTGATGGACTTCTACGACCAGTTGAAGTCCAGGTCGCAGGGATACGCTTCCCTTGACTACACGCCGGCGGATTACAGGCCAGCCAACTTGGTCAAACTGGACATACTGGTGAACGGGCTGCCGGTGGACGCGCTCTCGCTAATAGTTCACACGGACAAAGCGCAGCAGCAGGGCAGGGCGCTGATAGGCAGACTGAAGGACCTGATACCGCGCCAGATGTTTGAAGTGCCCATACAGGCAAGCCTGGGGAGCAAGGTCATCGCCAGGGAGACTATCAGGGCGCAGAGAAAGAACGTGCTGGCAAAATGCTATGGCGGCGACGTAACCCGGAAGCGCAAGCTGTTGGAGAAACAGGCCGAGGGCAAGAAGAGGATGAAGCGAATTGGGCAGGTGGAGATCCCGCAGGAAGCGTTCTTAGCGATACTCAACGTTGAGAAGTAAGGCGCGGGACTGAGCCACTCACCCGTTTACCGCCTAGATCAAGACGTGGGAAGCACCCATGGATCAAGAGGAATACAACCAAACTCGTTGGATAAATCTTTTGCATGCACTTGTCCTTGTATCGCCACTGTTCCAACCAAGTTCTCCAACTCTTCCTTAGAATCAAACGAGTCGACATCGCGCTTAACACAAAAGGTTATCCAATCATCAGGGTTTATGGCAAATGCACCCTCTATAGTAATCTCATTCATCTCAAGTAGATGGCGGTAGAGTGGTAGCAGATTGCGCGCTGGCAGCGCAGCAACGTATGCATCAACTAAAATTGACCCTGCATAAAGCTCGTTATCAGTAAACTCCATCAGCACGATTCTCATAGGGTTGTCCTGCGCGTTGAACCACCATGCAGCACCGTTAGACAATGTATGTTCTTCTACTGCGACTCCAAACTCAGAGTTCGCGCAATGCAGGAACTCTTCAATGAGTTCCCGGCCACGCTGCATTTTCTCAGATCGCTCATGATCGCCAGACACAACTTGGTGGCCAGGAGGAGCATAGAAGTCTCCGCCAGTGCCCAAAATATCCCTTAGAAAGTCCAGAAACCCCATAATGTCAGTCGTCCGTAGATTTTGAGTGCGATCGAAGCCTTGAGCAGGCCCACGGGATTGCCGCAATCGTGGCGAGCGCCTTGAAACCGGTATGCATAGGTAGGGATGCGATCCATGGTGGCGGCTATACCGTCGGTGAACTGGATTTTGCCAATGGCTCCCGGCCAGCCACGCTAGACTTCCTTTGAGTGAGACAGGCTTGGCGGCTAGCTAGACCCCACGAGATGTCGGGTCGCCTGCCTCACTCTGCTTTGATTATATCAATATGTGTGTAACTTAGGCGTAACTTTCTGGGTTTATTTATAGTGATGTTTTGTAACTTGCCGGTTTGGTTCCTCCGCACATGAGTAAGACACCGCTGTTTCTGGGTCGTGGTCTCTGTTTGGGTGGATGCCGGTCTTCTTTACCGGTTTGGGAGGACTACCGACACTACAAGGCAAGTGTGGCGCGCTGGATGCCCAGGTGCGGCCATGGAAAATTGTTGAGAGCTAGGAGATAGCGTAGCCGCTGGCGGTTGACAAGGCTAGCCGCACGCCACCGCAGTCAACCGTCCACGCCTGAGAGTGCCATCGAAGCCTTGAGCAGGCCCACGGGATTGCCGCAATCGTGGCGAGCGCCCTGGAACCGGTACGCATAGGTAGGGATACGGTCCATGGTGGCGGCTATGCCGTCCGTGAGCTGGATTTCGCCGATTGCGCCCGGCTCGGTCGATTCAATAGCGCGGAGAACCTCCGGCATCAGAATATACCGCCCCACGATTCCCAGGTTGGACGGCGCTTCGTCTGCAGGCGGCTTTTCTACCATTCCAAGCAGGCGCGTAGTGCGGGAATTCACAGCTCCGTCCGGGGCAGGGGCCACTATGCCGTAGGAGGATACGCGCTCAGGGGGGACTTCCTCCACGGCGATGTAGTTCCCAGGATTGGCGCGCCACGCTTCCATCATCTGGACGAGCGCCGGCTGCTCATGGACCACAAGGTCGTCGGGAAGAATGACGGCGAACGGCTCCTGGCCCACGGCCTCTTTGCCGCAAAGCACGGCATGGCCCAGGCCAAGCTGCTCTTCCTGGATAGGGTAGCTGAATCGTAGGTTGTCTCGGAAGGAGCGGAGCTCGTCAGCTATTGCGCCAAGACCCTTGTCGTACATCATCCGCTCAATACCGGGGTCAGGCTCGAAGTACCGCTGCAGCGCCTCCTTGCCCTTTGCGGTAACAATGACTATGCGCTCTATGCCTGCAGCCATGGCCTCGCGCACGGCGTAGTGGATAACGGGCCTATCGTAGGCCGGGACAAGCTCTTTGGGCACGGCCTTGGTGAACGGCAAGAACCGCGTCCCCAGCCCCGCGGCGGGTATGACGACAGAGTTAACGGATGGCGCAACGGACATGCGGTCATTCTACACAAATCGGATCGTTGACAGTAGATCAAGGCCGCCACTATCATGGCAATGGTCGTGCTAGACGGGGAGCTAGCGGTGCCCTGAACCCGCAATCCGCTATAGCGGGGTTGAAACCCTCCCCGAGGTCCAGCCTCCGGCCTCTATTTTCGGGAAGAACGTTGAGAGCCGGGCCCTGCGCGGCGGAAACCCGCGAACCCCGTCAGGTCCGGAAGGAAGCAGCGGTAAACGGGCACTTTCGAGCGCCGCAGGACAGCCTGGTTTGAGTTTGAACGGGAGTACGCTTTGAGGTCATGATCGAAGGGTGGTGCACGGCCTTAAATAGGCAATTGAACGGAGGACGCACATGGGATTTGTAACTATCAAGGCCCGCCTTGCCGACTACGATGCTTGGAGGAAGGCCTACGACGGGATGACGAGTGTGCGCAAGGAGTGGGGATGCAAAAGCGAGCGCGCCTTCAGGAACAGCAGCAATCCCGCAGAGGTGATGGTTCTGTTGGAGTGGGACGATATGCGCAAGTGCCAGGAGTACACGATGTCTGCCGACGCGCGGGATGCTATGTCTAGGGCAACTGTCCAGGGGACACCCGAAATTACTTTCCTAAACGAGGTGTGAGACTCGCATCCCCAGAGTGACGCGTGCTACGCCGTCTTCCCACTGCGGAGACGGCGTTTCTTATAATATCGACATGAAATCTTCAAATAGGCAGACCGTATCGCCCAAGGCCATGCTCGACAGCCTGGGGTTGTCGCCAAGGAAGAAGCTGGGCCAGCACTTCCTTGTCGGCAGCGGGGTGGTGAATATGATCGTAAGGGCGGCGGATATCAAGCCTACCGAGACGATTGTAGAGGTAGGCCCGGGGCTGGGAATACTGACCAGGGAACTTGTCGAGAAAGCGGGACGGGTGGTAGCCGTGGAAATGGACAAGGAGATGTCGGAGGTCCTGGAAAGGGAGGTCAGCTCTGCGAATCTGGAGGTGTTGTCCGCCGACGCTCGCCAAGTAGACGTAAAGGAGATCACGAATGGCGCGCCCTATAAGCTGGTCGCCAACCTTCCTTACTACGCAGCCAGTCCCATCCTGCGGCATTTCCTGGAATCGGATTGGCCGCCTGTCTTGGCGGTCGTAATGGTGCAACGAGAAGTAGCAAAGCAGATGGTGGCACGGCCCGGTGGGATGTCGCTGGTCTCGGTGGGCGTGCAGGTGTACGGAAGGCCGAACATTGTTGGGTACGTGCCGTCGTCGGCGTTTTACCCGAAGCCGAGAGTGACCTCGGCGGTGGTGCGAATCCAGGTGGATGCAAGGCCGTCGTTGAATATAGCCAATAGGGAGGCGTTCTTCAAAGTGGTGCGAGCCGGTTTTAGCGCACCCCGCAAGCAGCTTAGAAACTCCCTGGCACAGGGGCTGGAAGTTCCAACTGAACAGGCTCTACAGCATCTGGATGCCTCGGGTATAGACCCCCAGGCCAGGGCTGAAACACTCTCACTGGAGCAGTGGACGGCGCTGTACAGCGTAATTTGCCGGAAGGACGGCTCAAGTGGATGCGGTTAGGGGCTGCGGAGTGGTGCAAATGACAGAAGTGCAGGCCTATGCCAAGATCAACCTCAGTCTTGAGGTAACCGGAAAGCGAGACGACGGTTACCACGAAATCAAGACTGTGCTGCACACCATCGATCTGGCAGACAGGCTGGCTTTCAGACCAGCGGTGCAAACAAGCCTGGAATGCGACCAGCCGTCGCTGGAGGACGAGCACAACCTGGTGCTGCGGACGTGCCGTTTGATCCAGGAGTACACAGGCTATCAGGGTGGGGCAGCCATCACTCTCCATAAGAAGATTCCCATAGCGGCCGGACTAGGTGGGGGCAGCAGCGACTCGGCGGCTACGTTCAAGGCGCTGAACACACTGTGGGGCACTAACCTAGACGGGAGTACGTTGGATGAATTAGCGTTGCGGTTAGGTTCAGACATACCGTTTTTCCTGAACGGGGCCTGTGCTCTGGCGGAGGGTAGGGGTGAGCAGCTCACCCCGCTGCCGCCGGTTGACGGCATTTGGGTAGTAGTAGCAACCCCATCGTCGGAAATAGCAGACAAAACGGCAAGTCTATACTCGCTCCTTGAGAAGAGCGACTTCAGCAACGGCTCCGCAACCGCAGAGCTGGCGGAACGTATCCGGAACGGCAGCATTACCCTGCATGACACTCGTGACGCCGGTATGAACACTTTCGAAAGGGTTGCCAGCCAGGCCTTTACAGGATTGGACGGGCTTACCGAGAGGTTTTTGAAAGCAGGCGCCGGATTCGTGCGGTTGAGCGGCAGCGGCCCGTCCCTGTTCACGCTAACAGACGACGAAGAGATGGGCCGGCATCTGCTGAGCAGGGTGGTGGGTGAAGGCGTTGAGGCGCACCTGGCAAGGCTGGTCGATCCGCGGTAGAGGTAGGCAAGTCAACAAAGACGAATGCGTAAACCAACAGCACCAGGAGTGCAACAGAACGGTTCGCTGTTGCAGTTGCTCCGTATGCGCAACTTCCGGCTGCTCTGGGGCGCCGGTGGGCTATCGGCGATTGGCGACCAGTTTGATCTGATAGCGTTCCCCTGGCTTGTACTGCTGATCACCGGTGACCCCTTGGCGGTCGGCACCGTCATCGCGGTGGGCGGCATCCCAACCGTCGTGTTCATGCTGCTGGGCGGCTCGCTGGTGGACAGATTCTCCCCACGCGCGATTATCCAGGTGAGCAACGTCGTGCGTATCGCGCTGAGTGCGGCTCTATCCGTACTGATTCTGACTGGTTCGTCGGAGTTGTGGCTGATATACCTCTTCGCCCTGCTCAAAGGGACTTCAGACGCATTCTTTTACCCCGCTGCAATGGCGATGGTGCCGCGCGTCGTGCCAACGGAACAGTTGCGGCAGGCCAACGCATTGATACAGACCACCACGGAATTGGGCGGGTTCATTGGCCCGATGCTCGCGGGCGCGTTAATCGCATTCTTCGGAACCGGCGGCGCGTTTTCATCAACAGGTATCCCAAACCTGCAAGAGGTGGCCAACACGGACCTGACCGGGGTTGGTTTGGCGTTTGCAGTCGCGGCCCTGGTCATCTTGGTAGCTTTGGTGCTTCTAGCCCTGATTCGCCTAGAGCAGCCGAGCGGCGAATCGGTGGATCAAGAGACGAAAGATGTCGGCATACTCAAATCTATAGGTGAGGGCATCAAGTTCGTTCGCGCGGACGCAGCGATGTTCACCGTTTTCCTACTGATTGTCGGAATGGAACTCCTGATAGAGGGTCCCGTGATTGTGGGACTGCCGATACTGGCGAACACGAAGCTGACGGAAGGCGCGCTTGCCCTGGGAGTCGTCATGTCCGGATATGCCGGGGGTTCCCTGCTCGGCTCGATTCTGGCGGGAACGCTGCCAGCCCCCAGACTCCGATTCGGGCCAATCATGGTCGTTCTGTTTGCCCTGTCAGGTCTGCTGTTGATGCCATTTGGCTTTCTGCGTTCGATGTGGATTGCCGCTGCTTTGGCTCTCGCAATCGGCGCAGCGGAAGGATATGCGGGTATTATGTTCATGTCATGGCTTCAAGCCCGTACACCCCGGAAGCTAATGGGACGCGTGATGAGCCTTCTAATGATCTCTGCGGTTGGCCTCGCCCCACTTTCGCACACGGTCTCGGGCGCGCTCTTGAAGCTAAGCCTCGAGTGGGTCTTCGTAGGCGCGGGCGCGCTGCTAGCCCTTCTCTGCCTAGCGGTCATCTTCAGACGCGAGGTTCGAAGCATGAGAATGCTCGATGGTGCGAGTTCGCTTGGCGATCAATGACTAAGAATCGGGTCTGATTCCGCGACCGGACGCTCACGTCTCCCTGGGCAGGGGGCTGTGGTGCAAATCGCGCTGCAAGGGGCGCCATGAGTTTGTTGACTCTGTTTTCCATAGCCATCTACAATCTCAGCAACGCTAACTATGATATTCGATCTCCACGTCCACTCCGTAAACGGCAGCTACGACAGCAACGTATCGCTGGAGCAGCTAGCGGCAGAAGCACGGGCGATGGGCTTGGATGGAATGGCGCTTGTGGAGCACGACGAACCCTGGGATCCCAATGAGATTAGAGAGCTATCAGCTGAGCTTGGAGTCCTGTTCATCCCAGCACGGGAAGTGCAGTCTGAAATGGGGCACGTCATCGCTTTTGGATTAAGCCAAGAAAGCTGGAGAATAACCAAGCTGGAGGAGCTCAGACAAGAGGCCGACAACAGCGGCGGCTATCTGGTATCGGCACATCCCTTCAGATACCTGCGCGACACCTCCAAAGTGCGTCCCAGCTTTCTCCTGGAAGACCCTGCAAAACGACCGGCATCCGTGGAAGAGGCGGCTGGCTATCCCGTGTTCCGCCTGGTAGACGCCATAGAAGCAGTCAACGCGCACAACAAAGAGGATGAAAACGCCTTCGCCTGGGAAACCGCACAACTGCTGAATCGACCAGTCACTGGCGGAAGCGACGTTCATGGAGCAGGTCAGTTGGGAGAAGCGGTAACGGTATTTCCAAACACCGTGAGAGATCCAGACGACTTCTTGCTGGCCTTAAGGGTCGGCGGCTTCTATCCTGCCATAGGCCTCAAGCACGGCCGGTTAAGTCCTTTTGCCAAGGTCGTGTGCACGTAATGGTTGCAACTCCTGGGAACTCCGACGCTGTACTGGACAGGGTGTATGTATCGCTTGACCTGGAAACGACGGGGCTTGACGTAGAACGAGACGTCATCATCCAGGTGGGGGCTGTGAAGTTTCGCGGCGCTGAGGTGCTGGACACCTTCGACCATCTGGTCAATCCGTACCGCCTACTCCCCAACTTCATAACTCAGCTCACCGGCATTACCCAATCGGACGTCGACGGGGCCGCGCCATGGCCGGAGGTAGCAGAGCCTCTGCTTGCTTTCATAGCCGATTACCCGCTGGTGGGGCACAGCATATCGTTCGATCTAGCAATGCTCTCCAGGGCAGCGCTCAACCTGACCAACGCCAGGTATGATACGCATGACCTGGCTACTGTATTCATGCCAAAAGCCACCGAGTATTCGCTGACAGGACTGGCGCAGGCCGTTGGCATTTCATTCAAGAAGCCGCACAGAGCACTGGAAGACGCAACCATCTGCCACCAGCTGTTTCTTGCCTTACTGGAAAGAGCGCAGGATACAGATAAAGGCGTATTGGAAGCCATGTCCGCCATCGCTGATCGATCCGCGTGGCCGCTGAAGTCACTGCTGGGACAAATCGGTCGTGAGGCGCCGGACATGGGGCCGCGGAGCGTGGGCATCCTTGGCGTGGACATGGAATCCTTGCGCCAGAGATTGTCCAGGCCAAGGCCGATCCGCCCCAGGGAGCACCACCCGCCAGTCCAGAAGGAGGCGATAGAGGAGCTTTTTGGCGAGGCGGGCGCGCTTTCCAAGGTGGTGCCCGGCTATGAAACCAGGACTGAGCAGGTGCAGATGGCACACGCCGTTGCCGAATCGCTAAACGAAGGGCGGCACCTGATGGTGGAGGCCGGCACCGGAGTTGGAAAGTCGCTGGCATACCTGCTGCCCGCCATGCTGTACGCATCCGGGAAGGGAACGCGGGTGGTGGTGTCCACCAACACAATCAATCTTCAATCGCAGCTGGTCAACAAAGACCTGCCCCTCTTGAGCAAGGCACTGAACAGCTCAGAGAACGGGCCGCAAAGCGAGTCGCAATTCACACTGCTAAAGGGCAAGTCCAACTATCTATGCCTCAGACGGTGGTCTCACCTGGCGCGCAGCGGCAGCCTGCCCTCAGAGGAAGCTCGTATGGTGAGCAAAGCGCTTGTATGGCTGCAAGAGACCGACACGGGCGACAGAGCCGAGATCAACATTCCCAGAAGGGACGGCTACCTCTGGGACAAACTTTCCGCCGTGACGGCCAACGAGTGCGAGACCTTGAACGGCCTGTGCCCTCTGCGCACGGCCCGTGCCCGCGCCGAAGGGTCTCACATAGTGGTGGTCAACCACGCTCTGCTGCTATCCGACCTTGCGGCCGGAGGAGGCGTGATACCCCCGTACGACCACCTCATAGTAGACGAGGCGCACCACTTGGAGGACGAGGCCAGGCGTCAGCTGGGATACGACGTTTCAAGCCAGTCCGTGGACGACATGGCTGAAGACCTGGTGCGCACGGCCCAGGATGCTCGTTCCACCGTGCGCCTAGCCACCACCAACCGCTTCCACCTTGAGCGGTTGACCGAGCTGACGGACCAGCTGCGAGGAACGGCACAACGGTTGCGGCAGACCTGGGACGGGATGGCGAGACGGGTGTCGAGGTTCGTGGAAAACCACCGGGCGCACGCCGATCAGGGCAATCAACTCAGGATAACCAGAAGCTCCAGAAAGCAGCCCGACTGGTCGGACATAGAGGCGCAATGGGAAGGCCTCAACGAAGTCATGGTTGACTCCGCCAATCAAGTCGAGCGGCTTCTGCTGGCACTCGAGCCTCTGGAATCTGCGCCGTTGCAGGACGTATTGCTGGAGCTCAAAGGCTGGAAGGACAGGGCGGAAGAGGCGCGAACAAGGATAGAGGATTTCGTGCTGCACCCTGAACAGGATTACGTCTACTGGGTGACTCTGAGCGGCGCGGACGCTTCCCCAACCCTGAGCGCGGCGCCGTTGGAGGTTGGCCCCAAGCTGGATGAGATGTTGTTTTCGCAAAAGAGGTCGGTGATACTGACCAGCGCCACCCTCAGCGTGGAAGGCTCCCTGGACTACATGGCGAAGAGCGTCGGTCTTGACGATGCCGATCGCCTCATAGTTGGTTCGCCATTCGACTACAAGACGTCAACCCTGGTGCTGCCGGTCTCCGACATTCCGGAGCCCTCTGGAAGCGGCTACCAGCAGGCTGTGGAGGACGGCTTGATCAAGGCAGCGCGCGCCTCTCAGGGCAGTCTTCTGGGACTGTTCACCTCCAACTCCGCTTTGCAGAGCACACGACGCAGAATCAAGCCTCTGCTGGAAGCGGAAGGAATACCGGTACTGGCCCAAGGAATCGACGGCCCGCCCGCACAGCTGATGGAAGCCATGACAGCATCGGGGAATACGGTGCTGCTGGGCACCAGCAGCTTTTGGGAAGGGGTCGACCTACCCGGCGACCTGCTTCGCGTGGTTGTACTGGCCAGACTGCCGTTCAGCGTGCCGACCGAACCTGTATTTGCGGCGCGGTCAGAGAAATACGACGACCCCTTCAATGAACACGCGGTGCCGCAAGCCGTGCTGCGTTTCCGGCAAGGGTTCGGAAGGTTGATACGTACAAAGAGCGATCGCGGCGTTGTAGTCGTACTGGACAGCAGAATAGCGACCAAGGGCTATGGACGCGTATTTCTGCGCTCGCTTCCTGAAAGCCGCATAAAGCAAACAACCTCCAGAGAGATAGAGGACGAGATCAGAGATTGGTTGAAGAAGCCGTAAAACGTGAGGTTGCCTTTCTTCCCACCGAGCAGCCCCTGAACCTGCAAGCCACGATGGAAAGCGGCCAGCTGTTTCGCTGGAGCAGGGACGGGGAGTGGTACAGGGGCGTAATCGGCGAACACGCTTATGCGCTCAAGCAAGCGGAGGACGGGCTTCTGGTAAACACGTCCGCACCGTCGACGGCAGAGGCAGAGAGGGCGCTCCGGGATTTCTTCCGCCTCGACGACGACCTGCCAGCAGCGTATGAGGCCATGGCCGGCGATGAAAAGCTCGCTGAGGCTATAAGTCGGTGGAGGGGACTGCGAATTCTGAGGCAGGACCCCTGGGAATGCCTGATAAGCTTCGTCTGCTCTTCAGTGTCCAATATTCCAAGGATCAGCAGGAACCTGAAAGCGCTGGCGCAAGCATACGGTCGCCCCGTTTCGCTGGGCAACGGTACGCTCCATACGTTTCCACGGCCTGAACGGCTGGCATACGCATCGGAAGAGGACCTGCTCAAGCTCGGCCTGGGATTCAGGGCCGGATACGTGGTCAAGATTGCGGAAAGGGCGGTCGGCGGCCTTTTGGATATCGACGCCCTGCGCACCGCCACTTACCAGGATGCGAAGTCGGCTTTGATGGAACTGCCCGGCGTGGGCAACAAGGTTGCGGACTGCGTTCTGCTGTTCTCGCTAGAGAAGCCGGAGGGTTTCCCCATAGACCGCTGGATTCTCAGAGGGCTGGTTGACTGGTACGGCCACAGCGAAAAGTCGCGCTACGCGGACCTGGTCGCATGGGCGCAGGGGAGGTGGGGAATGAACGCAGGCTACGTCCAGCAGTACATGTACCATCACAAGCGGCTGCTGGGCTAGCGTTAATCTACCGGTTGACCCTGAACCTGAGGAATATCTCATCCGCCACGGCCTTGGTAGCCTCCCATTCCGCTGCGTCGCCAACCACGGTGACAAAAACGGCATCGGAGCCGGATAGCGTAATAAGCATCGATCCGCGATGAGAGGTTCCCACAGTCCGGTCCATAGTGGTGTAGTCAATGCGATAGGAAGGACGCGTCCTTCCTGGGAAAACAATCCCGCGCCAATCAATCGTAGCATCGAACACGGTGATTCCACTTCCGTATTCGTTGATGTCATTAGTGCCAGAGAACGGTTCGACCCGTACGGATACCTGGCGAGAGGAGTCCGGGTCGAAGGCCCAGTAATCAAGACCATCCACTGTGCCGTCTTGCCATTCCAGGGGATGGGACAGGGCATACGAAATATTGGTGTTGTACTTGACCCAGGGTTTGAAAGACCCCATGGTGAGGTTGAGCAACTGACGCACGTCTGCAAACTGTTCCAGGTCAAGGGCAGACTCCTCTACCATAGCCCCGACGCTGGCCAGGTGGCGGCCCAGCCAGTACCAGCGCAGGAAAGCTCGATAGGTAACGCCACGGTAAGTGAACCTCAGCGAGAACTCCTCTGCTTCCATGGGGCCGTTCGAGCCGATTCTACTCTGGCCCAGAACGGTAAAGTCGGTGATCTCGTCGTTAGCCGCGGGCCGGAAAGCAGCAACGTAATCATCCAGGTTTGAAAAAGATCCCGGGTCTATCTCCTGAACGTGGACCCAAACGGCCGCACCGGTTTCCAAGTCCCACATCCCAATCTGCTCATCCAAGCCGACGTCCAGGCCCCAGCCTTCAGGGACGTCGATTGTGTACCAGAGCCTGCCGCTGCTGTACGAGGTCTGCCCGTAAGGAGCAGACGGCGATGGATCGGTTACCGCTCCGTCCTTGAGCACGGGCAGTAGTCCAGGCAACAGAATGGGTGAGGGGATAGGGGACGGGGTAGCCGTGGGCGTAGGGGTGTGAGTCGCGGTGGCGGTGGGGGTGGAAGTTGGCGTGAAGGTAGGCGTGGGTAAGTTGTCGATAGTTGCTCGAACACGAGCGCTGATTGTGGCCTGAATGTCAGGCAGTGTGGTAGGAGTGGGAGTGGGCGAAGGAGTCGGCGTTGGCGTGGGAGCGGGTAGGGTAGTCGGCGTGTCACCCGTTCCAACAGTCGACTCGGAAGTGCAGCCCAAGAGGGCTACGCAGACCACGGGGAAGAGTGCTAAGGGAATCCAGCGTTTCATGGCAAATCCAGACCGTTGCAGGCTTGGGTTACTGCTTAGCCAGCCTTCTTATAAAAGCCTTCTCTTCTTCCCTGGTCGAGATTTCTCCCTCAATACGGGCGTTGCGCAGCCGCTCTAGCAACAGCCCAACCCGCGGGCCCTCAGGTACACCGAGGCGGGCCAAATCGCGTCCGTTGAGGCGTGGCTTCACGTGCCGCCATTCGTTCAAGTAGCGCAGGGCTAGACCGGACGAAGCTTCGTCCCGGGAGAACAAGGCCGCCACCCGCAGGGAGTGCGGGTCCAGGTCTTGGAGAGCGGCCACGATTCGGGAAGGCGACTCCTTGGGGTCCAACGATGCGACAGCGGTCCTGGCCTTAACAGCATCCCTCACCGTCTTGGCTTCAGATGGGGGCATCTTAAGTCGTTGGATGAACCCTTCCGCCTCTGATTCATTCATGGCAGCGGCCAGCAAGGCCAGGTATGACCGGGAATTTCCGGTAGGAGCGGATGCCGGTATGGCGGAGAGCCTGCGCTCCAAGTCTTCTTCAGACGGAAGATGTTGGTACAAGGCGGCAAGCAGGCCCAAACGAGCGGCACGAAGCAAGATTGCGGGAGCCTTCTCCTCCCTGAAAATGAAGCCCATCTCACGTCGTAGCCGGTCACCGCTTATGGTGTCAAGATATGAGGCGTTGGACATGAGCAGCGCCTCCGTCTCCTGGCTTAGCCGGAAGCCCAGGCGCTGCTCATACCGTACGGCCCTGAGCATTCTGGTGGCGTCATCGCGGAAGCTGTCGTCGTGGAGCACGCGTATAGTCCGCGACCGTATGTCGTCCCGGCCATTGCAGGGATCTAGGATAACTACAGGTTCAGGCGCTAGCCTGAGGGCCATGGCGTTGATGGTGAAATCGCGGCGTTTAAGGTCGTCATCTATTGAGCTGGGAGAAACGGTGGGCAAAGCGCCCGGCCTACGGTAGGTCTCACGACGGGAAGTGACCAGGTCCACGGATTCCTCGATCATCTCTACTTTGAACGTGCCGAACTGAGAACGGGAAACAACCCTTCCCGATAGCCTGGCGGCCAGCGCATGCGCCACAGCGGAGGCGTCCCTCTCCACGGTGATGTCCAAGTCCACTACAGGCTTGTCCATGAGCAGGTCGCGGACGGCGCCTCCCACCAGGTAGATGGGGACGTCATGCTCCGCGCCTATCTTCACCACTTCGCTTAGAATGTCGCTGCGAAGCTGACCCAGGGTTCCGTACAACTTGGTTTTGAGGATTTCAGGTTCAAACATGGTTCTATTATAGACAGGCTGTTACGCTATATAGGTACAATACTCCGGGAAAATGGTCAAAGTATGAATGTAGACGCCGATACAATCGAGGCCAAGCTGGACTTCTCCTTCAAGGACAAGAGCCTGCTGGAGCAAGCGCTGAGACACCCTTCCTACGTGAATGAGCACCCCGAATCCGGCGATTCCAACCAGCGAATGGAGTTCTTGGGAGACGCCTTCTTGGATGCTTTCGTAGGGCTAGCGCTGTACCAAAGCCACCCTTCCGTGGATGAAGGCTTGCTCACCGAGATGCGTTCTCAGATAGTAAGCGGCAAGACGCTGGCCGGAGCAGCCAGGCGCTTGGACATAGGCAAGCATCTGCTGTTGGGGCAGGGCGAGATGGCCAGTGGAGGAAATGTACGGGAATCCAACCTTGCCGCAGCCCTGGAAGCGCTGCTGGGAGCGGCGCTTCTTGACCGCGGCTACCAAGCCGCTCAAAAGCTGGCGTTGAGCATGCTCAAGCCTGAACTGGCTGAGATAGCATCGGAAAAAGCAGGCAACCCCAAGTCCGGTCTGCAAGGGGTTCTACACCGCCTGGGAAAGGACTCGCCAACCTATAGGCTGGTCGGCTCGGAAGGGCCGGCACACCGGCAGAGGTTCACGGTGGAAGTACTGGTGGACGGAGAAGTTCTTGGCCAAGGCCAGGGAAGACGGAAGCTGGACGCCGAGCAAGAAGCGGCACGCGTGGCTCTGGAGAAGCTGGGGCCTGCACCCTGAACATTGTCACCTGCCCATCCGGAGATTGCTCACAAGCAATGATTCAAACTAACCTCCGCTAGGTTCACCCATAGCGGTCTGAAACAAGCGGATGCTATGATGA
This sequence comes from Dehalococcoidia bacterium, assembly GCA_034422935.1. GTDB lineage: Bacteria > Chloroflexota > Dehalococcoidia > Lucifugimonadales > QGNO01 > DAOUJH01. The sequence goes on along the minus strand of DAOUJH010000013.1, from coordinate 366,786 downwards.
GTAGACACGTCCACATGAGGCAGGCACTTTGAGACTGTTCAGCCGCGGTAAGAGAACGCCCGAGAACACAGAGCAGGGGATACGCCGCACCAGAGACACCTGGTTCGGCCGCGTAACACAGCTATTCAATAGCAACAGCGTATCCAACAAGATCTGGGAAGAGCTGGAGGAAGCGCTGATATCGTCGGACGTAGGAGTAAACACCGCTCTGGAGCTTGTGGAACGGGCCAGGGAGCAAACCGGCGCCGGAGGGGCGGAGGCGGCTCTGCAAGCCGTCAAGCAGGAACTGCTGTCCTTGCTGAAAAAGCAGGCAGGGCAGGGGAGCCGTATATTTGAAGAAAGCGGAGCACGACCCAAGCCGCTGGTGATCCTGGTGGTGGGAGTCAACGGCTCCGGCAAGACCACGAGCATCGCCAAGCTGACCCGGACATTCATGGAGTCGGGGGACAAGGTGGTACTGGGCGCGGCGGATACGTTCCGAGCCGCTGCCATAGAGCAGCTGCAGACGTGGGCCGGCAGACTGGGGGCAGAGGTGGTGGCCAATCAGCCCGGGGGAGACCCCGCCGCGGTGGCCTTCGACGCCCTACAGGCAGGGAAGAGCCGCAATGCCGACGTGGTGATAATAGATACGGCGGGACGGCTCCATACCAAGAGCAACCTCATGGAGGAACTGAAGAAGATCAGAAGAGTGCTGGAGAGACAGGACCCCGAAGTGCCTCACCTGACCGTCCTTGTGCTCGACGCTACAACAGGCCAGAACGGTCTGGCCCAGGCCAAGGCGTTCACCGAAGCGGTGAAGTGTGACGGGGTGCTCCTAGCCAAGCTGGACGGCACGGCCAAGGGAGGAGTTGTCTTTGCTATAGGAGAGCAACTGGGGTTGCCGGTGCTCTTCATTGGAACCGGGGAGGACGCCAACGCTCTGTCGCCGTTTGAGCCGGAGACATTCGTGGAAGCGCTCTTCGCTTCGAGCAGCGCGGAAATAGTGGCCTAATCTGATTACACATCGCCGCCTGATTTTACAAAAGTGATTGACTTTCTAACCTGGCTAATTGCGATAGAGCTCATCGGCATCATAGCTCTACCCATTGTGTACTACCTCACTCCGTGGCTGCCGGACCGTGGCTACAGTTTGGCCAAGCCCGTTGCTCTGCTGCTGGTCTTCTACCCTCTCTGGCTGCTGGCGTCCACGCCGCTCGTACCCAACAGCACTCTCACCATCTGGCTGATCCTGGTTGCCCTAATTGCTGTTTCGGTTTGGTTGTTTAGGCGGTACCGATCCCAGATAGTTTCGTTCTACAGGCGAGAGCAAAGCACCCTGATCATCATGGAAGTGGTATTTATCACCGTCTTCTCAATCTGGGTGCTACTCAAAATCTACGATCCGGGCATAAATCACACAGAACAGCCCATGGATTTTGCCTTCTTGAACGCCTCCGCATCCAGCCAGCACTTCCCACCCCAGGATCCCTGGTTGGCCGGGGAAAGCGTCAGCTACTACTACCTGGGCTATCTGATCTTTGGTGGAGTAAGCCGCCTGGCAGATGTGTCAACGTCCGTGGGCTACAACCTGGCGCTGGCCACCGTGGCGGGAATGGCGGCAACCGTGATATTCGGCCTTGCCTATAACATGGTGAGACTAGCCGGAGGAAGGCTCGGCAGCGCCCTGGTTACGGGTTCCGTGGCCTTGTTGTTGCTGCTGGGCATCGCCAACCTGGTGAGTGGCCTTGAGCTGGTGCGAGCAGGAGGCGGAGGCACGCCGGGCTTCTGGGAATGGGTAGATATCAAGGGGCTGGACAGCCCTCAACAGTCCTCCGAGTGGCATCCCGATGAATCGGGCTGGTGGTGGTGGCGGGCAACACGGGTAATAGATACCGTGGAAGACGGCTCCAGCAAAGATTACACCATCACGGAGTTCCCGTTCTTCAGCTTCCTTCTAGGCGACTTGCATCCACACGTAATGAGCCTGCCCTTTGTGCTCGCCTGGATGGGTTTGATGTTGAACTTCATCATGTCACCCATACGGTTAGGAATGCGATGGGGATTGCCAAACTACGACACTCTGATCTCATTGGGGATCATGGGGCTTTTTCTGGGAGCGCTGGCCTTCATCAACTTCGTGGACATAGCTGTATTTGGAGCCGTCTTTGTCGGCATAACCGCAATCAAGGGCTACAGCCTAGGTAGGCCGGTTTGGCGTGGACTTGGAGCAGGGCTGACCGTTGCGGCGCCCGTCCTGGTGCTGGCCGTTGCCCTCTACCTTCCGTTCTACTTCTCGTTCCACAGCCAGGCAAGCGGCGTCCTGCCCGTTGAAGAATACGTAACAAGGCCGTTCCATTTCTTCATGATATGGGGTCTGTTCCTAGCCATAGTGGCGCCGTTCCTTCTATGGGAAACAGCGGCGCTAATGCGGCGGGGGAAGAACCTCAGGCGAAGGGAGGCTATTGCAGTCTCGGTCGCTATAGCGCTCTTGCCATGGATAGTCTGGGTTCCGTTCCAAGGAGTGCTGGACTGGAACATCTCAGAAACGATAGGCACGGCTTGGGGCCGGCTGATTCACATACTACCCGTGGTTCTACTCGTAGCCTTGGCTGTTTACGGAGCATTGCTGCGAGCCCGCGCCAGCGCCAACAGTAGGGAAGACGGCACCCGCCAAGGCGCGCTGGCCCTGACCTTTGTCCTGGCAATGGCGGCAGCGGCCTTGCTGCTGGTCATGGGACCGGAGCTCTTCCGCATTGTTGACCTGTTCGGCAACCGTATGAACACTGTGTTCAAACTATCGTATCAAGCGTGGGCGCTGTTCGCCGTGGTGGGGGCGTTCGCCCTGTACTACATGGTCTCCCGTTTCAGTGGAATGAATCCGGTGCTGCGTCTGGCAGCGTACGGATGGGTAGGGGTATTCGCGGTAGGAGTGCTTGTGTCGCTCTACTATCCGCTAGCGGCGGCGTACACCAAATCGCTAGGCCCTTCTGGAAATGCGACCCTTGATGGCTTAGCATACATAGAAACGGCCAACCCCTCGGAGCGGTTTGGAATCCAGTGGCTCAAAGAGAATGCGGGAGCTGATGATAGAATTGTGGAGGCCGTGGGAGACTCCTATTCGGATTATGGCAGGGTAGCATCCAGCACCGGCATTCCAACGGTGCTGGGATGGAAATTCCATGAGGAGCAGTGGCGCGGTTCGAGGAAGCCGTTCGAGGGTCGTGAGGAGGACGTGCGCGATCTTTACCAGACAGCCAGCTTGGAAGAGGCCAGAAGGATCCTGGACAAGTACCGGATAAACTACGTGATAGTAGGCCCGCGGGAAATGACGACATACGGCAGCGACGGATTGAGCAAATTTGAGCAGCTGGGAGAGCTGGTTTTCCCCACCTCTTCCGATTCAATAGACCCGGGAGAGGTGCTGATCTACCGTGTGGGATGATAAGACCGCCACTCCAACCGTAGCCGAACCGGTGGAGGAAACGCCTCCACCCGAAACGCCGACGGATGTAAACGGACAGAGCGACACCCCCTGGCGCCGCTGGGAGGTTGGCGCATACGCTGGGATCCTGATTCTGGCGCTGGCCCTGCGGCTATGGGACCTTGGAGGACAGGCGCTTCACCACGATGAAAGCCTGCACGCGGTGTATTCCTGGTACCTGTACGACGGCAGAGGCTATCTGCATAACCCATTGATGCACGGCCCGTTCCAGTTCTTTGGTACGGCGGCTACTTTCTGGCTGCTCTGGGATTCCGACTTCACGGTGCGACTGCTCCCAGCGATATTCGGAGTGATCCTGGTAGGCACCCCGATTCTGCTCCGCCCGTATCTGGGGCGCAGCGGAGCTTTGATCACCTCGGTTCTGCTCACCCTATCGCCGTCGTTCCTCTACTTCTCCCGCTTTGCCCGCAACGACATCTACATGGCGGTCTGGGTTATGCTGCTCATAGGCTTCATATGGCGCTACCTGGACAGCGGAAAAGCCAGATACCTGGTAGGAATAGCGGCGGCGCTGGCTCTGTCGTTCTCCACAAAGGAGAGCACTTTCATAGTGGTGGGCGTCCTGGGCAGCTACCTGCTGATAAAAGCCGCCCGGGACGTTTTCCCCTGGCTGATAGGCCGTAAGTCCCTGAAGAGCTTTTCCAGACCAGGAGACTTGGTGGTCTTGATAGGCACGCTGACACTGCCCCTGGCTGGGGCGGGCATAGCCATCTTCCAGGATACACTGGGGCTTACCCTGGCCAATCCGGACAGCAGCGTAGCTCCTCACGGCATACCCATAGGGAGCGGGCTGTTCGTGGCCTTTGCCGTAGTAGCGGTGTTTTCTATAACGTCAGCGGTGATTGGCCTGCGATGGAAAGGTAACGGCGCCTTGGCCTGGCTGGCCTTTGCCGCCGCATGGGGATTGGGGCTGCTCCTCTTATTGACGGCAATAAGTACGATCAGCGGCAATAGCCCGATGGAATACTTCAGCCTGATCGAGTACTTCCCGCCGCTTGCCGTAGTGGGACTGTCTATCGGTGCCATAGGGGTGGGGATCTGGCGCAAGGGTTGGTGGCTGGTCAGCTTTGGCGTTTTCTTCACCATCTGGGCCTTGCTGCATACCACTTTCTTCACCAACCCCGCCGGTCTGGGCACGGGCATCTGGCAATCACTGGGGTACTGGGTAGTACAGCAAGACGTGGCAAGGGGAAATCAGCCTTGGTACTACTACATAATAATTGGCTTGAATTACGAATTCCTAGCTATGCTGCTTGGAGGCATAGCCATATTGCTGTTCACCAGACGCGGCGATTCTTTCAGCCGTTTCCTGGTGTACTGGGCGGTACTCAACTTCCTCCTCTACACCTATGCCAGCGAAAAGATGCCCTGGCTTCTGGTTGGCGTATCGCTGCCGTTCCTGGTCCTAGCAGGGAAGCTGCTGGGACAACTCTGGGACAGTAAACCGTGGATAAAGACAGCCTTGCCGGAACCCGATCCCCCGGTAGAAGGAACCGAGGGCCTGGATACGGAAACGGAGCCTCAACCACTGCCGCAGCGAGTACACTGGCCGGCCATAGCCCTATCTTTGAGCATCGGTTTGCTGGTGCTGGCCACGGTCTGGGGGCTGGCGCAGGCGCTGCCCAGCGAAACCTCATTCGGCGCATCCGAGACAGCGGCGGTGGGACTGATAATCGCTGTGCTGCTGGCAACCTCAATCTACCTCTGGTTCAAGACAGGTGGAGGCAAGGGCAGGGCGCTGATAGGTCTTTCACTGGCCTTGGCAATGACGGCGGTAGCCGTGCCGTCGTCGTTCCGTGCCGCGTATGCCAATGCAGACATCCCGGTGGAGATGCTGGTCTACACGCAGACGGCGCCCGATATACCTGACATTATGGGCAACATTGAACGGCTCGCAGAAGAAACGGGGAAGGGTAAGGACATCAGCGTAAGAGTGGACAGCAGCGACGGCTACAGCTGGCCTTGGGCCTGGTACCTGCGAAACTACAGCAACGTGGGCTACCCCTGCTGGAGCAACGATGCCGGCTGCCAGAGCTTGACGCAATCGCCGGAAGCCGACGTAGTGCTCCTAGCGGCGCGGAACCAACCGGCACTGGCGCGCTACCTCACCAGGTTCCAAGAAGGTGAACGGTACAAACATAGATGGTGGTTCCCTGAGAACTACAGGGAACTGACGCCTGCCAAGGTGGCGTCGGGATTTACCAGCAGGGAATCGTGGTGTACCGTGACCAGCTATTTCTGGGACCGCGAGGTGCCTGCAGGTCTGGGTTCCTCCGATGGCTATGCCTACTTCCCCGCCGGTTTCGACGTAGAACCCATCGGAGTGGAAGAGGCTAAGCAGTCACAGTGCTGAACCGGGGTTCCCACTCTTCACTGTACGCGGTTGGCATTCCGCATTTATACTTAAAGCAATGATCAACCGTCGTTTTTGGCTTGGACTAATCATCAGCGTCCTCTTCCTGGGGTTGTTGTTTTGGCAGATAGACCTCTCTGAAATGGTGACGCATCTCAGGGAAGCCAACTATCTCTATCTCGTTCTCGGAATAGCCCTTTACTTTGCCATCGCCGTGGTCTTCCGCACCGTTAGGTGGCGATTGCTCCTTGCGCCAATGAAACGGATCGGCACGGGCAGACTGTTTCCAGTGGTCATCGTGGGCTACATGGCAAACAACGTTCTGCCGGTGCGCATGGGTGAGATTGTTCGCAGCTACTATTTGGGCCAGCGAGAGGGCGTGAGCAAATCGGCCACGCTGGCCACCGTAGCCGTAGAACGAATCATGGATGGAGTCGTCCTGCTCCTTCTGCTTGCCGCAGTGTCCCCTTTCCTGCCTCTAGACCTTATTGAGGGTGTGGCAGAGAATAGAGGCATTCCGTGGCAGGTAATGGTGGCTGGCACAACAATACTGTTCCTTGGGGCAATGGTCCTGGTCTGGTTCACAGCAAACCACCCTCGCTGGCTACTGGCGACGGCAAGATGGACAACCTCTCCTCTTCCCATGAGAATACAGGCTCTGGTTAGACAGGTCGTTGAAAACGGCATAGACGGGCTGGAGGCATTGAAGGACTCCAAGCGCTTGAGCCTGCTCTTCGCCCTCTCGCTGCCGGTGTGGTTGGGTGAAGTGGCTATGTTCTACGTAATCGGGTACTCGTTCGACCTGGCGCAGCCACAGGCTCTGGGCGGCGGGGGTATGATGATCGTGGCGATGATAGCGGTAACCGCCATATCCAACCTGGCCACGGCGCTGCCGTCGTCGCCAGGGGCCATAGGTCCCTTTGAGCTGTTAGCAACGGTGTCCCTGGTGGTTCTCGGGGTTGAGAGAGAGGTTGCCTTCGCATACGCATTAGTGCTACACGCCGCGCTCCTCATACCCATCACTCTGGCCGGGTTCGTCTATCTCTGGCTGGGAGAGGACTCGCTGGGCAAGATAGTGCGCATAAGCGAAACGCGACCCGCCGAAGGCGCCATTCCCCGCGCCGAGGAAGCATCTTGAAGGTAGGCATTATCGGCGGCGGAGTGGGCGGCCTGGGCGCCGGCTACGAACTGTCCAAAAGCGGTCACCAAGTTGTCATCTACGAAAGGGCGCCGTTCCTGGGAGGACTGGCCTCCACGTTCGACGTGGGCGGAGGAAGGCTGGAGCGGTTCTATCATCACCTGTTTCTATCGGACACGACTATCATCGACCTGCTGCACGAACTGGGCCTGGGCGATACCCTTGTCTGGGAGGAGTCCAAGACAGGCTGGTTCCACAACGGCAGGATATACCCGTTCTCAGGCCCCATGGACCTGCTGCGGTTCAAGCCCGTAGGACTGATCGACCGGATACGGATGGGACTGGTCACCCTCCGCCTGCAGCGAATGAAGAACTGGCAGAAGTTAGAGAACGATACGGCAGCCGAGTATATAAGACGCTGGGCAGGGAAGCGAAACTACGAAGTCATCTGGGAACCTCTGCTCAAAGGCAAGTTCTCCAGCTACTACGACAAAATCGGCATGCCCTGGCTGTGGAGCAAGTTCGCTACCAGGACAACGTCCAGAGACCGGAGTTTCAAAGAGAGGCTTGGGTACATACGAGGAAGCTGGGGGATGTTGATAGACGAGATGGAAAGGCGGATACGGGCCTCCGGCGGAGAGCTGTACACAAGCACGTCGGTTTCCAAGATACTAACCCAGGATGGACGCGCCACGGGGCTGGCCATCCAAGACGCCGAAGGCAACGAAACGGAACAGAGCTTTGACCTGATAATAGCCACGGTCCCCAGCTTCACTCTGCCCCGTCTGGTTGACCTACCGCAAGAGTACGTGGCAAAGCTGCAAGGAGTAGAGTACGAAGGAGCCATTGCGGTGATCTGGGTATTGAAGCAGAGCCTATCGCCCATCTACTGGTTGAACATAGGCGACCGTGATATGCCGTTCCTGCTGGTGCTGGAGCAGACGAACCTGGTGCCGCCTTCCGAGTACGGAGGGAAGCACATCATCTACACCGCGGACTACGTGGACAGAAGCGATAGAAGATGGAACATGAGCGAAGACGAGATTATCAGCGAATACAAGTCCGCCTTGAAAAGGATCAACCCCGACTTTGAAGAATCGTGGATAGAGCGGCACTACCTGCACAAGGAGCCGGCGGCCCAGCCTATCATCGAGGTCAACTACCGAGAGCGCATGCCGGAAACAAAGACGCCGGTCGAGAGGCTCTGGCTGGCCTCCATGAGCCAGGTATACCCTGAAGACCGCGGCACAAACTACAGCATACGGCTTGGCGTGCAGGTGGCCAGACAAGCCGTACAAGAGATAGAAGCAGAACTATAGCTAGTGTTAATGCGGCGCGCTATCCTCGGAGAAGGCGCCGTCCACCATCTGAAGCACCCTGTCGGCCAGCCCCGCTAGCCTAAGATCATGCGTGGCGGCAACAAATGTGATGCCTTCCTCCTTGGTAACATCTCTCATCAACGTGGCTATACTCATACCCGTAGCGGAGTCCAAGTCACCTGTGGGTTCGTCCGCCAGCAGCAGGGAAGGCCTCACAGCCAGGGACCTTGCAATAGCCACGCGTTGCTGCTCGCCGCCCGATAGCTCGTACGGCCTATGGCCGGAGCGGGGCAGCAGTCCCACCAACGCCAACAGCTCTTCAACACGATGACGTCGTTCACCTCTGGGGACGCCGTTGATGCGGAGGGGCAACTCCACGTTTTCATACGCAGAAAGGAGGGGCAGAAGTCCGTACGCCTGGAAAACGTAGCCCACCTCTCTTCTGCGCATCTCGGTTATCTCAGATTCGGACAGGGACGATAGGTCTCGTCCGGCAAAGACGACGCGGCCCTCCGTGGGCGCATCCAGACCGCCCAGCAAATTGAGAAGCGTTGTCTTGCCGGAACCGGACCTGCCCAGCAAGACGACAAACTCGCCGGATTGTATGTTAAAGGTCAGATCCCTTACGGCAAACACCGGGTTGTCTCCGGAGCCGAACAGGCGGGTTAGACCGTGCGTCTCTATGACAGGCTCAAGATAGCTGGCGCTTCTCATTCGTCCCTTCCTTGCGGCTTGAGGATGACTCCATCAGGGCCTATGGTCAGGCGGGCGCGGCCATTGGAGCCAAGCTTGTCCAGAGATTCCGGCGGCAGTTGGATGCGGCCCGCTCTGTCCACGACCAAGAACTCCTCTTTGACGACTTCGCCGGTACGGCGAAAGCTCCGTTGAGAGACGGACTCGGATACTATCCTGCCATCGCGGATCTGCACCACACGGTCTGCGAAACTCGCCGTACCCGCATAGTGCGTGACCACCACCACGGTTACCCCGTAGGTATGGCATACGTCCTGAAGAGCTTGGAGCACCTCGTCCGCCGTCCTGGTGTCAAGCTCTCCGGTAGGCTCATCGGCGAGCACCATGCCCGGTTGATTGGCCAGGGCAACGGCAATGGCGACCCTCTGCTGCTCCCCTCCGGATAGCTGATGCGGGAACCTGAACGCCTTTTCCCCCAAGCCAAGGGTCGAGAGGAGGTCCATAGCCCGCTCACGCCTTTCGGCGCTGGAGCGTCCCACTATGACCATCGGCAGTTCCACGTTCTCTATGGCTTTGAGATAGGGCAGCAGATTCCGCGAGGTGCTCTGCCAGACAAATCCAATCTCCTTGCGTCTATAGGCAACACGGTCGCTTTCAGACATGTTGAGCAAGTCCCGCCCGCCCACCATGGCCTGGCCTGATGACGGTGTGTCCAGTCCTGCCAGCACGTTCAGCAACGTTGTCTTGCCGGACCCGCTAAAGCCGATGATCCCAAGGAACTCTCCCTGCATCACCTCCAAGTCCAGGCCGCGCAAGGCCACCACTTCAAGGCCGGCGCCTTTGTATGTCTTGAACAAGTCCTGGCAGACTATATATGGCTTTCTTTCTTCCAAGAGCAACCTCCCAGGCTAATCCTATGTATCCGCTACTCTAAGCAGGCGCTGCAATTCCAGTTTCCCAATAGCCCAGGCCAGTATGGCCACGGTTATTAGCGTAGCGACGCCGAGCACAAGGTATGAAAAGGCTACCGCCGGCCAGTTGTTCTGCAAGAGCATGGGAGGCGTGATCCTGGAACCGTCCTCCGCCACCTCCAGAAGCGGCAGGACGGCAATTCCCAGCAACTGGCCGCCCAGTGTCCCGGCTGCCAAGCCGAATATGAACGTGATGGCAAGATTGAACCAGACTATGCCGTTCACCTGCAACCGTGAGAATCCCAAGCTCCTCAGAACCGCAAACTCGCCCAGGCGCTCCCGTGCATCGATGTACGTGTAGAGTATCAAGCTGGAAGCGCCCGCCATCACTACGGCAAGGAAGGAGAGGGCCAGAAGCCCGCTCCAGCCTGCGGTGAGCAGCGGGTCCGAAGTCCTTGCCTCCACCATGGTTGAGGCGTGATAGTCACTGACGACAGGCCAGCCCGCATCCTCGATAGAGGCCTCTACAGACGTGGATGAAACGGCACCGTCCAACCGCGCCCAAACCTCCGTGTCCCCGCCGATGAGACGGTTGCCATGCATATACAGGTAGTCCAGCAAAGCATCGAGGTCGGCAACAAGGAACGGCGATTCCCTGGGATCCAATGTTGGGAAGAACTCAACCGTGCCGCTGACCAAGAGGGGGACGGACGTAGAACCCACAAATGCCAGGATAACCTCGCCCTTGCCAACGCTGTTGGCAATTTCCCTGCTCACAAGGGCCGGTACCAACAACTCCCCGGTCCCCGGCCTTATACCCCTGAGGGTTAGGCCGCTTTCCACCCATGTAAAAGCTGCGCTGGGACTGCCTGAACGGGTCACGGCCTCGCTGGTATCCAGAGTGTACAGGCCCGGGGTAGAGAGGTCTTCCAAGGGCCGCCAACCGTCTACGCTCTGGAATGAAGCCAGCTCAACGAGGCCAGCCGGTGTAACGGCTTGAAGACTGTCCAAGAAGACGACGCCTCCTCCGGAACCCACTCTGCGCCCTCCCAGCCAGAGGGCGCGAAGTGTGAACGGTGGTTGCAGTGCGCGTTCCGTATAGGTGCGGGTTGCGGACCTTACGGAAGGAATGGACTCCTCGATGTAGTGCCATCCCTGTCCGGCGACCCCACCGATTCTCATATCGAAGTAAGCGCCTGTGCCGTCCTGCATTCTGGCTAAAAGCAGGGTTCCAGGAGACACCCTCCCGGCGTGTACCCAGATGCCAATGGCAGTGGCGTCCTGAGGAAGAAGGATACGGTCTGACCGGCTGTTTGACTCAGGGCGTTGCAGGTTCTCCTTCAAGGAGTCATTCAAGATATCGGGGCGGACCCAAGCCGCATCCGAGAACGAGTCGGTATCCACGGCCAGGAGAATGGCGGAGCTGCCGAAGGCTTCGGTGGTAACGCGTGTATCCATACGCATTACTTCAGCCGCGGCCGCAACTCCCGGAATGGCTGCAACGTCGCCCGCTACGTCTTGCTCGCCCGGCAGCTGATCGTCCAACTCATACTCCACCCGTAGGTCTGCGCCTGCCTGGTAACGCGCTTGTTCCTCCTGGCTACGTTCCAACGTAGATAGGATGGAGGAGCCCAGCATGCCAAGAGAGGCGGCCAGCGCCAGCAGTACCAGCAGCGAGCCTGAGGGAATTGGGTCGCGGGCAATCCGGTTCAAAGCATGCACAAGCCATACGGGGCCAAAGGGCTCGGCAATGAGAGTGGCGGTCCTGAGCACCAGGGGAACAAGGCGTAGCACAAGCAAACCCGCTACAAGCACCCCCAGTATCGGGCCTAGAAGCAGCGTTATATCTATCTCAGCAGGGCTGCCGGGCGCGGGTTGGATGAGAAAGGAGCCTCTATATCTAAGCTGCCACCACAAGAGACCAATGACCCCAAGAAGGACAATGTCAATGTAGTAACGATGGATGAACGGGACCTCCGGCGGCCTGGCAGAGGACGACTGAAGAGAGACTATGCCCTTGCTGGCCGCCCTTAGAACTGTGGCGGTAAACACGGCTACCGTGAATGCGGCGCCCACCGCTCCAAGGGCAAAGGTAGAAGACGACAGACCGCTCACGTCCAGACCCTGCACCCCGGAAGCCACCGGGAAAAGGCGTCCCGTGAACAGCACAAGGGCCTGCGCCACGAATGGGCCGGCGACCACGGCGGGAAGCGCCATGATCAGTCCTTCCACCAGGATAACCAAGCCAACTTGTAACGTGGAGGCCCCGCGGCTGCGAAACACGGCCACTTCAGAGGTGCGGATCCGTCCGATCAGACCCGCAATGAGGAACATGTAGTACAAGAGAACACTCACCACAAGAAAGACCATCAGAAATAGGGGCACTCTGGCCAGCAGCAGCAGTGAGGAATAGCGTTCCAGCACCTCGTCCAGTTCAGTCCTCCAGTTGGAGTTGGGCACGTCGGTGCCAATACCAGTGCTGATACCGCGCAATACGGACTGCAACGCCTCTACCTCGGAGGCGCTCAGACCGGGCACGTCCGTGAAGAAGAGCCAGACGAAATCGGACAGCAGGGCATTGATGGAGTCCGGCAAGACTTGGAGGAGGTTTTCATGGGTTGTGTATAGAGGAAGAGCAGTCCACTGACGCTCCGTATTTGTGAACCTGTCCCACGTGCCTAAAGCCCAGTAATGTGCATCCGGCTCCGTAGGCTCAAAGATACCCGAAACCCTGACGGTAACCGTTTCGCTGCGGCCACTTCCGGGGCGAAAGGCCTGGAATCTATCGCCAACTGAAAGTGAAACGGCGGAGGCTCCGGGAGAATCTATCAGCACCTCTATTTCGCCGGAGCGCGCCCTGGGCATCTGGCCTTCGATTATCCGAACGTGATCTGGCAAATCCGTTATTGCCTGCAACGAACTCCGCGGTCGAACAGAGTTCTCCACATCTAGCTGCGGCAAGCCGGATAGAAACAGCGTTGACGTTTGGATGAGCAGAACGTCTTCGCCGACGTATGGACTGAGGGGACGCCTGATCTGCTCCTCCACGTACCGTTCGCTGGCCTCTACGGCAGGCCTCTCCAGGTTATGGAACGTGCGAAAGGTGATGTTCAGGTCCTCCTCAGGCACGTTAAGCAAGGTGTTTCTAAGGGCGGTTTCGGCCAGTGCCTGTGAGTAGATGACCCCGGAGGCCATGAGGGCAACCGCCAGCAGCATGCCGAAAGCGGCGGCGGCCTGAAGCCGCCAGTCGGAGACGGTCCGCCTGAGCGCTATGAGAACCGCAAACTTTACGAGCGCAGTCAGATCCATTTACTCCTCTGCCCGTAGGCCTCCTCTCAAGCTCAATCTATTGGTGATGATAACCGCCGTGAACGCCGCCAGGGCGGCGACAGCCGATGCCGCGACAAACACAATAGCCGCCAGTGGCAGGTCGGCTACAAGCTCCAACGGCGGCACTAGGGATCGTCCGCCAGGCGTTATTTCCAGAAAACCCAGGCTCCACCGGCTTGTCCAAGCGCCTATCAATACCCCGGAAACCAGGCCCAGCAGGGGAACGGACAGCCTTTCCAAAGCTATGGAAAGCACAAGCTGGCGGCGCGATAGACCCATGTTGTGCAACAGGCCCAGATCCGCTCTCGTCCCTTTGATTGCGATAATGGAGTAGATGGCCAGGCCAGCGGCAAACACCACCACTATGGAAGCAACTACTATCAGGGTGAGGCCGTTCCATAAGCTTGAAGCCCAAGGATTGGAGGTGCTCTCGGAGACCTCCGCCTCTTGATCAACGACAACGGCCGCTGGCAAGACTTCATGGACAACGCTCTCAACAGCTCCTTTGTCAACCGGCTCAAGCCATACTTCGCCGGGTCTAATGGGCCCGGTTAACGGGAGAAGCTCAAAGTAATCGCTCAAATGGCCTATGTCCGTAATGAGGAAGCGGCCGCCGGTTGGGAAAAGGGTAGGGAAGTAGTCCGCCGATTCCACTATCCTAAAACCTACCGTCTTCCCTTCGACACGCACCACCAGCTCCTGATTCACGCTCAGCCCCGGACCTCCGATGGCAGGTATGGGCATGGGCGCCGGTGGTGCAAAGATGCCCCTGGTCTCCGTGGCTATGGGTTCCGTCCAGGCGTATCTGAGGCCTTGATTCCCCGAACGCGCATGAGAAGTATAAGAGATCTCGTCTTTGGTCAGCCCAGTGTTGGGGAATACGATCCAAGGCCTAGCCGACTCGAAGTCCTCAATGGTCTGTGCTTCGTCACCGGTGGACACAAAAACGTCGTCCATCTGAACGAATCCGCTTCCATAGCCCACCAGCTGCCCCCCGGATACGTATATGCCAACCATAGTCAACGGGGGATGCATTCCCGGAACCTCAGAAAGCTCGCCAACCTTGGCGTCCCAGCCCGTGCTACCTAGGTTGCCCAAGCGCAGAGTCTCATACCGGCCCGTGGAGTCACGTAGAATCACGCGAAGCGTGTAATTGGGATAGGGCCTGTCCGAATTTGCCCATACGCCGATCCTATCCGGAGTACCGGGCAGGGGTACGCCCTGGAAGGGAGGCGTGGAAACCCGCAAGGCAAAGGCAAGCTCGGATAGGTCTTTCTCGGCAAAGTCTTCGCGGAACCAGGACACAACGGGCAAGCGTGAGGAATCGAGGCTAAGCAGCGAATAGGTGACGCCGCCTGAACCGCTGCCCTCAAAGGCGGATTCGCGGTACACGGGCGAGGCTGCTCTGATCGAAGGGTCCGCCTCCAGGCTTTCAGAAATGGCTCCCGCATTCCTTGTATGACCGGCAGGCAAACGGACGACAACTTCACCACCCAGGGAGTACCTGGCTTGGTCGGCGTGACTTTGATCCAGCGTGGCGGCGTAGTTGGCGCCGAAGATAGCAATGGCTGCAATGAATAGGGTCAACAGAAAGAGGGGGGTGTAACCGGTATAGTCTAGATACGTCCGCCTGAACGAGTCGACTAGCCAGAAGGGGGCCAGGCGCCCCAACAGCCGCCATAAAGCGAGAAACAGAAGGGGCAGAAGACGTGAAATGAGCAGCCCGGAGGCAAGCATGAGGAAGGCGGGGGCCAGCAGCAGGGTGAGATCGAAGCTCAATCCCGCACCGGCGATTTCCTCGGATGAGAAGCTACCCCGGCTTCTCAACTGCCACCAAACCACGCCGGCCACTACCAGAACAAGAAGGTCCACAGCATATCGCAATCTGCTAGGTCTATTGAGGAGATGCCCTTCCCGCAGAGATACGAGAGGAAGCCTAACTGAAACAGCAAAGCTGGCCGTTAGATATATAACGGCAACAATAGCGCCAGCGACAATGGAGACCAGGAACACGGAAAGCGGTAGGGAATACGAAAATACGTTGGCGCCCTCCGCTCCAGTGGGAAGCAGACCGGCCAGTATCCAGCCCAGAATAGGGCCCAGCAGGACACCGGGGAGGACGACTGTAGCGGCTTCTACAAACGGCAGATAGAAACTGCTTTGATTTACACTGGCTCCCCGGCTTCTGAGCAATACCACCTCTCTGCTCCTCTCTTTAGCCAGGACAACGGAGGCAATCGCCAGGAAGTACAGCACTATTCCAAGTATGAGCGAGATGAGTATGAGAAAGGGGAGCCGGGACAGAGCGAGTGTTCGCTGGTAATCGGATATCCGATGGCCAAGGGGGCTTACTACCAGGGAACGCGGGAACCTTTTGTTCAAGTCGGTCTCAATAGTTGTCAGGGAAGATTGCAGCTGCGATGCATTACGGTAGATAACCCCGCTAGGGTCTAGAAACAGACTCCACCGGAATGAGCCAAGCACCGTGGGATAGCGTTCCGCCAAGCCGCTGAAGGAGGTGCCTGTTCCGGTGAGGAGATGCACGGTTACGGAAGCGCCCTGTTCAGCCAGTTCGAACCTGGAGAGATTCCCCGACCAGAACGGGTCTTTTTCATCCTCGGGTTCCACCTGGCCAACCACCGTCACGGCTATCTTCTCCTCAGGGCTGGATTGAAACGGGGTAACGTAAACGGTCCGGCCCAACTCCCAGTCCAAGCCAAGAAGTGCGTCGGCGCCTATGGCCGCTTCAATGGAGGGAATGCCGTCCCTGATCACCGTTGCGTCGCTGGGCCACTGACCTGAGACAAGCCGAGCTTTGTCTGTGAAACCTTCCTGATAGAAGAAGCTAACAAACATGGTGTTGACTGCCGGTGGGCTGCTCTCAAGGGCATTCAGGTACGGCAGGTCTTGAGACCAGCCCATGCGGAAGGTCGTGGCCTCTATATCCGGAAGATGCCCTTCGGCGGTACCAAAGACGAACTCGTCCAAGCGAGCATAGTCCCTGACGCCGATAGGGCGGGTGGGAACTAGTACCTCCAGATTGAACGAGCTGCTGCCGGACAGAGCGTGGTCGAATCCGGCCTCCGACAAGTTGCGCACGTAAATGGTGCTCAGGGACGCCATGGTTATAGCGAACAGCACGCCGAAGGTGCAGGCTAAAGTGAGCAGCCATGAGTTCCGGCTGCGGCGCGGAAGGAACCATAAAGCAAAGCGAATGCCCAACATGCATCATCCCCGTAGGATTCCAGGATTATGGAACGTGACGCCTTGGATTGCAATCGGACTGGTCTAAGTGACACCTGCGCCTGTTACGGATATACTGCGATTCGTTCCTCTTTGGGGCCTGCTCCAAGCTTAAACATTGGCGGAATCCGCAGGCCCACTCGTGGTCGGGAGAGCGTGTTGCAGCAATCTACTACTGCTACAAGGCAGGGGCCGCTGGGCATATTCTATGGCTGGTGGCTGCTTGGCATTGGAGCAATCATCGTTATGGTTGGGTCGCTTCAAACGGGCGTGACCACCGTATTCTTCCTACCTATCAAGGAGGATCTTGGCTTGACCAGCGCGGCTCTATCCCTGGTTTTTACAGTGTCCCGCTTTGAAGGAGGACTGGAGGGCCCAGTGGTGGGCTGGATGATAGATAAGCGGGGACCCAAGCTTCCCATCATCATAGGAGCAGCCCTGGGAGGCATTGGACTTCTGGTGTTGTCGCAGGCAAACAGCTACCTGTACTTCTTTGTGGTCTACATCACCATGGTAAGCGTGGGATTTCAGATGGGCTTCCTTCAGTGCATGCATGCGGTGGCCAATCTATGGTTCATAAGGTACCGGACAAGAGCCATGTCCGTGTACTCCTCCTCGTTCAGGGTAGGCTGGGCCATCTTCACCCCCGTAGTAGCCTTGATGGTGACCGCTTACGGCTGGCGAAACACATGCGTCATGCTGGGCGCGTTCGTACTCGCTACTGCATTGCCATTGTCGCTGCTCATACGGCGCTCCCCGGAGTCCATGGGCCTGCTGCCGGACGGAGCGCGCCCCGTGGAGACGCCGGAGGCGACAGCGACGCGGGAAGCTGGGGGGAACCGGGAAACGCCCGCGCAAACCCCCAAGGCCGACGCCACCATCACGCCGGTGGACATGGACTTCAAGGCCTCTCTCAAGACCACGTCCTTCTGGATAATTGCCTACAGCACCACTGTGCGCCTTTCAACTCAAATGGCTCTTGGCGTACACGCCATACCGATATTCGTTTGGAAAGGCATGGGTGAGCAGGCCGGTGCGAACCTGGTTGGTCTCACTGCCGGAATAGCCGTGCCCATGATTCTGGTCCTGGGCTGGCTGGGCGACAAAATGAGCAAGAAGACCATCCTAATCATTGCCCAGGTGGCCCTTGCCTTGGGATTCATCGTTCTAAACAACAGCGAGAACGCGATAACCCTGTATCTATTCGTTGTGCTGTTCGCATTTGGGGGAAACGTCTCGCCAGTCAACTACTCCATACTGGGAGAGTTCTACGGGAGAAAGGTGTTCGCCCGTTTGAGGGGCGCTTTGAACAGCATAGGCGTGATAGGCGGACTGACTCCTTGGTTTGCGGGCCTGGTCAACGATGCTACGGACAGCTACAGCATAGTGCTCATCACCTTTAGCGGACTGGCGGCGGTCGCCGCGCTCCTCCTGCTGCTGGTGAGGAATCCGCAGAGAAAACTTCATCAGAAAGAGGTAACCGCTCAGGTTGGAACGTGAATCGGAAAGTCCGGAAGCGGCGGTGAAACCCCGCAAAAAGGGCATCTACTATGGCTGGAAGGTGCTGGCAGCGGGTTCCGCGATCACCACCATAGGCTCCATTCATTCGCCGGTGGTGTCGGTCTTCGTTCTGCCCTTGCAGCGAGAGTTGGAGCTCAGCCGCACCATGCTGTCTTTTATCTTCTCTCTAGCAAGGATAGAAGGCGGAATAGAAGGGCCGCTGGTAGGCTGGATGATAGACAAGCAGGGGCCCAGGATTCCTGTCATAATCGGCACACTCCTATCCGGCATTGGGATGCTGGCGCTGTCACAGGTGAACAGCACACTGGGGTTCTTGCTGGTATATACCGGCCTGGTGGCCCTGGGTTTTCAGATGGGCTACCTGCAGGTGATGCACGCCGCTGCCAACATCTGGTTCATCAGATACAGGACAAGGGCAATGAGCATCTTCTCCTCGTCGGTCAGGCTGGGGCCGGCTATGTTTACGCCACTGCTGGGCGTGATAGTAGACCTGTGGGACTGGCGCACGGGGGCGATCCTGACGGGCGTCTTCGTGCTGGCAACGGCGCTGCCTCTCACCTACTTCATCAAACGCTCTCCCGAATCGATGGGCCTGCTGCCCGACGGGGACGATCCGGAGGAGTTGAAGTCACCGCCGGACGGGGCAGGGCCTGAAGAGCCGGATTCCGGGGACTCCACAGCCAGCGAGCAGAAGAAAGCGCCGCGGTTCGTGGTGCCCGAGGACTTCGAGTTCAAGGAGGCGATGCGCACACCGGCCTGGTGGATTCTGGCGCTGACCACAACGGTGCGGACATCCAACAACGGCGTGTTTCAAGTGCACTTCATACCCATATTCGTCTGGAAGGACATCACCGAAGTGGGCGCGGCATTCATGGTCGGCGCTACCCAGTTCATAGCTGTGCCAATGATCCTGGCGGTTGGCTGGCTGGGAGACAGGTGGAGCAAGAAGGCGATCCTGGTGCTGGCCCACTTCGTTCTGGGCTCCAGCTTTCTTGTGCTGATATTCGTGGACCAGAGATGGGGTCTCTATCTGTTCATGGTGATGTTCGCTTTCGGCGCCAACGTTGCTCCGGCCAACTACTCCATAATTGGCGATTACTTCGGAAGGAAGTCGTTTGCAAGGCTGAGAGGAGTCTTGAACAGCCTGGGCATCATAGGCATGGGCACTACCGTACTGGCGGGCTGGGTGCATGATGTCACCGACAGCTACGCTACCTTCCTCTTAGGCACCGCCGTGTTCTCGGCAATAGCAGGCGTAACGGTCATATTCTTCCTGCACAAGCCAAGCAGACCCGCAGCAAAGAGCACTCCGGCAGCCTAGAGACCCCTCAACCTGGGATCCCAGGCGTCTCGAACGGTATCCCCAAGCAGGTTGAATCCCAAGACCAGCCAGGTGATGGCAAGGCCGGGGAAGATAACCATCCAGGGCGCGGCAGCGGCGTACTGGGCAACCGAGTTGGCAAGCATCCTGCCCCAGGAAGGGTGGGGCGGCGGCACTCCCAGCCCCAAATAGCTCAACGTGGCCTCTATGAGTATGGCATTGGCAAGGAGGCCGCTTGCCAGGATGAGGTAGGGCGCCATTACGTTGGGTAGGATATGCCTGCTCATGATTCGCGCGGGACGCGCCCCAACGGCCTTAGCGGCGTCTATGTAGCTGTTCTGCTTGACGGAGAGAACCGCGCCGCGTATGACCCTGAGGGTGCGAGGTACGTAGATGAAGATAAGGGCTATGATGAGCTTGTCTAGACCGGAACCCAGGGTGGCCACCAAGGCAAGGGCAAGGAATATACCGGGCAGGGAGAGCATCACCTCAACCACACGCTGCATCACGTCGTCCACTATGCCGCCGGTATAGCCGCTAAATACGCCCAGGGCCAGGCCGATAGTTGCGCCAATCAGTACGGACGCAAATCCCACCAGCAAGGATATCCTCGACCCGTGTACCACTCTTGCCCAGAGGTCGCGCCCGAATTCGTCCGTACCCATGAAGTGCGACAGGCTTGGCCCTTCAAGGCGTCTCTGGTAGTCCTGCGCGTTGGTGTCGTATCTGGCGGCCAGGGGCGCAAACAGTGCCGCCAGAATCACCGAGGCCAGCATGAAAGCGCCCAGCGCTCCCAGCGGCTTGCGCAGTACGAAACGTAGGACACCGCTTCCGGCAACACGCCTTGGAAAGATGGCAGCAAAACGGCGGTCTGTCTTTGCCACTTCCACGGTCAGGAACCGCTGATCCTGGGGTCGAGCCAGCCATGCGCCAGGTCGACGATGAGGTTTATAACGATGAAGGCAGTGGCAAATATGAAAACCAGGGCCTGTACCGCCGTGTAGTCGCGCACTGTGATGGACTCAATGAGATAGGAGCCAATGCCGGGGACGGAAAAGACCCGTTCCATAACCACCGCCCCGCCCAGCAGCGTGCCAAAGGAGAGGCTGACTATGGTAAGAACCGGAAGCAGCGAGTTCTTCAGTGCATGGCGCAGAACTATTTGCCGCTCGGAGAAGCCCTTGGCCCTGGCTACTCTAATGTAGTCCTCGTTGATGACTTCCAGCATCGTGGAACGAGTCATGCGGGCGACTATGGCCATGAGATGCGAGCCGATGACCAGTGACGGAAACAGTATCTGGACCAGGTTGGTTCCCGGACTGCTCCACGGCGGATGATAGCCAAGAGGCGGTATCCAGCTGAAGAGACGGGTCGTCACAAGTAGGATGAGCAATCCCAACCAGAAGGAGGGAATTGCCAGGAACAGTATGCTGGCCGTCCTGGCAATGAGATCGGCCCAGGTGTCGCGGCGCAATGCCGAAACGATGCCCAGGGGCAGCCCGGCGCCGAAACCAATCGCCACCGATAGCAGGGCTATCTCCAAGGTGATGGGCAACCGCCTCGCTATCTCGCCTCCCACGGGAAGCCGGTTCCACATCGAATCCCCAAGGCTGCCCTGCACAAGGCCGGCAATCCAATCGATGTACTGGACGTGGAGCGGCCGGTCCGTGCCCAGTTGACGGCGCAGGTCGGCAAGTGCGTCTGGGTCAATCTGGGCGGCTCCCTCTTCGCCGGCAAGGAGGGCATAGGCAATGTCGCCCGGTATCACGCGCATAACGACAAATACCAGGATGGTGGCCCCAATCAGCGTGGGTACGGCTATCAGCAACCGGCGAACAATCATCCCCCGCATGGTTCAGACATGCCCCTCGGCTAGGGGAGGGCTTTCCACACGCGCTCCAGCCGTTCGTCAGTGTAGGAGGTCAGGCCTATGGGCACATCTTTGACGTGGGAGTAGTGGTTCTTGGTAAGGTTGTGTACCGCGGTGGGAACGATGGGAAGGTCGTCGTAGATGATCCGTTCCATCTCCAAGACCAAGGAACGACGCTTATCTCTATCCAACTCCGTCGACTGCTGGGAGTACAGCTCATCTATACGAGGGTTGCTATAGCCAAGCCAGTTGCGCGAAGCGCCGGTGATGAAGTAGCCGCCGAAAAGCTCGTCCGGGTCGCCGGTGGTAAGGCAGAAGTAGTAGGACATGATGTCGTAGTCCAGCGACTCACCGGCGGGGAAAAGCTGGGCACGGTCAACAAGCGTCACGCTGGCTTCTATGCCAAGCTTGGCCAGCTCGCCGGTGAAGAATTCGGACTGCCTGGGATATATGCCGGAGTTGCGGCTGAGGAGGTAGACGCTGAGCCCGTCAGGGTAGAGCTCCCGCACAATGCGCCGGGCTTCGGCCAGGTCCTCATCCTTGGGTTGGCGGAAGCCGGGCATATCCCATATCTCCCCGGCGGAGAGGCCCCAGCCGCCGGTGTCCAGGTACAGCGACGCTTCGGCGTTGCCGTTGTGCACCACTTCGATGTAGGCCCTCCGGTCGATGCCCATGTTGATGGCGTGACGGAGTTGAGGATTGTCAAATGGTGGTTTGGTGGAATTCAGAAGGAGCCCCTGGGGAGCGCAGTACGTGGAGTAGGGGCGGACAACTATCCGGTTGTTAGCCACCATCTCCTCTACCACCGGCCTGTTGCTCAGGCTCCAAGAAGCACGGTTCAACTCGACCCTGCCGGTGATGAACGCCACCTCCGAGGCAGAGAAATCACGACTGAGAAAGAGCTGGATCCCATCCAGGTAGGGGAGTCCTTCCTTGAAGTAGGCCGGGTTGCGTTCGTACTCCCACATAGCGCCGCGCTCCATGCTCTTTATACGGAACGGACCCGAGCCGTGCGGCATCTGCTGCAGGTCTTCCTGGCTGGTGCCCTCCGGCATGATACCGGCGAACCCGGTGGCAAGGAACGAGTGCAGAGAGGCGGAAGGGGTCTCCAAGTGAAGCCGCAGGGTGTGATCGTCCACCGCCTCTACGCCATTGTCGGGACGTGCAATGCTAATGAACTCTTTGATGGGGCCAACGCGGGATGAAACTCTACCGTCCACCAGTCCCATGATCTTTTCCAGGCTGTACTTGACATCTTTGGCGGTAAGGGGCGTTCCGTCCTGGAACAACACGTCGTCTCTGAGGAGGTAGGTGATGGTGCGCCCGTCGCCGGAAACCTGGTAGCTGTCGGCAACGTCAAGGTCAATGGTATTGCCGTCCGGATTCCAAACCAGGTTGTTATACAGCTTGGAGTTGTGCACGTTGTCCGGACTGGCCGCTGCATTATGGGGATCGAAACTTACCGGGTCGGTGATGCTCATCTGGCGGAGTACCCCGCCTGTTATAGGGGAATCGGAGCCTGCCGGAGACGGGACGTCGCTCACGGCGGCGGTTGGAGTGGCCTGCACGGTTGGGGTTGCTGTGGGTGATTCCGTAGAAGAGCACGACATTGCCAGCACAGTGGCCGCAACGGCTATTGCGGGAAGAAGATAACGGGGCGCGTTTGCTGATCTCATATAGCCTCTGTCGTAACCAAACGTTTGTGGAGCCTATGTTAATTCTTTGTGCGCATAAGGTGAAGGGGAGATGTTGCGGGTAGATACGTGGCAAACCCCTTGACAAGCCTTTGGTCATAGTTTATATTGCAAACTACTTTACAATACCAATTGGAGGGATTGGCATGCGGAAACAAGACAACGAAGGACAGGGGATCACCCCAGAGCAGGGGTGGACATCGATACACGCGACCCTGGACAGGTCTCACAGTTCCATGTACATGGCGGGCTGGACCAGCATCATGCTGTTGTGGGGAGCCATCGTAGCGGCCGGGTACCTTTCCATGTACACCATCGAAACACTGGCTCCAGAGTTTGCCGCCGACTACTCGTGGTATCCCGGCCCCCTGTGGTTCGGCCTGGTAATCCCCGGCATGATCGGAAGCTCTATCATCGGCCACCGCGCCAGCAAGCAGAATGCAAGCGGACCCTCGGCTACGGCGGCCGGACTCCGCGTATTCGGCTTCTGGATGTCGGTGGTAGCGGCCGCTTTCATCATTCCCGCGGCGTCCGGCTTGTGGACCGCCGACTCCGACCCAATCGCCATAGCCGGAATAGGCGTCGGCATAGTTGCGCTTGGGTACATTCTGTTCGGCATATTGCACCACCTGGCCATTGCCCTGGTGGGTCTTGGCATCGCCGTTTCTTACTATCTGCCCATGCACTTCGCCGGAGACGCCGCGCCAGTGGTGTCGGCGGCGCTCATTATTGCCATCGTGGCCGCCGCATGGGTGTGGAGTCGCAAGAGCCTCGTGGTATGAGTGAAGAAACGGTCGCCCTCAACGAGACGATACATCAGTCCACACGGTTGCGCATAATGACGCTGCTGGTGTCCCTTTCCGACTCGGACCGCGTGGCCCATGGCTTTATTCAGAATTCGCTGGGACTGACCGGCGGCAACCTCACCATCCATCTGCGCAAGTTGGAGGATGCCGGGTACGTCTACACCGCCAAAGAGTTCCTTGGGTTAAAACCCCGCACGTGGGTGGAGGCGACGCCCAAGGGCCGCAGAGCCTTCGCCGAGTACCTGGGTAGCCTCGAGCGCGCCCTCAACAAGTCCTTTCGATAGCCAAGGCCACTACTCACTGGCCGCTGTTCTCGCCCAAGTGACCCGCGTCATTGAAACTCTCAATACGCCACAGATCCATGTTCGCGAGAGGCGGGCCGTCCAGGTGCCAGCTATCCTTGTCGATGGAAAACTCAAACACTGCGGTGTTATGGATGCCAAGGGACCATAGCCGGTCGGTGCCTAGAAGGCTGCGGATGACGTAGGACATTATTCCGCCGTGAGAAAACATCAACACACTGTCAGTATTGACGTGCTCTCGGACAAGGCTATCCACAACGCGCTGTGCACGATCGGTCAGCTCGATGTGGGTCTCTGCGCCGCGCACGAAGTCGAAGTTACCCGTCGCATTGACTTCGCGAGCCGCTTCGGGAATCCGCTCCTCTGCCTCGGTCCAGGTTAGACCGGAAATCACGCCAATATTGGTCTCGATTAGGTCGTTCCACAACTCTATAGGGATATCCCAGGTTGACGATGCAATCCGGGCAGTCTCCGACGCCCGGCTGAGCGGGCTGGTGTAGATATGGGTAGGCTTGTATCCCTCTCGCTCTAGTCTTGACCGTAGACGGTGTGCCTGCGAACGTCCGGTATCGGACAGAGGATAATCTATTCTACCCTGCCAGCGGTTCTCAGAGTTTGCAGTGCTTTCGGCATGTCGGACAATCATCAAATGCATAGTGGCTTCGGTTACGTTACGAGACTCCTGGAATGATGGCAAGCCCAGTTTGATAAAACATAGCAACACAGGTGCGCTGAAAATTATTGATAGCTTTTCCAAGATTGTGATAGCATTCTCATACTCTCTTGTGTGGATTTCCTGGATAGCAAGTGACTTCTAACAGCAAGGACTTACGAACCACGATAAAGAGTTCCCTCGTGTCTCATAATGGGGGCACGGTGACTATCCTCTCTTCTCTGCTGGCTATAGAAGATTCCATAGGATACATACCCAGTGAAGCTATTGAAGAGGTGGCGGATTTCACCAATTCAACTATAAACGACGTCTGGGGAGTAGCCTCCTTCTATACGAACTTCAGGTTCACCCCGCCGGGGGAGCACGTAGTGGAAGTGTGCTGGGGCCCCTCGTGTCACATACTGGGAGCCCAGCGAATCATAAAGGAGACGCTGGAAACCCTGGGTCTGAGCAGCGAGGGTGATACCGAAGACGGCAAGTTCACCTTCAAATACAACACCTGTCTCGCGGCATGTGGACAGGCTCCCGTTATCAGCATAGACCATCAGCTAATGGGAAGAATGACGGCTGAAAAGGCAAAGGAACGCATCGCGCGTCTCAGAAACTCAGCAAACGGCAACAAAGGATCGACATGACCCAGGCCTTTGATGAACTGAAGCAACAGGCAAGCGCCCACCTGGCTCGGCTGGAGTCCAAGCCGCGCGTGCGCATAGGCACCGATCTATCCGGGATGGCGGCGGGCGCTGGAGAAGTGGTGGAGGCTTTCCGCAGAGAGGTTGCCTCAAACAAGCTGGACGTGACCATCAGCGAGGTGGGCGGCCTTGGCCTGGCCTATGCCGAACCGTTGGTGGACATACAGCTTCCATCCCAGCCCCGCGTTTTCTACAACAACGTTACCCCCGAGCAGGTGCCGACGCTTGTCAAAGAGCACCTGATGGGCGGAAAGCCGTCAGCCGAGGGAGCGATGGCGGTCAGCGGCGCGGACGATTCATCGAACGTGCCAAGCCTGGAAAACCTTCCCATGATGAAGGGGCAGGTGAGAATAGCCCTGCGAAATGCGGGGCACATCGATCCCACGGACATCTACGAATACATAGCCGGCGGCGGCTACAGCGGCCTAGACAAAGCGCTTTCCGGCATGACTCCGCAGGAGGTCCAAGAAGAGGTGGCCACGTCCGGACTCAGGGGCAGGGGAGGGGCAGCCTTTCCCACTGCCACCAAGTGGCGCTTCCTCATGGGTTCGCCGGGGCCCGTGAAGTACATCCTCTGCAACTGCGAGGAGGGCGACCCAGGCGCATTCAACGATAAAGGGATCCTGGAGAGTGACCCTCACACCCTGATTGAGGGAACGATACTTGCCGGTTACGCTACAGGAGCTTCCAACGGAATAGTTTTCATCCGACACGGACACGATGTCCCCATAGACCGCACCCGTGAAGCCATACGCCAAGCGTACGAAAAGGGGCTGCTGGGGAAGAACATCCTGGGAACGGATTTCAGCTTCGACGTAGAAGTCTCGCTGGTTGGCGAATCGTATGTGTCGGGAGAAGAGACGGCGCTCATGGAATCCGTGGAAGGAAAGCGGGCCATGCCAAGGTACCGTCCTCCGTTCCCCGCTGCTTACGGAGTGTGGGGCAAGCCCAGCAACATAAACAACATCAAGACCCTGGCTTACGTGCCTGAGATAGTAGCCAGAGGTGGAGAATGGTTCGCCGGTATTGGCACGGAGAGAAGCAAGGGCACGGCCATACTCTGCCTCTCCGGCGCCATAGAGCGTCCCGGCATGGTGGAAGTGCCCATGGGCATGACCATACGCGAGGCTGTGGAAGGGCTGGGAGGCGGCGTGCCCGGGGGCGGGCCGGTCAAGCTTTTGCAGACCGGCGGCCCGCTTGGCGGAGTCCTCAGCGGTGAGAAGATGGACATACCCCTGGATTTCGACGCCATGGCAAGGGCAGGCGCAATACTGGGTTCGGGCGGCATAATCGTGGGAGACGATAGCGTATGCGCCGTTGACCTAGCCAGGCTTTTGGTAGCCTTCTGTCAATATGAATCGTGCGGGAAGTGCTTCCCCTGCAGGCTGGGCACTACGCACCTCTTGCAGATACTGGATCGCGTCTGCCGGTTCGAGGCCGGTCCACGAGACTTGGAGCTCATGCAGGAACTGGGGAGCAACATGGCGGCAGGTTCGCTGTGCGGTCACGGCCAACTTGGCTTCAATCCAATCAAGTCTTCCATAGACTACTTCCCGGATGAGTTCACCGCGGTCATGGAGGAGAAGCGATGGCCCGCCGGTGAATATTCCGCCGACTTCTTCATGCCGGATAGAGCAATGAGAGACCAGAATACGGAGACCTTTTCCTCGCTAAGGAGGGGCTAGGTGACAACGACAGAGCAGACGCTGACTATCAACATAGATGGTCGAGAAATCCAGGCCAAGCCCGGCGCCATGGTGCTGGAGGCGGCGATAGAAGCCGGGATGTACATCCCGTACCTCTGCTACCACCCGGGCATGAAACCGTTTGCCGCCTGTCGTATGTGCGTTGTCCAGGAGGAGGTCGAGGTTGAAGTTGAGAGGGACGGGGAGAAGGTAACCGAGCGGCAGCTTAGGCCTGTGGCGGCATCCTGCACGCTTCCCGTAAGAGAAGGGATGAAAATCGTATCCGCCAGCGATCAACTGCGCGGCCTGCAGAAGGGGATCATGGAGATGCTCATATCGGAGCATCCTCACGGCTGTCTCACCTGCCATCGCGTCGAGCTGTGCGGGCCGGAAGACATTTGCCAGAGACACGTATCGGTGAACGACCGGTGCGTGATGTGCCCCAAGAACGAGCGGTGCGAGTTCAAAGACACCGTACGGTTCCTGGGCATGGAGTTGAATTCGCCGTTGACCTACGAGGTGAGGACACCGGAAGTCGAGGTCTTCGACCCGTTCTACGACCGTGACTACAACCTCTGCATCGTCTGCGGCAGGTGCGTACGCGTCTGCGAAGAGGTGCGTGGCGACAACGCGATCACTTTCGTCGAGAGGGCAGGGAAGGTGCTGGTGGGAACATCCAGCGGAACATCCCTCTTGGAGTCTGGGTGCGAGTTCTGCGGGGCGTGCTTGGACGTATGCCCGGTAGGCGCGCTTGTCGAACGCGACCACAAGTGGGACAAGGCAGAGAAGATAGTCCGATCCACCTGCTCCAACTGCTCGGTGGGCTGCCAGTTGAACCTGGAGGTGAACAAGCGGGAGAAGGTGATCAGGGCAATACCGGAAATCAACGCTCCCTCCAACCACGGTCAGGCCTGCTACATGGGCAAGTTCGGGCTTGAGTTCGTAAACCACAAGGACAGGTTGAAGCACCCGCTGATACGGCGCGAAGGCAACCTGGAGAGAGCTACCTGGGAAGAGGCGATCGCCTTGGTGGCGGAAAAGCTGGCCGGATACAAAGGCTCCGGCTTCGCTGCTATCGCATCGGCAAGGAGCACCAACGAATCGGCCTATCTATTGCAGAAGTTCGCCCGCACCGTGATGCAGAGCAACAACGTGGACGTAGACTCCAACACAAGGCCTGCGCTGACCGGCGCCCTCATGGAGCCCCTGGGATATGCGGGTTCCAGCAACTCCACCTGGGAACTGAGGAACTCCGAGTGCATCCTGGTGGTGGACACCAACACCACGGAGGAGCACAACGTGCTGGCGGTGCCAATCAAGCAGGCGGTCAAACAGGACAACGCCAAGCTGATAGTCATAGACGCTCGCGAGGTGGAGCTAACCCGCTATGCTCATCTCTGGTTGAGGCCGCGTCCGGGTACCACGCTGACCCTGCTCGGCGGACTGCTGCGGTCGATTGTGGACCAGGGCCTGCTGGATGAAGCGTACATCTTCGAACACACCAGCGGGATTGATGAAATGAAGCGCTCCCTGGAAAGCTTCACCCCGGAACACGTATCGCAGGTTACGGGGGTGAGTGGAGAGCAGATAGAAGAATCCGCGCGCATCTTTGCCTCGGCTGGTACAAGCGCTATCGTCTACGCCCTGGACAACGCAGCCTTGGAAGAGCAGGAGGCCCAGGTGCAGGCCATGACAAACCTGGCGCTTATCACAGGCAACCTGGGCAAACCGTCCACCGGCCTCTACGCCTTGAGGCGTGGAGCCAACGAACAGGGCGCCAGCGACTTGGGATGCGCACCCGGTCTGCTGCCGGGATATGTGATGGTAAGCGACGACGGGGCCAGAAAACGCATCGAGGAGAAGTGGGGCACCGTTCTGTCTAAAGAGGCTGGGATGGGCGTGCGAGAGACTCTGCAGGCGGCCCGCGACGGTAAAGTCAAGTCAATGCTCCTGCTCGGCGACGGAGCGGCCTATGAAGGCGACGACCTATATGAATCGTTGGAGAAAGTGGAGTTCCTGGTAGTCCACGATGCGTTTCTGGGAGCGGCTGCTCAGCGCGCCGACGTTGTGCTGCCGGCGACTACGTTCGCCGACGAAGACGGCACCTACACAAACCTGGAGCGGCGGGTGCAGCTGGTGACCAAGGCGATCACACCGCCCAACGTAGAGGCGCTGCCAGCCTGGAAGACAATCGGCAAGCTGGCCAAAGAGATGGACGCCGCAGGTTTCGATTTCGAGAATACGGCGGACGTGTTCGACGAGGCCGCATCACTGGCAAACCGCATCTACGGCGGCATTTCACACAAGCGGTTGGTCAGGGAAGCCGTGTTCACCCTGCGGCCCGACCCTTCGCTCCCACAGCCAACGCAGCTCCTGGAATCCGACAGGGTATCAAAGGGCATTCAATGGCCGTGTATAGACCAGGATTCGCGTGGAACTCAAGTCCTGTACGCCAATAACTTCCCCTACGGGCAAGCCAAGCTAATGCCGGTAGGTCAGCCATCCGAACCGGCGCAGCTTCCCGACGACTTCCCGCTATTGCTGGTGCCGGGACGCGTCCTGGCCGACCAGGAAAGAGACGCCGAGGTGGAGCGCTTTGAAGTAGTTAACACCATAACTCGCAAGGAACTGGTCAATATCCATACCGGAGACGCGCAAGACCTGGGTCTGGAAGACGGCGATGCGGTTGAGCTGGTTACCGCCAAGAGGAAGGTTCACGGTATAGTCGCGGTAACAGAGTCGGCTCACCGGGGTACGGCATCGTTCACCCAGTTGTTTGGACAGCTGGCAACACAGCTTCAGGCCAGTGAAGACCCGGACCCAATGTCGCGAGCGCCGGGACTGGTCATAGAGCCCGTACGACTGGAAAAGGTCTAGTCCTTAAGACCTACCCAACGCTGGCCTTGCACTTTACAGCTGGAAAGCCGCGGTTTACTCTGTATTCAAGCAACCTGTAGGAGAACCCATGACTTCACCCGTATCTAAGCCCAAACTGATGACCGCCAGGATAACCAAGCGAGTCGATGTCACCCATGATCTCTGGCAGATATGGGTCAAGCCGGAGGTGCCATTCGCCTTCAAACCAGGCCAGTACTGCACAATAGGCGTGGACGGGCTGGAACGGCCGTATTCGATTGTATCCGCGCCGTACGAAGATGAAATAGAGCTGTTCATAGAGCTGGTGCCGCCCCCGGACGGACGGCTGACCCCCGTGCTTCACGATCTGGGAGAGGGAGCGGAGATGACCATAAGACCCCGCGCCAAGGGCCTCTTCCTGTTCAAAGAAGACTACCGTGACCACCTGATGGTGGCCACCGTGACCGGAGTGGTGCCGTATGTGTCCATACTGAGACAGTATCTACACGAGGGTAGGGAAGGGCACAGGTTCTTCCTGCTGGTAGGCGCCAGCTACCATGACGAGTTCACCTATGACGGCGAGCTGGAAAGGCTGGCTAGCGAGTACCCCGATTTCATCAAGTTCGTTCCTACAATCAGCCGGCCCGGAGAGGAGAAGAACGCTTCCTGGACGGGAGAGACGGGTAGGGTGAATACCGTAGTCGGTAAATACGCTGAGGAGTTCGGCCTGAAGCCGGAAAACACCCTGATATACGCCTGCGGCCACCCCGGCATGATAGAGGACGTGAAGGTGCATGCCAGAGAGACCGGCTTCGATTTTCAGGAAGAGCGCTTCTGGAAAGAAGACGACTAGCCGTCACCTCGTTTTCCCGGCACTTTCACCCCAACCTGGAGCAGTGGGCTCAGACTCCAACCGTCATTCTGAGCGTAGCGAAGAATCTAAGGCGGTTCATCAATAACATCGTAGCTTTGCTGGGCCGCTATCTTTCCGCAAAGGTCTCCATGTTGGTCAACTTCTTCTTCTGCCGTCGCCTTCATCTGGTGTACAATCCACTGCAACGGAGCGACGATTGTGACTACGCCAGTAAGACGGCAATACCTGGATATTAAACGCCGCTATCCCGACTGCATTCTTCTATTCCGCCTGGGCGACTTCTATGAGACTTTCGATGAAGACGCCAAAGTCGTGGCGCGGGACCTTGACATCGCCCTGACCGAGCGAGCGTTCGGCAAGGGCCCGAAGCACCCCCTGGCGGGCATACCCTATCATGCGCTGGACAGCTACCTAGGCCGGCTGATCAAGGCAGGGCACAAGGTGGCGATATGTGAGCAGACCAGCGACCCGGCGCTATCCAAGGGGATCGTGGATAGGGAAGTGGTCAGGGTGGTCACGCCGGGCACTGTGATCGAACCCTCTCTTCTCGAGGAGCGCAGCAACAACTACCTGGCCTCGGTCGTTATCGAGGCGGAAGAGGCAGGGCTAGCCTACACCGACGTCAGCTCCAGCGACACCGTCTTTGTAACCCAGGTCTCACTGAAGGACATGCCCCTGGAGCTGGCCAGGCTGGCTCCCGCTGAAGCAGTGACGCCCCAAGATCTCCACGGGTCGCTGCCGGACAACGTGAAGGCGGCAACCGTGGCGGATGAGGCGTTCCGCTTGGACAGCAGCCGCGAAATGCTCAAGGAGGAGCTGGGCGTTGCCACGTTGGAGGGATACGGCATAGAGCGCTCGCCCCTGATGATACGCGCCGCCGGGGGGCTGTTCTCCTACCTGGGCCAGAACCAGCGCCAGGCCCTGGAGCGCATTGCCAGGCTGAGAGCTTACGACTTGAAGTCCACTATGTCCCTTGATCCCCAAACAAGGCGCAATCTGGAGCTGTTTGCAGGGGGAAGGTGGGAGTCCAAAACGTACTCTCTGCTGAACGTTCTAGACCTAACCAAAACGTCAATGGGCGGCCGTTTGCTCAGACAGTGGATAGGCCAAGCGCTGATGGAGACAACCGCTATAAAGCAGCGGCAGGACAGCGTGGAGTGGTTCCACAAGGACAGGTCCAGGCGCAACAGGGTTATCAGAACACTCTCGGAAGTGTCCGACATGGAGAGGCTGGTGAACCGGGTGAAGAGCGGCGTCTCCTTGGCGCGAGACCTGGTCGCGCTGCGCCGCAGCCTGGAGGCGATACCGGAACTGCAGGCCGTTCTGGGAGAAGACGACGGTCCACACGTGAAGTGGCTGCTGGCTAAGCTGCCGTCCTGCACGGAGACGGCGGCATTGATCCGCCAGGCCATAAGGGACGAGCCCGGCCAGGTGGGAGAGGGCGCCGTGATACGTCCGGGATTCTCGGCGGAACTGGACGAGCTGCGCACCGCGGCGACTAACGCGCGCGGGTACATAGCAAAGCTGGAGGGACAGGAACGGGAGCGAACCGGGATCAGGAACCTCAAAGTCGGCTACAACAAGGTTTTCGGCTATTACATAGAGGTGACCAGGCCCAACCTGTCGCGGGTGCCGTCGGAATACCAGCGGCGGCAGACCCTGACCGGCGGCGAGAGGTTCATCACGCCTGAGCTCAAGGACTACGAAAACATGATCCTCAACGCCAGGGAGCGGCTGGAAGAGATCGAGATTTCGCTATACCGGCGGGTCTGCAATCAGGTGGGGCAGGCCTCGGGGCCAGTATTGCAGGCGGCGGAAACGGTAGCCCATATAGATGTGTTCACGGCGCTGGCCGAGGCCGCGGAACGGTTCGATTACGTGCGGCCAGAGGTAGACGAAAGCACCGTAATCGAAATCAAAGACGGGCGCCATCCCGTGGTGGAAGCCATGCTGCCACCTGGGGACTTCGTGCCCAACGATACGTTCCTTTCCGGCGAAGAGGCCGGCCTGATCATCCTCACCGGGCCCAACATGTCGGGCAAGTCCACCTACCTGAGACAGGTGGGGCTCATTGTGCTGATGGCCCAAATGGGCAGCTTTGTCCCCGCAAGGTCGGCCCGGATAGGCCTGGTAGACCGCATCTTCACCAGGGTAGGCCTACAGGACGATCTTGCCGTAGGACAGTCCACGTTTATGGTGGAAATGGTGGAAACGGCCAGCATCCTGAACAGCGCTACAAAGAGGTCGCTGGTGATCCTGGACGAGATAGGAAGGGGCACCAGCACCTACGATGGCCTGTCGATAGCTCAAGCGGTTGCGGAGCACATACACAACGACCCCATGCTGGGATGCCGCACTATGTTCGCCACGCACTACCAGGAGCTTACCGAGCTGGCCCATACGCTGCCAAGGGTAAGAAACTACTCCGTGTCTGTATCTGAAGAAGGCGGCACGGTGACGTTCCTGCACCGCATAGTGCCCGGAGGGGCGGATAGGAGCTACGGAGTGCACGTAGCCCAGCTGGCCGGATTGCCCCGCGACGTAATAATCCGCGCCTGGGACCTCCTCGGATACCTGGAGGGAAGCGGGCGCAACGGAGCAGCGCCTCGAAGCAGGGAAGATGGAGCCATACAGCTGGGGTTGTTCGGTGGCACACCGCCCATAACGGAAGAGTTGCTGAAGCTGGACGTGACGGCTATGACCCCAATGGAGG
The DNA here is from genome assembly GCA_034422935.1 of Dehalococcoidia bacterium. Classification (GTDB taxonomy): domain Bacteria; phylum Chloroflexota; class Dehalococcoidia; order Lucifugimonadales; family QGNO01; genus DAOUJH01. Next base: position 333,311 of record DAOUJH010000013.1, on the reverse strand, counting down.
CCATCAACGCGCTGTACGCCCTGCAGCAGAAGGCAAGGGACGGTTGAGGCGACATGAGCTTGGACTTGGAGAAGACCGTATATCTAGCCGATAGAGAGTCCTGGCGCGCCTGGCTCACGGAACACCACGACAGCGAGACCGAGGTCTGGCTCATTTACTATCGCAAAGGGACGGGCAAGCCCCGCATCCCCTACAACGACGCGGTGGAAGAGGCGTTGTGCTACGGCTGGATTGACAGCACAGTACGTGGCATAGATGAGGAGCGGTTTGCTCAACGGTTCTCTAGGAGGAGAAAGAATAGCTTGCTCTCTCAGATGAACAAGGAGCGCATACGCAGCCTCATTGCCTCCAAGAAGATGACCCAAGCGGGCCTGGACGCCGTAGCGCACGTCTTTGATCCGGTTACTGATGAGGCAGAGGAGTTTGAAATACCACAGGAAATCCTTGTCGCCTTGAAGTCAAACGACCGGGCGTGGCGTAATTTCCAGAAATTCCCAGGTCCGTACCGGAGAATTCGCATAGCCCATATTGAAAGCCGCAAACGTCACGGAGAGGAGATGTACAGGAAAGCCCTCCGGCACTTCATAGAGATGACCGCCAAGAATAAACGGTTCGGTTTCGTGAAGGAGATGACATGAGCCGTTTGACACTGTAGCAGCGCCTCTCTATGATACTGTCTATCTTCTGCTCAACTAATCCAAGAATTCATCAACGGAATTGACAGCCCTACACATATCCAAGACTCCTCCATGCGACGAGAGTCCACCCCTCAACAGCTTTTACCCTGGCTGCCTGCGTGTGTATCCTCCTATGTTGGTGGCTGCGTTTTACGCTCTTAGGGAGATGCCGTGACCCTCTACAAATGGCTAACCTCCGAGATGACCTCTCACCGGGACAAACAGTTCCGGTGGTGGCCTGAAGGCACACACGAGGCCACGGAGTTCGACGACGAGTCCATGGGAGCGAAGGGCAGGGGACTGCACCTGCTGAAGCGTCCTGTGGACGCCCTCAGGTTCGGCCACTGGCCGGGACACCTGTTCGAGGCGGAGGCTGTTGACCCGATAGCGGAGGACGATTTCAAGGTCCGCTGCTCCAAGGTCAGGTTGATACAAGAGGTGAACCGGGCGCGGGTGTTCGGGCCGCAGGGAGACCGGTTCACCAAGTTCCTATCCTGGCTCGCCGATATACCGTGGCTGGAAGGGGAAGAGCCCATAGAAGCAGCTATAGACGCCGCCGTGGAATACCAAGCGCGGCTGTCCTCATGGGGCTGGAGAATGCTTCCCGTGGAAACCGTGCGCTTTGAAGAATGGATCGCGGGCGCCAACTACTATGCTAATGCGGTCAATCCCAGCGCGCTTACCGGAGCCTGGACAGCCTGGGCGGAGACCGGAGTAGACTGGTACCACTGGGTAGCACCCTGGGCCGCCTCGATCTCATGGGGCGGCGGATGGTCCAGCCTGGAGGCAGGCGCCGGAGCGGCGGCTTGGGCTGTGGCCAAGAAGGAGTGGAAGGGAGCGTCTCCATGGCCGGCCCCCAACGACGACTACTGGAAGGAGACGGCCAACAGGGTGCGACTGGCAACAAGGATGATAGCCGGCTCAGCCGCCAACGATACGGCAAGAGCGGCGGAGTATATAATATGCTCGGATAGCTTGCCGATAAACCCATACGAGCCCCTAATGCTCGTATGGATGCTTGGATACTGGCCCATGGGTGTAATCGACGGGAAGTATATGATTGGAGATATCTCCGCAGTGGTTGGTGGCGATAACGCCGTCCACAAGCAGAACAGGAACCCGGAGCTTCTGTTCCGTCAGTACGGGAACTGGACAGCCTGATGAACATCTTCTTTGACACCGACTATACCTGGCTGGGAGTTGATGACTCTGTCAGGCCGGGCACCCACGAAATCATGCAGAAGCTCATAGATGACGGCCACAAGATATACGTTTGGTCGGGTATAGGCATCAGGTGGCCGGAAGTCCGACGCCACAACCTCACCCCCTACGTAAGCGACTGCTTCGTCAAGCCGCTGGACAACTTCATAGAAGCGCTCGATGAATTGGGTCTTCCCGTAAGACCGGACGTTGTAGTAGACGATTACCCGGAGGTCCCCACCGCGCTGGGAGGAATCTGGGTAAGGCCGTACTTCTTCTACAACGCGGCGGACAACGAGATGCAGAGGGTGTACCAGCTTATTTCGCAGTACGCCAAGAACGGAACCCGCTAGGGCCGCTGCCTTCTCGCCGGCCGCTGAATCCGCCCTGTTTCCCCCATATCGTGAAGTCGCTATCTAGTGCCCCCTGAGAACAAGATGCTACCATTGAGGCATCCTCCATCCACTGTTGATGAGATGCCGATACGAGTTCTAGATAGCAACCTTGCCTCCAAGATAGCCGCGGGAGAGGTCGTGGAAAGACCGGCGTCCGTGGTCAAAGAGCTGGTTGAAAACGCCATAGACGCCGGGGCAACCAGGGTAACCATCGAAGTGCAGGGCGGCGGTATGGAATCGATCAGGATCAGCGACGACGGAGCGGGAATCCCTATTCTGGACTTGGAGCTGGCGTTGGAACGCCACGCCACAAGCAAGATCGGCGATGAGAACGACCTGGAAACCATATCCACTATGGGATTTCGAGGGGAAGCCCTGCCCAGCATCGCCTCCGTGTCCAGGTTGGTGCTCACCAGCCGCGTTAAGGGAACCGAGCAGGGGGCATACGTTCGCTCCAATGGCGGAATACTGGAGAGGAAGGGCGCAGCCGGAACCTCTGAGGGTACCTCCGTGATGGTCCAGGACCTCTTCGCCAATGTGCCTGCGCGCCGGAAGTTCCTCAGGTCGGCGGCAGCCGAATCGTCCCGAATACACAACGCGGTAACGCAGATTGCCCTGGGGCACCCCCACGTACGCTTTCATCTAACCAGCAACGGCAAGGAAACTTTCTCCTCACCCGGAAGTGGCGAGCTCAGCGACGTCTTGATGGCCGTGTACGGCCGGGAGACGGTGGAGGCTCTGCTGAAGGTGGAGGGGATCGACAAAGACGGGCGGCGCGTGTCGGGCTTTGCCTCGTCGCCGTCGCTGACCCGCGCCAACAGAAGCGGGATCAACTTCTTCGTCAATCGCCGCTGGATACAGAACCGTATGCTCCTCCAGGCCGTCGAGGAAGCGTATAGAGGACTGCTCATGGAGGGTCGCCATCCCCTGGTGGTCTTGCACCTAGAGCTGCCCGCGGTTGAAGTAGATGTCAATGTGCATCCGGCAAAGCGCGAGGTGCGGTTTCATTACGAGGGTGCGGTGTTTTCAGCAGTGCAACGCAGCGTACGAGAGTGCTTAGTCGCCCATTCGCCGGTGCCGTTGGTGGCAATGCGCCCGGTCCAACCCAACGCCGCGCCGTCTGGGTGGAATCCGCCTCCCGCTCCTCTATGGGCTGAGCAAGACTCGTTCAAGACGTGGCCGGTTCCCGCCGCAAGCCCGGATTCCGGCTTGACGGACGGCAGCGCGATGGATGCCGGGCATGCATCCCAGCTTACGACAGGAGAAACGCTCCCCGCGCTACGCGTGCTGGGCCAGGCAGGGCAGACCTATGTAATCGCGGAAGGGCCGCAGGGGGTCTACCTCATCGACCAGCATGCAGCGCACGAAAGGGTGAACTTTGAAAAAGTTCTTCGCCAGGTGGAGGAGAAGAGCCCTGAGATCCAGGGCCTGCTGGAACCGCTGGCGGTTGAGCTGCTTCCCGAACAGGTGCAAACGCTGGAAGAGTGGAAGGACACCCTCCATGATTTCGGCTTCCTTGGCGAATCATTCGGAGAGAGGACGTATTTGATCAGGGGCGTACCCGCAGGAGTAAGAAACGCCAGCCCTGACCAGTTGCTGGGAGAGGTATTGGAGACCTTGCAGCAGGCCAGAGACCCGTCGCAGTCCCTTGAATCCATGGCAGCCTCCATAGCCTGCCACAGCTCCGTGAGGGCAGGAGATACACTGACGCACGACGAGATGGCCACTCTAATAAGGCAGCTGGAAGCGACCCGTTCGCCGCACACGTGCCCCCACGGTCGTCCCACTATGCTGCACCTGAGCGCAAGCAACCTGGAACGCGAGTTTGGCCGGAGATAGTCCCTATAGATGAACGACTAAGCGTAGGAACATCCGGCCACCCTCAAATGCGCCCGGATCTCAAGCGCTCGGTGTCTCGCTTGCAACCAGGCCGGCCACGTTGCCATCCGGGTCGGCGATCATGGCAAAGGTGACCATTCCCGGAATCGTGGTGATTGGCGCGACCACTTTGGCGCCCAAGCCGACGGCTTTGTCCAAGTACCCCTGGAGATCATCGACTTCAAAATAAAGCGTGAAACCTTTCGGCGCGTCGTCGGAGTGATGGATGGCTCCGTCCGTGCCGCGTCCTGAGTTGGACAGCATCAGTCCATAGTTCATCGGGTTGTCGGCGTCCACGCTCCATCCCAGCAGATCGGCGTAGAACTTCTGGATATTGGCTGCATTCTCCGTGTTCAGCTCCCAATGTAGCATTGGATTCGGCATCTTTTCCCTCCGTGTAGGTTTTGCCTGCCCCCAGTAGACGCAGGCCAGGTGGATCTATCCATCATTATGAAGGTCGCCGGTCTCCAATGGAAGGCCAAAGCCTTTGTAGCTAACCCGCCACGAAGAATCCAAAGACAGCATTCAAAGCAATTATCTAATTGACAGGCGCTTAACCATACAATTAAACTCTCACAGGCTAATAGTTGAGAAACAGGTCTACTATTATTACAATAAGGAGTCGCATGGGACGCACACTGCAAAAGAGGATGCTGGCAATAGTACCGGCGGCGCTGCTGGCGGTACTGGTCATTGGCTGCAGCCCTACCGATGGAGAGACCGTTACCCTAACGGTGTATTCCAGTCGCAGCGAGGAGCTGGTTGGACCGATCTTAGAGCAGTTCAGCGAGCTTACCGGAGTCAACGTAGAAGTGCGCTGGGGCGGCACCTCCGAGATGGCAGCCGCCATCATGGAAGAGGGAAACAACACCAGGGCGGACGTTTTCTATGCCCAGGATCCCGGCGCATTGGGGGCGCTTAGAGACAGTTTCGTGGAACTGCCTGCTGAAATCCTGGACCAGGCCCAGCCCCGGTTCCGCGCCGACGACGGCAAGTGGGTTGGCATATCGGGACGGGCCAGAGTGATGGTGTACAGTACTGAACGCGTGACCGAGGATGAGCTGCCCGATAGTGTGTGGGATCTAACGGATCCAAAATGGCGTGGACGCATCGGCTGGGCGCCCACCAACGGCTCTTTCCAGGTGATGGTGACAGGGATGCGCCAGCTATGGGGAGAGGAACGGACCAAGGAGTGGCTGGAGGGTATACAGGCCAACCAGGTTACGGTGTACCCCAAGAATACGCCCCAGGTAGCGGCGGTGGGCGCGGGAGAGATAGACGTGGGCCTGGTGAACCATTACTACTTGTTCCGATTCCTGGCCGAGGAGGGTGAAAACTTTCCGGCGCGCAACTACCATCCCAAAGCGGGAGACCCCGGCGCCCTCATTATGGTGTCCGGCATAGGAGTGCTTGAGCAATCTGAAGAGAAGGAGACAGCTCTCAAGCTTGTGGAGTTTCTGCTCTCCCAGGTGGGACAGCAATACTTCACGTCGCAGACCTTTGAGTATCCGGTTATAGAGGGGGTAAGGACGCAGCGTGTGCTCACTCCCATTTCGGAAATAGAAGCGCCAGATGTACAACTGCAAGACCTCTCCGACTTGGACGGCACTTTGAGGCTGCTGCAAGAAGCGGGAGTCCTGTAACCAGTGGAATAGATGGACGCCACCCACGGCGAGCGGTTCAATTTTGCGCATAGACTAACGGCTGGAGGAGTGTCAAGGCCGCCTCCAACCGTTTTGATTCCGGCTCTGCTGGTGGCGGCCGTTATGCTCTTGCCGCTCGTCTACTTGCTCATTCGCACGGCGGGCGCCGGCGAAGAGGCAATGGACGCGCTGCTCCGCCCGCGAACGTTGTGGGTATTCCTCAATACGCTGGGGCTTATATTCGCTGTAACCGTCTCAGCGGCTGTGGTGGCGCTGCCCCTGGCGTGGCTTACCGTGCGCACCGATCTGCCTTTCAAGCGCGCCTGGTCCATACTGACCGTTCTGCCGCTGGTCATCCCCAGCTACGTGGGCGCGCTGGCTATAGTTTCGGCTTTGGGTCCGGGTGGTATATTGCAGCAATGGCTGGAAGGATTTGGCGTTGAGAGACTGCCTGACATCTACGGGTTTACGGGGGCGGCGTTTGTCCTTACCATTTTCACCTATCCCTATATGCTTTTGATTTTACGCACAGCTTTATGGAGGCTTGACCCCGCCCTGGAAGAAACATCTAGGAGTCTGGGGTCGGGCAAGTGGGAGACCTTCCTAAGAGTGGTAATGCCGCAGTTGAGACCCGCCTTGGGAGCCGGAGGCCTGCTCGTGGCTCTGTATACCCTGAGCGACTTCGGAGCCGTATCGCTGCTGCGGTTTGAATCGCTGACACAGCAGATATACGTGCAGTATCAGGCGTCGTTTTCACGCCACGCCGCAGCCGTCTTTTCGCTGCTGCTCGGCGCAATAAGCATAGGCCTATTGCTAATGGAAGCCAGGTCTCACAGCAAAGCCAAGTACTATAGAAGCAACAGCAGCACGCAGCGACCGCCCTTTACGGTGCCGCTCAACAGATGGAAATGGCCGGCGCTTCTCTTCACTGGAGCCATAGTAACGGTGGGTCTGTTGCTGCCGCTTGGAGTCCTGGGATACTGGCTGGCGCGGGGTCTGGCCGCCGGAGAACCGTTGCGGCTGGTCTGGAGCGCGGCCTGGAACTCGGCAATGGTGTCGGCGCTGGCCGCGGGAGTGGCTACGGCGGCGGCGGTGCCGGTTGCCCTGATGGCGGTGCGCTTCCCAGGAAGACTCTCTTTCATCATAGAAAGGGCTTCCTATACCGGGTTCGCTCTGCCCGGTATAGTAGTGGCGCTGGCCTTGGTGTTCTTCGGCGCCGCCTATGCAGGTTTCCTGTATCAGACGCTGGCCATGCTGGTGCTGGCTTACCTGGTGCTCTTCCTGCCCCAAGCCACCAGCGCGGTGCGAAGCTCACTGCTGCAGGTTAGCCCTCGTTTGGAGGAGATGGGCCGAAACCTGGGAAGGACGCCGATCAGGGTCTGGCTGAGCGTCACCGTGCCCCTTATGAGGCCGGGATTGCTGGCGGGAGCCGCCCTGGTGTTCCTCACCGTAATGAAAGAGCTTCCGGCCACACTACTGCTCAGCCCCATAGGGTTCGATACACTGGCAACCAAGATATGGAGCGCCAGCTCCGAGGGCTTCTTTGCCCGAGCGGCTGCGCCGTCGCTGCTGCTGGTGCTGGTAGCGTCGTTTTCATTGTTGCTATTGTTGCGCCAAGAAGAGGTGAACTCTTGAAACCGCCTGCCATACGGTGCTTCGGTCTTTCCAAACAGTTCGGCAATGTGTGCGCCGTGGAGCAGGTGGACTTTGCCGTCGACAACGGGGAGAAGATGGTGCTCATCGGCCCCAGTGGTTGTGGCAAGACCACGCTGCTCAGGCTCATCGCCGGGTTCGAGATGCCTACCGCGGGAACGCTGGCGGTGGGAGGAGACCTTGTGGCGGGACCGGAGCAAGCCCTGCCGCCGGAGAAACGACGCGTTGGCATGGTGTTCCAGGATTACGCTCTGTTCCCCCACATGGACGTTTGGCACAACGTAGCCTACGGAGTCCGCGATAAGTCGATGCGCGAAAGTAGGGTAGGAGAGGTGCTGGAGCTCGTCGGCCTCTCCGGCATGCAAAGACGCCTGCCGCACGAGCTTTCCGGCGGAGAGCAGCAGCGCGTGGCCCTGGCAAGGGCGCTGGCGCCCGGCCCCGCGGTGGTCCTGCTGGATGAACCGTTTTCCAACCTGGACGCCGGCCTCAGAGCCAGGGTACGAGCCGAGGTGCGACAAATACTGAGCGATGCCGGGACGTCGGCTATATTCGTAACCCACGACCAGGAAGAGGCGCTGTTCTTTGGCGATAGGATAGCGGTGATGCACTGGGGACGCATTGAACAGGTGGATACTCCGGAGAGGATCTTCCATCAACCGATCTCGCCGTTCGTGGCCAGGTTCATGGGGATAGCCGACTTCCTCCCCGCTAAGGTGCAGGGAGACGTGCTGCTAACCGAGCTGGGCATGATCCCCAGGCCGCTGGAGGCCGGAGACGGCTCCAAGGTAGAGGTGATGGTCCGCCCCGACGATATATCCATCCGCCCGGAAGAGGCGGGGCAGGGTAGGGTGGTGGAACGGGTCTTCCAGGGAGCGCATAACCTGTACAAGGTAAAACTGCCGTCCGGGACTATGATTCACAGCCTACGGTTGCACTACCAAAGCTATTCCGAAGGTGAAAGGGTATCGGTACGGATAGACCCTGGACACGACCTCATGTGCGCCGTGGACGGCAAGCTGGTGAACATCCTACCGACAACCCACGGTTGAGCGGGTCACAAAAAATGGGCAGGGTTTGGAAAACCGCTGCCCATCTCCAATTCCGGCGAATGGATGCTTACTTCAAGCGCAGTCTATCGAATCTATTGCCCCAGTAGCGCTTGAGGTCTTGCTTTCTGGGTTCGAATATAGAGCCCGCGCCCGGCAACTCCGTAGCCCTGTCTCCCTTCACCAGCAGGCGGCTGGCGGCAAGAGAAGCTGCGGTAGCGGCGGCGGCTCCCAGTAGAGCGCGCTTCAAGAAACTGCGGCGTGAAATCGTAGAGGCTGTAGCTTCATTCAATCCCGACATATCATCTCCGGAGCTATCTAAAGCTGACTAAGTCAATTCTTGCATCGTTCTTTCGGAAAAGCAAGCCAGCAAATTTGTGAAAAATAGAACATTAAAGGACTTCACACGGAAAATATAAACTGATACAGTAACGCTCGTTTGGTGGTCTGTAGTTGTGCCTGTGGTAGGTATGGACGGCCAAACTTCCTGTGAGCAAATAATGGACCCAGCCTTCGTAGACAACGAGCTTTGGCACGGTATTTCCGTAATGCTCAGGTTCCTCTGGGCATATCTGCTCTTTGCTATCGGTTTTGCAGGCCTTTTTCTCACCGCTCACGCCATAATCCCTTCTCTGGTCACCACCGGACACCTTCCCGGGCAGGTGGCCAGGCTGAGGCCTCTCTTGTACGCCGCCGCCGGTGGGTCGCTGGTAATTGCCGTTATCTTCCTGGCCTTAACACTGGCCAACGTTGACGTGGTCGGCAAAATCTGGGACAGGTACTTGATCTAGCCTTAGGAATAACACTCCAAACACCGTATGAGAAACACCAGTCCAATAGTCTTTATAGCAGCATCCATCATAGCTCTTGGTGGACTGGGTGTAACGGCGGTAGTGGCATTTTTCGTTCTCAACGCCTGGTTCGGGGTATCCGTTTTGGCCCAGGCCCCGGACCAGCCCATAGACTTCCCGCACACGGTACACGCAGGCACAGTGGAGGAAGGCGGAATAGGGTTGGACTGCACTTTCTGCCATCGCAACGTCACCGATGGAGCGGCGGCTACGGTGCCGTCCGTCCAGCAGTGCATGTTCTGCCACAGCCAGATAACCGGCACCACCGCCCAGGCAGAGCGGGAGATAGCCAAGTTGACCTCGGCGTCGGAAGCAGGCGCTCCCATCAACTGGAAGCGAGTCCACAGGCTGCCTGACCACGTGGAGTTTGTGCATGACGCCCATATACGTTATTTCGCGGAACAGAACGGCGTAGAAGCCTCCGCCGTCTGTTCCACCTGCCACGGAGACGTGGCTTCAATGACCAAAGTAAAGCAAGTGCGGGCGCTTAAAATGGGCGATTGCGTGGACTGCCATAGGGAGTACAGCGCACCCACGGACTGCACTATTTGCCATCGTTAGGTATTAGGGTATGACAACTACAAGACGGGACTTCCTGAAATGGTCTGGAGTAGGCGCACTGGGAACAGTGGTGTTCGTAGGGTGCGGTATTCCGGAGGAGGAGTTGCTGATACAAAGCCCGGCCACTATGCCGGAGAACATGGTGTCCGGTCTGGAGGCGTGGTATGCCACCTCCTGCGCACAGTGCGGCGCAGGGGAGGGCGTCATAGTCCGCATCATTGAAGGACGCGCCATAAAGATAGAGGGCAATACGGACCATCCGGTAAGCCGCGGAAAAACATCGGTGAGATGTCAAGCCGGCCTGCAGGCGTTGTACAACCCCGACCGGATCGATGGCCCAATGAAGCGCACCGGTGCGCGCGGTTCAGGCGAGTTTACCGATATCACCTGGGACCAGGCGCTGGGTGAACTGACCGCCGCTCTCCAAGGCCAAGATCCAAGCTCCGTTACCATGATCACCGACCCCATGCGGGGCACTCTGGGTAAGATTGCCCAACGGTTCATGAACGGATACGGCGGCTCTCACATGGCGCTGGAATCCATGGAGAACACGGTGCTGCGCAGGGTTTCCAAGGAGTTGTTCCAGCAAGATCAGCTACCCGTCTTCGAAATAGAGAAGGCCGACTATGTGCTTAACTTTGGCGCAGACTTCCTCTCCACTTGGCTGTCACCCGTGCAGTACAGCAGGGCCTACGGCCAGTTCAGGCAGGGGCGCGACCATCGCGGCACCCTGGTGCAGCTAGAGCCGCGCATGTCCATGACGGCGGCCAACGCCGACAAGTGGCACTACCTGAATCCGGGAACGGAAGGGTTAGTGGCCCTCAGCATTGCTTACGTACTCATGTCGGACTCTGCCGGCAGGCTGGACCCCGCGGCTGTCGACGCTATGACTGGAGGCGCCGGAGCGCAGGCTCTATCGGCGTTCGCCCCCGAGTCCGTAGCCGGGAACACCGGCCTTTCCGCAGAGTATATTCGAAAGATAGCGCACGATCTGGCGGCAAGTCAGCATAGCCTGGTCATAGGCGGCGGCTCCGCGGCGGCTCACACAAACGGCCTTGCCAGTATGAAGGCTATCTACAGCTTGAACATCCTCCTTGACAGCATCAACAAGGACGGAGGCATCAAGTTCAACCCGTCCTCTCCATTGTCGGAGGAGGAAGCGGCGTCAGACGTAGCCGCATTTGCCGATTGGGAAGACCTCAGAAACAGGATGAGCGGCGGACAGGTAGGCGCTCTCCTGGTGCATGGAGCCAACCCCGCGTACACGCTGGAGTCTATCGATTTTGCCGGTGCGGCTGGCGGCGTTGGCACAATAGTCAGCTTTGCCAGCTTCATGGATGAAACGTCCGCCTTGGCAGACCTGATACTGCCCGATCACACCTACTTGGAGTCTTGGGGAGACGACGTCCCCAATCCGGGACCCGGATATCAGGTCGTCACTCTTCAGCAGCCGGTCGTGTTCCCATTCCACCAAGAGGGTGGACGCGGCACCAGGGCATTCGGTGATGTGCTGCTGGACCTGGCGCGCAGGTTGGGAGGCACGGGGTTCAATCTGCCCTGGCCGACTCTGAAAGACGCCGTGAGAGCCAGCGCACAGGAGCTGCAACAACTGAATAGAGGATCGGTACGCGCTGCCGATTTCGAGGCTTTCTGGATTTCAGCGCTGCAAAGAGGCGGCTGGTGGGACGAGAGCGCCAAAGGAGACCAGCAGGCCGTTTCTCCGCCGTCGCTAGCTGAACTGGCGGCTACCCCAGATTTCTCCGGCGGCATGGGCGAGTACCCCTTCTATCTGATACCTTTCCAGTCGAACTCGATAACCGACGGGCGCGGCGCCAACCTGCCCTGGCTGCAGGCCGCACCCGACCCGATGACAACCGCCGTTTGGGAAACGTGGGTGGAGATCAACCAGCGCAGAGCTGATGAGCTGGACATCAAGGAAGGGGACATCCTAGACATACAATCGCCCAGCGGCGCCATCAGAGCCTTGGCCTATCCGACCCCGGCGGCTCACCCGGACGTGCTATCCATTCCTACCGGGCTGGGCCACACTCACTACGGGAACTACGAAATAGGCCCCGATCTGTCCCGCACCCTGGTGGCCAAGGACCGGGGTTCCAACGTAATGTCCATCGTTTCACCATTGAAGGACGGCCAGACCAATGCGCTAGCATGGTCAGCCACCAGAGTTCGTATAAGCAAAACCGGCGAGTGGGTTCGTCTGCCTAAGTTTGAAGGGGCGGTGCCGCCTCAGTTCCCTGACGGGCTATTCCCGCTATACGGCCGGGGTGACGCGACCCATTAAATGAGGTGTTATAGATGGTAACGGCAAGGAAAGACAGAAAGTGGCAGATGGTGGTGGACGTTGACAAGTGCACCGGTTGCCAGGCGTGTGTAATAGCATGTCAGGCAGAGAACAACGTGCCACTCAACTCGGACGAGATATTCAGACAGCGCCGCGCCATAGAGTGGCTCCGCATAGAGCGCTATTGGGAAGGCGAGTTCCCAGACGTGAAGGCCCGCTTCCTGCCGGTGCTCTGCCAGCAGTGCGGCAGCGCTCCTTGTGAGCCCGTATGCCCGGTATTCGCCACTTACCACAACAACGAGGGACTGAACGTCCAGGTCTACAACCGCTGCGTGGGCACCCGCTACTGTCAGAACAACTGCCCCTACCACGTGAGGTTCTTCAACTTCTGGGAACCGGTATGGCCGGAGGCGCTGCGCAATCAGCTCAACCCCGACGTAACGGTGCGAAGCCGCGGCATCATGGAAAAGTGCACCTTCTGCGTGCAGAGGGTTCGCAGAGGCGAGTTGGACGCCGATAGGGAAGGGCGCGAGGTGCGCGACGGCGATATTCAGCCCGCTTGCGCCCAGGCCTGCCCAACCGATGCTCTGATGTTCGGCGACGTGAAAGACCCCCAGAGCAGGGTGTCCCAGTTCGCCAACGACAAGCGAGCGTTCCATCTACGGGAACAGCTGGGCACGGAGCCCAACGTGCTATATCTCTCTAAAGTTGACTCGGAGGCCAAAGAGCTTACCCATGCATGAGCACCACGACTTTGGGCCGGAGATAACCATAGATGGGTTCAGCCGCCACGTGGCTGAACGCCACTCGAACGTTGGCAGGTTTCACCGCAACCTGATCCTGGCAAGCGGAGCCTTGCTGCTGGTGGGAATAGTCGCGTTCGCAGTTAGGGCTATGGGTGACGGCTTCGAGTACAGGTCGCCATGGGGATACTACGCTGCCGTGGTGGCGTTTCTCATGACCACGGCGGGAGCGGCGCCCCTGGTCATAGTGGCGCTGCGGCTAGTGAAAGCGCACTGGCGCAGACCCCTGGCCCGCATCTCCGAACTGTACGCCGCCGTGGGGCTGCTTACCTTCGTCATGTTTCTGCCTCTGCTTTTACTTGTACCCTCCGCCAACAACCGGTTCACTCTGTGGTTCCAGGCAGATGAGGGCGGCTCGGTAATGCGAATACCGGGAGCGCCGCACTTCTGGATTGCGCTGCTGCTGGGACTGCTGACAGTATGCGGCCTGGCGCTGCTCTGCATATCTTCCCGCCCGGATAGGGCCAGCCTGAGCGACCTCGCATCCAAGCCGAGAGGTATGCTGAGCCGTGGCTGGCTGGGCACTCGGAAGCAGTGGGTGACTATGCGAGGGGGGCTGGCCTTCCTTGGCGCGTTCTATTTCATACTCCTGGTGGGAACGCTCTCCCTGTTCAGCGTAGATTTCGGCATGGCGCTGGTGCCGGGCTGGAAGGACGCCATCTTCCCCGCATTCCAATCTCTGACCGGCTTGCAGGCCGGCCTGGCCACCGTGATAGTGACCGCATGGTTGTTGCGGCGGTACGGCGGATTCCAGGACTACATTCGTATGGAGCACTTCTGGGGCGCCAGCAAGATACTCCTTGCCCTGTCCCTGATGTGGTTCTACTTCTGGTGGTCCGGCTTCATCATCTTCTGGTACGGTCGTTTGCCCGTGGAACTGGACACGCTCAACCTGCTCATGTTCGGGCCCTACAGGGTTCTGTTCTTTGGAGCGTTTATCCTCAACTTTGTCACGCCCTTCCTGATTTTGCTCTGGAACGTGGTGCGCAAGACCACATGGGGCCCCACTCTGGCCGCCGCATCCATACTGGTTGGCACGCTGATCGACAAGATACGTATTTACGTCGCCTCGTACTCGGTCGACTTCCCCGGCTCGCCGGTGCACATAGCTGACCACGACCTGGCTCTCATCCCGGCCACGCAGTACCCGGGCGCCTTGGACGTGCTCATAGTGGTAGGAGGCGTCTCCGGCGGGATATTCGTCTTTTCGCTGGCGGCGCGGTATCTGCCGGTATTCTCGCTGTGGGAAATGTCGGAAGGACTGAGGCTGCGAGCGGTCAGGCCGTTCTTGAGAACACGTCTGCTGATACTGGGTAAGCCGGAGTAGATACTAAGGAGCGTCATAACAAATGCAACAACGGGTGACACTCCCGCATAGACAGATCAACGCGGACTTACTGAACGTCACGCTGAAGGCCCCTCTTTGGTGGTGGATTACGGTCGGCATTCTGGGGATTTTTGTTCTGCTGGCGTTCCTTTCCGTCAGCTTCATGGTCAACAAGGGGCTGGGCGTTACCGGGCTGAACCGCCCCGTGATGTGGGGCTTCTTCATAGTAGACTTTGTGTTTTGGATAGGCATTAGCCATGCTGGAGTAATGCTCTCCGCCATCCTGCGACTGAGTAAGGCGGAATGGCGCAGGCCCGCCACGCGCGCCGCTGAGGTGCTGACCGTCCTTTCGCTGCTCTGGGCGGCTCTACACCCCGTGGTCCACGCCGGACGACTCTGGCGCGTGATGTACTGGGCGTTTCCCTACGACTTCTCCAGGGGGCTGTGGATCAACGTGCGCTCGCCCTTGGTTTGGGACCCCAGCGCCATCTTTACCTATCTCACGGGTAGCACGCTCTTCGTAATTGTGGCCTTGATTCCCGACCTGGCCGTCCTGCGAGACAGGACCACCGGGCTGCGCCACCAGATATACAGCCTGATGGCCATGGGCTGGCGAGGCACGCCGCGCCAGTGGAAGCTCCAGATAGTGGCCGGATTCCTGCTTTCCGCGCTGCTGCTGCCGGTGTTCGTTTCGGTGCACAGCATAGTGTCGTGGGACTTTGCCGTGGCCATATCCGTTGAAGCGTGGCACGTCACCATCTTCGCTCCGTACTTCGTCATCGGAGCGGTGCACTCCGGTGTGTCGGCGGTGGTCACTATGATGATCCTGATGCGATGGCTGTTCGGCTGGCACGCCTACATACGTGAGGAGCACATGGACGCCCTAGGCAAGCTGCTCATCGTGATAGCCACCGCGTGGCTGTACTTCTTCTTCCTGGAGTTCTCCTTCGCGCTGTTCAGCCAGGAATCCCAGGAGATCGCGCTCCGCGAGCTTCAGGTGTTCACCTGGCCGTGGTGGCCTCTGTTTGTCGTATTCATCATAGCCTCGTACCTCTTTCCGGTTCCCATGTGGCTGTCCAGAAGGGTGCGCCGCAACTGGATTCTCATGTTCATTACGTCGCTGACGGTCAACGTGGGTATGTGGCTGGAACGGCTGATAATCGTAATACCCGGCCTGGCAAGGAAGACGCCGTTCAACTTCGATTGGGGTGCGTACAGTCCCAGCATCATCGAGATCACCATCTTGGTGGGAGGCTTTGCGTTCGTTTTCATGGCGCTCCTCCTGTTCGCCAAGGTGTTCCCCTTAATTCCTTTGTTCGATATCAAGGAAGGTCAGACGCTGAGTGAAGACATTAAAATCGGACGGAGAAGCGTACCGGCTCTCCGCGTAGAGGAGTAGAGGAGCAGGACTATGACTCAGATGCTTGGGCTATTCAAAGAAGAAGAGGCGGCTGCTACCGCTACCGAGGCCCTTCAGCAAGCAGGCCACGGCAACGAAACGTTCGATATCCTGACCGGCTCGCCCTATCCGGAAGGCGCGTTCGGAGAGGCTGAGCCCAAGCACAGGCTGTACGTATTCCCGCTTATGGGCGCAATCGCGGGGTTCTCCGTGGGCCTTCTCCTGATGACGGCCACTCAGGCTGCCTTCCCCCTGGTGGTGGGCGGCAAGCCCATACTCTCCATACCGGCAATGCTCATACCCATGTACGAAGGCACTATGCTGGGCGCAATCCTGTTCACGGTGGCGGGCATAATCTTCGAGTCCAGGTTGCCCAACTTGAAGGGCGGGCTGTACGACCCGCGCATTACGGAGGGCTACATAGGAATAACAATGCGCGTTCCGGCTGAAACCGCGCCTTCCGTAGAGCAGATTCTAAAGCAGGCAGGCGCTGAAGACGTCCTGCAGCGTGAAGGCTGAACACCGGCTTACTGATAGAGATGGGTCTAGCAATATGAAACTAGCCAAGCAGAATAAAAGACTGGGCATCTTAGCGGCATTGAGCATTGTTGCCGTGTTGATGCTGGGCTGCTCAACCGGGACGTATCCCCTGGATATTTTCCCGGAGATGCACTACCAGCAGTCATACAAGATTCAAGAGCCGCCCAGCCTTTCCTCACCGCCTGATTCCGTACCCATATCGGGCGGGGAAGTGGAATTCGCCTTCCCAGATGCCGGAGACGTGACCAGCCCGTTCCCTTCCAGCCAGGCAACCATTCAGCGGGGCGCTGATCTGTTCAGCGTCAATTGCTCGGTTTGTCATGGAGCTGGCGGTGAAGGCGACGGCCCAATGCAAGCAAAGCTGGAGGAGTCCGGATACTCTGGGACAGTTGCCAACCTGACCACCGGCGCCACCCCTAACAGGCCCGACGGCGAGGTGTTCTTCATAATCACCCATGGATGGGTGGCAACCCTGATGGGAATGGGTATGTCGGAAGAGGCTGCGTCTCAGTTCCTCATGCCGCCCTTTAAGCAGCTAATCAGCGAGGACGACCGCTGGATGATTGTCCACTACCTGAGATCCATCGAGAGTACCGGCTGATATCCCATCCCCACTCAACCAACCCTGCTTCCGCTTCACGTCGCGGCACTGACTAGCCACGCGCTCACTGTTATACTTAGCTCTAGCAATCTTACCAGGCTTGGAAATTTGGCAATTAGGTCTCGGCAGCACAATCGGGCAGGGGTGCTTCTCTCCATAGTCGCCGTACTCGCCTTGCTTGCCGTCGCTTGCCAGGGAAGCAGCGCAGAGCTTTCGCTGGAAGAACGAGCGCAGGCGCTGAACAAGGAACTGATGTGCCCGGTGTGTCCCAGCGAGACCATTGACCAGTCTCAGGTCGAACTGGCGAAACAGATGAGAACCACAGTGCGCGAAAGGCTGGCGGACGGCGAATCCGAGCAGCAAATCAAGGACTTTTTTGTCGATAGATACGGCGACAACGTGCTGTCTGCGCCGCCCGCTAGGGGCTTCAATATACTGGTCTGGGTAGTGGGGGCGTTGGTGCTTCCCATTGCCGCGGCCAGCCTGGTACTGGCTCTAAGGATCATGCGAAAGCGTGGAGAAACCGCATCGGCGCCGGCCCGGCCCAAAGCGGACGCTGAAGAATTGGAGACTTACCTCTCCAAAGTAGACGAAGAGATATTGGAGACTCTTGGTAGGTAGCAAAAGGGGCTAGATTGGCAGAAGTAGGGTTTGTTTCATTACTGATTGCGCTCGCCTTGTCCGTATACGGGTTGATTGGATCGGTGGTGGGGAAGAGGACTGGGGCGCGCCAGTTGCAGGAGAGCGCCAAGCGAACGGCCTACATTGTTCCGGTGGCGCTCCTCATATCCACAATTGCGCTGGTAGTGGCCTTTCTGCGCCGCGACTTCAGTCTGGAATACGTAGCCGGGCACAGCAACCTGGCCATGGACCCGATATACACCTGGGTAGCGTTCTATGCCGGCAATGAAGGATCATTGCTCTACATAGCCTTTGTCCTTTCATTGATGATCGCTGCCGTGGCCGCCTTTGCCCCCAGGAGTTTGAGAGGTAGCATGCCCTACACGCTGGCCATTCTCATGGGGGTGCAGACGTTCTTCCTCGGCGTGATGAGCATCATGGCAAACCCCTTCGACGTTTTGCCCTCCACTCCCCCCGACGGACAGGGCATCAACCCGCTGCTGACCCACCCCGGAATGTTCTTCCATCCGCCCATGCTCATGGCCGGGCTGATCGGCGTTTCCGTGCCCTTTGCCCTGGCTATGGGTGTGCTCATCAACGGCAGCCCTACGGATGATTGGGTAGATACGGGACGCGTCTGGACCCTGATCATCTGGGCCATTCTGGGAATAGGGCTGCTGCTGGGATCCTGGTGGGCCTACACCATACTTGGCTGGGGAGGTTACTGGGCGTGGGACCCCATAGAAAACGTTGCCCTGATGCCCTGGTTGGTCCTGACCGGATTCCTCCATTCAATCGTGGTGCAGAAGCGTAGAGGCTTGTTCAGAGTATGGAACATTGTACTGATGAACGTGGCGTTTACCCTGGCGCTGTTTGGCATCTTCATCAACCGAGGCGGGCCCATCGTATCCGTACACTCCTTCGCCTCATCCACCTTGGGATGGATCTTCCTGGGGTTCTTGGTGTTCAGCCTGCTCTTCTCCTTTGGTGTCTTCTTCATCAGGTACGGCAGTTTACGCAGCTCGGCCTCCCTGGACTCAACGCTGTCCCGGGAAGCCGCGTTTCTTGCCAACAATCTGCTCCTGTTGGCCATTGCGTTCGTCACCCTGTGGGGTGTCGTATTTCCCCTGATATCGGAGATTTTCCGAGGCGTCACAGTGACGGTTGGCGCGCCGTTCTACGACCGGGTCAATGGGCCGTTGTTCATGGTGCTTATCCTCCTCATGGGAGTGGGCCCCTTGATGCCTTGGAGAAGTGCGTCCTGGCTGAGCTTGAGAAGGGCCGTTCAGACACCGGGACTCGTGGCGCTGGGAACAGTGGCTATACTGCTGGCTTTCCGCGTGACTCACCCCTTCGCTCTGGTCAGCTACGGGCTCTGCGCCTTCGTAGCTGCGGGCATACTCCGCGAGTGGTCAAAGGGAACGGCGTCACGGCGCAGAAGGGGCCAGAGCTATCCCCTGGCTTTCCTTGGACTCATTGCATCCAACCGCCCGCGATACGGGGGCTACATAGTGCACCTCGCAATCGTTGCCCTTGCGCTGGGGGTCGTGGGGTCTACCTTTTACGACGTTCAGCGAGACGTCATCCTGGCGCCGGGCGAATCCGTGGACGTGGAAGGTTACAATATCCAGTACACGGGTACGCGGGTCCAGGTACGGTCCGACAGGACGGAGTTTCTCAACGACCTGCAAGTATCGCAGGGCGGCGGAGAACCCAGGCAAATGATGGCCTGGCGCGCCCTCTATCCGGCTCAGAACATAGCGGCCACCAGGGCCGCCATCATATCGACGCCTATAGAAGACCTCTACATCGTCTCCAGCGAATCTTTGGACGACGGTAGGGTTGCTTTCAGAATACTGGTCAACCCCCTGGTCTGGTGGATGTGGCTGGCGGGTCCAATACTTGTCCTCGGAACAATCGTTGCCTTGTGGCCGCAGCGGTTTAGCTCCACTGCCAGAACGCAGAGGCCGGTTGAAAACTCCGTGCAGGCCGTATGAGGTAAGCTAGTGGGACTGATCATCGGCATACTGTTAGGGTTGTTAAGCCTCGTTGTTCTGGCACTCCCTTTCTTCAGAAAAGAGAGGGTAGGGGGGCGCAATGCAGGTAATGCCGGTGGTCTCAGGGAAAAGCGGATCTCCATCTACCAGGAGATCAGAACGCTGGAGAACGATCTCAACCTGGGGCAAGTGCCTCAAGAAGAGTACGAAAAACGTCTCCGTGACTACAGGTTGCGCGCCGCGGAGCTAATGATGGAAGAAGAGGAACTGAAGCAGATCGACTTTGACTTGGAAGAGGAGATCACTTTGCGCAGAAGAAACGGCAATAACAACTCCACGCAAGATGATGCCTAACACGGCTAGCATTAAGCGGTCAGGCGCGGCCTTGTTGATTGCGTCGCTTGGCCTGCTTCTGTCGGTTGCCTCCGTATCCAACGCGCAGCAGGGGCCGGCAATGATCTCAGGCAAGGTGGTCAACGGTACACCCGGAGGGGAACTGCACGACGGCAGGTTGGTGGTGCTGCACATACTCATGCAGGACGGGAACCAGGATTTCATCTCCGCCACCACCGACGCAAACGGGGCGTTCAGCTTTACCAACGTGCCTTCAACGGATGTCTTGGGATATCTGCTTGTGGCCACGCATCAAGGCGTTGACTACACGCTGGAGGTGCTGCCCGGAGAACCGCTGACCGGCCTTGAGCTGGAGATATTCGAAACAACTACCAACATCGAGACTGTTGGAATCGTTCTGGACAGCGTGATGATTGCCGGCTGGGACGTACCCAACAGGACGCTTTCCGTGCTGGAGCTTGTCCAACTGGAAAATATAGGCAACGAGACCTTTGTTCCCGACCTTAGCCAGCCTGCCAGCATGTCCTTCCTCAGGTTTGCCCTGCCCAGTGAGGCCAGAGACCTGCAGGTGCAAACACAGCTTCCGGAAGGCCAAGTGCTTCAGGTAGACCGTGGATTCGCCGTCACCACCGCGGTGCCGCCGGGTCAGCACGGCATGGCCTTCACCTATACGGCTCCGTACCAGGGAGACAGCATCGACTTTTCAAGACGGTTCTCGCTGGGCGCACAGGCTTTCCGCATCCTCATACCGGTAGACCTCGGCTCAGCGACCAGCTCCGCCTTGGGCAGCGGCGGCAACGTCCAAATTGGCGACACTGATTTTCGAGTGCTGCAAGCCGAGGACGTTCTTCCCGGCGGGACCGTCGACGTTGTACTGGAAGACCTCCCTCAGCCGTCCCTGCTCAGCGCCGCAACTAGCAGCTTGAGCGAGTCCACCGCAATTTGGGCGGTGCCCATAGCGCTGGTGCTGGCCCTTGCCGCGCTGCTTGTCGTGGGCATTGTCATCAGAAGAAGGGGTACGGCATCGCCCGCTGCGGAAGATGTCGACGCACCGGAATCCGCCACCCGCGACGAACTCATCCTGGCAATAGCCGAGCTTGACAACCGTCTCGAGAACAACGAAGTCACGGAGCAGGAGCACCAACACCAACGACAGATTCTCAAAGCGCAACTGCTGGAACAGGAGATGGACGCAAGGGAGCCTCTTGAGAAATAGAGCGCTGGTGCTTACGGGAATAGCCCTGCCCATAGCGGCGCTGGTTGCGCTGATGGCATGGGCATTGGCGCAGACGGGAGGCAACCCAGGAGGCCTGGGAATCAATAGCCGGTCTGGAGAGGTGAGCATAGAACCTGGCGCTGCTCCACCCCTTTCCATGAATCTGCTGGGCGGCGGCGTACTGGACGTGGAGGAGTTGAGGGGCAACGTAGTTATGGTGGACTTCTGGAGCTCTTGGTGCCCGCCCTGTGTTGCTGAAGCCGCGGACTTGGCCGCCGCATACCGCCTCTATGAAGACAAAGACGTTGAATTCGTCGGCGTTGCCATATGGGACAAGGAGTCCGACGTTAACGAACACATAGACAGGTTCAATGTTGCCTATCTGAACGGTATAGACTCCGAAGGTAAGATAGCCATTGGCTACGGCGTGCGCGGCGTGCCGGAAAAATTCTTCCTGGACAGGGAGGGGCGCTTGGTCAAGAAATACGTTGGCCCAATTTCCAGCGAGACTTTGCAGGCCATTCTGGACGGTCTCCTGGCGCAACCCGGCTGAGAAGCACTGCTATGCGCGGACATCCCAACCACAGAAGGCGGCGAAACGCACAGCGACGCTCCAAACTCCCCGGAAGGAGCAGCGTTCCATGGTGGGTAATAGCCTTGCTCCTAGCCGTAGCGTTTATAATTGCAGCGGCCAGGCTTCTCCGGTAACTTGGTGAATATCACTTGACGTCAACCCTAAGCTGTGATTTAAGTGACTTAGAGAAAACGGAGAGGAAAACCGATTGTCTGAACAAGTAGTGCTGGTGATCGAAGACGAGGAGAACCTTCTAAAGGCGATCAAGTACAACCTTGAGCAGGACGGCTACAAGGTCCAATCGGCAATGGATGGGGAACAAGGCTTGGAGCTGGCCCGGACGACGGAGCCCAGCATGATCATCCTTGATATCATGCTGCCCAAGCTGGACGGTATAGAGGTGTGCCGCATCCTGAGACGGGAAAGCACCGTACCCATTCTGATGCTCACTGCCAAGTCGGAAGAGATCGATAGGGTAGTGGGTTTGGAGCTTGGCGCGGATGACTACGTAACCAAACCGTTCAGCATGCGAGAGCTGCTGGCCAGGATAAAGGCCATCCTGAGGCGTTACTCCCAATCCTCCAACGGTAAAGCTGCGGAATCGGGCAAGGTCCTCAAAGCCGGAAAGCTAGAGGTCAACCTATCCAAGCACGAGGTTACCCTAGGCGGCGAGTTGCTGGAACTGAAGCCGCGCGAGTTCGATCTGCTGGCGCTTCTTGTGGAAAACGCGGGAAGAGCATTGACCAGAGACCAGATACTGGAACACATCTGGGGGCAGGACTACTACGGGGACACCAGGACGGTGGACGTGCATATCAGATGGCTCCGAGAGAAGATAGAAGGCGATCCCGGCAGCCCCAAGCAGATCATAACTATACGAGGGGTGGGCTACCGCTTCGACCCATGAAGCTCTTGAACCTTCGCCACTGGCAATTAGCGCTCCTCTTCACCGTTCCTCTAGCCGTCTCAGCCGGAGTGGTCTTCTACGTGTTCGGCCCTCCTGAACAAACGCCCCTTAACCGCTTGGCGCTGGCGGCAGGACTGGTAGGGATCATCGCTTTCCTCTTATCCGTATGGCTGGCAAGGACCATATCACGCCGCACCCTCGACTCCCTCCACCCCCTGTCGCAGGCCATGCTCCACCTTGCCCAGGGAAACCTGGACTACCGCCTACAGGCGGGCAACGAGCCCAAAGAGCTGATAGATGCGTTCAACCAGACAGCGGCTACGCTGAGGAATACCATCGAGGAGCTGTCTGAAGAGCGAAACAAGCTATCGGCGATTCTGGACACTATGGCGGATGGCGTCGTGGTCATAGAGGCCGACGGCAGGATAGAGCTGATGAACCGCGCCGGGGAGGATATTCTGAATGCAAACGCAAAAACCGCGGTCGGCTCGCGTTTCATGGAAGCAGTGCGCGATCACGAGATTCGCGATGTCATCTCCAAGGCGCTGCAAACCAAAGAGCCTCAGCGCGGCGACATAGAGCTCCTCCAGAGGCGAAGGTACCTGGTTGCAATTGCCGCCCCCTTGACGCAGGAGGAAACTTCCGGCGTTCTGCTCACGCTGCATGACCTAACCCCGATACGACAGTTGGAGACTACCCGGCGCGAATTCGTGAGCAACGTGTCCCACGAGTTGCGTACGCCTATCGCATCCATCAAAGCCATGGTGGAGACGCTCCAGAGAGGCGCAATGGAAGACAGACAAGTAGCCGTTGACTTCATGGAGCGCATTGATCGAGACATAGTGCGAATGAACGACATAGTCAGCGAGCTCTTGGAGCTGTCCTTGCTGGAAAGCGGCCAGATGAAACTGGACGTCTCTTCCATAGACGTCATCCCCTTCCTGGAGGAGATCAAGCAGGAGTACCAGGCAAAGGCGGAAGCAAAGAGGATACGGCTCACGGTGGAAGAAGACGCTCACCGGCTCAGGGTGCTCGGGGACAGGGGCAAGGTGCGACAGGTCCTGGCGAACCTGCTGGACAACGCCCTGAAAGCCACCGCTGAAAGCGGCGAGATAGGGTTGTCTGCGGAAGCGCAGACCGGCTCCACTAGGATCAGCGTCTGGGATACCGGAGCCGGCATAGCTCAGGAGCACTTGCCGCATATTTTCGAACGGTTCTACAAGGTGGATAGATCGCGCAGAGACGGCGGCACCGGCCTGGGTCTTGCCATAGTGAAGCATCTGGTGCAAGCTCAAGACGGCGAGGTCTGGGTGGAAAGCAGGGAAGGGGAGGGCAGTACCTTCAGCTTCACTCTGCCCGCGGCTCGCTGACTTCGGCCCGCTTGAGAGCGGGGGGCTTCCATCTTCTGGCAAAGGCATAACGCACACTTAATCTCCTGATAAAACCACGTTAAATCCTCCGCTATAAACTCTTCCTTGGGAGAGAGCGCTTTCCCCGGCGTAGTCGGGACATAAGAGTCAATGCCCTGACCGCGTTGATGCCCTGCATGCGGCACAACCCGTTTCAATCGAGCACCCCCGATAATAACGTGGTTGTGCCGCGTACTCCATAGACAAATCAGCCGCAACAACCGCTAACACTCCGTTAACATCTTGTTAAAATTCCGTTCAACAACCGTGCCTTGTGTTGCTCTAGGATGCAACTACATGAGACCGGAAGCGGGCGCCATTCCTATTGACTCGGCCAAACTATACTGGGTACGGTGTTGATGGATTCAACTCACCAAGCACAAGGTAGAAGTATTTCCTCCATAGGCGTAACCAAAACAGGGGTCACCGGTCTTGCCAAGCGCCGGAGACGGGGCGAGCTTGAGGGCCGCATAGCGCATCTTCTATTCTTCCTGGCAGCCTCCGTATCCGTGCTTACCACTATCGGCATCCTGGCCACCCTTGCCATTGAAGCGTTCAACTTCTTCACAGAGGTATCGCCGTGGGAGTTCCTCACCGGCACCAAGTGGTCTCCCTTACTGAAAGATCAATTCGGAAACACCCACTTCGGCGTTCTACCGCTGGTTTCCGGCACGGTGCTCGTTGCTGGAATCGCGGCGCTGGTGGCGGTCCCCACCGGCATCGGCATAGCCATCTTCCTCTCCGAGTATGCGCCCGATAAAGTGCGCCGCGTCATTAAACCCATCCTTGAGATACTCGCCGGCATACCCACGGTTGTCTACGGGTACTTCGCTCTCACCTTCGTCACCCCGCTGCTTCAGGACATCATCCCCGGTCTTCTCGTATTCAACGCTTTGAGCGCGGGCCTTGTCATGGGACTGATGATAATACCCATGGTCTCCTCCATCAGCGAGGACGCCATGGTGGCGGTGCCCAGGTCGCTGCGCCACGCCGCTTATGCCCTCGGCGCAACACGCATTGAGGTGTCGCTCAAGGTGGTGGTGCCCGCCGCCATTTCAGGCATCGTGGCCGCCTTCATCCTCGGCTTTTCCAGGGCAATAGGCGAGACCATGCTGGTCACCATTGCCGCCGGAGCCACCCCCAGACTGGGCTTGAACCCCCTGGAAAGCATCCAGACCATGACAGCATATATTGTGCAGGTCGCCCTGGGAGAAGCCCCGCACGGCACCATAGAGTTCAGCACTATATTCGCGGTGGGACTGCTCCTCTTCTTGATGACGCTGGTCATGAACCTGGCCGGGCACTTTGTAGTCCGCAGATGGCGGGAGGTCTACTGATGGCAGCCGGTGTCTCGTCCTCCTTCAACCAGCGGCTCAAGTTCAGGAAAGCCGTTGGAGCGGTATTCTACGGCCTCTTCCTTGCCGCCATTCTCGTAGGCATCATTGGCCTCATGACCCTCCTCATAAGGGTGCTGGTGCAAGGCCTCCCCTGGCTGAACTGGCATTTCGTAAGCAGCTACCCCAGCCGGTTCCCGGAACAGGCAGGAATCCTGGCGGCAATAGCGGGTAGTGTCTGGGCAATGGGACTGGTGGGCTTGTTCACCGTGCCGGTAGGAGTGGGAGCGGCCATCTATCTGGAAGAGTACGCCCCAAAGAACTGGTTCACTCGATTTATTGAGATAAACATCGCTAATCTGGCCGGGGTCCCTTCCATAGTGTACGGCCTGATGGGATTCGCTCTGTTTGTTACCGCTCTAGCGCTTGGCAGGTCTGTGCTGGCTGGAGCGTTGACCCTTGCCCTTTTGGTCTTGCCAATTGTCATTCTTGCCTCCCGCGAAGCGATTAGGGCTGTGCCCAACACCTACCGGGAGGCAGCCTACGGATTGGGGGCCACCAAGTTCCAGGTTGTCAAGGGAGTAGTGATACCCCAGGCCATGCCTGGCATAATGACCGGCACCATACTGGCCCTGTCCAGGGCCATTGGTGAGGCCGCACCGGTTATCGCAATCAGCGCCTTGGTATTCCTCAGATTCGTTCCCACGGACCCCCTGGACCGCTTCTCAGTAATGCCCATACAGATTTATAACTGGGTCACACGGCCTCAGGACGGTTTCAGGGAAATCGCGGCCGCCGGCATCATCGTGCTTCTGGTTGTTTTACTGAGCATGAACGCTATTGCCATCTACATTCGCAACAGAACACAGGTCAAATCGGAGGAGTAGGGATGGATCAACGTCTGAACGAGACCATTCTGCAAGTATCGGACCTGGAGGTCTACTACGGCGCTTTCCGTGCTTTGCGTGATGTCTCAATGAAGGTACAGCGCAACAGAGTTACCGCTTTGATTGGACCTTCCGGA
The DNA here is from genome assembly GCA_034422935.1 of Dehalococcoidia bacterium. Lineage (GTDB taxonomy): Bacteria > Chloroflexota > Dehalococcoidia > Lucifugimonadales > QGNO01 > DAOUJH01. Next base: position 306,999 of record DAOUJH010000013.1, on the reverse strand, counting down.
TGCGGCAAGAGCACTCTGCTAAGGTGCTTCAACCGCATGAACGAGCTTGTACCGGGAGCGTTAATCAAAGGTAACGTACTCTATAACGAAGAGAACTTGTATGATCCCAGCGTAGACCCCACGGAGGTCAGGGCGCGTATCGGAATGGTATTTCAGAAGCCGAATCCCTTCCCCAAGTCTATCTACGAGAACGTTGCCTTCGGCCTCAAAATCAACGGATTCAGAGACAATCTGGAGGAGGCCGTGGAGAGGTCTCTACGCCGCGCCGCGCTATGGGATGATGTCAAGGACCGTCTCAAGGAGGGCGCTTTGAATCTTTCCGGCGGGCAGCAGCAACGCCTCTGCATTGCCCGCGCCCTGGCCGTGGAACCCGAAGTGGTGTTGATGGACGAGCCGGCGTCTGCCCTTGACCCCGTGTCCACCCTGGCAATCGAAGACCTGATCCGGGAGTTGTCTTCGGAAGTCACCATCGTCATCGTTACTCACAACATGCAGCAGGCCGCCCGTGTATCGGATGAGACCGCTTTCCTCATGATGGGTGACGACAGGGCCGGTTATCTTGTAGAGTTCGGGGCAACGCAGCAGATCTTTACCGACCCTAAGGACGAACGCACTGAAGCGTATATCACCGGCCGCTTCAGCTAGCAGGAAGGAGAGTGAATTGCCTAGAGGAGATTTCGATAGGTCTTTAGCAGCGCTTCAGGATGACCTGCTAACACTGGGCAGCATGGTGGAAAAAGCGATAGCCAAGTCTATCGACGGTCTGAGACACCGTGACCTTGAAATGTCCAGGCAAGTTATCCAAGATGACGATCTCATAGACCAGAAGAGATTTGCCATAGAAGAGGAGTGCATAGAGCTGATAGCCAGGCAGCAACCCATGGCTGTCGACCTCCGCATACTGATCGCCGTGCTCCACATAGCCGTAGAGTTGGAGCGGATGGGAGACTACGCGGAAGGCATCGGCAAGATCAGCGTTATGATGGGCAGCGAACCTCCCCTGAAGCCTCTGATAGATATCCCACGCATGGCGGAGAAGTCCATGGATATGCTGCGACGCAGCTTGGACGCCCTGGTAAACCGGGATGAAGCGGCAGCACGGCAGGTCTGCAACGACGACGACGAAGTGGACGCCCTCTACGACCAGGTATACAGGGAACTGCTCATGTTCATGCTCCAAGACCCCAAGACCGTGCAGAGAGCCACGCATCTCTTGTGGGTTTCCCACGACCTGGAGCGCATAGCCGATAGGGCTACCAACATTGCGGAGAGAGTCATCTTCCTGGTAACCGGCAAGCTGATGGAGATAAACGTATCCAAGTATTGAGCAGCCCCGCGTAAATCGCTACTGGTCTGACTCAAGCAACCTCTTCAGGTCGTGCTTGGATAGAAGGATATCCGCCCATAGGTCGCCCATCTTCTCTATCCTGCCCGGCACCGTATCTATAGTGAAGTCTGTCGGGTAAATCTCGCTCAGCTCTTCCCAGAGCACCGGTGTGGACACGGGCGCGCCTGGGGCGGGGCGAACCGAGTATATCGAGGCCATGTTCTTGCCCCGCGTGTTCTGGTTGTGGTCTAGGAATATCTTCCCAGTCCTCTTGTTTACCGACCACTCCATGGTGACGTCCTTGGGGGCATGCTGCAGGAGAAACCGTCCTATCAGTTCGCAGGTCTTGCGGGCTGTTCTGTAGTTGTATTGCCGCAGCACAGGCACATATATGTGAAGCCCGGTCTTGCCGGATGTCTTCACGAATGACGACAGAGAAAGCTGGTCCAAGATCTCCTTCAGCGCCAGCGCCACGTCCACTACTTTCTTGAAAGCGCGTCTATTCAACTCCGGCTCATCTCCTGCTTGCTCTACGCCTGAGTAGATGTAGGGGTCGAGATCAAAAACTATGAAGTCCGGATAGTTCAGAACGCTTTCTTCAATCGCTTCTCTGCTGCCGGTAAACGATGTCCCCAGATTGGCGGCGTCTGGTTCCAAGGCCACGCGCGACAGCCAGGGATGGAGCTCTATGTTGGCCAGTTGCGCCAGCCAGACTAGGGTAGGGAGGTTGCCCACCATGAGATACTCGCCGTCGCCCTCGTTGTGAGACGAGAATAGAGGCAGCTTCTCCACGAAATCGGGAGCATGCTCCGAATGCTTCTGATAGAAGCTTCCCCCGTCTATGCCGTTGGGATACCTGGTCAGCGTCATGGGCCGGTCTTTCAGATGGGGCAGAAGAACGTTGCCCATGCTCAGGTAGTAGCGAATCATATCCCTCTTAGTCTTTGCCGGGCTTCCCTTGCTCTCGGGCCAGAGCGCCTTGTTCAGGTTGGTCAGGCTAATGCGGTATCCCTCCACGTCCAGCCTGATGGCGTCCTCGCTGCCCGACAAGCGCTCCAGCAGTTGCGAAACGTCGGTCGCTTCCGACCGGGCAGGCTGGACCGGCTGCGTAGCCGCCGGAACGACGACAGTTTCCTCGGCTTCACGGGTAACGTTCTTGGGGTCAACGTCAAGACGCAGGCCGCGAAACACCGGCGCCCTGAGGCGGCCGTCGTCCGTCCAGTTGGCGAACTTGACCTGGGCTACCAGCTCAGGGCGCACCCAGCAGTTCTCCGCGCCGCCCAGCTCCTTATCCCAGGCAAATGGGGACTGTTCCGCTTCCAGCTCCACCAGTTGAGAGTAGAGCTTCTCCAGCATGGCGTTGTCGTAGCCTGTGCCCACACGGCCCGCATAGCGAAGTTCGCCGCCATCGTAATAGCCCACCAGCAAAGCGCCAAAGCTCGTGGCGCGGGCCCCGGCGCCCCTGGTGTACCCCCCAACGACCAGCTCTTGAGACTTCACGTGTTTGATCTTGAGCCAGGCGTTGCTCCTTTTCCCCGGTTCATAGGTGCTGGAGCGCCGTTTAGCGATGATCCCCTCCAACCCAAGCCCGACGGCGGCGCTGTAGAAGGAGGCCCCGTCGCCCTCTACGTACTCCACCAAGCTGGTGTGATCGGAGGGTGCAAGAACATGGCTGAGCAGCCTCTTCCTGTCAATCAACGGCGCCTTCCTAAGGTCCACGCCGTCCAGGTAAAGCAGATCGAACGGGTAATAGACCATGTTGGCTTTGCCTATGGGACGGTCTACAGCCCCCTTATCGAACCCCATCACCTGCTGTATGAGACCAAAGTCCGGCAACCCATCCTCATTCAGTGCGGCCACTTCGCCGTCCAGAACCATCTCGTCGTACTCCTGCGCCTTGAGATCAGACACCACCTCAGGCAACCGGCTGGTCAGGTCCAGACCGTTCCGGCTCAGCAGAGTAACCTGTTCTCCTTTGAGAAATGCCAGTATGCGGTATCCATCCAGCTTGGGCTCAAACAGCCAGTCCGGATGCGAAAATGCGTTGTCGGCGCTGCCGGCCATCATAGGCTTCAAGCGTTTCGGATAGGATGTTTCCGTGCCTGCGGACACTATGCGTTCCATCTCTGAAAGCGGATCCGTTACCATCTTGGCCGGGTCAGGTAAGCGACCGCTCTTCAGGTCTTCCAGGGTAAGCCCTGACTGAACCGACCTGTCCTCCTCCAGAACGTCCCGTTCGGTGTCCACGTATCGGTCTTTGTGCTTGATTAGGAGCCAGTCCTTGGGACTGCGAGTGGTTCGCACCAGCGTCCACGAACCTCTGAGCTTCTTGCCGCGCAGCGTGAAGGAGAGCTTCCCCTTTTCCAGGTCGCGGCGCATCCGCTCCTCGGCCTCCTCACGGTTGCCGAAGGATAGGCCGCCCTCATCCGGCGAGTAGAGGCCCGCGTCCCAGACGATAACCTGTCCTGCGCCGTAGTTGCCATGGCCTATCACTCCCTCGAACGTCCCGTAGTCCAGGGGGTGGTCTTCCACAAAGGCGGCAAGTCGCTTGTCCTGCGGATTCAACGAAGGGCCCTTGGGTACGGCCCACGATTTCAGGACGCCGTCCAGCTCCAGGCGAAAGTCGTAGTGAAGGCGTGAGGCAGCGTGTTTCTGCACCACGAATCTCAGGCTGCCCTTCAAGCTCTTGGCCGTTCCGGGCACCGGCTCGCGGGTGCGTGTGAAGTCTCGTTTCTTTTCGTACTCTTTGAGCATCGGAGGCTAACCGGCTATGCCCAGGCAGTCCATGAGCGCCTTGGCAAACTCCGGCCCCTTACCCTCTTCCTCGTGCTTGAAATATACGAACACGTCGCCCCAGACACCCTTATGCTCCTTGATCCTGTCCGACCACGCTCGTATCTCTTCCTCCCCATACCCCTCGTCACGCAGGCGGAAGTAGCCGTAGCCGGCCGTAGCGACAACGGGCGTCGTAGACTTCTTGCTATCGGCGATGCACAGCGCAAGGTCCTTCTCCTCAAGGCGGGAGTACACCTCGCCGGTGAGCCAGGAGGCGTTGCGAAACTCAAACGCCGCTCTTGTGCCGCCGGGTATCCATTTCAAGAAACCGTCCAGCAACTCCAGATCCAGCTTGAACGACGGCGGGAGCTGAAAAAGCAGAACGCCCAGCTTGGAGCCAAGGGCCTGCGACCTGTTGCAGAAACCCTCCACCAGCTCCTGGCAGTTACTCAACCTCGCCTCGTGCGTGATGCGGCGCGGCGCCTTCAGGGTGAATCTGAAATTGTCAGGTGTGCTTTCCGCCCAGCCGGTGAGCGTTTTCTCATTTGGGAACCTGTAGAACGTGTAGTTGATCTCCACGGTAGGGAAGCGCCCGGCATAGAACGAAAGCATCTTGGAGACGGGCAGGTCCGAAGGGTAGAAGCTGCCCTTCCATTCCGGGTAGTTGTAGCCTGACGTGCCGACTAGTACCTTGTTCGATGTCATAGCTGAGACTCAGTGGTTGGCCCTCAAGTACGCCACTATCTCCATCATCACCTTGCAATCCACCTCATTATACTGCTCGATCTCACTCATGAGGTCCACCTGCGTCATGTCCACGTCCAAGCGTCGGGCCTCTCCAGCCGACCACCAGGCCCCCACCATGGCTCCCAGGCCGTCCGTGGGGCCGTCCTGCCAGGTCGTTTGGATATAGCCGTGCGATTTCATGGCTCGCGCCACGCTCTTCAGCCCGAAGTTCATAGCGCCGCGAACCACCACCGGCTCTTCCTTCATCACGCGGCTCAGAAAGTCGAACCAGCGGAGCCTGGGCCAGGACTTATCGGGATGGCGCTTGACGGCGGAGTTGTACGACGTCTCCATGGTGCTGGTCTCCGCATGAGACCAGTGGATGACCAGGGGTTCCTTGCCGGGGTCTGCCAGCCTCCGACTCACCTCAACCATGTGAGCGTGCCAGGCCTCTATTATCTCCTCTTCGGACGGCTCCGTCAGATCATCGACGGTGAAGCTCTTGTAGACCCAGCGGCCGTCTTCCACGTGCCCGCAGCCGATCATGAAGACCAACGGCTGGCCGCCCCTCAACGGCAGCTTGGAGAAGTCGTCGTCCAGGTCGCTCACCGTCTCAAAGTCCACGTAGAACTCAAGCCCGGCGTCACGCCACATGGGGTCGCTGTTCCGCAAACGGGGCGGCTGGACGCTGGGCCCGTCGGCTGACCTATTGATCTCCAAGAGAGCTTGCAGCACCGGTTGCCGCTTGCCCTTGGTAAACCCCAACAGATCGGCAGTGCACGAAGCGTCTCGCCAGTCGTAGACTCCGGCCTCGTGACCCGCTTGCCGCTTCTCCAGGCCCACGTACCAGAGCAACGTCAGCTCGCCAAGCTCTTCCGCAATGCGTCCCTTGGCGACATGCCAGGGAGCATCCCGCGTGTTAGTCATATTGGGCCAGAGGTCGGGTATGTCAGGGAAGGGCAGGACTCTCCAGCCCGAACCCTCGCTCCTGACGCGGCGGAGCCACTGGCAAGCCTCATTGGTCAACTCCTCTATGGAGCCGGAACGAGTCTTGGCGTTCCGCGGCACAGGACCAAGCCGTTCCATGAAGCTGTTCCCCCGGTCGCCTCTCTGCGACCATCCCCGGCCCAACAGGTACGAATGCGACGGCGTATACCCCTGCAGACGGCCCAGGGCGCGGTTGTACACAAAGAGCTGGGCCTTGTAAGCCAGCTTGGAGCCGCTGTTTGAAACCTCGCCGCCCGCCAGCAGATCAATGGTGGTGAACTTGATATCCACGACTCGATAATGCCACGGCCAGAATCCCAGGCCCGGCGCAGAATCCGACGCCTCTTCCTCAGCCAGTACGCCGGGAAACAGCCGGTGTAGCTCGTCGCTCCTCACCAGCAGGTCGGGAGCTCCGTAGGTGCGCGACTCAGCGTCTCGCAGGACGCCCTGGTAGATGACGGGGGCGCCGTTCCGCATGGCGGCAAACGTCTCTTCCGCCTTCGACAGATCACGGACGTCGGCGGGCCCTTCGCTCATGGTCACTATCGAGACCAGCCCGCCCAGGTATTCCACGACCGCCTCCTCGAACCGCCTGCCTTTCTCCATGATGAACGCAGTGAAGTCGGTCCTGGGGTCATAGGAGGATAGAGCATCGTCGCGCTGGAACCCGTTCGCTTCGCCGTAGAGGTTGAGCCAGTCCAGCAGCGGGTCTTTCATCATGTGATTCCAAGTACCCGACGCGCTGACCCAGTCCCGCCACTCCTCATCGGTGGAAGGCGTGATTATTCGCCCGTCGCCGGTCTCGGTAAGAGCCTCTATTCCCATCGAACAACGTACCTCCGCATATTTGCCTGGCTAGAGTTTACTACGCCACCCCTCCATCCGGAAAAGGGCAGGGGAGGGCCCTTCGACACGCTCAGGGCGAACGGATACCAAAGCCTGCCGAAGGGGGTATTCGTTTCTGACGTTATGTTAAGTAGCAAGGCTAAAGCGAACCAAATATTTTTTTGAGGTGAGAAACGAATCCGATTTTTGCTGACTTCCAGGGCGCGCAACGCCGACGTGTATGCGTATGGCTGGGTGGTTTGCTGTGAGTCCATAGGGTGAGGGTACAAGGTGGAGGGGGGTATGGGGAAGCGGGGAGTGTCAGGGAAGAGTCTTGCCCGTGACGACGGGCATCCAGGGGCGGAAACGGGCATCCGTTCGTGGTGAGCTCGTCGAACCACGCCGGGGGGATGCGCCCTTCGACTATGCTCAGGGCGAACGGTACCAAACCACGCTCGGGGGGATGGATTCCCGATCGGGGTCGGGAATGACGGTTGGGGGCGGTTCGCGAACCGCCCCTACAAGTCCGCAAAGCCCACCGAGGGGATGCGCCCTTCGACTATGCTCAGGGCGAACGGCAAGAGCGCAGCACCCCCCAACCGTCTTGCCCGCGCAGGCGGGCAGCGTGACGGCTAATTGCCGATTAAACGGCAACAGGCTACACTTAGGCATATGATCCTCGGTTTCCGTCATAGGGGCTTGAGACGCCTGCACGAGAGAGGAGACCGGAAGCGGTTGCCGCCTGCCTATGTGCAACGAATTGAGGACATGCTGACACGGCTCGAAACTGCGGGAAGGCCTAAGGATATGGACCGGCCCGGCTATGGGCTGCACCGTTTGAGCGGCAACCTGGCAGGTTTCTGGTCGGTGACCGTGTCTCGAAATTGGAGGATTGTTTTCCGGTTAGAGGGCGGCAACGCTACGGACGTTAATTTGGTAGACTACCATTAGGAGAACACCAAATGCCAATGAAGTATCCCTCACATCCCGGACGGCTTATCCGGTCAGATATGGAAGCCTTGGGCATGGGTGTTGCGGAGACATCGCGAAAGCTGGGAGTCAGCGCCGCGGAGTTGAGAAGCGTGCTCGACGGCGAGGCAAGCGTAACGCCTGAGATGGCGGTGAAGCTGGACGATCTGATTGGCGGCGGCGCCTCTATCTGGAATCGCTTGCAGGCGCAGTACGACGAAGCCCAGGAGCGGAACAAAGACGACGTTCCCGAAGAGCTTGAGCCACTGCCCAGCTACCCACAGACGGCCACTGTTCCCCTGGAACACGGCCGCCTTGTCTATACTACCTATGATGACGAGGTCATTGCCTTCAGACTCGGAGCTTCCGGCAAGCCTGAGATAGTGGATGGCCACGGCAATGGTCGTCTGGATTGCCGGTTCGTTGGGGATGGCCCTGGCGCCGTGCGCATACAGCTAATCTACCAGCCCTCGCCCGCCGTTGCCCCACGATTGGTAGCCGACGTGCTCTTCAAGGCCTACCTGGAGTGGAATGCGGAATCGGACGCATATGTTGGACGCATCGATAGCGCAGAGTGGAACCGGGAATCTCAGAAGCTAAGGGCAGGTATTGAGACTATGAACTCCCTCCATACCGGGCTGCGGGAGCAGCCGTCAAGCTACGCGCTCGACAGAGAAGAATCGGAAGATTCCAGCCCGGAGAATCACGCTGATATTCTCCGAGAAGCCGAAGAGCTTCTGCACAAGTCAACGGGTTCCGTATCTGCCGCTGACTTGGCCTCAGTGTAGCCCCACCAATCCCTTCCGTCTTGCCCGTGACGACGGGCATCCAGGGGCGGGGACGGGCATCCGTTCGTGGTGAGCCCTTCGGCAAGCCCAGGGCAGGCTCTATGCTCAGGGCGAACGGATACCAAACCACGCCGGGGGGGAACGACGTGCACATCGTGGGTTTGCGGGCAGAGGTTTTGGATTCTTCACTTCGTTCAGAATGACAGTTGGCGGGGATATTACCCGCCCACACCCCGCTCGTGGTGAGCCCTTCGGCTAGGCTCAGGACAGGCCTGTCGAACCACGCCGGGGGGCGCGCCCTTCGACTATGCTCAGGGCGAACGGGGTTTGCGGGCGAGGCCAGGGCAACCCTTGTGGTTGCCCCTACGATGACACCGCCACGCCCAGTGGGTTCCCGCCGTCGCGGGAACGACGGTTGGGGCGGTTCGCGAACGGATACCAACACCCCGCCGAGGGGATGGATTCCCGATCGGGGTCGGGAATGACGGTTGGGGGTGAGCGGATTCATACATTTGACTGACCCAACCCAACACGGCTATCATTCAACAAGTAAGGTATGCCCGGGGAATTGGAGGCATAGATGGCACGACGAGCGATTTGGAAGGGCGCGGTTGGCTTTGGGATGGTGGCTATTCCCATCAAGCTCTACACCGCCACGGAAAGCAAGGACATCTCCTTTGTCACCATGCACGGCGCCTGTCACACCAGGCTGCGCTACAAACGGTACTGTCCGCACCATGAGACCGAGGTAGAGCAGTCCGAGATTGTGCGCGCCTACGAGTACGCCAAGGACGAGTACGTTGTCATGGAGGAGAAGGACTTCGAGAACCTGCCTGTCCCGTCCATACGGAGCATAGACATCGTCAAGTTCGTCGACCTGTCCAAGGTGGACCCAATCAACTTTGACCGCACCTACATGCTGGAGCCTGAAGGCGTGGGGGTAAAGCCGTTCTACCTGCTCAAGCAGGCCCTGGAAACCTCAAACCGCGCCGCCATTGCCAAGGTGTCGCTCCGCAACAAGGAGCACATCTGCACGCTGCGGCCTTACGAGCACGCCATAGCCATGCACACCATGCATTACCCGGATGAGATACGCGGCACCAGAGAGCTCGATCTGCCGGAGGAGCAGACCGCCATCACCGAGCAGGAAATGGCCATGGCCACGATGCTCATAGACCAGCTATCCGCCGACTACGATCCTTCCGAGCACGAGGACCAGTACCGTCACGCCCTGGAACAGGTCATCGAAGGCAAGCTGTCGTCTCAGGAAGTGGTTACGGCGGCGCCTTCCGTTTCCAAGGGCAAGGTCACAGACCTGATGGAAGCGCTGAGGGCAAGCATAGCCTCGGCGAAAGGGGAGACCCCTGCCGCAACGACCAACGGCAAGACGGAGACCTCTTCCAAGAAGCGAAAAACCACAAAAGCGAAAGCATAGGCCACAGCCGTGGCAGGGTAGGGGGCCTTTATTGAAAGGGCCTCCCCGGTAGTAGGGGAGGCCCTTCTCTATTCCTGGTGGAGACGAGGGGGAGTCGAACCCCCTGTCCAGAAGACGCTCTACCGGAACGTACTACAGGCTTATTCGGTGTTTATGTCTCGCTCACCTGATCCCGACACCGACAACGAAGCAAGTGAGCCAGCCGATTGTCTTAAGCCAGTCCTATCGGTGTCGGAATGGCCGCGTCCCCAATGTGTGTCGCCTAGCCCCAACCCTTGGGGAGCAGGTTAGGGTAGACGTAGCCGCCTTAGGCAGCCAGTGCTAGCTGTTTCTTGCCAGTTACTTTTTTTGCCGCCTTTTAACGAGGTGCGACGGCGCCTCGGCCTGCAGTCCCGCAGAACCACCCCCTGTCGAAACCACGCGTCCCCATTCTGCTGCTTCCATTATATCAAGAACCGCCAAGCTACGGCGAACCTTTTCCGGTCTTGGCGTAGCGCTCCATATCTCGTTCTGCTTCACGACGGGCTATGGCTTTTCGCTTATCGTATTGACGTCGTCCACGGGCCAGGCCAAGCTCCATTTTGGCTTTATGGTCCTTGATGTAAAGACGCAAAGGGACAATGGTAAGCCTCTTCTGGCCAAGCTCCAACGCAAGGTGATCGATCTGATTTCGGTGAAGCAACAGTTTGCGAGGCCGGGAAGGCTCGTGGTTGTAGATGCCGCCCTTTACATAGTGAGCAATATGTGAGTTGAACAGCCACATCTCGCCTTTCTCTTGACGCGCATAGGCGTCTCTTAGGTTGACGCGTCCGGCGCGAATGGACTTGATCTCAGTGCCGGTGAGCACCAGGCCCGCTTCAACCGTCTCCAAGACATCATAATCATGGAAGGCCTTGCGGTTCACGGTGACGACCCTGTATCCGTTCTTTCCCATAATCCAATCAACCTATGGGCAAGGGCGGGGTAGATGCGGGCTGAAGCTGCTCCAAGGCGGCCAGCAAGGGTCTGTCCACCAACACCTCGAACAGGCCGTTGCCGCGCTGTGTAACGGTAACCGTGGCATGGGACTCCAACTGCTCAGCAATAGTCGGATCAAGGGTAACCCACCGTTCTGCGCTAGACGTGATGTCGGGTTGCAGCCCCTCTCCCTCTATCAGGCGTCCGCTGGGCGTGTACCACAGCGCTGCCGTAACGTACAGGGCGGAGCCGCTGTCCAGCGTCTTGAGCTCGTTCACGCTACCCTTGCCGAAGGTCGTCGTACCGATGACCACGGCCCGCCCGTGGTCCTGGAGGGCGCCGGCCAGGACCTCGCTGGAGCTGGCGCTTGCCCCATCGACCAGGATGACAAGCGGCAACTCCGTAGCTATACCGCCTCCGCTGACCTCCATATCGGTCCTCACTCCTTGTCCGTCCACTTGGTAGAGCACCAGGCCATCTTCCAGAAACTGGCTGGCAATCGAAACGGTGGTGGAAAGGATGCCGCCCAGATTGCCTCTAACGTCCAGAACAATACCAGAGTGCCCCTCGCGCACTATCTCCACCAGCGCTTCCTCCACCTCTTTGTCCGTTTCATCACGGAACCTATCTATCCACAGGTAGGCTATATCCTCGTTCAACGGCCGCCACCCGGCGGAAGGGGTTCTGATTGAAGCGCGGGTGATGCTTATCCTTACCGGTTCCTCCTCTTCGGCGTGCAGCACCAGGAGGTCAACAGACGAACCTCTGGGCCCTCTAATCAGGGCCACCGCCTCGTCTACGCTGAATCCATCTACAGGCTGGCCATCCACCTCCAGGAGCACGTCTCCGGAAAGGAGGCCGGCGTCTTCCGCCGGGGCGCCGTCCATCACCGCCTGTACCGTGATGCGCCCATTCTGCTCCCTTACCCAGGCGCCGATGCCTTCAAAGTCCGATTCGTAGCTTTCCACCACCTGCCTGTACCCCTCAGGCGAGAGATACGAGGTGTTGGGATCATCCAAGGCGTTCAGCATGCCTCTAATGGCCGCTTCTTCCAGCAGCTCAGGGGTTACTTCATCGTCGCCGTCCAATCTTTCCGAAATATCCTGCCAGGCCCGCCGGATCGCTACGAAACCGCTTGAATCCAGTAGCGTTTGGGAATCCTGGTCGATCGCCCCGCTGGCGGTGAGGATATCCAGCATTCCTTGGACAGCGCCGTTGGTGAGTATGTTCTGATCAAGCTCATCAACGCTCACGTAATCTTCGTCCAGTATCCGGTATACCTCCCAGACCCCGGCAAGCTCCGCGGGAATGCCGAAGGGTAGGCGGTTGGACCACAACCTATCGGCCACGTCGAAGGTCACCAAAGTCACGATGATGACAAACAGGCCGCCGTAAACAGCTATGCGATGATGAAGTTTCATAGTGGAGCCTTTTGTACCGGGAACACCTTCATTCTAGCACAGGCAAAAGTGGAGGCAGGCATGCGGAGGGTGGCCGCCGTTCCCAGCCAAACGGGCTCTAATCAACGCCAAATGGACAACATTGACAGCCCTATAGGTCGTTGATAGCATGATTGTGCATGGTACACGGCAATTTTCGCTTTGGAATTCGGTCTGCAATACAGAGAGGGAAACCTGACGGTGGGCTATCACCACAACCAATCTAGGTTCATAATCATCAATCTTCTTCGTTCCTTGGAAATTCTCAAGGGCGGCAAAATAGGGTAATTTTAAGGCTCGGTAGGCAGCTTGCCTCACCGAGCCTCTTTGTGGCCGTAACAACCAGAAGGAGGCAGAATGACGACTTCAGGAATTGAAATACACAGAGGCCTTTCAGGAGTCTATCTTGATAGGACGGAGTCTTGTTTCATTGACGGGCAGGTCGGCAAGCTCCTGTACAGAGGCTACAACATACACGACCTTGCGGAGAAGTCCACTTTTGAAGAGGTCATATACCTTCTTCTGTACGGGAAGCTCCCCACGCAGGCGGAGCTGGACGGCTTCGACCAGGGGCTGCGCGCCGAAAGAGAGATCCCCAGCGAAGTCGTAGAGATCATAGACAAGATCCAGGCGGCACACCCCATGGACGTGCTGAGGACGGCGGTATCCGCCCTGTCTGCATTCGACGACGAAGTAGATGACAACTCCGCCGAAGCCACCATCCGCAAGGGGCTGCGCCTTACGGCAAAGGCCACAACCATAGTGGCCGCCCACGACCGGATTAGAAACGGGAAGCCGCTTGTCAAGCCAAATCCCGATCTGAACCACGCGGGGAACTTCCTCTACATGCTGTTTGACAAGATGCCGACGGAAGATGAGGCCAGGATCCTGGACGTGGACTTCATCCTGCACGCGGAACACGGCGCCAACGCCTCGGCGTTTGCCGCCCGCGTCACGGCTTCCACGGTGAGCGATCTTCACTCAGCGGTAGTAACGGGCATTGGCACCCTCAAGGGGCCGCTGCACGGCGGAGCCGCCGAAGCGGTGCAGAAGATGGCCGAGGAAGTGGGTTCTCCGGAAAACGCAGCGGCCTACGTGCGGAACATACTCGATAACCGCGGCCGCATCATGGGCTTCGGTCACAGGGTCTACAAAGCAGAGGACCCAAGGGCAAGGCACCTGGCGGCGCGTTCGCAAACCCTTGGCGTGGACAGGGGCGAACCTCACTGGTTCCAGATACTCCAGAACATCCAAGAAGCAATGAAGCCGTATCAGTCCAGGGGAATCTACGTCAACGTAGACTTCTTCGCCGGGTCGATATATTACTTGCTGGGTATCCCTGAAGACATCTTCGTTCCCATCTTTACTCTGGGGCGAATCCCCGGTTGGACGTTGAACGTGGTGGAGCAGTCCTCCAACAATATGCTGATACGCCCGCTGATGGAGTACACCGGCCCAATGGACGTGGAGTACGTGCCGATAGATCAGCGCAGCTAGACTCCGTTAGGGTACACAACGTCTCGCGAGCCATTCAGAGCCCTCTACAGTAAATGTAGGGGGCTCTACGTTTATCCGAGGCCTATTTCTGTGCAATTCTTGCCTCCTAGAGACCGCAAAACGTGGCGTCTAAGGGTCTTTAGGGTGGTAGGAGTAGCTGAGCAGTGGTAAAGGGCGTATTTTCCATGATGAAGGAGTGGTGAACAATGGCTGAGAACAGAACGGTAGAAGATCGCCTGGCAGACGTTGAGTTTACCTTGGGTGCAATCGCAGAGGAATTACTGGAAATCCCTTCGGATTAGACCCTGATAGCAAATTCAAAGGGCCTCTGAGGAATATCGAACTCGCTTCGTTAAGATTTGCCAAGTAGGCCAATGGATCAGCGCAGCTAAACTCCGTTAGGGTACATAACGTCTCGCAAGCCATTCAGAGTCCCTTAGCAACAGGCCGCTACGTTATGTAAAGTAGCAAATCCTTCCTTCCTCATCTTTACATAACTAGTATAGGGCGAACCTCTCTATGCCTGGGCTCAGGGGCTTCTTCCTCAAATCCCCTATCCCACTGGTATCACCATCACCTGTGTCAAAAGATGATCGACGCGCGACAACAGTTCGTCCAGCCCCTGCCGCGTTGCCGCGGAAACCATGCTCCCCTCCTCTGCGTCGCGTTCATTGCTGAGAACCGCCGAATCGTCCGGCAAGAGGTCCATTTTGTTCAACACAAGCAAATCGGGCTTTTCTCGCAAGCCAAGGTCGCTGAGGATCTCCTCCACTACTGCTATATGCTGTCGCATGTTCTTATGCGTCATATCAACAACGTGAAGCAGGATGTCCGCATCGTGCAGCTCTTCCAGCGTTGCGTGAAACGCTGCGACCACCGTGGGCGGCAGCTTGTGTATGAAGCCCACGGTATCGGACATAAGGACGTTCTGGCCGCTGGCCAGGCGGACTCGCCTTGTAACCGGGTCCAGAGTGGCAAAGAGCGCGCTGGACTCCATCACCCCTGCCGTGGTCAAGGCATTGAACAGCGTGCTCTTGCCGGCATTCGTGTAGCCTACCAGGGCCGCCACCGGAATATCCTGCGACCTCCGCCGCTTCCGGTGAAGAGCCCGCTGGCTGCGCACCTTCTCCAAGTCGGCCTTCAAGTGCTGGATTCTGCGGTTGATTAGACGCCGGTCGGTCTCTATCTGTGTTTCGCCGGGGCCGCGGGTGCCTATTCCGCCGCCCAAACGCTCCAGGTGAGACCACTGCCCGGCCAGACGCGGCAGCAGGTATTCGTGCTGCGCAAGCTCAACCTGGAGCCGCCCCTCCTTGGTCCTGGCGCGGCTGGCGAATATGTCCAGAATCAGCGCGGTACGGTCTATGACCTTGATATGCTCGCCAAAGGCGCTCTCCAGGTTGCGCTGCTGCGTCGGGGTAAGCTCGTCGTCCAGGATCAACGTGTCGAACGCCCCGCGAATGACCTGCAGCTCCTCTATCTTGCCCTTCCCCAGATAGGTGTGCGTGGGCTTGTCCAGGTTCTGGGCGATTGTACCCACCACTTCCGCTCCGGCGGAACGAGCCAGCTGCGCCAGCTCAGACAGAGAATCTTGCAACGACCATGAGAAACGAGTGCGCTTGATCTGGACGCCGGCCAGATAGGCCCTTTCCCTTTGTTTGGCAGTGGAAAAAGTGGCTCTAGGTATGCTCAGCTACCTCTCAGGCTTTTGATGGTATTGTCCAGCCTTCCAAGCGCTGGACTGCTTTGGCCAAATGCTCGTCCGGTAGAGTGAGCGAAAGACGAATGTACCCTTCTCCGTACTCACCGTATCCCGACCCCGGCGTGACGACTATGTCCTTCTCTTCCAGGAGCATACCCGCGAATTCCGCGGAACTGTAGCCTTCGGGAACCCTTGCCCAGACGTACAAGCTGGCCCTTGGCGGCGTGATCTCCATTCCTATGCCCCGCAAAGCGTCGACCAACTCATCGCGGCGGCGCTGGTATATGGCGTTGTTCTCAGAAATGCACTCCTGGGACGCCTGGAGGGCCTCTATGCCCGCTATCTGGATGGCCTGCGGAATGCCCGAGTCAAGGTTGGACTTGACGCGCATGAGCGCATTGATCATCTCGGCGTTGCCCACCGCCATCCCTATCCTCCAACCGGTCATGTTGTAGCTCTTGGAAAGCGAGTGGAACTCCACTGCAACGTCCATAGCGCCCTTGGCCTGCAGGAAACTGACGGGCGTGTAGCCGTCGTAGGCCACCTCCGTGTACGGACCGTCATGGCAGATCGCGATATCGTATGCCTTTGCGAAGTCCACCACCTTCTCGAAGTACTCGATATCCGCCGTGGCCGAGGTGGGGTTGTTGGGATAGTTTAGCCACATGACCTTGGCTTTTTGGGCAACCTGCTCCGGAATGGCGTCCAGATCAGGCAGCCAGCCGTTCTCTTCCAGCAGAGGCATGAAATAAGATTCGCCACCGGCAAACATGGTTCCCACTGAATAGACCGGGTAGCCCGGATCCGGCACCAGGGCCACGTCGCCGGGGTCTAAGAAGCAGAGAGCCATGTGACCGATTCCCTCTTTGGCCCCGATGAGGGGTAGTACCTCCTTGTCGGAGTCCAGGGCTATGCCGAACCGCTTGCCGTACCAATCGGAGACGGCGCGGCGTAACTGGGGCAGCCCGTCCGACTCAGGATATCGATGGTTTGGCGGGTCCTGAGCAGCCTCCAGGAGCTTGTTTAGAATATGCGGAGGCGTGGGAATGTCCGGATCCCCTATGGCAAAAGTGATGACGTCGATGCCTGCCGCCCTCTTCTGGTTTATCTTCCTGCTGATTTCCACAAAAAGGTACGGCTGCAATTTCTCTATGCGCTCAGCGAACTTCATTGGCACTCCTCTTTGCGTTTTAGTAGAGCTTAGTCCTATAAAGGCCACTCGCCCTCGAATACCTGCGTCGCGGGACCCTCCATGTACACCTGGCCCTGTCCCGGCCAAGTGATAATCAACTCGCCGCCTGGCATCTCCAATCTGACCTCGTCGCCCGTGAGACGGAGCAAGCGGGCCGCTGCCTGGATGGCGCATGCGCCGGTGCCGCACGCCAGAGTAAGACCGGCGCCCCGCTCCCAGGTCCTGGCTTTGAGACGGCCCCTATCCTCCACGTTGACGACGTGGAAGTTAACTCGCCTGGGGAAGATGGGGTGGTGCTCCATAATGGGGCCGAGCCTGTCCAATTCGACCTCATCTACGGGCCGGTCTATGAAGGCGACAGCGTGGGGGTTGCCCATGGAAACACATGTGATTTCAAATGTCTCTCCAGCCAGCTCCACGGGGTAGCCTACAACGAGCTGCTCAGGCACAATCCCATTAGTTATGTCAAGTAAAGTCGTGTCGAGTTGCTGCCCGTTCTCCCCTGCTGGGAGATGAACGGGTATATCCGGCGCATTGAACTGTGGCTCGCCCATGGCGACACGCGCCCTGCCTATCCGGCCGTTGCCGTCCTTCAAGGGCACTACGTCAAGCAGGCCGCTGGCCGTTTCCACGTGAAGAGGGGCCCCATTGAGCGAAACCAGGCCGCGCTCCAGCACATACTTGGAAAAGCACCTGATGCCGTTGCCGCACATTTCAGCCTGGGAGCCGTCCGGGTTGAACATGCGCATCCTGACGTCGCCTACCGCGGAAGGTTCCAGCAGCAGCAGGCCGTCGGCGCCAACGCCAAAGTGGCGGTCGCACATCTCCACCGCCAGTGTGGACCAGTCCTTGTCCTCGTTACGGGCGTCCAAGACGACGTAGTCGTTGCCCGCACCGTGCATCTTGGTGAATCTCATAGCAATGGCATTCTATCATAAGAATCCGGTCGTCAAGCTGTAGGCTTCACTTACCACGTTTGCATCTGACTGCAACCAGCGGATCCGCGGGTCTGAAAGACGGAACCAGGCAGACTGGCGCCGGGCAAACTTGCGCGTATTGCTCTTTGTGTTTCGGACAGCGTCTTCCAGGCTTATTTCACCCTGCAAACAGGCCGCCATCTCCCTGTAACCCACGCTGCTCATGGACGGCAGCTCCGCCGTCACGCCGCGCTCCAGCAAGCGGCGCACCTCGTCCAGCCACCCCGCCTCCATCATTCTGTCCACGCGCTGATCGATGCGCCGGTACAGTTCATCCCTTGGCAGAGTAAGCCCGATTACAAGCGAACTGTAGCGGCCTTCGCCGCGGCGGCGCATCTTAGAGAACGGGATCCCGGTCTGATGATGCACCTCCAGGGCGCGGATGACTCTGCGCAGGTTGCGCGGGTCTATAACAGCCGCCGACTCAGGGTCCAACTCCCTGAGCCTGTTGTAGACAAATTCATCTCCTTGTCCAGCGGCCAGCGCCTCCATATCCTCCCTGAATTTCCTGTCCGGGGCTACGGACGGCACTCGCCACTCTTCAAGCAACGCCCACAGATACTGCCCCGTACCACCGACCAGAATGGGCAAGCGCCCCCTCTTCTGGATATCCTGGATAGCGCAGTGCGCGCGCTCCAGGTAAGCCGCCAAGCTGAAGTCGTCGGTAGGTTCGGCAATATCGATCAGGTGGTGCGGCGCCTGGGACTGCTCCTCCAAGGTCGGTTTGGCGGTGCCTATGTCCATATGCCTGTAGACCTGGCGGCTGTCCACACTGACTATCTCCGCAGGCAAGAGCTTGGCAAGTTCCAGGCTGAGAGCGGTCTTGCCAACGACAGTGGGACCAACTATGGCCACTATGGAGGGTCTGTGCATTTTCTAGCCGTGGACTAGGTCAAGTTATGATTCTGGGCCGGGCTACGCTTCAATGAGCCGAACGCTCGTGCGCAGTGGAACGCACAATCTCAACGAATTGGTCGGAACTCAGGCTGGCCCCGCCCACAAGCGCGCCATCTATATCCGGCTGCGACACAAACTCCTTGATATTATCCGGACTCACGCTGCCTCCGTACAGGACGGATACCCTCTCCGCCGCGTCCTCCCCGAACAAGTCCGCAAGCTGTCGGCGGACCAACCGGCACATCTCCTGGGCCTGCTCTCCCGTAGCCGCCTCGCCGGTGCCTATGGCCCAGATCGGCTCGTAGGCCACCACTACGCCTTTGAGAGACTTTATACCGGCCAGTGATCCGGCAAGGCTGCGCGACACCACTTCCTCTGCCCTACCCTCTTTGCGCGCCTCCAGTGCCTCTCCCACACAGATGATGGGCCGGAGGTTGCATGAAAGCGCTTTGTTGGCCTTGCGGCTCACCAGATCGTCGGTTTCTCCAAAGTCGCGGCGTCGTTCCGAGTGTCCCAGAACAACGTAGCTGCAGAGACCCTGGATCATGAGCGGCGAGATCTCCCCCGTGAACGCGCCCTTTTCTTCATGGTGCATGTTCTGCGCGCCGATTTTGATGTTGGCCCCCTTTAGCGCGTGGGCGACCTCTGGCAGAGAGATAAAGGGGGGACAGAGCACAACTTCCACGCCTGTGATGTCCTCCAGGTTGCTCCTGATAGCCGCGGCAAGAAAGCCCGCCTGATGGATGGTTGTATTCATTTTCCAGTTGCCTGCTATGAACGGTCTGCCCAAGAGGTGCCTCCTTGGCTTGATGGACCGGCTACGGCCCGTACTTGGCTAGCTTGCCGGCGTGAGAAAGCGTCTGAAGCATCAGATATTCCGCCTGGAACGTGCCCAGAGACCCGCGGGCACAGGCGCGCTCATTGAATGCCTCTACTCCGTCGCCCAGCGTATCCTTAGAGTGGATCAATACCGGCACGGGGTGCCAGCTATGGGCCGCCAGAACAGCCGGCGTAGAATGGTCTCCGGCTACCACCAGTACATCGGGATTCAGATCAAGGATACGCGGGATACACGCATCCAAATCCTCCAACGTTTTCACCTTAGCCTCAAAGCTGCCGTCTTCCCCAGCGGCATCGGCCGGCTTGTAATGCAAGTAGAAGAAATCATGGTTCTCGTAGCGCTCGCCCAGTGCATCCAGCTCATCTTCAAAGGACTGGCCCGTCTGAATTACCTTCATGCCAACCACGCGGGCTAATCCGCGGTACATGGGGTACGCGGCTACTGCCGCGGGATTGAGCCTGTACGACTCACCCATGGAAGGAAAGGACGGCAACTGTGAGAAGCCGCGCAACAGCGCCATGTTTGCCCGTGATTGTCCAGCAAGCTTCTCCCTTGCCTGCTGTATGAAAGCGTTGGCCGCGGACGCCGTCGCCTCTCCATTGGCGTCCAGAGCTTCCACTTCAAGGGGTTCCACGCCTATGCGCTGAGGGTCTGTCTCACTGACGCCGTCGCTGAGACCGGCGCCCTTCATTAGCAAGACAAACCTGTAGTCTTTGACCGGCAGCACCGACAACTGCACGCCCGGCACTTCAATCGTGTCCAGGATTTCGACCAGCGGAAAGCTCTCCTCAGACGGAATGCGCCCTGCTCTTCGGTCAGTTAGCAACCCGCTGCTATCTATGGTGCAGAAGTTGCCTCTGGCAGCAACGTCGCCGTCTCCCAAGGGGGCGTCTATGCCTAGAGCTTCAAGCACGCCGCGGCCAATGAAGTAATTGAGCGGGTTGTATCCAAACAGAGCCAGATGGCCCGGGCCGCTGCCCGGAGCCACGCCGGGCAGGACCGGAATGGTCATACCTCCCGACGACTGCCTGGCCAACCTGTCCAGATTGGGCAGAGCGGCTGTCTCAAGCTCTGAAAGCCCCGTATCGGGATGCGGCATCCCGCCAAGGCCGTCGACGACAAGCATGACTATCTTGGAAGGGGTCGAATCAACCATGTCGGCAAGGGCCGGAAAGTCTATCATCTAGTCATCCTCATCGGGTAGAACAGCCACTCCGGGCAGCTGTTTGCCTTCCATCAGCTCCAGTGATGCGCCGCCGCCCGTGGAAACGTGGCTAACCTGGGAAGCAAGGCCAAGCGCCGAAACGGCCCCGGCGGTTGAACCTCCTCCCAGAACGGTGGTTGCGTTTTCTAGGTTTGCAATAGCCTCGGCCATGGCTCTGGTGCCATTGCTGAAGGCCTCCCATTCGAAAACGCCCAGGGGGCCATTCCAGATCACGGTCAAACAGCCGTTCAAGCCCTGCCTGAACGATTCAACGGTGTCGGGGCCTATATCCATGATGAAGCTATTGTGCGGCACCTGGTTGAACGGCACGATTTTGGTGGAAGCGTGCTCATCAAAGGCGTCGGCAGTTACAAAATCCAACGGCATGAATACCTGGGCCTTCTGCTTTTCCGCGCTGCTCAGAATATCCAAGGTGGTCTGGAAGCTGTCCGCCTCCACCGGAGAGAGGCCGGTTTCGTAACCCTGAGCGCCAAGGAACGTGGCGGCCATACCACCGCCGATGAACAACCGGTCAACGCGGCTCACCAGGTTGTCCAACACGGCTATCTTGTCGCTGACTTTAGCGCCTCCCATAACCGCGGCGAGAGGCCGCAGCGGGCGGTCAAGGGCCTCGCCGAGCATTTCCAGCTCGCGACTCATCTGGAAGCCCGCCGCAGAGGGCAGGAACTGCGTAACGGCGTGGATGGAGGCGTGGGCACGGTGAGCAGCGCCAAACGCGTCATCCACGTAAACGTCTGCCAGGGAAGCCAGCGACCTGGCGAACTCTGGATCGTTCTTCTCCTCACCTGCATGGAAACGCAGGTTTTCCAGCAATAGCACGTCGCCCGGTTTCAACTCACGCGCAGCCTCTTCCACTTCAGAGCCTACGCAGTCCCTGACGTACTTTACAGACCCGCCCAGGAGATCGATCAAGCGGTCCGCCACCGGAGCCAGGCGCATCTCTTCCACCACCTGCCCTTTGGGCCGTCCCAGATGGGAGCAGAGAATGATGCCAGCGCCCTGCTCCTTCAGATAATCGATGGTGGGAAGCGTAGCCTTGATTCTGCCGTCGTCCGCAATCTGGGTTGTGCCTGGGACAAAGGTAACGTTGAGGTCGGCGCGCAGCAGAACGCGCTTACCGGATACATCCATGTGTCGCACCGTCTTCTTAGGCACGGCCTATCTCCATCATCCGTCTCATTATTCCCTGAGAACCAGCCAGGCTGCAATAGACCTCAGGTTAGCCACGTCGGCTGACCCCGACTCTTCCAATCCGGCAACCGCCCGGCTGTAAAGCTCATGAACCTTGGCTAGAGCGGCGTCGCGGGCTTTCAGCCCGTCCAGGGTAGCCACCAGATGCTCCAGGTCGGGCGGTTCCAGCACGCGCTTTAGGAACAACGTTCCAAGGTCTCGTTTCAGGCTTATTTCCGCCTGGTCCAAGGTGTAGAGAACGGGGTAGCCCTTCTTCTTGTTCAGCAGATCAGCGCCCCTTGGCCTGCCCGAAACAGGCTCGCCCCAAAGCATCTGAATATCCTCCTGGACTTGAAAGGCTACGCCTATCTCTTCACCGAACTCTCTGAAAGCCCTGCCCTGTTCTTTGGAGGCTCCTCCGCACAATGCGCCCAGTTCCAAGGCGGCCCCCATGAGCGCGCCAACCTTTTCCCGCGCCGTTTCAAGGTACGCCTCCGGCAGTATATCCACCCTTTCCTGGTAGACCATATCCTGGTGCAACCCCTCCAGCATGCGCAACGACGCCTTGTCCAAAATGTTGACCATACCCAGGATTTCCTGCGGCGGCATACGCTCTTCCAGAAGCTGCATTAGGCGCAGTCTGGCCAGGGCGTGGAAGCCGTCCCCGGTGTTTATGGCCTGCGCCGGGCCCCAAACCCACCAGAGCGTGTCGCGGCCATACCGTTGCGGGAGCCCGTCCTGTATGTCGGAGTGGACTTGGACGAACTGGTTGAGCAGCTCCACGGCCGCACCTGCCGGAGCAGCCCGGTCTACGGAGCCGCCAACGGCCTCGCAGGCCGCCAGAGCCAGGCTGGCGTGCAACCTTGTCTGCGCAACCGGCGAAGGCAGCTCCAAGCCGGCTTCGTCAAGCCAGCCCAGCTGATATCCCATGAGCCGGTACAGCGGAAAGCTATTCTCGGAGAACAGATCGCGCAGTGTACGGTCAGCCTGGGATGAGTAGAGTTCGAGAACCATCATTGCACGCCCGGGCAAACTGATTGGATTTCTTCAAGCGAGACAGCGCCGGCCCTGAGGACTCTAGGCGCGGGGCCGGTTAGATCGAGGATCGTAGACTGGACGCCCAGCGAAGGTAAGCCGTCTATCACCAGATCAACGGCGCCGTTTAACTGCTCCCTCACCTGTACGGCGGAAGAAGCGGGCACCGCTCCGGTGCGATTGGCGCTCGTTCCTATGATGGGCCCACCCACTCCTTCGGAAAGAGCGCGCGGCACCGGGTGATTGGGAACTCGCACCGCAACCGAGGAACGGCTACCTGTTACCAGATCGGACACCGCGGCTGATTTAGTCATCACCAGGGTCAAAGCGCCCGGCCAGAAACGCTCTATCAACGCCTCAGCCTCTGGATGCACCTCTTTCACTATCGGAGCCAGCATATCCGCCCGGGATAGCAATAGCGGCATGCCCATGGATTCGGCCCTGCCCTTAGCGTCAATCACTCTCTGAACGGCCGCGTCGTCCGACAGACCGGCGCCCAAGCCGTAGACCGTATCGGTGGGATAGGCAACAACGCCGCCTTTGCGGAGAGCCTCTATCCCCTGCTCTACTTCACATGCAACCGCATCAGCGAGCGATTCAAGAAATCTGTTTGTCGAATGGCCCAGACGAAACCCCGTCATTACTGTTCAGAATTATCTTGACCGAGTATAGCACAGGTGTTACGCTCAATTTAGTCTGCATTGGTCCTAACAACGGAGGGTTGGACCTGGACATGGAACAAGAAATTCCACCTTCTCGACGGGTATCCACCAGCGATGACGTAGAGGTCTCCACCTACCTGGAGATTGCTGAAGAGAAGCGAGGACAACAGCCTCTTCCTGGAGAAGCACCGCAAATACAGGAGGAGGCTGTTGTCATTGTAGATTTCGGCTCACAGTACAGCAGGTTGATTGCGCGTAGAGTGCGGGAGTGCCGCGTTTACTGTGAGATAGTATCGCACGACGCGGACTGGGATGACGTCCGCAAGATCAACCCCAAGGGGGTCATCCTTTCCGGGGGACCCGCCAGCGTCTATGAAGAAGGCGCGCCGCTTGCCCCGCTATGGGTGTACGACAGCGGACTGCCTGTGTTGGGCATCTGCTACGGGATGCAGGTGCTCACTCACCAACTGGGCGGCAAGGTGGTACAGGCAACGGAGCGCGAGTACGGCCATGCAGTCCTGCATCAGAACGTTTCCAGCTCGCTCTTTGCCAATATGCCCCCAAGCATGCCCGTATGGATGAGCCACGGCGACCAGATAGCGGAACTGCCGCCGGGCTTCAAATCGTTGGCATATACGGACAACTCGCCCGTGGCCGTCATGGGCAGCGACGGCATAATAGGCCTGCAGTTCCACCCGGAAGTGGTGCACACGCCGCAAGGAAAAGACCTGCTGGCCAACTTTCTCTATGAAATCTGCGGCTGCCATGGTTTATGGACACCTGAGAACTTCGTAACTCGCTCCATAGAACGCATCAGAGAGCAGGTGGGCGACGGCAAGGTCATCTGCGCCCTCTCCGGAGGCGTAGACTCGGCTGTAGCCGCGGTGCTGCTGCATAGAGCCGTGGGCGACCAGCTCACCTGTATCTTCGTCAACAACGGACTCATGCGCCGTGAAGAGCCGGAACGCGTCCTGAAGGTGTTCGAAAGGAACCTGGGACTCAATCTAATCTTCGTAGACGCGGAGGAGCGCTTCCTCGACAAGCTGGCCGGAGTAACCGACCCTGAAAGAAAGCGCCACGTCATAGGCGAAGAGTTCATACACGTCTTTGAAGACGTCGCCGCCGAAAGACTGGGCGATGTGCATTTCCTTGCCCAGGGAACCCTCTATCCGGACGTCATAGAAAGCCAGACCTCGGAAAACGCTGCCTCGGCAAAGATAAAGACGCATCACAACGTGGGCGGGCTGCCTTCCACCATGGCCCTTGAGCTGGTGGAGCCGTTGAGATACCTGTTCAAAGATGAGGTTCGGGATGCAGGCCTGAGCTTGGACCTGCCCGAAGAGATGGTGCATCGCCAGCCCTTCCCCGGCCCAGGTCTAGCCATACGCATACTTGGCGAGGTGACCAAAGAGAAGCTGGAGGTGCTGCGGGCCTGCGATTGGGTAGTAATGGACGAGATCAAGGGGGCCAATCTGTACAGGGACCTCTGGCAGAGCTTTGCCGTGCTCACCGACGCGCGCAGTGTTGGCGTCATGGGCGATTTCAGGACGTACGGATACGCCGTAGCCGTGCGTGCCGTGACCAGCCAGGACGCCATGACCGCCGACTGGGCCAGGCTTCCCTATGAAGTCCTTGCCAAGATATCCAACCGCATCGTGAATGAAGTGCCTCAGGTGAACCGCGTGGTGTACGACATTACCAGCAAACCGCCCGGAACGATCGAGTGGGAGTGATGAAGCTTCTCGTCATTGGAAACGGCGCTCGAGAGCACGCCATTGCTTGGAAGCTAAGTCAGAGTCCGCAGGTCGATGAGGTCCTCATTGCTCCGGGCAACGCCGGTACGGCGCGGCTGGGCAGCAACCTCCCCGTGCAGGCAACGGACACAGCAGGCCTGCTGGAGGCCGCCAAACGGCACGGCGTAGACCTCACAGTCGTCGGGCCGGAAGCGCCGCTCCAAGCGGGAGTTGTAGACCTGTTCCAGAAAAACGGCCTGGCCATTGCCGGACCGACACAGGCGGCGGCTCGACTGGAAACCAGTAAGGCGTTCGCCAAGGAGTTCATGAAGCGGCACAACATCCCCTGCGCTCAAAGCGTCACCTTCGACTCCTACCCAGAAGCACAACGATTTCTTGATAGCCGCAACGCGCCAATCGTAATAAAGGCCGATGGACTTGCCGCCGGCAAGGGCGTGGTGGTGGCTGCAAGCAAGGATGCCGCTTCATCCGCGCTGGACGATTTAATGAACCGGCGCACACTGGGAGATTCCGGGGCCACCGTGGTCATAGAAGAGTACCTGGAAGGTCGCGAGGTAAGCGTCTTTGCTTTCAGCGATGGACAGCATATTTCGCCCTTGGTATCGGCCTGTGATTACAAAAGAGCGTACGACGGCGATGCAGGGCCAAACACCGGCGGCATGGGCAGCTACAGCCCTGTCGAGTTCTGGACAGCGGAGCTTGCCCAGCGGGTAGAAAAACAGGTGATTCTGCCCGCCATAGAGGGAATGGCAAAGGAAGGTCATCCCTACCGGGGCGCTCTGTACGGAGGGCTGGCCATGACTGAAGACGGCCCGAAGGTCATAGAGTTCAACGCCAGGCTGGGAGACCCTGAAGCACAGGTGATCCTGCCCAGGCTGGATACGGACCTGGTTGAGATAATGCAGGCCATAGCTAAAGGCAACCTATCTGAAACGCAAATTAGCTGGAATAATCGCTCTTGCGTTGCGGTAGCCGTGGCATCCGGGGGGTATCCGCAGAGCTATGAGACCGGGTTCGAAATCGAAGGTATCGGGCGCTCGGAGGAGACCGCCCTGGTCTTCCACGCCGGCACTAAACTGGACAACGGCAAAGCGCTCAGCGACGGCGGTCGTGTGCTGACGGTGGTGGGTGAAGGCGGTGACTTGGTGGAAGCGCGCCAAAGAGCCTACGATGCCGTAAAGCGCGTACGGTTCCATGGCAGCTTCTATCGCAGCGACATCGCCGCCCTGCCCGCGGGGATGGCCGTCGCATCCGGTATCGAACAACCAAATTGAATCTCAACATTGGAGGGTAAACATGCCTCTTGTAGGCGTAATTGTTGGCAGTATAACGGACGAACCGCTGGTTCAAAGTACCTTGCAGGTCCTGGACGACCTTGGCATCAGCCATGAGTTCAACGCTATATCGGCGCACCGCGCGCCTCAGAAAGTCGCCGATTATGCAAAGTCGGCAACGGAGCGCGGCGTGGAGGTGATCATCGCCGGCGCCGGAGGCGCGGCTGCGCTGCCCGGCACGGTGGCGGCCTGGACGGACCTGCCGGTCATCGGCATACCGCTGCCAACCAGCGATCTGAACGGCGTGGATGCTCTGCACTCCATCGTCCAGATGCCACCCGGCGTGCCCGTGGCATGCGTGTCCGTTGGAAGCTGGGGGGCGCGCAATGCCGCATATCTGGCCGCCGGTATCCTTAGCCTCAAGTATGATAATATACGCCAGGCTTACGCTGCTTATCGTGAACGACTTCGGGAGGGATAATCCACGGTTGGCAATTCAAAGTCTCCCCAAGGCCCTGCTAGTGGACCTGGACGACACCATCCTTGCTTTTGATAGTGTGGCCGGCGAGTGCTGGCAGAACATCTGCAATCGATTCATCTCTGAGTTGGAGATAGATTCCCCACAGAGGCTTTTTTCGGCGATTATGAGCGAACGCTCCTGGTTTTGGAGCAACCCGGAACGGCATCGCTGGGGGCGATTCAACCAGCTTCTTGCAGGCCGGAAAATCGTACAAATGGCGCTGCTTCGGTTTGGCATCGACGATGCAGATACGGCTCAGCAAATAGCGGATGCCTATCGAGTGGAACGAGAAGAAGCCGTTGCCCCCTTCCCCGGAGCCGTGGAAACCCTGACCGAGCTGCGCGCCAGGGGTGTACGGTTGGGACTGATTACCAACGGCGCTGCTTCAACCCAGCAGGCCAAGATACAGCGGTTCAACTTGGCGCCGCTTTTCGGCTCCATTGTAATCGAAGGAGAGTTCGGTGTAGGCAAACCGGATGCGCGCGTCTTCAGGCACTCGCTGGATGTTCTTGGCGTGCCTGCTGAACAGTCGTGGATGGTGGGAGACAACCTGGAGTGGGATGTGCAAGGAGCCCAAAGGGTCGGCATCACCGGCATATGGAACGACTGGAAAGGCGGCGGGCTGCCGGAAGGCTCCTCCACCCTACCCGACCGCACAATCCGCTCCCTGAGTGAACTGTTGCAATCATGAAACTAGCCATCCTCAGCGATTTCGACGATACCGCCGCTCAGCAGAACGTAGCCCACCTGGTGCTGGACCGGTTCAGTGAAACGGACTGGCGCCCGCTCCTGGATATGTTCCACCGGGGAAGCATCAAGCCCAAGGACTACTTTGAGATGCCGTTTAGGCCCATTACGGCCGCCAAGCATGAAATGCAGGCCTACGTAAGGGAAGCAGCCCGGCTCCGACCCGGCTTTCCGGAGCTGGCGGATTTCTGCAAGGGCGGCGGCATTGAGCTTGCCGTGGTTACCTACGGGCTGGACTTCTACGTAGAGGCGCTGTTGGAGGCCGCCAACCTTCAATGGCTGCCTACCTACGCCGTGGGCGCCAGGTTCTCCGACCAGGGTATGGAGTTCGATTACAGGTACACGCGGGAGGACTGTACGGAATGGGGCAACTGCAAATGCTCCGTTGTCGACAGCTACCGTGACCGCGGCTATCGGGTGTACTACGCAGGCGACGGCATATCCGATTACTGCCCGGCACGGCGAGCGGACCTCGTCTTTGCTAAGTCGCGGCTTCTGGACATGCGTCTCAAGGAGAGCTTGCCCAGTAGAGAGCTTCGGGACTTCTTTGACGTGCTCGACTATCTAAAGCAACACGCCAACGGGAGAAAAGCATGATCGACCGCTACTCCAGGCCCAAGATGAAAAAAGTGTGGTCTGAAGAGAACAAGTACGACAAGTGGCTTGCCGTGGAGCTGGCGGTGTGTGAAGCCTGGACGGAAGCCGGGGTCATCCCACAGGACGACATGGCCAAGCTGAGGCACGCTGCCTATGATCCTGTTCGCCTGGACGAGATATTCCAGCGCACCCGCCATGACATGACCGCCTTCACCCGCTCCATCACGGAAAACCTGGGCGAGGAGGGCCGCTGGATCCATCTGGGGCTCACCTCCAGCGACGTATTGGACACTTCTCAGAGCCTACAGCTGCTGGAAGCGGCTGACCTCTTGCTGGAAGAAGTGGAAGCCCTCATAGCGACTTTGAAAGCACGCGCCAAAGAGCACAAGGACACCCTTATGATGGGCCGCACCCACGGCATTCATGCCGAGCCCATCACCTTCGGGCTGAAGCTTGCCCTGTGGTGGGACGAAATGAACCGCCACCATGAGCGCCTGTTGGCAGCCAGGAAGCAGATGGCCGTGGGCAAAATATCCGGAGCCGTGGGTTCCCATGCCACCGTACCGCCCTCCGTGGAGGAGAGCGTATGCCGTCACCTTGGCCTAGAGGTGGCCCCCATATCCAGCCAGATCATCCAGCGCGATAGATACGCTCACTTCGTGTCCGCGCTGGCTTTGATAGCGGCTTCCCTGGAGAAGTTCGCCACCGAGATACGCTCCCTACAGCGCACCGAGGTGCGGGAAGTCGAGGAGCCTTTCGGCGAGGGGCAGACCGGCTCATCCGCCATGCCCCACAAGCGCAACCCGGAGCTCTCGGAACGGGTCTGCGGCCTGGCCCGCCTCATACGCGGCCACTCCGTGACTGCGCTGGAAAACGTCGCTCTCTGGCACGAGCGAGACATCAGCCATTCATCCGCGGAGCGCATCATACTGCCCGACGCGTGTCTGGCCTTGGATTACATACTGAGCCTGTTCAATCATGTCATGCAGGGGCTGCGAGTCTACCCTGAACGAATGATGGAGAACATTGAATCCACAAGAGGCGTCATATTCTCGCAACGCGTCATGCTTGGCCTGGTGGAACAGGGCGGCTTGAGCCGGGAGAAGGCATACGAAATCGTGCAGAGAAACGCTATGCGCTCTTGGGATGAAGGGCTGGACTTCCGTAACCTGGTTAGAGAGGAGCAGGAAGTTGTCTCCGCCATGCCTGCCGCGGAGCTTGACGGATTCTTTGACTACAGCTACTACGTACGCTACGTTGATGAGACATTCCGGCGAGCAGGCCTAACCTCCTGCGCCCAGCCTGCCGGATGATATAGTGGAGAAAACAAACCGGAGATAATGGAAGCCTACGCCAGACTGACCGGAGAGCAGATAGCGTAGCTGCAAGGAGACGCACTTGGCAAGGGAAAGAGAGAGACGTCGCACCGCCGTGCGGCGCGGAGAAATACGTACCGCCCGCAGAGAGCGGCAGGAAAGCAAGAAGAAGCGCCGCCGGATCCTATACCTGATAGGCGCAGGAACATTCGCCGTTGCCATTATAGTGGGGCTGTTCCTCCCCTCTGTGCTGCCCGGAGGCGGGCTTGGCACGGGCAGCGGAACCTCTAGCTACGTCGATGGCATCGGGGTGCCTCAAGCCCTGATGCCATCCGCATTCCATGTAGACCCGCAGACCGTTGCCTACAGCACCGCGCCGCCCACCTCCGGCGACCACTGGTCTGCTACAACACAGTGCGGGTTCTACGATGGCGAAGTAGCGGACGAAATAGTGGTCCACAACATGGAGCACGGCAACGTGATAATTAGCCACAATCTCACTGAAGGCGTTGAACAGCTGCGAGAGGTCCACGACAACTTGAGCGGAAACGGAGAGTGGCTTGTGACCAGGTTCTACCCCAACATACCGGAGGGAACCGTTGCCCTCACCGCCTGGGGTGTCCTGGATGAGTTCGAGGGAATAGACGAGGACCGCATAGAGCGCTTCTACGAAGCATACAAAGGCAACCTGTTCAGTGACGAGACCAGAGGGCTGGGGCGCGGCATCCCCTGCACCAGCGCAGCGCGAATGGATCAATAGCTTTGTACGTCGCAAAGGTCTACGTTACCCTCAAGCCAACGGTCAACGATCCCCAGGGCCGAACAATCATGGGAGGCCTGAAGAGCCTGGGCTTTGAATCCGTAGCCGACGTTCGTGCCGGTAAATACCTGGAACTGAAGGTCCAGGAAACGGACAAGGCGGCAGCGGAGCGCCAGGTAAGCGAGATGTGCGACAAGCTCCTGGCCAATCCGGTTATAGAAGAGTACCGGTTTGAGCTGTTCGAAGCTTAGCGGACCGGCATCAGCCTGATATCGTCCCCTTGGTGCTGGGTATATCCCCGGCAAGCCTGGGATCGGGCTCCAGAGCGACTCGCAAGGAGCGGCCCAGGGCCTTGAACAACGCCTCCGCTTTGTGGTGCGGATCCACGCCCGCCAGGATGCTGGCATGTACGTTGATGCCGCCTTCAATAGCAAAGCTCTGGAAGAAGTGGCCGATGAGTTCGCCGGGAATATTGCCAAACCTGGCGCCTTCAAGCTGGGTGTCCACCACGGCGTATCCCCTACCCCCCACGTCAACCACTACTCGAGCGAGCGTCTCATCCAATGGCACCACCGCGAACCCCATGCGCCGTATGCCCTTCCCTTCGCCAATAGCCTGCCTCAGAGCGCGGCCGGCCACTATGGCAACATCCTCTATCAGGTGATGGGCGTCCGGAAGGTTGTCGCCTTTCGCTGATATCACGGCGTCAATCAAGCCGTGCTTGGAAAGCTGCGCCAGCATGTGATCGAACATCGGCTGGCCGGTATCTATGGAGTACTGCCCCGTCCCGTCTATGCCCAGCTCAATGCTGATCTTGGTCTCGCCAGTCTCCCTCTTGATGGCGGCGCGCCGAGTGACGCCCGCGAGATCCTTGTCGTTACCTGCTCCTGAGACCATTGTTGCCTTTGCTCCTCACGAAAGTATATCCTGCAAAGCTTCCACCAGCGCCTGGTTGTGTTCCGGCAGCCCCACGCTGATCCGCACGTAATCCTGTAACTGGGGATTGTTGTAGTAGCGAACGAAGATGCCGCGCTTGGCAAGCTCCTCATAAACGTACATTCCGTTGCCGCCCTGAATGCGACAAAGGATGAAGTTGGCGTGAGACGGCAACGGCGCCAGCCTCGTCATACCCTGCAGCCTCCTGAAGAGCGCGTCTCTCTGGCGCACAATCTCATCAACGCGCGACAGAAGCATCTCCTTGTCTTCAAGGGATGCGTACAGACCTATCTCGGCGGCTATGGAGACGTTGTACGGAGGCTTTATTACAAGCATACGTTCAGCTATCTCAGGGCTCATTATGCCGTAGCCTATTCTGAGACCCGCCAGGCCCGCCCATTTGCTGAATGTTCTGAGCACAACCAGATTGGGGTACTCGGGCAAAAGATGAGCCATGGTTGTCTTGGAAAACTCGTGGTAAGCCTCATCCACAACCACCAGGATATTCGACTGTAGGAGGCTCCTAACGGTCTCTTCGCTGAACAGATTGCCCGTAGGATTATTGGGCACGGTCAGGAAGAGGATCTTGGCGTTCTCCTGCTCGGCGGCTCGGCGCGCTTCCTCTATGTCCACGTCGAACGTCTCGTCCAACGGAATGGACACCATCCTGCCCCCCACCAAGTGGGTGAACGTGGTGTACATCTCGAAGCCCGGCGAAAAGCGGATGACCTGATCGCCGGGGCCCACGAAGAGGCGCAGCAGCAGGTCTATTATCTCGTCGCTGCCCACACCGGCTACAATTCGCTCAGGGTCGCTCCCCGTGTACTCGGCAAGCACCTTTCTCAACCAGCCCTGCCTGGGGTCCGGGTAGATGTGATAGGCGCTGTAGTCAGCCAGCGCCTTGGCCACTTTGGGTGAAGCGCCGTACAGGTTTTCGTTCCCGTTGAGCTTAACGACTCTGTCCGCCGAGATGCCGGCGCGTTGAGCCAGAACCTCCGGCGGGTCTACCCCGGCGTATGGCAGGGCCTCCCTTACCTGGGGAAGCATCAGTCCGGTTATGTCTGTAGAATCGTTCATCTGACTAGGAGGGTCTCCTTTGTTCTTTTCTCAACTCCACGGCTCGTGCGTGAGCCGTGAGGCCTTCGGCGCGGGCTAGAATCGCCGCCGGCTCTGTCAGTTCGTCCGCTATCGACTCATCAAGCGACACTACGGGAAATCGCTTTACAAACTGATCGGAGCCCAGGTAAGAGGCAAACCTGGCCGTGCCGTGCGTCGGAATGGTGTGGCTGGGCCCGGCTATATAATCGCCCAGCACCTCGCCTGAATGATGCCCCAAAAAGAGCGCTCCAACGTGGCGGACCTTGGGCTTCAAAGCCCATGGGTCTTGGACCAGCAATGTAAGATGCTCAGGTGCAAACAGGTTGGCAACTTCCACGGCCTGGTCAAGGTTGTCCACAATAAAAATGACCCCCTGGCCGTCCACTGCCCCACGGACTATCTCCCTGCGCTCAAGCGTCTCCATCTGCCGTTCCATCTCAGCCGTCACCTCATTAGCCAGCGCCTCGGAATCGGTGGCCATGGCCGGAGAAGCCATAACATCATGCTCCGCCTGCCCAAGAAGGTCCGCGGCGCAGACCCTGGGGTCTGCATGCTCGTCCGCTATTATCATAGTCTCGGTTGGGCCGAAGATGCCGTCAATGCCCACCGCTCCGAACACCTGCTTCTTAGCCAGTGTAACGAATATGTTCCCCGGGCCGCATATCTTGTGCACTGCGGGCACCGACTCCGTGCCGTAGGCCATGGCCGCAACGGCCTGCGCGCCGCCTATGCGAAACACGCGATCCACGCCTGCCGCGTAAGCCGCCGCCAGTACAACGTCGGACTGTGCGCCCCTCACGGGCGTGCACATCACTATCTCATCCACACCGGCGGAGCGGGCGATGACCACAGTCATAAGCACTGTGGATGGATAGGCCGCCGTGCCTCCCGGAGCGTACACGCCAACTCGCTCCAACGGGGATACGGTTTCACCCAGACCCGTGGTCTCGTCGTACCACGACTTGGGAAGAGACGCCTTGGCAAAGCTGCCTATTCGTGCGGCGGCTGTCTGCATGGCGTCGCGGAGTTCCTCAGGCAGCGAATTGTAGGCACGCTCCATATCCTCCCTATCGACTTCCAGGTCATCGTAGTCCACGCCGTCTATGCGCCGGGAAAACTCTTTGACCGCTGCGTCGCCGCGAAGCCGCACCTCTTCCAGTATGCAAGCAACCACTTCCGACGGTGACATAGCTCTGCCAAAGATGTCCTCTATGCCCTTCGCCACCGCCTCCGGAACGGCATCGGACTCTATGTTGCCACGCCCGGCGATATGATATTTGGCCTCTTCCAGGCCACGGAGAATCCTCATGCAAACACCAACTTAGCTAATTGAAAGAACAGGCTATCAGCCTTCACCCAGCGCTCCGAGAAGCTCCCGGAACGCCACGGACTCTTCATGATACACGTATCTGGGCTGGACCGCGGATATGCCGGTAGCCCCAATTGACCTGAAGTGATCAAGCGACTCCTGCAGACTCGCTTGGGGGACCACCACGGTCACAGCGTACCAACCCTCTGCATCCGGGGTATAGACGCGGGCTACCGTAGGGCCCTTGAGTCCCGCTAGATTAGCGCGGGACATCACCGCGAGAGCCACCCGGTCGGCGGACTCCCCCTGCACGTTGGCAGTGACCCTGAAGTAGTTTCGCGCCTCCATGTAGCCCTCTATCCGCTCAATGAAGCGGCGCGTCAACTCCTTCTTCACCCCGTTGCCTCTCAGAGACGTCCTGTTTCCTATGAGACACGCCTGGGATTCCATGACCGTCCCATCCGCCAGGGTCTTGAGCTGATTCTCTCTCAGCGTGGTGCCGGTGGCGGATATATCCACAATGACGTCGGCAAAGCCCATGAGGGGGGCCGCCTCCAGGCTGCCGCTGGATTGGACAAGCGTGAAATAGTAGATGCCGCGGCTGAAGAAGAACCTCTGGGTGGACCGGGGATACTTCGTGGCGACGCGCAGGTCGCGGCCGCGCTCCCTGAACTCCGCGGCCAGGTCTGCCAGGTCTGCCATCTCCGAGACGTCAAGCCACCCCTGGGGGACGGCGGTCACCAGTTTGCACCGGCTATAGGACAGGTCATCGATGATTGTAAGGCTCTCGCCGTCGTCCAGCCTGTACTCGGCGAATCTGTCCAACCCCACGATTCCTATGTCGGCGCTGCCCTCCTCCACCTTGCTGGTGATGTCGGCGGCGCGTTGGAACAGCACTACCACGTCGCTCAATGAACTAAGCTGCCCCATGTAGTGCCGGAAATTACCCCTGGACACGCTCATGCCGCATTCCGAAAGGAACCTCAGCGTCGACTCGTACATCTCGCCGTCGCTGGGTATGGCCAGCCTCAGCGTTTCTTCAGGGCCTTTTTGTGAAGAGTTGTCAAACATCTTCGTAAGAGACCTCTCCGTTCGACTCAACCGTGATCACCCGGCTTATCCCCGTCTCCCTGGCATACGACACGCTATCCTCCAGGGAACGAACCGTCACATCCGAATGCACCCTGCCTCCCAGGCTGCGAAGTCTATCAGCCTCACGCAATGCCGCCTGGAAAGCCGGTTCGCCGGCTGGCCTGACCAGCGCCACCTCCCCCTGCTCTTCCCAGGGCCTGCCGCCGTCGCCGTCCTGAATCACAGCTTCCACCACGCGCTCCAATGACCAAGCGAATCCCATGGTTGGCACAAGCTCCGTCCCTCCCATGGCCCGGGCAAGGCCGTCGTAGCGGCCTCCTCCTCCCAGGGAAGCGCCGTTTGAGCCGGGCCGCTTCAGGTCGAATATAAGGTCGCTGTAGTAAGCGATCCCCCTTGCCAGGCCGAAGTCCAGCACAACGTCGGCTTCCACTTCATGTATGGCGAAGGCCTTTAGCGACTCCTCCAAGCGGTCCAACTCCGCCAAAGCCCTGGCTGGAAGCTCCATCTCCCTCACACTGCCCAGCGCCTCCGTGACGCTGCCGTTCTTCTGGGCAACCTTGCTCAACAGAACGGCGGCGTCATCGAATCCATCGAAGTCGCCTCTCGATCTGTGTTTGCGGATGAACCGCTCGTGTATTTCCGTTGGCGTGCGAACACCCCTGGCAAGTAGATTAGTCCTGCCAAGGTACTGTTCCAGTGCGCTCATGGTGTCTTCGGACGGATTGCTATCCTGAACGGGTGTCTCGTTATCGCCCTGAGACAGCCCCAAAATACCGGCTCGCCGGATCACCTCTTCAACGCCTTCATCGCCCCGGCGCAAGTCCGATATGCTATTGAGCAGGAACAGCCCCGCTCTGTCGGATACTCTCTGCTCCTCCAGCAGCGCCCCCATGAATCCCACGTGGCCTATCACCAATTGACACTTTATGCCCAGCCTTGCCAGGCCCTGGCAAGCTATAGCCATGACCTCCGCATCCGACCAGGGGCCGGCTGCGCCTATCAGCTCAGCCCCGGCTTGGGTGAACTGGCGGTATTCGGCCTCATCCATCTCGTATCTGAACACGGGGCCGCGATACTGCCAGCGCAGCGGGAATTGACCGTCTCCCAGGCCTTGGAGATGTGCTCTCACCACGGATGATGTAAATTCGGGTCTCAGGCTTACCCGCCTTCCACCGGGGTCGGTGAAGGTGTACATCTTGCTGGCAAGCTCTCCGCCCGACTTGCGCAGGAAAAGCTCCGTCTCTTCCAGCAGAGGGGTGTCTATACGGCGATAACCGTAGCCGTCAAGGAAATTACCCAAAGTGAGGCCAACCCAACTGAGAATGCGGGTCTGGTCCGGTTGCTGGTCTTGCATGCCTCTAAGGCGCTTTGGTGCTTCCATGACTCTTTCTTGGCTTGGCCGCGAACTCTATTTTAGCTTAGGCACGGTTGAGCTTCAATCAACCATGCTCCGATGTCCCCTCTACTGCAACGGCAAAGGAGGCTGCAGCCACTTGCTGGTGTCGTTCACTTCCACCCTTTCCACCCACTTCACCCAATCGTACCCGCGCTTACCCGGCGCCACCAGCCGCAACGGGAACCCGTGCCAGTGCGAAAGTCGTTCGCCGCCAACCTGCGTCCCAAGTATGTACTCCGTGATTTCCTCCAGCGAAAACCGCCGGTAGTAGCCGGTCACCGAGCGCACCGTGACGCTGGCGGCCCCCTCTTTGACCCCTGCCCTGTCCAGCAGCTCCGTCAGCGGCATCCCCGTCCACTCCTGAGTGGAGTACCAGCCGCCTGTGCAATCGATTGTTGCCGTTACGGTCTTGGTGTAAGCGCTGATGTCCTGGAAATTGATATGCAGAGGCGTCTCGACCAGGCCAACCACGCTTAGACGCCAGGATTCGCTGTCTATCGGTTTAGGCCTGTCGTTTAGCCATGAGACAGCGGGGAAGGCGTTTCCGGAAAAGCTGGCGGCGTGGTACGAGCCGGTGAACCTGCGACCCGCCCCAGGCAGGGACAAAGCCGACAAGGCCGTTTCGCTAAGACGCCAGAGAACGAGACCTCCCACGGTTATCCCGCCGTACTTGAGGAAGACGCGCCTATCTGCCCAGAAGCGCGGCCTCAGGCTCCACTTATGGAACACCACGTGCCAGGCCACGAGTGGAACAAGAGCAACCGACAGATAGATGTGCCAGCTTACTCCGCTGAATCCCAGGAAATAGAACGAGCCAACATTGCTCCAGGTCAGTCCCAGCAGAAGCGAGGCCAGCAACAGGCTCAGCGCAACGGTAAAGACGGTGAAGTTGTATGGCTGCCGCTTCCACCGACTCCGCCTGCGCAATGGTGGAAGGATGTTCCTTGCCTTCCACAGCAAGACGAAGGCTATGCTGAAACCGGCGATCCGGTGTATTTGCAGGGCAATAGCCCTATCCGGCGCACCCCATATGAGACCCATCAGACCCGTCGCCAGTTCTACGGTCCCCATTATCAGCAGCAGAATGTTCGCCCACGGATATCTCACGAAGGCCCTTCCCTATTGAGACGTTCTCATTCCAAGTGCATACACCCAGAGTACCCTTAAATCCCCTTATTTCCAATGCTAGAATATGCTCAAGATGTCCATGACTCCACTGGCCATATCCGATCGCTTGAAGGCGACCCCTACCCTGCCCGGCGTATACCTCATGCGCAACGCGGATGGGGACGTCATCTACGTTGGCAAGGCCGCCAACCTGCGCAGCCGCTTGCGCAGCTACTTCGGCTCGCTCAGTAACATGGAGCCCAGGGTACGCAACCTGGTAGCAAGCATCGCCGATTTCGAGTATACGGTCGCCGAGACCGGGGCGGAAGCGCTCCTCCTGGAAAACACGCTGATCAAGCGATACAAGCCCAGGTACAACGCCAGACTGAAGGACGACAAGACCTACCCGTACATCAAGATAGACCTCAACGAAGACTTCCCCCAGCTCTATTTCACCCGGCGCATCCAGAACGACAAATCCCGGTACTTCGGCCCGTTCGCCAGCGCAGGTTCGGTGCGCACCACCATGGCGCTGCTCAAGAAGCTTTTCCCCTACAGGTCTTGCACCAAGGTTATCACCGGCAACGACCCCAGGCCCTGCTTGGAGTACTACATAAACCGCTGCGCCGCCCCCTGCATAGGCATCGTAAACAGAGATGAGTACCGGGAGATCATCGACCAGGTCATCATGTTCATGGAGGGCAAGACGGACCAGGTTCTCCGCGATCTCAACAAGAAGATGCGCTCCGCCTCGGAACAACTGCAGTTTGAGAGGGCAGCCGCCCTCAGAGACCAGATAAGGGCCATCGAACGGGTTAACGAGAACCAGAAGGTGGTCTCACAAGACCGGTCGGACCAGGACGCCATCGCCTTTGCCGTTGGTGGAGACGAAGCTTGGGTCGAGGTCTTCTTTGTGCGTCAGGGCAAGCTGACCGGAAGAGACCACTTCATCATGGAGGGCATCCGGGAAGACACACCCCCTCAAATCATGGAGAACTTCATCAAACAGTTCTACGATTCCGCGCCCCACGTGCCCAGGGAAGTGCTCCTGCAACACAACGCCGGTAATGACAAACCCGTTATCGAAGAGTGGCTTGGCAAGAAGCGAGGCGCCAGGGTGAAGCTGATCGCCCCGCAACGCGGCGCCAAGCGCCGTTTGGTGCAAATGGTGGCCGACAATGCGGCTCAAGGCCTGCAGCAGCGGGCAGTCAAGTGGCTATCCGATACCAACAATCTACAGCAAGCCATGAACGAGGTGGGAGAAGCGCTGAGCTTGCCCAGGCTGCCAAGCCGCATGGAGTGCTACGACATCTCCAATATCCAGGGCAGCAATCCCGTTGGTTCAATGGTGGTTTTTGAGGAAGGCAGACCCAAGAACGGTCACTATCGCCGTTTCCGGATCAAGTCCGTGGAAGGCGTGGACGACTATTCGATGATGCAGGAGATGCTGCGTCGCAGGTTCCGCAAGCTGGGGGAACAACTGCAGCGCGCCGACTACGATGCAGACCCGGATGGGCAGAACGGCTCCACGCCCACAAACGGTAAACGCGCCGATGGAGAGACCTGGGGCATCATACCCGACTTGGTCCTGATAGACGGAGGGAAGGGTCATCTGTCGGCTGCACTTCAGGTGTTCCTGGAGCTGGGCCTGGTGGATAGAATCCCCATAGCCAGCCTGGCCAAGGAGCGGGAGGAGCTGTTTCTCCCCCACGACCCGGACCCAATACTCCTTCCCAAAGGGTCGCAGGGGCTGTTCCTGGTGCAACGCATCCGTGACGAAGCCCACAGGTTCGCCGTCACCTACCACCGTCAGAGACGAAGCAGGGGCGCGGTGAGGTCGTTGTTGGACTCCGTTCCGGGCGTAGGCCCAAAGAAACGCAGGATGCTCATTCAGAAGTTCGGCTCGGTGGCCGGGGTAAAGGCGGCGTCTTTGCCGGAGCTCGCCGAAGTGTCCGGCGTCAACATGGCGCTAGCCGAAAGGATCAAAGAGCACCTGGGCTAATGGCCTGCTGACTCTACAAAGCTGCCCAGCCCTCTGGACATGGCGGCTTCCTCTTGATAGCGCTCCAGCAGCACTTCTATCCCAGGAATGCGGAGGTCCAACGCTGATATGGCTATGGCGCGGAAGAATGTTCCGTTCGGGACTGTAACGTCCACGTGCTCGCCAATTCCCGGGACAGATGTCCCTAGGGCCTTGGCCATTTCACTGGCCTGTGCCAGGCCAAGGCTATTGGCGTAGCATCGAGTGACGGCCCTGCCGTCATGCAGAAGCGTTGTGCCGCTTTTACCGCGACGCAACTGCAGCCTTATTGCACCACGAGGGCGCTCCATTAGCTTTTCAGCGTAATCGAGCGCCCTCTTTCTGCTGACTCCCACCCGTGCTCGCCTGGGCTACTGTTGCCCCGTTACAGCCGCTGTGTGTCGCTCTTCCTCCAAGGTTACCTTGAGCGCCTTGAGCAAGTTGATAGCAACATCCAGGTATTCGGCTGTTAGAGGCGATGTAAGGCGCGCACTACCAGCAGCAAGGTAAAGTCCTGATGGGTCCCCCATGGCTTCCGCAAACGGCCCTGTATCCACAGCCGGAGAAGATGGGGAGGATGCCGGCTCCACGTTGGGGGCCGTCACGGTTTGTGAAGCGTCGGAAGCGCTCTTCATGATCCTGGCGGCGTCTATGAGATGCTTCTGTATTAGGGTGAACCTGCGTATTATCTCTTCCCGCGGAGCCTTGGTTATCTCCTCCAGCGCAATGAGAAGCGTGGAGTCGTCCGGCGCTTCTCCATTGAACTTGTCGTACAAGGCTCTGAGCAGGTCAATCCTCTGGAACGATTGCACTCTCGCCCAGCGGCCTTCGTTGGGGTTCGCCGGGTGGAGGATCTTCCGGCAGAGGTCGGTTACCCTCAACTCTCCCCTGCCTTCCACCAGGCCAAAGTCGCGCAATGCGGCAACCTTCGCAAAAAGCGTGCCGCTGTTCTCCGCCATTCCCAACTCCCAAGCCAGACCCTTGACCCCAACACCGCCCTTGAACTTAGCCAGGATTCTGGCCGAAATCTCCACGGCGTCACCGAACCTAATATCCGGATATGAGTATGTTCCTAGCTTTGCCATTAGCAAATCCTCTGTTTATTCTGAACATTCTGCTGAATAATCTAGCATGTCCTCCTTTGCTTGTCAAGCGGGTCGAGATAATCTACTGTCCTTCTGGTTAATTTTCTGCGGTTGCCCTATTGGCAAGACAGATAGTTTACTGTTTTCTTGCTGTTTTTCCCAAAGAGCGGGCGGGTCGCACGTTTCAAGGTGTGCACGGAGCTTCAAAAAGAGGTAAACTACCCGCGGAACATGAGTATCCAAGGAGGGATCATGGGTGAAAATACCAGCGTAGTAACGCCTGAAAGGTTTTCCAGCGGATTGACCTACAACGACTACATTGCCCAGATAAAGGTGAACAAAGACCGTTTTGAGCAGTATTACCAGAGCGTGGAGGTCTCCCAGGACGACGCGGACTTCTTCAAGAAGGCCGTGGAGGCAGGAGTCACCAAGATGCTGGTCCTGGGCGAGGACTGGTGTCCGGACGTTTACAGGGGCATGCCGGTCGTGGCCCGCATTTCTGAAGCTTCCGGCATGGAGTTACGGGTCTTCCCTAGAGATGAGAACCTGGACATCATGAACGAATTCCTCAAAGACGGCGAGTTTCAGTCCATCCCCACCGTGGTTCTCTATACCGGAGACCACGACTACCTGGGTCACTGGATTGAGCGCCCAGCTAAGGCGAATGAGGAGCGAGAGCAGATAGATGCCGATGTCAGGCAGGAGATGTCCGGCGCCTCCGACGAAGAGGTCCGCAACGCGATACGAGAACGTACTACTGCCCGCTTCCCTGCCTGGCAGCAGGAAAGCGTCAAGGAGATTCGACAGCTCATCTCAGATAAAGTAGGCGTCTAGCACACGGCCAAGCTCCCATCGCTCTTCCCTACCCCTGCGATGCCGTGTGCCCTCAAATAGAGCTGAACGCTCGCTGTACCACCTCGGGCAATGCAGGGTGAACGTAAATCGATTGGGTAATGGCGTCGGTAGGTAGGCGCAGCCTCATCGCATTGGCCGCCTCTTGAATGAGCGCTGAAGCGTCGGCGCCAATTATGTGGCACCCCAGTATCTCGTTGCTCTCCGGATCGGCGATTACCTTCACGAAACCGTCCTTGTCTTCAATGGACGCGCCATAAGCCGTGTCATAGTAGCGGTAGCTCACCGCTACGTGTGAAAGGCCGCTTTCCCTTGCCGCCTGCTCGGTAAGGCCGACACCCGCAACCTGCGGTGAGGCGAAAATAGCATGGGGCATGCCGTAGTAGTCGACGGGTACCTTGTTTCCCGGGTTGAACATATTGTTGGCGGCGTACGCCGACTCCAGGTTTGCCGAGTGCTTCAGCAGGTAGCGGCCCACTATATCGCCCAGCGCCCATATCCCCGGCACGTTCGTCTCCATGTACTCGTCCGTCCTGACGTAGCCCCGCTCGTCCACCTCAACGCCGGTCTTGGCGACATCCAAGACGTCCGTGTTTGGAACGCGTCCCGCGGCCAGCAGCAGCACGTCGCATTCCAGTTCGTCCCCTTGGTCCGTCTCTATCCGGATAGCCTCGCCGGACTGAGACACCCCGGCTATTCTTGTATTGAGCAGAACGTTGAACCTCTCCTCGTATATCTCCGTAAAGCGCCTAGATATCTCGGCATCCTCTTCCCGCA
The DNA here is from genome assembly GCA_034422935.1 of Dehalococcoidia bacterium. Classification (GTDB taxonomy): domain Bacteria; phylum Chloroflexota; class Dehalococcoidia; order Lucifugimonadales; family QGNO01; genus DAOUJH01. The sequence continues at coordinate 264,936 of DAOUJH010000013.1, read as the reverse complement.
CCATGGCCCCGGAACGGACCAGGAACGTTACCTCCGTACCCAGCGAGCCAAAGAAATGCCCCATCTCAGCCGCTATGTATCCACCGCCGACTATCGCCATGCGCCGCGGCTGGACCGGCAGCCGCATAACGTCATCGGATGTGTAGTACGGCACGCTCTCCAGACCCGGGATACTGGGCACAAGCGGTCGTGTCCCCGCCGATATCAACACCGTCTCCCCACTTATCCGCTCTCCGTTTACCTCCAGGGTCTTATGCCCCGCAAACCGCCCTGCCCCTTTGTACACGGTAGTGTTCGGCTGGCGTACGTTTGCCTCCTCTATCTGCCTCGCCTCTTCGTCTATGTTTTCAAACGTGCGCTTCACTATGAACGGCCAGTCCACCGACTCCACGCTGGCCTTGATCCCGAACTGGCCGGCTCTCTTGATCGTCTCCATCACGTCGGCCACGTGGATGAGCATCTTGGACGGAATGCAGCCCCGGTTATGACACGTCCCGCCGAACGGGCCTGGCTCGACAATCGCCACGGAAAGACCGTTCTCCGCGGCTTCAACGGCAATGTCCAAACCGGAACCCGTCCCAATGACAACCAGATCAAAAGCCCTCATTAGAATGTCTCCTCCATTCCCGTATTCCCAGCTTCACCTGTGTGCCCTACTCCTATAGACTACCTTTGGCAAGTTTATTCTCCAAGCATAGCCGCCTGAGGCATGCGTTCGTTTTAAGGAGGCTCTAAGATGAGAATAGCCACACTGACCGGAGGCGGCGACGCGCCCGGGCTCAATGCCGCCGTCAGAGCAGTTGCCAGGGCAGCTCTCAATAGAGGTTGGGAGGTCGTGGGTAGCAGGCAAGGATGGCTTGGGCTGCTCAACCTGGACACAGTACCGGTTACACGGGACACCGTTAAGGGCATCCTACCGCAGGGCGGTACAATCCTGGGCACGTCTCGTACTAACCCCTTTAGTGGAGAAGACGGGTCCTCCCCCGTATTGGAAAACATGAAACGCCTTGGCATAGACGCGCTGATCCCTATTGGAGGCAACGGTACCCTGGGCGCGGCCAACCGGCTCTCACAAGAAGGCGTTCCCCTGGTTGGCGTTCCCAAGACCATAGACAACGACATCTCCGGCACGGACTACTGCATTGGCTTTGATACCGCGGTAACGGAAGTGGCAAGGTCGCTGGACAGATTGCACTCCACGGCGGAGGCACACAATAGAGTGATGATTGTAGAGGTAATGGGTCGTCACGAGGGCTGGGTGGCCGTGTTGGGAGGGATGGCCGGCGGAGCGGATGTCATCCTGGCTCCTGAGATTCCTTTCACCCTGGAAGACGTCAGCAACCGGCTGCGCCGGAGGCACGAAGAGTTTGGCAGGGACTTCAGTATTGTGGTTGTGGCTGAAAGCGCTATTCCTACGGAATTAGTCGGCCAGATCACCCCTGACCTGCTTGAGCATTCAGGCCAGGGTGGAATAGGCCACCGTCTGGCCCCCGAAATAGAGAAGCGTACCGGCTACGATACGCGGGTCACTGTGCTGGGCCATCTGCAGAGAGGCGGCCCTCCCACAGCCTTCGATCGCATCCTGGCCACACGGTTGGGAGTCGCTGCAGTGCAAGAGGTAGCGGCGGGCAACTTCGGCAAGATGGTAGCCCTTAAGGGGAACCGAATAGTAACCGTACCCTTGGAAGAAGCCGTTTCTACCACGCGCTCCTTGGACACATCGCTATATGAGATGAGCCTGCTATTCTTCTAGCCCCTCTACAGAAGGGACAGACGAAGCATCTCAAGCCGTGAATGCCCGTCTGCCCGCCCAACGCTTGACTATCCACAGGGAGACGGCTATCTTCCACCTCAGCACATGAGATGCCAAAAAAGGAGTAGCTGTATGGTAGAAGCAAAAACCAACTCCGCGGGTTTGCAGGAGTTCATTGAAGACAGCAAACGGTTCATCGGGCAAGAAGCGCCCGACGTCCCTCAAGGCGTCCGGCAAGCCGACTGGTCCTCCATCCAGAGGTACTGCGCCGCCCTTGGCGACAGGAACCCCATATACAACGACACCTCCGGCGGCGTGGGCACCGCTTACAACACTTTGATAGCGCCGCCCGCATTCATACTATCGGTGCGCACGCCCGACTCCGGCGCCGCCTACGAACGGAAGGCCTACGGACTGCGCCGGTTCAGCACCCGCGCCTCCGCCGAGTGGAGCGACGTCATCCGCATGGCGGAGCGTATGGTCAGCGACATTGAAGTTACCGCCGTGCGAGAGGGCGGCAACTGGGGTGACCGGCCCACCGCTGAGGTGGACTCTACGGCCACCTATCGCACCTTGAACGGCGCCGTATTCGCCAAGGCCATCGGCACAGTGGCCCTAGTGCCCTACCAGCTGGGCGACCCACTCATTCTGGACAGGGATATCCACAGGTTCTCGGAGGATGAGATCAAGCGCCTCGAAGACGACTTGGACGCCGTACCGCCGCATCGCGGTGACGTGCCCCTCTACTGGAGCGAGATCAACGTGGGCGACAAGGTGCCCACTCTGGTCAAAGGCCCCCTCTACTACAACGAGCTGGCGGCCTGGCGTCTCTTGGAGCACAAGCCCGCCTCCATAGATCTGGGCATAGTCGCCCATCAAACGGCGGTGGAGCGACCCGGCAGGATCACCGTCAACCCCAGCACCCAGTGGCCCTACTTTGACGTGGAACAGGCCTACGGGGACATCCTGTCCGTCCAGGCGCTCGGTTTCAAGATGCCCGTATCCAGGGGCCTGATGAGGTTCGCCTGCACTGCCCAGCTCCTCACCAACTGGATGGGCGATCTGGGCTTCCTCCGTAGACTGACTGTTGACCTCCCCAATCACTTTTGCTATCAAGACACCATGCGGCTCTCCGGAGAAGTGGTAAAGAAATACAAGGAGACCGTGGGATCAGAGGAGTACCACGCCCTGGACATACACGTCACGGGCCGCAACCAGCTTGGCGAGACACTGGTGGACGGTACAGCCGTCGTCTATCTGCCGGAGAGAGGATTCCTGGTTGGCCTCCCCGTGGGAGACCCCTGGTGGTAGAGAGGCGGCTAAAGCTATAGAAAATAACAAGGAGAACAATCCCATGACCGTACCGCAGCAAGAAGAACGGACATTTGAAAGCTTAGTCAACGAATTCCGGGAAAGGTCAAGGGCCATGATTGGCCATGATCTGCACGCCGATGAGATCGGCTCTCCCAGGCTAACCCAGGCCTTCGACGAGTCCGGCCCGCCATACAAGAGCTTCGGGATTCTGACTGAGACCGATATCAAGGCCTACGCCAAGAGGATCAGCGACGACAATCCCCTCTATACGGATAGGGAGTACGCCAGGAACGGCCCCTACGGCTGCATCATTGCCCCCGGCACCGTACTACTCACGGCCCGCGCCGGCCTCTGGCACGGAGCTCGCCGCGAGGGCGGAGGCGGTTATCCCGTCCTGAACTTCCACGCCGGCTCGGCGCTGGAGTTCTTCGACGTGATCCGCGTTGGCACAGGCTTCAAGGGCCTGGCCAAGGCTCACGAGATGATCGAAAAGCCGGGAGCCAGGGGTGGTCAGATGTTCGTCCTCACCACGGACGCCTACTACTGGGACAGGCGCGGCGACCTCTTGGGCAAGAACTACGGCACCGTCATCATGATCCCGCGTGAAGAGCTGGGCGCGGGCAGAGTCATGCCAGTGGAGCGTCTTGGCGAGAAGATGATGTACGACCGCAGCGTGTCCAAGTACAGCGAGGAAAAGGTGGAAGAAGCGTTGGACCTTATGAGCAAAGGCGCCAAGCGCAGGGGCAAAGAGGTCCTCTACTGGGAAGACGTAAAGGAAGGCGACAAGCTGCCCGCCTGGGTATTGCCCCCATGGACGGACCAGGACTACGGCGGGCCCGGTGGAGGCAGCATCCGCCGCGGTCCCGTCAGGTGGTATCACTTCGAGGAAGGGCACTGGATAGTGCGGCATGGCAAGATAGGAAGCGGCGCGGAGGAAGGCTGGGCCTTCACTCACCCGGTGTCCCGCTGGCCCTGGAGCGCCGCCGACGAGCATGGTGACGCCCTCATGGCCGCCTACCGCGGCCAGTCCCTACCCTTCGACAACGGCGTGCAGCGCGGGCAGATCCCCCAGGGGCTGATCAGCAACTGGATGGGAGACCACGGCTTCATCCGCAAGCTTCAGGTCGCCGTGCGACGGCCCATGTACTACGGCGACCTCGGCGTCTACACCGCGGAGGTGGTCAAGAAGTTCCAGGACGTCCAAACGGGCGAAGACGGCCCCGGCGCTGTGCCAGGGGAACGCACCTACCACGCCGTGGGCATCAAAGTGGAAAGCCGCAACCAGGTAGACGAAATCCACCTGCAGGGTTCGGCCGTAGTCTACCTTCCCTCCAGAGAGGGCGGAATGGTCCACTTGCCCGTTCCGCACCTGGCGAGGCCACCGGCCGTCCCTTACGAGACTTTCTATCGCGGCTGGTTCTAATCACCCTGACGAATAAAAGAGGCGCAGCCAGCTATGGCTGCGCCTCTTTTATTATTTCGAACCTTATCGCCCTACGACCAGGACTCGGTCGTACCCCTACTCCCTACCACTGCACGAACATGGGCATGACCACGTGCACGTAGTACCGCTCATCGGACGAGCCGTTGCTGGACACGGGCTTGATTACGCCGGGGCTCGACGGCGTGGTGGTTTCCAGCGCGACCTGCCCTGAACCCAGCACGGAGAGGACGTCGGTGAGATACTTGCTGCTGAATGCAATCTTGGCCTCTTCCCCGTCTATGGCAGCGTCTATGACGCCCGTATTGTCTCCAAGCTCTTCCGCCCTCGCCGATATGATCACTCTGCCCGGACTGCCATCCGCCCCCGGCATCGCCTGGATCCGTACGATGCCGCTTCCGTCTCTGGCGAAGATGGAGGCCGTTCTTATCGCGCGGCTGAAGTCGCTCAGCGACATAACGCTGCGCGTGCTGTACGTTTCGGGGATCAACTGGTTGTAGTTAGGGAACTTCCCCTGCACAAGCTGCGACACCAGTTCGGCGTTCTTGAGCTTGAACAGTATCTGGCTTTTCTGAGGCGTTACCGTAAATTCCACGGGGTCTTCCTGGTCGGCAAGAAGGCGCTGCAGCTCGCTTAGAGTCCGCGCCGGAATGATGCAGCCCACCGGCTCCGCAACGGGCGACGCCAGGTTTGCCGTCTGCACGGCCAGGCGGAATCCGTCGGCTGCGGCAAAAGTAACGCTGTCGCCTTCCATTTCCAGCTTCACGCCGGTCAGCACGGGCCGCGAATCCTCCGTAGCCGCGGCGAACACTATCTTATCGATAGCCTCTCGCAATACCCTGGCCTCCATCGAAACCCCTACCCCGTCGTCTACCGTGGGAATGGGGGGGAACTCCTCGGCATCGGTGCCAAGGACCCTGCCCTCAAAGCGGCCAGAGGTGAGCTCTATTCCCAGGGGTTTCGGCGTTTGCCTCACCTCTATCTGGTCCTCCGGAAGAGACGACACAAAATCGGTAAGGAGGCGTGCCGGCACCGTCACCGACCCTTCTTCATCAACCTTGCCGCCTATCCAGGTTGTTATGGCAATCTCCAGGTTGGTGGCCGTGAGCTTGATGCGGCCTTCCTCCGTGGTCATGAGGACGTTTTGCGTGACGGGAAGCGTACTGCGCGTAGCCACAGCACGACCTACGGTGTTGAGCGCTTTGCTGAGATTCTCCTGCAAACAAGTGAAACGCATGTGTGAGTACCTTTGGGCGAGATTGACAGTATTTTAGAGTCGAGGGTTACCAGCGTCAATGTAGTTTTTGGCACTTTAGGTGGCAACACTCCCAAATAGGATGTTGGCCAAGGAACAGAACCATGAGAAAGAGGAGGCGCTACCGTCCACGGACGAGACCGCCGTCTTAGTCGCTCTACGTAACATTCTCAAGGCTATGATAGCGGGAGGCCAATCGGCTCGCGCCAGATCCCTCCGTCATGCCCGTGTAGGCTTGTCCTCGTGCCCGACACGGGGACGGGCATCCAGGTGAGGCAGAGACGCCCAAGCCACGCCTCGTAGTAAGGGGAGGACTCTAGCTAACTGACCGTTACGGTGCCAACCATACCCAGCGTGAAATGGGGGGTACAGATCAATTCAAACTCTCCGGCCTGGTTAATCGTTATGTCCTCAGTTACCTTCTCGCCGGCGTTGATGAAGATGTCAATTTCAAGTTCCGACAACGTAAACGTATGGAACTCGGTGGGCACGTTGAAATCCAACGTGTAGGTCTTGCCCAGCTCCAGATCAAGCGTGTCCGGAATAAAAACATACGGGTTCTCGCCGTGGATGACCTCCAAGCGCTCGCCGCCGCCACTAGGCTGAGTGGGTTCGGTAGAGGATGGCGTCGGAGTGGATGTGGCTGGGGGAGTTGTCGGAGTGGCCGTTGGCTCAGAGCCGCCGCCACCGCAGCCGGAAGCTCCAACAGCTATCAAAGATGCCGCAATAAGCAGCCCGAATATGGATACAGTCTTAATACGCACGGACCCTCCCGAATTTGTCTATAGAGGCTATAGGTTAGATTGCTCTAATTATCACAATCTTTGACTGGGGGTGTCAACCCATATACCGCAGAAGACTTAGCTGGTCCGCTTGATTTCCAAGGCCTCGCCGGGCGCTAGAGCAACACGGCGAACGTTGATGCCCAGCTTCAGCAGCCAGTATCCCAGGGTGGCTTTGCTAACGCCCAGTTGAGCCGCCGTAGCAGTGAGCCCGTGCTCGTTTATCATCTCCGGAAGCAACCGTTCCAGGGGTTGATTGTTGTGAGATGCCTCTACTTGTGCCATCAATTTTGTCTTTCTAGCCATCTGTTCCCCCTTCTAGAGGTGAAATGATAGCCATTATCTGGATACTAGTCAAGAAAGATTATATGCTTTGTATTGAATATTTCTTATACTTGTATAATACAATGCATATAATAACGCCTGATGTAGCATTGACTGTTTTAGCAGAAGCTTGGTAAATTATCTGGACAATTTCCCCATGGAAGCCCTTGAACAACAGATCCTTGAACTGATTGCCCGCGCCTACGACGCCATCGGATGGCCAGGCGTCGTAGTGCTGATGACAATCGAGAGCGTGTTCTTCCCTATTCCAAGCGAGGCCGTGATGCCGTTGGCCGGATGGATGCTGATAGAGGCCCAAGGTCACAGCATTTGGTTTGTCCTGCTTGCCGGTCTGTTTGGCGCCCTGGGAAGCCTGATAGGCGCAATCGCTATCTACGCCATCGGACTCTTCGGAGGCAGACCCCTACTGGAGAAGTACGGCCGCTATGTATTGATCTCCCACAACGACCTGGACGTGGCGGACAGATGGTTTGAAAAATACGGCACTTGGGCAGTCTTTACCTCACGGCTTATCCCCGTGGCCCGCAGCCTGATCAGTCTTCCCGCTGGGATCGCCAGGATGCACCTGCTTCCGTTCCTAGTGCTCACCTTCCTTGGGTCGTTCATCTGGTCCACGGGCCTCGCCCTTGGTGGTTACTTACTGGGGTCAAACTGGGAAACGCTGCGGGAATATATGCGTCCCTTTGATATCCCCATCATTGCGCTCCTGGCTGCTCTGGTATTGGTTTATATCTACCGGAGGTTGAGAAGGAGGCGCAAGGAGATGCAATGGACTCCCTGAGACGAGAACGGCACGAAATGCCTGAGTTTGTGGCTAATGCCCTGATCGGAAGCCGGTTGATGGATGCCTACCTGACCCGTCCTCCCTACCAGCAGAACGACTACATAGGTTGGATTAACAGGGCCAAGCGCCCCGAAACTCAGCAGAAGCGGCTGGCTCAGATGCTGGAAGAGCTTGAACGCGGCGACCGCTACATGAAGATGGTCTGGCGGCCAAAGCGCAGGTGAATGTCCCGGTTGCCTCGGCTTGACCCCCTGCTAGTCGGTGGTTAGACTGAATTCGGATGCCCCAGTAGCTCAGGGGATAGAGCGGCTGCCTTCTAAGCAGCGGGTCGCGGGTTCGAATCCTGCCTGGGGCGCCATCCGCCATTGGCCCGTCTTCCACAAAGCTACCTTTGAAACAGGCCCTACCTTTGATATCGTATATCCATTGTGATAAGACCCTCTCCACAAGCAAGGATCTCCCCACGGTTATACGCTCCACGGTCGCTCACCCTCCTGGCGGCTGTGGCAATGCTGCTGCTGCTCGCGGCTGCTTGCAGCCCCAGCAGCGGCCCAGACCCGGACCAGTCCGGCCCCATCGCCTCCCCTACCCCATCTCCGGACGGCGCGCCTCCTCAGCTTGAACCCGCGTACGGAGGAGTGATGCAGCTTGCCAATAGAGGCGACCCTCCTGCCGCCTTCGACACACTGCGCACCAGCAGCATAGCTCTGCACCACGTGGGCGGAGCGCTGTTCGGCCCCGGCAGCCTGGTCACTAGGTGTCGCCAGAACATGTACATCGTCTGCCCCTACCTGGCAAGGACTTGGGTCACCAACAATGAGTTCACCGAATGGACCTTTACCATCAACGACGACGCTGTCTGGCACGATGGCACTCCGTTCACCGCCGAGGACGCCAAGTTCTGGCTGAAGCTGGCCGCTTTCGATACCCCGGCCGGCGACAAGACGCGCGCGCCCGCCTACTTCAAGTCCGATCTTGGTCAAATAGAGGAAATCGAGGTGCTGGAAGGCGACAGATTGCGCGTCAGCCTCAAGGAACGGTTCCCCTTCTACCTGGAATCTCTGATGAACCCCAGGATAAAGATTGCGCACCCTACCCACCTGATGAAAGAGCGGATCGAAGCGGGCGAAGTTAGCCTGGCGCCACTGGATGTCGAATTGGTGGGCACAGGCCCATTTCGACTGGAGAGCTACGAAAAGGGGAGCTTGCTCCGGGTGCAACGGTTCGATGACTACTGGGAGAAGGGCGAAAGAGGCCAGCCGTTGCCGTACCTAGATGGCATCGAGTTCATTGTCATGCCCGACCCGTCCACTATGGACGCAGCCATAAGAGCCGGGCGATTGGACGGCGGCGCGCGCGGCGAGGGCCACTACCTTTCCATAGAGAGAAAGCAGGGCTACGACAACAGTCTGGGAGACGGCGTCCTGTATGCCGAAATGCAAGGCGGGCTGTTCCGCCTTGCATTCAACGTGCTGAAACCCGGCCCCTGGCAGGACGCAAGGGTCCGCCAAGCCATATCGTTATGGATAGACAACCAATCCGCCGTCCCGTCCGCTCTGGGCGGCTTTGGCTATCTATCGCCCGTACTGAGTCCCAGCAACCCATTTACCAGCCCGGACTTCGCCACCTGGCCAAGGTTCAATCCCGAGCAGTTGGAGCAGAACCGCGCCGAAGCCCAGCGCCTTATGGAAGAGGCGGGCCATGCCGAAGGCTTTACCATGGGGTACTTGTGCCGCGCTCGCTTGATAGCGCGTTGCGAGTTCATACATGCGCAGCTCTCCGGCTTGAACATCGATCTGAATATTCAGGTTGTGGACGAAGGGGAATGGAACCGGGGCAGAGTCTCCCTCGACTACGACAGCCAGCCGGGCGCTCACTTCACGCCTCCGCTGCCGGAAGCCACCGAGTCCGTCTTCGGCGTATACAGCCAAAACCCCGATTCCTACGCCAAGCACGAGGATGAAACCGTCACCGAAATGTACAACAGGCTGCGGCTGGCCACCACCAGGGCCCAGCGCGTCGCCATTTGGCGTGAACTGGAAAGATATATCGTAGAGGAACAGGCCTACGTGGTGCCCATAGCAGGCACTCTTCAAGTAGTCCCCTATCGCAGCTACGTCAAGGGGCTGGTCATTCCCCCCGAGGATGGCCATACCCACACCGACTTTGCTACCGTATGGCTGGACAGGCCTTGACTCTAACCGTTAGCCCCAGGGCAATGCCATTTAGCTCATACTCAGATGCCACTTAACCAATCCCATAAGAGCCCACTCACACTAGAAGTCCCTCACCACCGTCATTCCCGCGCAGGCGGGAATCCAGAGCCGCAAAGGAGTTCCCCTTGCAGAGATATCTCCTACTGCGTCTAGCCCTATTCATACCAACTCTGGCAATAGCGTCGTTGCTCATATTCATCGTAATGCGCGCCCTGCCCGGCGACGTGGTCGGCGTAGTCCTTGGTGGAGCCGGTCAATCCGGCTACGACCCGGCGCAGCTGGAAAGCGTACGAGAAGAGCTCGGCCTCAGAGACCCTCTCGTCGTTCAATACGGCAACTGGGTATGGGACATGGTGAACGGCAACTTTGGCGGAAGGTCCTTGGAGGACAAGGAGGAGATCCGTACCCTTGTGGCAAGACAGCTTCCGGTGACTCTCCTCTTGACCGTCTATGCCCTGATGCTCTCCTTCTTTGTCTCCGTACCGTTGGGGGTGGTCGCGGCATTGTGGCAAGATAGGTGGCCGGACTATATAGTGCGGTTCGTTACCATAGCCGGCCAGGCAATCCCAAGCCTCTGGGCAGCCCTACTGGTTGTTCTGGGTCTACTCCTCTTTTTTAACTGGTCGCCGCCCGTCATATACACCAACCCCTGGAGCAACCCGTGGAACCACGTCCAGATAATGATCTGGCCTACCCTGGTGCTGGGTTGGGGATACAGCTCCTACCTGACCCGCATAACCCGCTCCAGCATGCTTGAGGTACTGCGACAGGACTACATCAGAACGGCGTATAGCAAGGGGCTGAACCAGCCTACCATCGTCTTGAGGCACACCCTGCGCAACTCTCTGATCCCGGTGGTAAGCGTGGCCGGGCTTCAGGTTGGCGCGGTAGTCAGCGGCGCCATAATCCTGGAGTCCATCTTCCTCATTCCCGGCATAGGCAGGGGTATAGTCCAAGCGGTCACCGTGCGTGACTACCCGGTCATTCAGAGCCTGGCTATCCTATTGGTGTTCCTCATGTTAACCGTGAACCTGATAATCGACTTGATATACGTTCTGCTCGACCCCCGCATCTCCTACACAACGTAGCTTGATAACGCAATGAAGACAGCATCAGACATACCTCAAATCCACGGGAGCCCTCAAAACCCCGTCTTCAACTGGGTTCACAAAGCCTGGCTGTTCGTGAAGGCCAAGCCCCTGGGCGCTCTGGGAGCCGTCATCCTATTGCTGATGATCGCCAGCGCCGTTTTCGCCGACCAGATCGCCGCTCGTGACCCGCTGCTGCAGGACATACCCAACCGGCTGAGGTCGCCGGGCAGCGAATTCCTCTTCGGCACCGACAGGTTCGGACGCGATATGTTCAGCAGGGTGATTTACGGGACGCGGGTCTCGCTGTACGTGGGACTGATCTCCGTCGCGGTTAGCACAGCGGCGGGCGGCCTGATCGGAATAGCCTCCGGTTACTTGGGCGGAAAACCCGACCTGCTGATGCAGAGAGTCGTCGACGCCCTGATGGCCTTCCCTACCCTGGTCATGGCGCTCATCATAGTCGCCGCCTTCGGCTCATCCATTTCCAACGTAATCATCGCCATAGTCGTTGCGCTGACTCCCCGCATGGTGCGCATCTCGCGGGCGCAGGCGCTATCCGTGCGCGAAGAGCTGTACATCGTGGCCTCGCAGTCCATTGGAGTAAAGCCCTTCCGAGTCATGATCAGGCACATACTACCCAACAGCCTGGCGCCAATCATCGTACTGGCCACGGGCTACCTGGCCGAAGCCGTGATAGCGGAAGCGGCGCTCAGCTTCCTGGGCCTCGGCGTGCCACCTCCCGACCCCTCTTGGGGGCGTATGCTTCAAGAGGGCGCCCGCGAATATCTTGAGAGAGCGCCCTGGCTCACTATCTTCCCCGGCATAGCCCTGAGCCTGGCCGTGTTTGGCTTCACCCTCTTCGGCGACGCCCTGCGAGACGTCCTCGACCCCAGGCTGTCCACCTTCAGCGGCAAGTAAGCGCCCCATCGTCACGGCGGCCTCTGAGGGGGTATTCGTTTCCAACGTTATGTCAAGCTGCAAGGCTAAACGCGAACCACTTTTTTGCGAAAAATGGGGAAACGAATCCGACTTCGTAATGGCGGATAAGGCCGTGTATATTCATGGGTCGATGATATAGAGAAGGCGAGCAATGGAGAAGGGGCAGATGGCAGGCGATGGGGATGGCATTCCAGCATACGGACTCCCCTACACTCACAACGTGGTAACATACACCCAAAGCAGGGGTAATGCCATGAAATACAAGGGCTACGAGGCTGTGATTACCTATGAAGAAGACATCAACGCCTTTCACGGGAGAGTGAGAGACATCCGAGACGTCGTTTCCTTTGAGGGCTCTTCCATTGAGGAGTTGGAGAGGGAGTTCCAGGCCTCCTTGGACGACTATCTCGCTATGTGTGCGAACGGGACATGCGCTAGGCAATAACCTTGTAGGGGCGGTTCGAGAACCGCCCCAAGACGACCCCAGGCTGTCCACCTTCAGCGGCAAGTAGCCACTTCCCGCTAATTGACGAACACCGAGAGCCCTACCAGCACTTCCTCAAACCGAACTCCCCCAGTATCGCTCTACTCATAGTATGTGTCGGGAGGCGTCACCTCATGAAAGATGGAATACTGCGAGATTACAATGTCTTCACCTCCAAGCGGTGCCCACACCATAACCGTGTAAACGCCCGCCGGTAAGTCCCCCATGTCGGCCTTGACCGAGAAATCCGTGCCGGCAGCATTCCAGGCCGAGGCCGTAATCCAGGGAACCGTGATGGATTCAAGACGCTGCTCGAGGCTTGCACCGTAGGCGTCTAGCCAGAACTCATGCGCTTGGAATGGAGAGCTAGGCGCCGGTGCTTCAGGAGAGACATCGTAGGGGCTTGGGCAGGGTTCATGGATAGTTGTGTACTCATCCGTGGGCCAGTACTCTCTACCGGATAGTGGCCGCCTTAGCGATCCCACAAGGCGCCCATTGTCGTAGCAGTAGGTGCGTGAGAGCTGGCCTCTAGTGAGCGGATGGAATGGTGGGTCGTAATAGACCTGTACACCTAGGTCGGACCATTCAGTGAACCGAACTCCGTTCTTTACTCTTCCCGATAGAGACAGAACCGTCCCCTCGATAGTCGGCAATGTGTCATACTCCACGTAGTCACCTTCAAAATGTTGATAAAGCACGATGTTGAATCGGTCCCAAGCAAGCCCTATGTTCACTTTCTTGTGGGTCGGATCAAGGATGTTGCGGCGATGGCCGGGACTGTCCATCAAGCTCCTCATTGCGTCGTCAATTTCCTGCTCTATGCTCTTAAGCGGGAGGTAATTTTCATGCGGTTTTATGCAGTAATCACTTCCATACCCATTCTCCCCGTTGGATTGATAGCCCCCCGCAAGGCTATACCGCATGTAGGGCTTCAGCCCGTCCATGCCCCAATGCGACGAAAAGCAGTTCTCTAGCGAGGACTCGGCGTGACGCTGTGCGGCGGAGTTGCCGCCAAGCGCAACGGGCGTTACGCCATACTCCGCCCGGTCTCGATTGATCAGATCCACAGCCAGCAGTTGTAGGTCTTCAAGCGTAGGCGTGGGAGATGGTGTTGGAGTAGCCGTCGGTCGAGGCGTAGACGTCGGTCTGGGAGTAGCCGTACGCGTGGGGGTGGTCGGCGTCGACGGTGGAGCAATGATTGGAGTCGGTGATTGAGAAAGCTTAGGCGTCGCCGTAGGCTGCGCCACCCGTGGGGCCACCAGCAGCGGCGTGGAAGTGGGCCCTGGCGTGGCCGCCAGATCGATTGACTCCCAAGTGAACCTGGCACGCTCTGCAAAGTCTTGCTGAAAATCGCCAATCCGTTCTTGAGCTCTATCCGGAAGCAGTGGAACTACGGCTATACCCAGAATTGCGCCTATGACGAAGAGGGCGCAGAACGCTAAGAATCTCAAAGACTCGCCCCTAACATAGAATTAGCGACCAAACACTCTGCCGACCCATTGCTGCATATCTGTTGCTACGTCAACGGCTGCGTCTGGAAGTATTGGATATATGAATAGGACACCCGAAACGGCCCCGGTCAGGATTGCAACGCTCACGAAAAAGGAGACACCCCGAATGTTCCCGACACCACGTTGGCCGTACCGACGCCTGGATGACCTCTTGAAAACTCTGAGCACCTTCGGACGTGATAGCCGCCGCCTCTTTAATCGCCGGAGTTCTTGCTGTTGGCGTACCCATTCTTCTTCTCGTTCACGTCTCTCACGCTCTGCCCTTTTAAGCAGTTTGTTCTTCGCAGAGTCAGGTATATCCTTATGTGACTGAGATCCCTGTTCGCGCTCTGTTCGCTGTCGTTCCTCCTCTTCTCGTCGCTGGAGCACATCTTGGAGTAGTTGGCGTATATGTTCTTCTCTCTCACGCTCTGTGCTGCGTTGGTCTTCTTGTTGTTGACGTACACGTCCTTCTTCTCTCTCACGCTCTGTGCGGCGCTGGGCTTCTTGCTCTTGGCGTATACGTTCTTCTCGCTCACGTCTCTCCCGTACCTGTTGCTGTCGACGCAACCGGTCTTGGCGCAACTCAGGATCATACCCGCTGCCCTGACACTGAGTACAACGTACCCACCTGCCGCCTGGATCTGGGCCTATTTCCTGACCATGGACGACACCATGGCCTTGGCATACTCCGCAGGCACGGCCATCTACGAAAGTGACCTTATTCCCCCTCCGCAGTTCTCCGACAAGGTGTTCACTACAGAGAAGCAACCTAAGGCTGTGGCCTACCGCCTTACGACGGCACTTGTGGCAAGTAGTTTGCGAGGGGTTATGCCCGTGCAGACGCCAGTTCGTTGAGGTGAACCTGTCGCGGCACCTTTGGCAGTAGATAAGGTCGCTGCCCGGTCTGTGGTCCATAGCCATGTCCTATTTAACCGAGGAGCGGGCGGCATCTCTTATCTAACCGCTTGTTTGTGCAATCTACACAGGTACAAGCAGGCGGATGATTCAACCATCGATCTCTCAATCCAAACGTCTCCTGCCGCCATGAACAGAGTAACACCCGCCATCTTCCTGTTCAAATGGTTCGACAGCTCACCATGAGCGGTAATAAGATCCGCTCCCCTGCCCGTATGCCCGCGTCCTAAAGCGTCAGTTCAAACGTAATCCCAAAGTCGCCCTCTAGCTCAACCTTCTTGGGGTTCGTGTCCGTAGCCAGGTCCGTATAGACAAGCCCGGTGCCCTCGTTGTAGTCAACGAGCTGAGAGGGATTGGGATTTGAGTTCAATATGACAAACGTTGCGCCTGGAGGGGCAAGTACGTAGCGATTCAGGGAGTGCCAGGTGCCTCTGCCAAAGGCGAACCCCTTTTCCGGGTTTATCAAGAACGCGTGTATATCCTCCGGCTTGGGAACGGCGTATGGATCGTCCGGGTCGGTGGGAGCGGCGGCGCACACCACCGCGGGCGCGCCCGACAACTGTATAAAGCTCTGGGTCACTCCAAAGTGGCGCTCCATCAGGGTGAACTGCAGACCCTCGTACGGCTGCCAGATGACATTCACCGTGGTGCTTACGTCGGCCTCGAAACCAATGGGGAAGAACAGCCGGGCATCCGCCGGATGCTCCTTGGCGTCCATCAGCTCCCCAAACGGGGCAAACGTCTCTTCAACCATCGGTTCTACCTTGAGCTTTACGATTCTTCCCATAACAATCCCTCCTTCTTGAACTATTGATTCAGCTAAACGGGGACGGCATCATCCCCACCGGCACTTCGATCAGAGTGGGCGCTTGCGCAGCGAGCGAGTCGACCATTGCCCGCTCCAGTTCATCGGCGTCCCCTACCCTCACGCCTCGTGCCCCATAGGCCTCGGCCAGCTTGACGAAGTCCGGGTTGTGCAGCTCCGCGCCAACGGTGCGGCCATCAAAGCGGTTCTTCTGATCGCGCAGAACGTTGCCGTAAGCGTTGTCGTTGAACACAACGACTACTACGTTGATACCGTATCTGACCGCTGTGGACAGCTCCTGCGAGTTGAACAGAAAACCGCCGTCTCCGGAGACGGCTACCACCGCTTTGTCCGGCTGGGCCACCTTTGCCCCAAGCGCCACGGGGAAGGCAAACCCCAGGTTGCCAAAGTACGATGAATTGAGATACGTGCCCGGCTCATAGACCGGATAGTACGGCCGTGAGTAGTAGCCTAGCTGGGTCATACCGGCCACAAGTATGCCGTCGTCCGGTATGGCGGCGCGGATCGCGGAGTTGAACGAGTCCTGGGGCTCAATCCTGCGCGACTCCGCAGCTATTCTTGCCTTGATCTCTTCCACCTCCGGCTGCCTGCTGGGGCGCGGCGGCGCTGCCGTGGAGACAGCTTTGTACAGCGCCTCCAGAGTGAGCTTGGCGTCCCCTACCACGCCTACGGTGTTCTCGTAGTTGCGGCCTATCTCCTCGGCGTCTATATCCACCTGTACAACCGGCCCGTTCAAGAGGGCTGGTGTGGCCAGCCTTGTGCCCACGGCCAGCACAAGGTCATGTTTCTCCATCTCCGTGGCCAGCGGATCACCCGGCGCTCTGGGCACGCCCAGCGACAGGTAATGCCTGTCCGATATTGCGCCTTTGCCCTCGCCGGTGGTCACAACCGGCGCTTGTAGATGCTCCGCCAGCCTGGTCAGTATCTCCGACGCGCCCGAAGATATAGCGCCTCCGCCCGCCCATATCAGCGGCCTCTCGGCTCCGACCAGCAGCCGTGCCGCGTTCTGCACGCTCTCCTCGCTGGCCGCGCTGCGCCGGTAGTCGCCCGGTTCGCGAAGCTCTATATCCGCCTCCTCCGCCAGCGTTTCCGGCGGTATCTCGATCTCCACGGGTCTGGGACGGCCTGTCTTCAGCTGGTAGAACGCCTCGTGCACGGCCTGAGGGACCTCCGCGGGGTCCAAGACCCTATGCGCCCACTTGGTGATCGGCCTTACGGTATCGAGCTGTTCGTGCACCTCGTGAAGGACCCCTCTGTTGACACCGATCAACTCCCTCTGCACCTGACCGGACACAACCAGTATCGGCGACGATGCGGCATAAGCCGTACCGATGCCGGCGGTGGCGTTGAGCAGCCCCGGCCCTGGGACCACCATAGCCGTGCCTATTCCGCCGCCTGCGCGGGAAAAACCGTCGGCCATGTAGGCGGTGGCCTGCTCGTGCCTGGTCGTTATAAAACGAATGCTCGGCTCGTCGTAAAGGGGGTCTAGGGCATGATAAAGCTGCACGCCCGGCAGGCCGAATATGACCCGCACACCCTCGCGGTGCAGCGATTTCACCAGCGCTTGTCCTCCGGTCATTCTAGGCATGTACTCTACTCCTTTGCACTCACAGTATCAGGGGCTTTCTTTGCTTCCAAGGGATCTGCTACCAGGCTGGGTTTGCCTGCCAGGTAAATAACGGGCGCTCCGATGGCCACCAGAGGACCCAAAATGAAGAAGGCCATCTGGTAGGAACCCTGGGCATCGAACATCACACCGGCAAACATTGGGCCCAGAACCCCGCCGCCAACGGTGATCGGGTTCATTATCCCACGCAGCGTAGCATATCTCCTCGGCCCAAAGAAGTCGGCCACTATGGCCTGCTGCGTCACGGTGTGAGCCGCTTGACCCAAGCCGTAGGTCAGATAGTAGAACACAACGGCCCAGAGAGTGTCCGGGGTGATCAGAGAGATGGCAACCCAGCCGAAACCCATCAGTACAAAGCTGTACATGAGCAACCTATGTCTCCCTACCTTGTCACCAATCCAGCCGCTGGCCAGACGGCCAAATACCTGCACCGCGCCATAGATGGTAACTATCATCGCCGCGGAAGGAGCCGTAAATCCCGTGAACCGTAGATGTGTAATGAAATGTACGTGGTTGGTGGAGGTGCCGAAGCTGTAGATGGCGTTGGCCAGCAGCACAAGCCAGAAAGATGCCATTTTCATGGCGTCTTTCACAGAGTAGCTCCCGCCTTCTTGCGGTTGCCCCTTTGATCCGGAACCGCTCGGGATCTGGACAGGCACTGCTGCCCCGTCCGGCAGCCACCCATACGGTTCCGGCCGCGCCCTGAGCAGCAGCGCCATGGGGAAATTTATGGCCAGGAACGCTAGGGCGGCAATGGTGGCCGCTTCACGCCAACCAAAGGCCACCAGTAGGAGGGTGATGGGCAGCGAGCCCACGTAGCCCCATCCACGGCCCATGGCAATGAAGGAAGAGGCTATGCCACGTTTGCGGTGGAACCAGTGCATTACAGGCGTTATGTATGCCATGTGGGCGCCCATACCCTGACCCAGCGCTATTACGAACGAGGCCACATAGAACTCCCATATCGAGTCCATGCTGGCGAAGAGAAGCAGCCCTATCGTCATCACCACGTTCCCAAAGGCCGCCATGATTCTGGGCCCGACGCGGTCTATCAAATAGCCTGAAACGGGAGCCAGGATGCCTGTTTCCAACTGCTTTAGAGAGAATCCCAGTGAGATGGCGGTAAGGGACCACCCCATGTCATCGAGGATGTCTTTGATGAAAACGGAAAGGCCAACCATGAACACGGCCATGTTGACAAAGCTGGTGATGGTGCCAGCCGCAACAATGTACCAACCGTAGAAGACTCGGCCCGGCCTAACCGGGGGAGCGGGCTGTGCGGGATTCTGCTCTATTGCCACTTGCTGTAGTATAGGCATGTTGCACGGATACGCAAGATACAAGCTATCTAACCAAAACGCTAATTCAGGAGTTTTCATGTGCAGGAGCATCAAGAAGCTGCGCAACCCGGATGCCGTAGTCAATGACGAAGACGTGCGCGCCGCCGCGCTGCAGTTCGTGCGCAAGATCAGCGGCTATGCCAAGCCCTCGCGAGCCAATGAGGCCGCTTTCAATAACGCGGTCGATGAGATAAGCCTGGCATCCCGCGCGCTGCTTACTTCACTGAAGACCGTACATACCAAGACAGGCTAGGAGGCAGCTATGCTTGACCTAATAATACGAGGCGGACAGGTTGTGACCCCGGCCGGCGTCGGCCAGTGGGACATAGGCATCGTTGGCGAGAAGATTGTGGCCGTAGCCACGCCGGGCACCCTCCCCGAAACAACAAAAGCCATCGACGCCACTGGCAAGATCGTTGTGCCCGGCGGCGTGGAAGCGCATACCCACGTGGGATTCCCCCACTTGGCCCCCGGCTGGGGCAATAACACCGCCGGCCCGGAGGACCTCTCCCTTGGCGCGCTCTGGGGCGGCACCACCACCATGATGGACTTCGCCAGCGTTACCGACGCGGAGCACGGTGACATGGTGCGAGCGGTCAATGACCACATGGCTATGTTCGAAGACCGTACGCACATAGACTACTCGGCTCACTGCACCTACCGCGGCCCAAACGCCAATCCAAAGACCATCACGCAGATAAAGGACCTCATCGCGGCGGGGTTCCCCAGCATCAAGATTTTCACCACCAATCACGCCCCGCGGCCAAACCGTCCGGTCACCATGATAGACATGGGACAACTGGTGGACATCATGCGTGAAACCGCGGAGCACGGCGGCATCGTCGCCATCCATGCGGAGGACGATGAGATAGTGCAGTACAACTACGCCAGGGCCGCTGAGAACCAGACCTGGGACTGGTACTACCTACCCACGATCCGCAGCAACCTGTCGGAGGACATATCTGTGCGACGGGTGATACGTGTCGCCGAGCACACCGGCTCCGCCATGTACATAGTGCACACCAGCGCCAAGGAGGGCGTGAACGCCATCGCCGAATCAAGGAGTCGCGGATACCCCGTGTACGGCGAGACCATCCTCCTCTACGCCTCTTTCAACTCCGAAAACTACAAAGAACACGACGGCATGAAATACCACACCTACCCTGCCACGAAGTCGGAGGAGGACAGGCTGCGGCTTTGGCACGGTTTAATCGGGGGAGACCTCAGCATTCTGGCCACCGACGCCATAGCCACCGACTATGCTGGAAAGACAAGGGGCAGAACCGTGGTGGACGTCCAGGGCGGCAACATAGGCATAGAGATCCGCATGGGCGTTGCATATTCGGACGGTGTGGTGAAGCAAGGAATGTCCTTGGAGCGCTACGTCGATATCATGTCGACCAATCCCGCCAAGATACTTGGCTTCTACCCTCAAAAGGGCGCCATAGCCACGGGCAGCGACGCTGACATCACCATAATAGACCCCAACTTCAAGAAGACGCTCTCCATGGAGGACCTACATCTCTACGATTACAACCCGTGGGAGGGCTGGCGGATAGAGGGCTGGCCTGTAACCGTGACCCTGCGCGGCAAGGTGATGATTGAGGACCGCAAACTGGTGGGAAAGCTCGGTGAGGGCAAGCTCATCCCCCGCAAGATAGCTAAAGATATCCTGACGAAACCCGCGGCCTAGGGGGCCATACTCTTTGTCGAAGAGAGCGAGCGAGGGTTCGCAGGAAGAAGGCGTATCTGTAGGGGCGGTTCGCGAACCGCCCCTCTACCCCGTCATTCTCGCACTGCCCTCTCCGTCATTCCCGTGTCAAGCACGGGAATCCAAGCGCGCCTACAACGTGAGCCACATCCTGCTATGACCACTCTTCAGCAACTGAACCGGCAAATAATCTCATGCACTCAGTGTCCCCGATTGGTGGAGCACCGGCAGGCCGTTGCCCGGAAGAAGCGTCCTATGTACAGCGACTTCGATTACTGGGGCCGACCTGTGCCCGGCTTGGGTGATGAATCGGCCCAGATATTGATTCTTGGTCTGGCTCCCGGCGCCCATGGCTCTAATCGGACGGGGCGTATGTTCACAGGAGATGGCAGCGGCGAATGGCTGTTCCGCTCCCTGCATACGAACGACCTCGCCAACCAGCCGTTATCTACCCACAGAGGCGATGGCCTGGTGGTGAAGAACACGTACATCACGGCCGCTTTGAGATGTGCTCCACCAGGCAATAAGCCCCAGCCGGAGGAGCTAAGGCGATGCCAGCCCTATCTTTTGGCCGAGCTAGAGGTCTTGAGGAACGTCGAAGTGGTCATAGCGTTGGGCAGGATTGCCTTCGATAGCTTCCTCAAGGCCTGGAAAGCGCTCGAACGCCCCCTACCCTCCCCTAAGCCCAAATTCGGTCACGGACTGGAATATAAGCTGCCTCCGAACATCACTCTAATTGCCTCTTATCATCCCAGCCGCCAGAACACCCAGACGGGTAAACTCACTCAGGCTATGCTGGACAACATCTTCGAAAGGGCGGCGCGGGCGCTATCCCCTCTTTAGGGGTGATAGGCCACCATCTTGACCTCGGTCATCTCTTCCACGGCGTACTTGGGGCCTTCCTTGCCCAGGCCGCTCTCCTTCAGTCCGCCAAACGGCATCAGATCGGCACGATAACCGGGGCCTTGATTGATCATCAGGTTCCCAAATTCAACCTCTTTGGCGAACTTCATCGCCCAGTCTACGTTCTGGGTGAATATCCCAGCGCTTAGCCCGTAGTTGGTGTCGTTCGCCATGCCAATGGCCTCATCGATGTCCGTGAACGGCGTCACCGCCACCGCGGGACCGAACAGTTCGTCACACGAGATTCGCATCTCAGGCCTGGCGTCAGCCACAACCGTCGGCTGGTGCACGGCCTGGGAATAGTCGCCACCTGCTATAACGCGGCCTCCCCCGGCTTGAGCCTCTCTGACCCACTGGTTGACCCGCGCCGCATCCTGCTCACGCACCATCGGTCCCATCGCCACGCCTTCCTCCAACTGGTCGCCCACCTTTATCGCCGCTACCGCTTCTTTCAGGGCGTCCAGATAGTCCGCATAGAGAGACCTGCTGGTGATTACGCGCTGCGCCGAAGTGCACGCCTGTCCCGCATTGGCATATCCGCTCGATATCGTGGCTGCCACCACTTTCTTCATATCGGCGTCGGGCATCACAATTAGCGGGCAGATGGAACCCAGCTCCATGGTGATTCTCTTCAGTCCGGCCACCCGTGCAATGTGCTCGCCTATGTCCCTGCTTCCCGTGAAAGACACCTTGCGCACTCGCTGGTCGGCTACCAGGGCGTCTCCCAAAGTTCCGCCGGAGCCGGTCAAGCACTGCACCGCTTCCGCAGGCACGCCCGCATCGAGCAGAATCTCCACCAGCTTCAACGCCGACAAAGGAGTATCGCTGGCCGGCTTGACTATCACGGAGTTGCCCGCGGCCAGCGCCGGAGCCACCTTGTGCGCCACCAGGTTCAGCGGGAAATTGAACGGGCTGATGGCCACCACCACGCCAACGGGGACGCGCAAGGTGAACCCTAGCTGGCCCGTCCAAGTTGGGTTGGCGTCCAGGGGTATAGTCTCGCCGTAGATGCGTTTCGCTTCCTCTCCGGACAGGCTGATTGTCTGCACGGCGCGGGCAACCTCCGCCCGGCCCTCGGCCAGGATCTTGCCCTCCTCCATGGAAATGGTCCGCGCCATATCCTCCGACCGCTCTTCCAGGAGGTCCGCGGCTTTTCGCAGCCAGAGAAAGCGCTGGTAGCTCGGTGTTTTTGCCATGACCTTGGAGCCTCGCACCGCGCTGGATATAGCCGTCTCCACGTCCTCCAGGTCCGCTCTTGGCACGGAATCGATCACCGAATTGTCGAATGGATTGAATACTTCCGCCTTCTCAGGCTTGTCTACCCATTCGCCGCCTATGAACATCTTCATTTAGTCAACCCTCCTGCTTAGAGTGTACGGCCTGCCTCCTTGCGATGCCAAGCCATTACGCACAAAAGAAGCTATACTTTGATTCCTTTCCATAACAGGCGTAACATACGTCCAGCCTTTGTCAGAGGAGTTTAGATGCCTTCACTGAGCGCTAGAACAAGATTGGTCTTCCAGTCGGAGATCAGGTCTATGAGCATCGAGTGCAACAAGGTTGGTGGAATCAACCTTGCTCAAGGCGTCTGCGATATGGAAGTCCCCCTGCCTGTGAGGCAGGGCGCGCAGCAGGCCGTGGAAGACGGGTTCAACATATACACCCGCTATGACGGGCTTCCCCGGCTCAGGTACGCCATCGCCAATAAGATGCGCGACTACAACGGCATGGACGTGGACCCGGAAAGCCAGGTCATCGTGAGTGCCGGCTCTACCGGAGTATTCTACAGCGCTTGCATGGCGTTGCTCGACCCCGGTGACGAGGTAATACTCTTCGAACCGTACTACCAGTACCACGTGAACACGCTGCTCTCGTTGGACGCCGTCCCCGTTTACGTGTCCACCAAACCTTCCGACTGGTCGTTCGACCCGGAGCGCCTGAGAGCTGCCATCACGCCCAGGACCAAAGCCATCATCGTCAACACCCCTTCCAACCCATCCGGAAAGGTCTACAGCCGCGCCGAGCTGGAATTGATAGCCGCAGTTGTCCGGGAGAACGACCTATTCCTCATAACCGACGAGATTTACGAACACTTCGTCTACGATGGCAGAACGCACATAAGCCCGGCCACGCTGCCCGGCATGGCGGAACGCACCATTACCATATCCGGCGCTTCCAAGGTCTTCAGCATCACGGGCTGGCGGATCGGATACGCCGTGTGCGACGCAAGGTGGGCGCAGATCATCGGCTATATGAACGACCTGGTCTACGTGTGCGCTCCCGCGCCGCTTCAACTTGGCGTGGCAAGAGGACTGGAAGAGCTTTCGCCCGAGTACTACTCCAACATTGTCACCGACTTCAAGGTCAAACGGGACAGGATTTGCAACGCCCTGTCCAAAGCGGGCTTGGCCCCCTACCCGCCCCAGGGCTCTTACTACGTTCTGGCGGACGTTTCCCGGCTTCCGGGAGATACGGGCAGAGACAAGGCCTTGCACCTGCTCCGCGAGACTGGCGTGGCAGGGGTAGCGGGAAGCGCCTTCTACCACGGCTCGGACGGAGACAACCTGATGCGCTTCTGCTACGCAAAAACGGAAGAGGACTTGGAAGAAGCCTGCCGGAGAATCGAGACGCTGGCCTAGCGCCAACCAAAAACATCACATAACTTAGGAGGGATCATGTCCACGTATACAGGCCTTTTGAAATTCAACGACGACCGCAGCGGAGAACAGCAGCTCGAAGCCGGAAGAGCGGCACGGTCCATAGCGGAGGCGGTTGGCGGCGGTGGCCGCTTCCTCCACATCTACTGGACTGAGGGAGACTCCGACCTGCACCTCACCTACGAAGGGCGCACCGAGGAACAGGCCATGAGCGTGTTCAAAAAGCTGGAGGAACAGCAAAACGCCACCATTTGCGTGGTTAGAGCCCTGGCCGAAGGCGAAAAGGAACGGGCCATCCAGGGCGAAGCCGTTTGACAATGGGCGCAATTGAAGCAGGCGAGTACAAGCTGAATCATCCCGAAGCCGTCGAGACGCCGGCCATGCTTGTCTTCCAGGACATGGTCGAATACAACATTGCGGAAGTAATTCGATTGTGCGGCTCTGCTGAGAAGATAGTGCCGCACGTCAAGACGCACAAGTCACCGCAGGTCCTCCGCATGCAACTTGAAGCCGGTATGGTCGGCTTCAAGTGCGCCACCCTGAGCGAGGCGGAAATGGTGGCCGGCGCCGGGGGCAAGGAGATAATCATCGCCTTTCCCCTAACGCATCCCGCCAAGCTGGAGCGGCTGATGGCTTTGAAGCAAAGCCATCCCACGGCGGATATCAGCGTCATCGCAGGCGACCCCAAGCACGTCGAAATCCTGTCCGATGCCGCCGTTCGCTGCAATCAAGACCTGTCCGTCTATATGGACGTGGAGGTGGGCAGCGAGCACGGCACGGGGATTCAGGCCGGAGAAGCGGCTGACCGGCTCTATCTACAGATAGCCCGCTCTCCGGGTCTTGTCCCTGCCGGTATACACGCCTACGACGGACACGCCGGTGATACCGCGGACCCCGGCCCTCGCCAGGCGGTGGTGCAAGGCAACCTTGAGAAGATATACGCCATCAAGAGCAACGCGGCGCGACACGGCCTGGATGTCCCCGACGTCATAGCCGGAGGCTCTTGGTCGTTTCGCTTTTACGCGGAAGAGGAGGGCATTCGAGTCTCGCCGGGCAACTGGATCTATTTCGACCTGGTCAACTCGGTAATGACCGACCTCAGCTTCAAGAAAGCGAGCGCCATCCTGGGGCAAGTCGTAGACGCCCAGAAGGAATGGGACACGGTCACGGTTGACATCGGCCAGAAGGGCGTCAGCCACGATCCTCCAATGTCCAACCGGTTCAAGATCATGGGCAAAGCGGAAGCGGAGCTGGTCGGCCAAACCGAGGAGCACGGTGTGGTCAAGCTGAACGGCGAAAAGCTGGAAGTCGGCGATTTCTTCCTTGCCTCGCCGGGCCACGCCTGTATGACCACGTTCAAGTACCCCTCATCCCTGGTCGTGAACCGCGCCGGAGACGTTGTCGAGACCTACCACCACACCGCCCGCGACCGGCTCTAAGCCAGTACGTCAGCCTCCCTGCCCGTTTGCCCTCTTGCCCGCTTGACCCATCCCCCATACCTGCATACCATGTCCTCGCATTCAGGAGGACCCAATGGAACAACGCATCGCAATCTTCGGCGCTGGAGCGGTGGGCAGCTACATCGGTGGACATCTAGCCAGGGCGGGATACAATCCCACCCTCATCGACATATGGGGTGAGCACGTCGACCGTATGAGAGAGCACGGCCTCAGGGTCTCCGGCTTCCCGGACGACTTCACCGTGCCCGTAAACGCCCTGCATCTGACCGACGTGCAGCAACTGCACGGCTCCTTCGACATCGTCATCCTCTCCCTCAAGTCGTACGACACCGAATGGGGCGCTCACTTTGCCAAGAGGCTTCTCACCCCCAGCGGTTACGTGGTATCGGCGCAGAACTGCATGAACGACCAGCTGATTGGCTCCATAGTCGGGTATCAGCGGGTGATACCGTGCGTACTCTGCGACTATGCCGTACAGCTCTGGGAACCGGGGCACGTCCAGCGCCGGAAGGAGCCTGTCGACAAGGAGCGTTACTCTTTCCGGGTCGGCGAGCTCAACGGCCATGTTACGCCGCGCGCCGAAAAGCTGGCCGAGATAATGGGAAGCGTGGACGGCTCGTTTGCCACGTCCAACATCTGGGGGGAACGCTGGTCCAAGCTGGCGCTGAACATCGCCACCAACCCGCTCCAGGCTCTGACCGGCCTAGGCTCACAGGGGCTTGCCAAGGACAGCCGCGCCCGCCTAGTCTATGCCCAGCTCGCCAAGGAGTGCGTGCAGGTCGGCCTTGCTCTCAGCTATACCATCGAGAAGGTGCACGGGTTCGAACCGGAGATGTGGGCAAATGCGGACCAGGGCGACGTCTACGAAGAGCTGGACGCCTGGATGGCTTCACGGGCCAGCGGGCCGGAATGGCGTTCCTCCATGGCGCAGGACGTCATCAAGGGTAGGAAAACTGAGATAGAGCAGATGAACGGGTACATTGTGTCCAAAAGCCGGGAGGCCGGCGTTTCCGCTCCGGTCAATGCCGCCACGGTTCAAGTTATGAAAGAGATCGAGGCCGGGCAGTTGCAACCGGCGCCGGAAAACGTCGAGCGAGTCCTCTCCATAGCGGGGCTTTAGCAAACCGCGCCAATGACGGAATCAAGCGAACCAATGGAAATCAACCACGTTTCTTCTCAGAAGCTGCGTCCATTTGCGGCGGCGATACTCCAGAAACAGGGCGTGCCGCAGGACGACGCCGCATTCGTGGCGGAGGTCTTGGTAGAGGCTGACCTTCGGGGGGTGGATTCGCACGGCGTCACCCGTCTCTCCGGGTACGTGAGCATGATTCACAAAGGCGTTCTCAACCCGCGTCCCACGATCCGCGTCGTCCAGGACTCCGGCGCAACTGCCGCGCTGGACGGCGATCACGGCTTTGGCATGCTGGGAGCAAGGCTGGGCATGGCCACCGCGATTGAAAAGGCGCGACAGTTCGGAGTAGCCATTGTAACGGCGCGCAACCTTAGCCACACCGGCATGATCGGCTTCTACACCATGTCGGCGGCCTCCCAGGGCATGATAGGCATCGCCATGAACAACGGAGCGGGCATTGTGCCGCCGTTTGGCGGCATGACTCCCACCCACGGCACTAATCCCTTCAGCGTAGCCTTCCCCACGGAGAGCGATCCGGTGGTCCTGGACATGGCAACGACCATGGTCGCGGCCGGTAAATTGAGGCTTGCCGCCAAGAAGGGAACGCCCATACCCCTGGACTGGGGACTGGACCGGCACGGAGAACCCACCAGCGACCCCAATGAAGTGCTGAACCACGGACTGCTGCAGTGGGCGGGAGGATACAAGGGCTTCGGATTAGCCACCGCGATAGAGGTCCTGGGCGGTGTCCTCTCAGGCGGCCTCTTCGCCAGGGACGTGCCGCAGCTCAAGGTCTTTGGCCAAGACCCCATCATCGCCAACGGGGCCTACATCGCCGTCGATATCCAGCGCTTCATGCCGCTGGCGGAGTTCCACGAAAGGATGGCCAGCCTTGTCAGCCAGATTAGGTCGTCCGAACCCGGCCCCGGAGTGGAGCGCATCTACGTTGCCGGAGAACCGGAGTTCCGCTTAAAGGAGCAGCGTGAACGGGAAGGCGTCCCTCTCAGCGCAGAGGTGTTCCAGGAGCTGCTCGATTTGAGCAAGGAGTACTCCGTGCCTTTCGACCCAAGCCAGTAAGGGAGGAATATATGACCCGCATGACGGGAAAGCGCGCCTTGGTTGAAATGCTGCGTGCCGAGGGTGTGAAGTACGTCTTTGGCAACCCCGGCACCACGGAGCTGCCCCTCATGGACGCGCTCCAGGACGCCCCTGACCTCCAGTACGTCACCACACTGTTTGAAGGCGTGGCGGCAGGCATGGCGGACGGATACGCCAGGGTGACCCAGAAGCCCTCTTTCGTCAACCTGCACATCTCGGTCGGTGTGGCAAACGCCATCGCGGTGGTCTACAACGCGTGGCGAGGCGGCACTCCCATGGTCATCACCGCCGGACAGGCCGATTCCAGCTTTCATCTCCATTCCCCTACCCTTCACTCCAACATGGTCAACGTGATGCGGGAGTACACCAAATGGGCGGGAGAGGTCACCCATCCCTGGGACGTGCCCTCCATCATCAGAAGAGCCTTCAAGCTGGCAAGCACCCCACCCACGGGCCCCGTCTTCGTGTCTCTGGCCTGGGATTCCATGAACGGCGAGGCCGACGTCGATATAGAGCCTTCGCTAGGCAATTACTTCCGGTTGCGGCCCGACACCAGAGCCGTGGAGGAAGCGGCAAACATGCTTGCACAAGCCCGCGACCCCCTGATTCTCGTTGGCGACAGGGTATCGCAATCGCCGGGCGCGCCCCTCTTGGTTGGCAAGCTCGCCGAGCAGATAGGAGCGCCCGTCTACGCTCCCACAACCCTGTCCGAGGTGCACGTCCCCACCTCTCACCCCCACTATCTGGGTTCCTTCGAAACAAGCTGGTTCGACCACCGCATGAAGAAGCGGCTGGATGAGTCCGACGCCGTGGTAGCCATCGGCATCGACGCGCTGATCCAGTTCATCCCGACTCCGGAGAGGCCGTTCAGCGGCTCGCCCAAGCTGGTCCACCTGGATAGCAGCTCGTGGGCTATCCAGCGATCATATCCAGTGTCCGTGGGAGTGCTCAGCGATATAGCGGCCGGCTTGGAAGAGATAACGACCGCCCTGGACAACACCATGTCGGCCCCCGCAAAGGAAGCGGCCAGAGCTAGGGGCCAGTCCATTGCCGCCCAGAAGCACACCGCAGCCCAAGCGTTTCAAGCCAGGGTCAACGAAAAATGGGACAACGTGCCCATCTCCCCGGAGCGGTTCGCGACCGAAGTGGCTCAGGCATTGCCTTCCGGTTTCATCTACTGCGACGACTCCATCACAACTCGCGGCATCCTCATGAACGCCATCGACTTCGATGAACCCGGCTCGCTGTTCGCTCAAAGGGGCGGAAGCCTCGGTTCAGCTATGGGCGCAGCGATGGGCATGAAGCTGGCCTCTCCGGATAGGCCGGTGGTGGCCGTAATCGGCGACGGCACGGCCATGTACACCATCCAGGCTCTGTGGACGGCGGCCGCTTACGACATCCCGGTGACCTACGTGTTCTGCAACAACAGCAGTTACAAGGTGCTCAGGGAAGGTATGGCCCGGTACCTCACCGGCTCCGAGCGTCAAAGCGACTACCTGGGCATGGACTTCTACAAGCTGCCCCTTGATTTCGTGAAGATGGCCGCTGCTTTCAATATAGAGGGCATCCGCGTGGAGAACCCCGACGACCTGGGGCCCGCCCTCCTCAGCGCGGTGAACAGCAACAGGCCAACCGTGGTAGACGTAATCATGGACGACACCCTAGACCCAGACCGGCTTCAGAGCCAGTGGGGCGCCTGGCTGGGAATGTAGGGCGGTCCCCTTCCCCACACAACAAAACCCGCTCGCCCTGAGCCTAGAGTTTACCCTGAGCATCGCCGAAGGGAAGGGAGCGAGCAGGGTCGCAGGAAGACGGCGCGGAGGGGAAACTGCATCCAAGCGACAAAAGAAAATGTCCTGAGTAATCTCAGTTCCGGTTTGGTCAGGCCTTCGACCGCTCGGTTGCCCGATTGGCCTCCGCCCCGCCCCCTCCGTTGCCTTGATTGCTCAGGACGTCCTAACTATATCATGCCTGCACGAAAGGCTGTCAATACCTTTCAGCAGGTATTTTTGAAGTAATTTTGATTGTTTTCTCGTCGCGACATTTTGGTTCATCGCCCAGGTCGTTGTGTGTTTTCTGCTATCATCACTTTGACACTACCCCGCGTGAGGATATCCATTGGAAACGAAACTGACGGAACTCATCGCCCGCGCCCCCTGGCGGGAGGCGGTCACCTACCGGGACACTTGGCCCCATGAATACGTCCTCAGCCAGAAGGACGGGCAGCGAGAACTGCTGGACACAATCTACGCCCGATTCCTTGACGGCGAGGGCGTAGCCTGTCGCTTCTTCAGTGTGAGCAACAAGTACCTCTTCATCGGCGACTACAAATACTGGTTCAACAGCCGGTGGGACGGCTTCGACCCCGATGGTGAGAACGTTATCAACCGCGCCCGATTGTATCGGGACCGCCGTGACTTCGTAATCCAGCCCGGCGACACGGGGAAGCCGGAGGACTATCCGACCAATCCGGCTCACCGGAACCAAGACGCGGACTGCTGAGGAGTTCACCATGTCTCAAGAATCCACCCTGCTCGCTTACATCGCGCAACGCCATGTCGTAGGCCTCGAGGACGTAGCTACGAACGCACTGTTTTTCATCCTGTCTCGCTCCGCTTCCGCCCGAAAGGCCTTGTCTGAGTTTCTGGGGGATGAACATGGGCCATTGCCTATTGCAAAAGCGCAACCCTGGGCGGCAGACGAGCATGGAGCCATACCTGATCTGGCTTGCCTAGACAAAGACGGCAACGTGCTGGCACTGATTGAATCCAAATTCTGGGCATCGCTGACCCATCACCAGCCGGTCACCTACTGGCAAGGACTCCCCGCCGACAAACGCGCCGTGCTTTTGTTTCTGGCGCCAGCCTACCGCGTCGACGGCGGCGGCTTATGGGACGAACTGGAAGCCAAGTTGCGCGAAGCGGGTCACGAACTGGGCCCCGCCTGCAAGAACCTTGGACTGATAACCGCGCCATCCAAAGACGACCAGCGCCGCCTGACGCTGACCAGATGGCAGTCGCTTCTTGACGCGATGGCACAGAAGGCCAAGGAGGACGGCGATACCCAGGCCTGCTTCGAGATCGCCGAACTGCAAGGCCTTGCCGCCAGCGTAATCGCGGGCGACAAACCCACAAAGGACGAGAACCTGAAGCAACTGATCGCGGATGCGGTGAAGCGCCTGGAGCAATCGGGTTGGGCCAACACCAAAGGACTAATAGCGGGAAAAGGGCCTGAACACTACGGAAGGTATCTTCGTCTCGCGGGCGCGTTCGCTTGGCTCGGCATTGATTATAGAGCCGTGAAGCAGATGCCCGGCAAACCGCTGTGGCTATTGTTTATGGGAGGATACGACATCGATATAACTGTGAAGTTGGAAGAGGTGCGCAGCAGGCTTAAAGCCCCGTCTTGGCCGGGACTGGAGTGGCATGACGGGGATGTATATTTGCCAATCGACTTGCCGGCGCATGCCGACCGCGACGCAACCCTAGCCGCCATAGTTGCTCAACTGGAATGTACCGCCAAACTCATCGACCCCAATGGTCCGACCTACGGAAAGAATCCTGAAACCGGCCACACCCCATTATGCCTGCGGAAGTAAGGGAGACAGTCGGCGAGATTAGAGGAGTGAACGTTCGTTGGGCGCACGTCATTGTCGAAGGGCACACTGTGGAGCAGATCCTATCCTTCGACATCGCTGAGGCTGAGTCGGTCTATGGACGCCCATTCGACGATGAAATGGACAGGCATATCCAAATGGGCATGTTTGCCATAGACCGTATAGCTCTCTCTGAAACAATGCACAACGTCGCCTCCGCAGTCAGCTATGTCCTGGACGGCAAGTGCATGAGGACCGCAAAGATAGCGCACTGCAAGGACATTGAGCCCGCTAGTATGGGCACCGTGCTACGAGACGGAAGCGAGGTGCGCCAAGAACCTTGGAGCTGTGTTCCTGGAACGCCGCCGATATCACACAGAAGGCTTACTCTTCCTCCCGGAGCAGTGTTGGAAGAAGAACCGGATGAGTGAGTCTTAAGCCCTACCACTGCTCACCTGCCCGTTGCCCGCCTGTCCCACCTTGCCCGATTGCCCGCCTACGACCCTCACCGTCTTGCCCGCGCAGGCGGGCATCCAGGGGCGGCGGGGCTTCCAAACGTGACACGGTGGGTTACTATATTAAGTCGTGGAATCTACCAAGCGCTCATTAGTCACAGGCCTTCCCTTCTACTACGGCTGGGTAATCGTCGCCGTCGCCAGCGCCGCAGGTTTTATGTCCGGCCCCGGTCAGACCTACGGCGTATCGGTCTTCGTAGACCCCATCATCGACGACCTAGGCCTGTCCAGGACCATGGTGGCCGGGCTCTACACCGCCGGTTCCCTCACAGCCGCCACGACGATGGTGGTGGTAGGCCGTCTCCTCGACAGATTCGGAGCGCGAGTGATGCTGGCGGTGGTGGCAATCCTATTCGGCTTTGCCGCCATAGGGATGAGCAACGTACAGCACGTCTTCCACCTCTACCTGGGATTTGCCTTGCTGCGAACGCTTGGGCAAGGCTCTCTTTCGCTCATCCCTACAACCCTGGTCGCCATCTGGTTCGTACGTAAGCGAGGAAAGGTCACCGCTGTCTACCATCTGGGCATGGCCGCCAGCCAGGCCGCCTTCCCTCCGCTCATCTATCTGCTCATCAGCAACCACGGCTGGAGGAACGCTTGGGTTGTGCTTGGCGTCATCATCTGGGCGGTGGTGGTATTGCCCTCCCTGTTGCTGGTGCGACGCAGCCCAGAGGCTGTGGGGCTTCTGCCGGACGGCGATTCCGCCGCTCCTGCCGTCGCCGCTGGCAGCAGCAGTTCCCGGTTCGTAGAGACCAACTTCTCTCTCCGAGAAGCGCTGTCAACCAGGTCGTTCTGGCTGCTGGTGTTCGCCGGGTCGTCGCAGTCCTTGATCAGCACCGCGCTGGTGTTCCACCACGTTTCGGTGATGAGCAGCAGAGGCCTCGACGCCGGCGTGGCCGCATCCATACTGAGCGTGATAGCGCCGCTTGCCCTGGTGGGTGCATTCGTCGCCGGATTTCTCGCCGACCGTTTGCCAAACCGCTATCTGCTGGTGGCGGGCCAGGGCCTTCTGTGGCTGGCCATGCTGTGGATACTGACCATATCCCAAGCCTGGCAGGGGTTCATATACGGGGGGATGATGGGACTGGCCGGTGGACTGATGATGACTACAAATTCGGTGATATGGCCCAACTACTACGGCCGCACCTACCTGGGCAGCATAAGGGGAGTGGTCACCACCAGCATGGTGGCCTTTGCCGCCTTGGGGCCCCTACCCTTCGGCTTCCTGTTTGACCTCACCGACAGCTACACGCTGGCTATCCTTGTCTTCATGGCCTTACCGGTAGCTTGCGGCATAGCCGCGCTGATTGCATCTCCACCGCAGAAGAAGCAAGCCCCCGCAGAACAAGGGAGCCTCCTGTAGGGGCGGTTCGCGAACCACCCTCTGCACGGTCATTCTGAACGAAGTGAAGAATCCAAAGCCCTCGCTTCGCTCATATGGTTCGACAAGCAAGTCCTGAGCGTAGCTGAAGGGCTCACCCGTGAACGGAGAGTGGTTGGACCAGGCTAGCCTACTGCCTCTCCTGCTCCCAGTTCCCGCTCTCGCCGAGCTCTCGCAGGAACTGCTCCACAGAGGGCGATAGCGGCATGGTCTCCTCGCTCCGCTCCTCCCGCGCCGTGGACTCCATGCGCGCGTCATAGTCGGCCTCCAACTGCTCCACCAGGGCTTTCACGCCTGAGTTCCGCTCCATTTCGGAGGAAACCCGCTCGTATTGCCTGACCCCGCGCCTGCTTACGGCCAGCTCCCGGGGAAGGTTGTAAAGGTGACACATGATGTTGAGCAAGCTGGCGGCGCCGGTATGGTCCTCTTCCAGCTGGATATACTGCGGAAGCCGGGCCATCAACGTGACGTTTTCCGTGCCCAGAGCGTTCAATTTTTCCGACAGCAGGTTGATTATGGAAGTTGGGCCCTGGTAGGGAGAGCGCCGGGACGGGCTCACACCTGGCACCTGGCTCATGTCCTCTCCGTCCATGGTGCCGGTGACCAGGATCGGGCGAGTATGGGGCACGGCGTCGTACATACCGCCCACGCGGCAGTACCGCTCCACCTTGAGGTGGTCGAAAAGCTGCGCCAACGAATCTATGTACTCTTCGGCAAAGGCGTGCGGCTCCAGTATGTGCACAAAGAGGTAATCGAACTCTCCCTCCCCCGGAGCATAGCGCACGAACGTGTTGGGGATGGTCATGCGACGCTGGCCTTCCGTGTAGTACACCGTTGGCCGGTAGCGGGTGAAGTCGAAGAACTTGCCCGGCGTAGCCAGCCCGCCCATGTCCTTTGCGCCGAGATGCCGCTCCAACCGCGACAGGGTCAACGTCCCCACGCTGCCCGCATCCACCCACGGCCTCAAGCTGGCAATGACGTGCGGTTTACGCAGTTCCGGAACCGGCTCCGTTAGTTCAAACTCGCTGACACGCATAGTAGTATCCTGTCAAAGAAGGCGGCTTCTTGCAATGGTTTACAATATCCTAGCACCCTCTGCATGGAAGATGCAGTCCTGCCGTTCTGCTATTTGAACCTTTTTCCGTCTATTCTTCCACTTCCACTATCATTTCGATTTCAACCGCCATCCCGCCCGGCAGAGAACCCATGCCTACCGCTGACCTGGCGTGTCGTCCCTTGTCTCCCAACACCTCCACCAGAAGGTCGGAGCAGCCGTTGATCACCGCGGGTTGCTGCGCGAAATCGGGAACGGCGTTCACCATGGCAAGCAGCTTAACAACGTGCTTCACCTTGTCCAGGTCGCCTATGATCCCCTTCAGGTTGGCCAGCAAATTGAGAGCGCACAGCCTGGCGGCCTGGTAGCCCTCCTCCACCGTCACCTCCTGCCCCAGTTTCCCCTTCAACGTATTACCGTCGGCGTCCCTGGGCCCCACTCCCGACAGGAAGACCAGGTTGCCCGTCCTGTACCCCGGTATGTAGTTGGCCATGGGGGGCGGACCTTCTGTAAGCTCCAGGCCCATTTCCCTCAGCTTATCCTCTACCTGCGACATATGCTCCTCCCTCGTGTTCGGTATTCAGGAAAAATCGAAGTTGACTCCCACGCTCTGCTGCACTGCTTTGTCGTAAACGAACTGGGCTACGGCTACGTCTTCAATGGAAAGCCCCACGCTCTTGAACAGCGTAATCTCGTCGCCGTTCTCACGGCCTTCCTTGTCCCCTCTCACTATCTCTCCCAATCCGGCGTGTATCATATCGCCATTGAAGGCCCCTTCCGCGATTGGGATGATCAGATCCCCGGTTTCCGCCAGGCATGACGGAACATAATCGCACACCACCTTGGAGCGGACTATCGCCTCCGTATCAAGCTCTCTGGCATCAGGCTTATGAGCGCCCACGCCGTTTATATGCGTGCCCG
The DNA here is from genome assembly GCA_034422935.1 of Dehalococcoidia bacterium. GTDB lineage: Bacteria > Chloroflexota > Dehalococcoidia > Lucifugimonadales > QGNO01 > DAOUJH01. The sequence continues at coordinate 229,904 of DAOUJH010000013.1, read as the reverse complement.
GTCTCAACCACCTTCCTTCCAGCACAGGGCTATGCGATGTCGTGGCCAGGGCCAGCACATCCGAAGCCTCAACCACCTCTTGAGCGGACTCTGCGACCCTAACCGAAACGCCAAGGAGGCAGGACATATCCTCTACAAACGATTTCTGCCGCTCTGCGTTGCCGCTGGAATAGCACAGCACGGACTCTATGTGCCTCACGGCGCAAATGGCCTCGAGCTGAGTCCGCCCCTGCACTCCGACGCCCAGGATACCCGCCGTCGACACGTCCTGCCGCGCCAGGTATCTGGTCGCCAGTCCGGACACCGCGCCGGTGCGCATTGCGGTGATAAATCCGCCGTCCATGATGGAAAGCACCCGCCCCGTCTCCTGGTCCATGTACAGGATGGTGCCCATGATGGTCGGTACGCCGTACTTGGACGGGTTCTCGTCAAAGGTGGTAACCATCTTCATTCCAAAAGCGCCGCTTCCAAGGAGTCTTGACGGCATTAAGGCAGTCCAGCCCGCGCGTTGGGGGTCGCTCATGGTCAGGCGCTTGGGCATGTCTACGGCGCATTCTGCAAGCTGGACAAACGCCTGCTCCATAATCTGCAAAGTATCCTCCATAGTGAGGAGGCTTTGGATTGTGCTCCTGTCAAGTAGTAGTGCCAAGCGTGTCCTTTGCCAGGTGAGCTAAACGGGGAGCAGCGGCTCTCCCACCGGAGCGACCTCGAAAGCGTTCAGGGCAGCGGCTAGCATGCTGTAGTAGCCAATGGTCGCGGTGAGATCGATCAGTCCCTGGACTCCGAAGACCGTCAAGGCGGCATTAAACGTGGCTTCAGAGACCCGGTGATTCCTCAGCACCTCCAGAGAGTACTCCACCACCAGCGCCTCGTCGGGGGGCAGGCCCTGGGGAGGCTTGCGGTCGCGAATGGCCGCTATGACCTCGTCCGGAATCCCCTCTTTCTCAGCCTGCGGTTGGTGAGCCGTCCATTCATACTGGCAGTCAAACTCCCGCGCCGTAATCAACGACGCCAACTCATTTACCCTGGCCGGTATGGTCGACTCAAAGCGAACGTAGGCGCCGGCATCCGCTATGCGCCGCGCCAGCTCCGGGCTGTTGAGAAGCACGGCAAATGGCCCTTGCACACGGCCCCGGCTTGCCTCTATCTCGTCGAAGGCATGCTTGCTCTCGGGCGGCAGGTCGTCTCTACTGAGGACTTCAGGTATTCTTGGCATGGCTTCCTCGCAAATGTTTGATTTTCATACAGGCCGCCATTTACAGCGGCTCTACTTCAAACGGGCAGCGCCGGCAATACTAGCCGGCTCCCCTGAACGCCAGATCCGCCAACCTGGCCTGCACGGAAGGACGGTCCGCCGGCTCCACGGGGTCCGGCAGCTCCTTCAGCTCAGGCACGATGACCTCGCGCAAAGCATCCGACTCCTTTTCAGAGAGATCGGAGGCGGCAATCACGTCCTCCACGCCGTGCATGACTGCAAGGCGAAATCCGTAGTCGGCCACAGCCTTATCTATAATATCCCTCAGTTCTCTATGTGACATCGAGCTTCCCTCCACTTTAAGCTCTTCGGACTAGAATCCTACAGTACGTCCTCCATCTATGACAAAACTGGCCCCCGATACGTACGAAGACTCGTCGGAAGCCAGGAACAACATCATCTGGGCTACGTCTTCAGGAAAACCTACCCTGCCCGCCGGGTTCTCCTTGACGCGCCGTTCGAACTCTTCCGTGCTGCCGGTGCTCCCCCTGGATTGCGGGCTATCTATGATGCCGGGGACTATGGCGTTGAACCGTATCCTGTTCTCGGCGTACTCCTGGCTGGCGGTCTGCGTCAAGCTTATGACGCCGGCCTTCGCCGCTCCATAGGAAGAGGATATAAGGGAGGCGCGTATGCCGGAAGTAGACGATACGTTGATCACGGAGCCTCCGCTATCCATCATCTGCGGCACGGCGTACTTGCAGCAGAGGAACACGCCCTTGAGGTCCGTGTTTAGGGTCAGGTCCCACTCCAATTCGGAGACCTCGTGCAGCTTTGAAGTGCGAATAAGCACGCCGGCGTTGTTCACCAGGATGTCCAGCTTGCCATAGGCGCTGACCGTCTGCTCCACCATACTCTTCACCTCGGCCGCCTTGGAAACGTCCGTGTCTATGAATATGGCCTCGCCTCCCGCTTCCTTGATCGCCGAAACCGTCTTCTCACCATCGGACACGTTGCGGTCCGCCGCCGCTACTTTAGCCCCTTCGCTGGCGAACAACTGGGCAGTGGCCCGCCCAATTCCGGTGGCTGCTCCTGTAATGATAGCTACCTTGTCCTCTAACCGTCCCACTGTGGAACCTCCTTTACCTCGTTCAACCTAAGCTCGCAGTCATAACCCACGTCTCTTGTTCCCTCGGTATAGAATCATACCCTATCTTGAAAGGGCCATGCTCCAACCTTCTAATGCGGGACCTAGACTCTAGCCAGCAATCGATTGGGCCCAGAGTAGAATCTTCGCTGGTAAGTCCGGGAATAGCGTAATGCACAGGGATAACCACCTTGGGCCCAATGGCCTCAATGACCTCCCCTACTTCATCAAACGTAAGTAGATGATGGGAGTCGTCAACGTTCACCATGAAGACATCTACTTGACCAATAGCCTCGCGTGCCTCCCCGCAGATGCCGGCTCTATTGTCCCCCATGTGACAGAATCTGACGCCGCCCGCCTCCACCACGAAGATGGTGTTCGCCAGCGGCTCGCGCCCTTCACGGCGAGCGTGAAGTTCCGCCACCCCTTCTACGGAGAGGTCGTCCAGCGTGAATTTACCTGCTCCGCGCAGTACCGTGGGTCTCCCCGGCACGGATTCCGTGGCGTCGTGGTCGAAATGGCGGTGCGTGGACATCACCACGTCGACTTCCAGTTCTGGAAACGGCCTGAGAAACCAGCGCCTTTCCGCGGAGTTTCCGTACGGGTCTATTAGAGCCCGTACGCCATGCGCCGTACTCCAAAGGAAGGCGCAATGCCCCAAATAGTCCAGAGTTACAGGCGGGGTCATGCTTAAGCGGCCTCCTAAATTGGTGATAGAATAGCACACGCCATCCCGCTGTAAAGCTGGGTGTAAAAGTAATTTTGCCAAAGGAGCGTGAATAGTGACTCTGCAAAAGATCAGGGTGGGAATCGTAGGAGCAGGGGGCAACGTTCGTATCCGCCATGTCCCCGGGTTCAAAGCCATAGAAGGAGTGGAGCTTGTCAGCGTGTGCAACCGAACCAGGGAGTCCGGCGAACGCGCCGCAAAGGAGTTCGGCATACCAACGGTCTACGACAACTGGCTGGACCTGGTGCAGGCGGACGATACGGACGCTATCTGCATCGGCACCTGGCCCTACCTCCACGCTCCCATCACCCTCGCCGCTCTGGAGTACGATAAGCACGTCATGACCGAAGCTCGCATGGCCATGAACTCCGACGAAGCCCATGCCATGCTGGAGGCGTCGCGGACGTCTCCGCACCTGGTCGCACAGATTGTGCCTGCACCAATGACCCTGAAGGTGGACCAGACCGTACAGGAGATGATCTCGCAGGACTACCTGGGACAGGTCCTGGCCGTCGAAATGAGAAACTGCTCAACCGCTTTTCTGGATGCGGAGGCCCCGCTTCACTGGCGACAGAGCCGCGACCTGAGCGGCCTCAACATAATGATGATGGGCATCTGGTACGAGATACTGATGCGATGGATAGGCCCCGCCACAAAGGTGATGGCCATGACCAACACCTTTGTCAAGCAACGCCGCGATGCCGAGGGGCAGCTCCACACTATAGAGGTCCCAGATCACGCCGACGTTCTCTGCGAAATGGCCTGCGGCGCCCGTGCTCAGATGCGGTTCAGCTCCGTGACCGGCCTCGCTCCGGCCAACGAGGTATGGCTGTTTGGCTCGGACGGCACAATCAAGCTGGACGCCGATAAGATGGAGCTTTACGCGGGCAAACGCGGCGACGCCCAGCTATCCAAGGTGGAGATAGACCCCCAAAAGCAGGGTGACTGGCGAGTTGAAGAGGAGTTCATCAACGCTATCAGAGGCATCGAGCAAGTGAAGCTGACCACCTTTGAGGACGGCGTCAAGTACATGGAGTTCACCGAAGCGGTGACTCGCAGCGCGCAAAGCGGAGAGGCGGTATCCCTACCCTTGTAGGAGCTGATCATGGACGAGCAGACCAGAAATGCACTCACCAACGACGCCGTTATAGACATCACCACCAGGGGCCGCAAGTCCGGCCAGGAGCGGCGCATAGAGATATGGGCCCACTATCAGGACGACAAGGTGTACATTACGGGGAGGCCGGGGAGGCGCGGTTGGTATGCCAACCTGCTGGCAAGCCCCGACTTCACTCTGCATATCAAGCAGAGCTTCCAGCGAGACATCCCGGCAAAGGCTGCGCCCGTAACCGAGGAAGCCCAGCGCCGCGCCGTGTTCAACGCCATGATGGAATCCCAACCCCGGTTGCAGCACCTGCGCTCCAACTTCGATCTATGGTTGGAGGACAGCCCGCTGGTGGAAGTGGAACTGCCGGCCTAACCGGCCCGCCTCCCCAGGGGCGGCGGGCATCCAGAGGGCGGAGACGGGTTCCGCTCGTGGTGAGCCTGTCGAACCACGCCGGGGTGAGTGCGCCCTTCGACAAGCTCGGCGAACGGATACCAAACCCGTTGCACAGTACCCCGCCGTCATTCCCGTGCTTGACACGGGAATCCATCCCTCCACCCCCTCGAAGGGCGGCCTATGTGATATCCTCCAGCAACCATGTCCCAAAACCCCGAAAGCCGACCGGAACAGGAACTAGCAGATGCCATGCTGCAGCGGGCCGTCGCCATGTGGGGCAACGACTACGCCGAGCAGTTGCTCCCACACATAAAGGAGATGGCCGGGCATCTGCACGTCCTTTCATCCGGTCTTTCCCACAACGAAGTGGAGCCCTGATTCTTCCTCTAATCGCAGTCATGGAACCAAGAGACCTCACCATAGCCCAAGCTTCTCAAGCTATAGCAGGTGGCAAGCTATCCCCGCCTGAGCTGATGGAATCTCTGCTCGAGCAGATCAGGGAGTTGGAACCCTCGCTCAAAGCATGGGTCACCCTGGACGAAGAGGCCGCCCGGCAATCGGCTAGAGACGCCGAAGCGGAGATCGGCAGAACCGGACCCCGCACTCCTCTGCACGGCATACCCATCGGCGTAAAGGACATCTACTACACCAAGGGCGTCCTCACCACTGCAGGCGCGCCGCAGTACCGCGATTTCGTTCCCGGCTACGACGCAACCAGCGTGGCCAAGCTGAAGGAAGCGGGCGCCATCATACTGGGCAAAGCGGTCACCACTCAGTTCGCCGACGGAGACCCCTCGCCTACTTTCAACCCCTGGGACAGGGAGCACACTCCCGGCGGTTCCAGCAGCGGATCGGCGGTGGCGGTTGCCGCCCGCATGTGTCCCGCGGCCCTCGGTTCTCAGACGGGCGGCTCTACCCTGCGTCCGGCCAGCTACAACGGCGTGGTCGGACTGAAGCCAACCTACGGAAGGATCAGCCGCTATGGGGTCGTCCCCTTCGCCTGGTCGCTCGATACCGTGGGCATCATTGCCCGCAGCGTGAACGACACCGCTCTGCTGCTCCAGGCCATGGTGGGTCACGACCCCAACGACGCCAGCTCATCCCTGGAACCCGTCGACGATTACGTGAGCGGCTTGGCCGCGCACAAAGACCCGCCCCGCATCGGCGTGATACGCGAGTTCTATCACGAAATCGCCAGCGACGAGGTAAACCGCCACACCGATGAGGTCGTGCGCAGGCTGGAGGAAGCGGGAGCCGCTGTCTCGGAAGCAAAGCTCCCCGATAGCTTCCACCTCCACGAGGCGGCGCGCAGCGTGGTCATCAACGTGGATGCGGCTGCTTTCCACCAGCGGATGTACAACCAGAACCCCGACGACTACGGCCCGCACCTGCGCCGCATAATAGAGGTGGGCATGCTTGTCCCGGGAGCGCACTACCTACAGGCGCAGCGGGTCCGTGCCAGGTTCCGCAGGGACGCCGAGGCCATGTTCAAGGACTGGGACGTGCTGCTCACTCCGGCAACACCCACGGCTGCGCCAAGAGACCGCACAACTACGGGGAACGTCGTCTTTCAGGCGGCGTGGACGTCTGCCGGGCTTCCTGCCATAGCAATTCCCTCCGGACTGGACGCCGCCGGAATGCCGCTGGGAGTCCAGCTAGTATCAGCGCCGTTTGCCGAAGCCAAGCTGCTTGCCGCCGCGCACTGGTGCGAGTCAGTGCTAGGCGTGGAGTTGCGTCCGCCTGGTCTGCCCTGAAGCCTTACCCATGCGGCTTTTGACATCTAATAACATCGCCTCCATATTTGCGCCCGTAGCGGTTTACAAACGCACCAACTGGACGTAAACTCCCCTCAGCTACAGCCTCTCTATTCTTGTGATTTGTCAGCCTAGAAATAGGGATTTGGCCTCGTGCCCCCTTGCGAGGCTGACAAAGCGGAATGAGGCAGGCTGTAGCAAGTAGCCAAATTCTACCTGCAAGGGGGTTCCGCTGTGCATAAGGCACTCTTGATCGTTGGTCTGTTGATTCTTTTAGCGGCCTGTAGCGAATCCGAGTCTACGCTTACGCCTACCCCAACTCAGGAAGCGCTATCGGATCCCGTATCCACTGTTATAGCTCCCCCGATGATTGCACCAACTCCAAGTCCTACAGCAGCGCCAACTTATACACCCACACCGGTTCCTACCGCTACTCCAACACCTACACCGGTTCCCACTGCTACTCCAACACCTACACCGGTTCCCACCGCTACTCCAACACCTACACCGGTTCCCACCGCTACTCCAATGCCTACACCGGTTCCTACCGCTACTCCCGTGGAGACGCCAGACTCAACCATGGAGGGGTGTGAGGACATCTTGACTAGGGGATATTCATTAGAAACCGTATTAACAGATGAAGACTTTATAGCTTGCCTGCATGACGAGCTTCAATAGAAGAACAGAGGGTTGAAAGGAGAGAGTGATGAGTCGACGAATTGGCGCGGGATTGCCGTTAATCTTCGCTTTGATGATGGTTGTGGCGTGTGATGCCTCTGACACTAAGATGGAACGTTGGGCAGTCAAGTTCACGCAGCCGGCCATCGAGGTGACGGCTGAACAGTTGTACAGGGAGTTTGCACGCGACGACGAGACAGCTATGGAGCAGTATTCAGGGCGAAGAGTTCATCTGACAGGAACCATATTTGAGGTGCGAGAAGATGACGACTTCGAGCCGATCGTGGAATTCGACATTGGGCAAGATGAATGGAGTTTTCAGAGTTTGGTGGCGCAGTTCGCTGAAGGGCATCGCATTGAAGTAGATTCATGGCAGAAGGGCGATGTGGTTTCTATGGTGTGCTACATTCCAGTAGAAGAGTTCGGAGTCTTTGACTTTGAAAGCGTGACGCCATTGAGGATGTGCCAACCTCTGAGCTGATTACAACATTGTATACGGGTAATTTGGTATGTAATCCCCATTACAAACGTTTAGACGCCGGGAGTTAATATGTCCAAGCGCATGAGCGAGTGCCTTGAGTCAAGGGAAGGCGAGGAGCTAGGCGCGGATTTGGAAGAACGTCGCGCCGAATGGAAAGAGAAGGGTGGACGGCCATGGGCGGCTGTTGAACGCGACGTGAAAGCTAAGAGCTACCGCCCGCGACCCCGCAGTTGGGGCATCGGCGCCTCGGGACGCACGGACACAGCAAGCAAAGCGAGTGACATGCAGCCGGAACCCCGTTCATGGCGCTTGCACTAAATCCTCAACTGCCTATGCCTTCAATCGCCGCCCTCTCGTGAGTCGTTTGCCAAGCGCAACGCCCACCAGCAGGAACCCCACATCGATGACTATACCGCCGACTTGATGCAACGTCTCCGCATCGATATCGATGGGAACATGCAAAATCGCATGATTGTACAGAACGATGGTCAGCGTCCTCAGCACTGCAAGGCCCAATGCCTGTAGGATGATGATCAAGATGCCCTGTACCACGCGGCTCTCTAGGTATTGACCTGTAGCAAGGGCCAAGCCCAGGAACCCAACGTGTATGGTCTGTAATGTCCAGAATGACCTCGCAGTCTGCCAGGGCAGATCCAAGTCCAAATCCAGCATCGTCACGCGGAGGAACATTAGAAGGCTCAACATGAATAACTGCTTCAGGGCGTAGAGGCCGACACCTAGTAAGAGGAATGATGGCACGCCGAAAATCCCCTACCCTAACCGAGACTCGTGCTCCTTCTTGATGCAGAGGTCCATGACCACCGGAATCCCCGCCGCCTCCGCCTTTTCCGCCGCGGTTTCATTGACAATCCCCTCCTGCATCCAGACATACCCTGCTCCGATCTCTATGGCCTCCTCCACCACCGGCGTCACGTCGCTGGGCCGGCGGAAAACGTCCACCACGTCAATGCTCTCCGGGACCGACCTGAGGTCGGGATAGCTCTTCTCCCCCAGCACCTCCTCCACCGCTGGATTGACTGGAACAATCCGGTAACCCGCATCCTTCAGGTATTCGGCAACTTGGTAGCTCGGCCTATCCGGTCTCGGCGAAAGGCCCACCACCGCAATCGTCTTTTGCGCCAGGATCTTCTCTATCAAACCGTCCATATCGTTCATAGCCGGATTGTACCCCACGAAGCGGCGGCTGTCAGTCACACCAATGCCTGTCTGCACGTTTGCTCGTCTGCTCACATGCCCGCTGCCGCTATCGTCGTTATCGCGGGACATCCGGGCGTAGATGTGCTACAGGGAACGTGGAACAGTATAATCAAGCAGGCGGGATTGCAGACAAGGAGATGATATGAAATACGCTGTGGTGATAGAGAAGGGGCCAACCAGCTATGGCGTTCATGTGCCGGACTTGCCCGGATGTGTGGCCGCTGCGGAGACCAGAGACGAGGTGTGTGCGCTTATTCATGAGGCCATACGCCTCTACGTAGAGGCACTTGAGGAAGATGGATTACCCGTTCCTGAGCCACAGTCGTACGAAATCGTTGTTGTCTAGTGATCGATTGAGCCCGCATTCTCGCATCTCCCCCTCCCCCCGCCCGCTTGCCCGCCTGCCCCTGCCACTGCTAGAATCCTTCCTACAACTAGCGCATGGGGGTACTCATGGCAATCAGTACACTTCCTTCTTCTCCTGCTGCATTGCGCGGCATCATCCGCAACGGTGAATACGACACCGTAACGGCGGGACTCGCGCCCGGCTACGTTCAGGCCAACCTCGTCATTCTCCCCGAAGCCCAGGCCTTCGACTTCCTGCTGTTCTGCCAGCGCAATCCCAAGCCCTGCCCTCTCATAGAAGTCGTGGAGGCGGGCAGCGTGGAGCCATCCATTACCGCGCCCGGCGCCGACATCCGCACCGACCTGCCGAAGTACCGCGTCTACAGAGACGGCGTGCTGGAGCAGGAAACGGCGGATGTTCTCGACGTCTGGCGAGACGACCTCGTCTCTTTCCTCATCGGCTGCAGCTTCACCTTCGAGACGGCGCTGCTGGCGGCGGGAATCCCCATGCGGCACATTGAAGAGAACAGCAACGTGTCCATGTACATCACCAACATGCCGACGGTGCCCGCGGGCCAGTTTGCCGGTCCCACGGTGGTGTCCATGCGACCCATTGGCCGCGAGAAGATAGTGAAGGCCGTCCAGGTCACTTCTCGCTTCCCCAACACCCACGGCGCGCCTCTGCACGTCGGCGACCCGGCGTCCATAGGCATCGATGACCTGCAGAAGCCTGACTACGGAGACGTTGTCCCCTTCCATCCGGGGGAGGTGCCTGTCTTCTGGGCCTGCGGCGTCACCCCCCAGGCCGTGGCTATGCAGTCCAAGCCGCCCTTCATGATTACCCACTCGCCGGGCCACATGTTCATCACCGACATCCGCGACGAAGACCTGGCCGTTCTCTAGACAAATACCGCACACCGCAAATTGGGAGGCAACCGTGTCCGCTATAGAAGACATCATCCTTGACCGCGACCAGAGAGGCATATCCAAGCTGCGTGGATACCTACCAGAAGACTACTGCGAAGACGCGGCGCAGCTCATCCTGCGCAACCCGGGACGAGCCTTCGTCATCAGCGGCTTCTTCATAGTGGGAGCCATGGCCTCGGAGACCGACGGCCCCCCCGGCGCTTACTTCATCGGCAAAGCGCTGCAACAGCTGGGCTACGACGTCACCCACATCACCGACGAGTTCAGCTCCTCTCTCTACAACTGCCTTTCAGACGTGGGCGAAGTGATCGAATTCCCCGTCACGGACGTAGACTCCAGCCGGAAGTTTGCCCGGGACCTCCTCGGCGACTTGAAGCCCTCGGTCGTCATATCCACCGAGCGCTGCGGCCTGACTCAGAAGGGCGAATATCTGAACATGCGTGGCGTCGATATCACGGAGTACAACGCCAGGGTCGACTATCTTGTCCTCGACCACAACGCCACCGTGGGCATAGGCGACGGCGGCAACGAGATAGGCATGGGCAAGCTGGCCGAACAGATCCCCACCATCGATACCCTGCCCCCGCAGCCCACCATAGTCCCCACCGACAAGCTGATACTGGCCAGTGTCTCCAACTGGGGCGCGTCCGGTCTAATAGCAGGCCTCTCCCTGCAGGCGAAACAGAACCTCCTGCCCTCACCGGAGGAAGAAGAAGAGGTCGTCAAACGGATGGTCGACGACGCCGGCGCAGTGGACGGCTTCAAAGTGGAACGCACCTACGCCGTGGACGGATTCCCCCTGGAAGAGAACCGCAAAACGCTGGAACGCCTCCACGATCATCTGACTCAGCAGGGCGTCTCCTAGCCGCCACCCCCTCCGTCTTTCCCGCGAAGGCGGGAACCCAGGGGTGGTGGGGAGTCGCAGCCACCCGTACCGTAGGGGCAACCCTCGTGGTTGCCCGCTTGCCCTCCCGCTCATGGTGAGCTTGTCGAACCATTTGAGCGGAGCACCCCCCCCTCGTCATTGCGAGCGCAGCGAAGCAATCCGGCGGGGTGGCGTCATCCTGAACGGAGTGAAGAGTCCAAAGCCTCTGCTTTCCAAGCCACCCCTACCCGCCTGCCCCATTCCGTCATGCCCGTGTCGACGGGCCATCCCGCACTCTCTACCGCAAGTCAGATTCCAGTTTAGGCCGATTGGCATGGTGGGCACTCATACTCCCTTGGGGGCTCGTATAATGGAAAAGGCGACTTGCGATAGAGAAGCCCGATCCATGCTGTCAAGGGAGATTCCTTATGCGCGTAGCACTTGTTAGCGGACTCATAGCTCTCATAGTTCTCATAGCCGGAGGAGGAGTAGGCTTTCTGTTCCTGGAACTGCATAACGCCAATGCCAAGTTGCTGGCAGCCAACAAGAAGATAGATACGGTTAGCGCCGAAGCTCGCGATGCTAGAAAAGAGATCGAAGGCTTGGGGGATTACATCACTGAACTACTGGACGCTATTGATGAAGCCGTAGATGCCAACGCTGCATACGCCAAGAGTAATGAGGAATTGCAGGCTGCTCTGTCCGGTACCCAGGCCAACTATGATAGTGCCCTTGCTCTTACTATCGACTTGGAGAATCGGCTAATTGCTGCTGAGGGTGAAGTTAGTACTCTCAATGCAGAAGTGGCTGAGCGTGATACAAGAATTGACGGCTTCGTCAGCAACATTATTACTCTCAATGCACAAGTAGCTGAGCGTGGTACAAGAATTGCCAGCCTCGTCAACGACAACAGTAGGCTGAGGGCGGATTATCAGACATTGGTAAATGCGGGAGGTGATCTAGCACAGGTTAGAGCCGAGGAGGAAGCTAGCCAAAAAAGGGTAGATGCACTGGAGGTAGAAATTAAAGAGCTTCAGGAACAGCGCAAACCTCTGATATTGTCCCCTGGAGCTGTGGCTACCGGTGGATTTCTATGTACTGGAAGCATGTATCCGGCTATCACTTGTATGGATAGGGGCACTTGGCTTGAAAAGTTCAATCCTGAGGATATCGTAGTAGGCGCCACGATTAGTTTTAGTCCGAACTGTTGGGAAGAAGAGCCAGATGACGTATCCACAGCTCACAGGGTTAAGGAGATCAAGGTGGAGAATGGTATCTACTACTTCTGGCCGCGGGGAGATGCCAACAGGGAGGATGATGGATGCTGGGTGCATCAGGACAATGTGGGTGGCTATCTCATTGAGATCCAGAAGAATGTGGTTCCTGAGAATGCTTATCTACAAAGCCAAGTCAGAGCTTCACGGGTAGCTTACGATAACCTCTGGTCGAGATACTGCGGTCATGTTAGTCAATCTCAGAAATGCTATCTGTCAGGAGGTATCTACGACATTGTTCGGGATGCTCTAAACCTATATAACTGCTGGCTTAGAAACGCGGAAGAATCGAAGTATCCGGGGCATATTCCAAACCAGTGTAAGCCAGTCAGTGAAGCAGCCGGAACCTAGCCTTGGTGCACAACGGGTCTTGACGCGCCGTCCCGGCAATGTCAACTGGACTTGCGGAGTTCCTGGTCCCTTTGGAAGAATTAGCCGCTTTAGTTTGAAACAAAGCCCCTTAACCAGCAGGGAAGTACAAAAGATTTCTGTGTTAATTGAAGCCAGACAAAGGGCATTGACGTGCGTGGTAGCGTAGTGATGGAGCCACCGTAGTCGAGTTTGTACGAGGCGCTTAATGCGCTCCTTGGGATACCTGCCGTTCAGGACGACTCGGAGTTCTCTTAGGCTTTCAAGAGGCACATAGAGTTTTGTCGGGAGATAGCCAAAGCAAACGGGACAAAGTACGAGGTCGGCCTTGTAACCCCGTGAATTCGAAGAAAGTTCTAAACGACGTTTTTCGGCAAAGCCAGCTCACAGTAACAACGTTACATACAACGGCAACACAAGCGGCACAGTTAGCCTTGTTTCTAGTGATACTTAGGACGGAGGCCCAAAGTGACAACGTACGACATCAAAACATCGAAGACTGAAGAGCTAGAAGCCGTATACCAGGAGGTACAGGCAGAGCTTTTAAGGCGCAGCACATTAGTTGAGGCCGTTTGTATTGAGGCCGAGAGAAAGATATTTTTAGCCCGCCCCAAGGCAGAGCCGACGCGGGTGGATGTAATGTTTGAACGAGCGGACGGCACACGAGCTGTCTCGTCCTTTATTACTTGGTGGGGTAACCGCTTCCGCGTCTATAGGCAAGCAGAGCAAGAGGAAGTCGGCTGGGTTGTGTCGAAAAGCTACGAGGATAAAGATAGAGATAAGGCACTGCGGCATGCAATTGATATAACTGCCAATGAGGCCTCAGTGTACCTGGGCGCAATTAGGGCAGCAGAGCGCATTATGGAGAAGATCCCGTCATGAGGGAGGAAACCCTTTGTATTGCTTGCCTTTGCCTAGCCTGATACCGTAAAAGTAGCCTCCCAAGGCGAGCTGCGTCATGGTTCTTTGCGCGCAGGAACCAGCACTTTTGACACTGAGGCAAGCTCAATGCTAGCATTTTAACGGAGTTTGCCGTCCACCTGTGAACCAGGTAGTTCACGCGAAGCCGGCGCTCTGAACAGCGAAAGAGAGGCCGATCATAGAAGTCTTGCTCAGCTCACCCAGAGGATTTTGTGCAGGTGTGGTTCGTGCCATTGACGTGGTAGAACTATGCCTGGAGCGTTTCCAGCCCCCCGTTTACGTTCGACACGAAATCGTGCACAACTCTCACGTAGTGGACGATCTGCGGGACAAAGGGGCCATCTTCGTGGAAGACATCGATGATATCCCGGAGGGCAGCGTCGTGGTCTTTTCCGCGCACGGCGTCTCCCCTGCCGTCTGGCAGCAGGCCCAAGCCAGGGGACTGGACATCATAGACGCCACCTGCCCGCTGGTCACCAAGGTCCATCTCGAAGCTCAGAAATACGCGCGTGAAGGCTACACCATAATCCTCATAGGTCACCGCGGACACGTCGAAATCGATGGCACAATGGGCCAAGCCCCCAACAGCACCATCCTAATCGAAACGCCTGAAGAGGCTGCCAAGGTGCAGGTTGAAGACCCAAACATGGTGGTGGCTCTAACTCAGACCACTCTGAGCATGGACGATACGGAAGCGGTCATATCCGTTCTCAAAGAGAGATTTCCCGCCCTGTTAACTCGCAACGACATCTGTTACGCCACTACCAACAGGCAGAACGCACTCAAGGCCATAGCGCCCGACATTGATCTGGTCCTGGTTGTCGGAGCGCAGAACAGCTCCAATAGCAACCGGCTGCGGGAAACCGCCGAGGCCGCCGGAAGACCGGCTTATCTCATCGACGGCCCCGACGACATCGACGATGCCTGGTTGGAAGGCGTGCAAAGCGTGGGCATTACTTCCGGCGCTTCTACGCCGGAATGGCTGGTGGATGCCGTTGTGGATAGACTCAAGCCCAAGAACGTCCGCACAACGTCCATAGCGGAGGAGAACTTCACCTTCGTGCTGCCCAAACAACTGCGAGAAGAGACTACGTCTGAAACGGGGAGATGATGCTCACCGACAAGTACACGTCGCGAAGATATGACGTTCAGGACCCCGCCAGCATAGATACGGACGTGCTGGAACACATACCTTTCGAATACCCCGCTTCCGCCAGCGAAGTAACCTACCAGACCGACGAGTTCACCTCGGTATGCCCATGGACGGGCCTCCCTGATTTCGCACGACTGTCCATCACCTACCGCCCCAGGCACAGGCTGGTGGAGCTCAAATCGCTCAAGTACTATCTCACCTCGTTCCGCAACGTGGGGATACTCCAGGAGCACGCCGTCAACCGGGTGCTCAACGATCTGGTCGCCCTGCTTGAACCGGATGCCATGACCGTGGAAGCCTGGTACAACGACCGCGGCGGTATCAGCGCCCACGTCAAAGCCGCCTACCCCGCGCCGGGTAACCCGGCGTCTTAGGAATGTCAGGCGCGGACACCCGTTCAGTTGAAATAGACCCCGACCTTCTATCCTCCATAGAAGAACACGCCGTCTCGCTGGCCGCAAGCGCCGGGAAACTGCTTCTGGACTACTTCCAACGTGACATCAAGGTTGAGTACAAGTCGGAAGGGTCAAGAAGCCCTGTCAGCGACGCCGACAAAGGCGCGGAACGGCTCATCGTAGATGGGATCCGCAGCCGCTTCCCAGACCACGGCATCCTCTCCGAAGAGACCCCTCCGGCGGAAGACCTGGACCGCGATTTCGTTTGGGTCATAGACCCGCTGGACGGCACCACAAACTTCGTCAATGGATTGCCCGTCTTTGCCTCCTCCATTGGCGTGCTCCACCAGGGCAGGCCCGTCGCCGGGGCTATCTACGTCCCATCTCCAACCTCATCCTCTGGCCGGGTGTTTCATGCCCGTTGCGGGGGCGGCGCTTTCGCCGGAGACACCCCCGTCCGGGTCTACGATAAGGCCAAGCCTATGCCCAATGGCCTCGTCACCCTCCCCATGGCTTTCTGGCGTCGATACCGGATCGGCAAGGAGTTGAGAAGGCTCGGTGAGCTTCGCAACATCGGCAGCATCGCCTACGAGATGACGCTGGTGGCTTCCGGGGTCATGCAGTACGCCGCTTTCTCCGCGCCGCACGCATGGGATGTCGTCGCCGGAGTAGCAATTGTTCGAGAGGCCGGCGGCGAGGTATTGGCAAGAACATCGAATCTATGGCTGCCGCTAGAATCATTCCCCGGCCCCAGGGAGCGCGCGGCGGGGTCCGCAGTGGAAGGAGACCTCGCCAAGTGGAGGGCCAGCCTGCTTGCCGGTAACCCCGACATAGTCGCCCTCCTCAGCGACAACCTCAAACCCGCCAAGCGCCTCTGGCCCTGGCCAAGGTAACCGCATCGCCCGCGCCTGATGCCTTCGTAGGGGCAACCCTCGTGGTTGCCCAGGCCTCGCGAACAGCCCTTGCTCCCCGCGCGCCTGCCCTGGCCGTCATTCTGAACGCAGCGAAGCGAATTGAAGAATCCCAAGCCCTTCGTCGTTGCATACCAACCTCATCCTCCCTGACCCGCTCATGGTGAGCTTAGAGTTTACCCTGAGCCTAGCCGAAGGGAACCACCACCCTAACCTACAGCTACTTGTACTTGTCACACTAATCTATCAAGTGGGACAATAAAGGACAGGCCTGCCTAGTCTGCAATAGTAACGGACTGGCGGGCGCTATTTGTGCAGAGCATACGTACATAAGGGCAAACAACTCCCCAAAATTCGCGGGGTCAGAGCAGCTGAGCGGTAAAGGAGATAGATGAGCGGAAAACTCAAGTTAGCGGTTGCGGTTGCATTTGTCTCCCTACTGGTCGCGTTTCTAGCCTGCGATCCGGAACCCACACCCACGCCAACTTCTCAGCCCACCGTAGCCCCGGCCCCTACGGCCACCGCCATTCCTGAGCCCACGGCCACGGCCACCCCAACGCCCACTCCAACCTCCGCTCCTACGGTCACGCCGGTAGCGGCCACCGCCACTCCCGCCCCGGAGCCCACCGCTACTCCTAAGCCGGAACCCACGGCAACGCCTACGCCTATACCCGAACCGGAAGTCGACGCCTCCCTCGCCTTTGACCCCCTGGTGGTTCGCGGAACCCTTTCCAATGGCCTGAGCTACTACATCAGACACAACGAAGAGCCCCGCGATCGCGCGCACATTGCGCTCGCCGTAAAGGCCGGCTCCGTCCTCGAGACGGACGACCAGCAAGGCCTGGCCCACTTCCTAGAGCACATGGCGTTCAACGGCACTGAGCGCTTCGCCAAGCAGGAGATCATCGACTACCTCGAGTCCATCGGCAGCACGTTCGGCCCTGACTTGAACGCCCGCACCGGCTTCGACGACACCCTGTTCTTCTTTGAGATTCCGACCGGCGATCCCGATATAACCGAGAGAGGGTTCCAGATTCTCAGCGACTGGGCCTTCTCCATAGCGCTTGAACCGGAAGAGGTCGAGCTTGAGCGCGGCGTCGTGCTGGAGGAGTGGCGCCTCTCCCAAGGATTCGACTCGCGCCTCCAGCAGAACCTGCTCGATCTTCTCTTCAGCGACTCGCTCTACGCCAGCCGCGCCCCCATCGGCCTCACCGAGGTCATCGAGAACGCCCCCGTCGAGGCCCTGCGGGCCTACTACGAGCGCTGGTACAGGCCCAACTTGATGGCTGTGGTCGCCGTGGGCGACTTCCAAGTGGAGGAGATCGAAGCCAAGATCAAGCAGTACTTCGCGCCCCCACCCGAGGGCGAAGCCTCACAGGAGCGCGCCGCCATCGGACAATCCACCGACAGGCCGCAGATCGACGTTCCGGGCCACGAGACCCCGCTCATCGAGGTATTCACCGATCCCGAGTCTCCCGCCACCCAGTTCGTGCTCATCCGCAAGTACGACCCCGAACCGGTCGAGGACGAGGCGGATTTCAGGCATACTATCGTTCAGAGGCTCGCCTTCATGATGCTCAACGCGCGGCTGTTCGAGCGCGGCCAAGTCGCTGAACCACCATACATCACCGCCAGCGCAACCCGTTACAACTACGTCTACACGCTTGACATCGCCACGTTTTCGGCCTGGGTCGAGACCGACGGCGTCGAGGCCGGCCTCGCGGTCATGCTGGAGGAGGTTCAGCGCGCCCACCAGCACGGCTTCACCGAGGGTGAGTTGGAGCGCGAGAAGAGCAACCTGCTCAGCTCGATCGAGAACAGGTACAAGCAGCGGGACCAGACGCCCTCCACGAACCTCGCCAACGCGTACGCCGACCACTTCTTTGTCGGAGACCCCGTCCCCGGCATCGAGGCCGAATGGGAGCTGTACCAGCAGCTCTTGCCGCAGATTACCCTGGCCGAGTTCGCTGACGTGGCGCAGTCCTGGGCACAGACCGAAGACCTGGCCCTGCTGGTGGTGCGTCCCGAAGAGACCGATGTCGCCGGCGCCGACCACGAGCTCGGCACGGCCCTGCTGACCCAGTTGCAGACGGCCAACACGCTTGAGGTAGAGCCCTACGCAGATGATCTTGGAGATGTCCCGCTTCTTGAGACAATCCCGACTCCGGGCAGCATCACGGCGGAGGAACAGATAGAGTCCATCGACGCCGTGAAGTGGACGCTGTCCAACGGCATCACCGTAATCGCCAAGCAGACCGACTTCCGCGATGACGAGGTGCTGTTCCGGGCCTTCAGCCCCGGCGGCCACTCGCTCGTCACGGACGAAGACCACCAGTCCGCCACCTATGCCGCCCAGCTCATCTCAGGCAGCGGAGCGGGCCCACACGACAGCGTGACCCTGGATAAACTGCTCGCAGGCAAGAGGGTCTCGGTATTCCCGTACATCGAAGAGCTGTTCGAAGGCTTCAGCGGAAACGCCTCTCCTGAGGACCTGGAGACCCTGTTCCAGCTCGTGACGCTGTATGCAACCGAGCCGCGGCTCGATCCCGACTACTTCACAAGATACGAGGCAAGGCTCCACAGCGTCGCCGAGTTCCGCGCCGCAGACCCGGACTGGGTGTTCTTCAACTACGCCAACTCCCTGCTGAGCCAGGGACACCACCGTGGGCGCCCCCTCTCCGTAGAAGTGCTGAAGGAACTGCACATGGAGACTGCGGAGGCCGTCTATGCCGATCGCTTTGCGGACTTGGGCGACGCAACCTTTGTCTTCGTTGGCGCATTCGACTGGGACAACCTGCGATCGTTGACCGAGACTTACCTGGCAAGCCTGCCTACCACTGGCCGCGCCGAGCAGTGGGTGGACCACGGAGTCGACCCGCCTCCTGGTCGGGAAGAACACGTGGTACGCAGCGGTCTCGAGCCGCGCAGCCAGACGCTGCTGGTGTACGCTGGCGACCTGGAGTGGAGCCGCCGGGAGGCGCTCACCATCGACGTAGCCGGCGAGATACTCGGAATCCGGCTGCGAGAGCGCGTTCGCGAGGCTCTCGGCGGCACCTACAGCATCAACGTCAATACCGCCGGCACCCAGACCCTCCCGGACCCTGAGTACCAGGCCTACGTCCTCTTCGGCAGCGACCCCTCTCGCACCGAGGAGCTCTTTAGCGAGGTCATGGATGAGGTGGAGTGGCTGCGCATGGGCGGCGAGCAGGAGTACCTGGATACTGTCAAGGAGCTTCTGCGCACTTCCCGGCAGGAAGACCTGCGGAACAACGGGTTCTGGCTCAGTCAGATCAGGGCTGCGGCGCAGCGGGGTGAATCGTTCTCAGAGATAGTCGGCTTTGATGAGCTGCTGGACGCTCTGACCCTGCAAGATATCGAATCTGTAGCGCAGCGCTACTTCACCACCGACAGCTACATACGCGTAGTGCTATTCCCGGAAGAGGAGCAGCCCTAGCGAATTTGGTTGGGCCTCCATAGCTCCACTTGCTCCCCTACTCGTCATTCAGGCGCAGCGAAGCAATCTCGCAATGGGTAGCCTTGATGAGCAGCGTACCGTACCGTCATTCCCGCCCCCCGAGCGGGAATCCACCTCCCCGCTCAGCCTGAGCGCCCTCCGCTCATGGTGAGCACCCCCTCCGCTCATGGCCTGCCCCGTACTTGGTACGGGGTGAGCTTGTCGAACCATTTGAGCGGTGATACCCTCCACCCAAATCCATCGGGGAGACGCGCATGAAAGCCCTCGTCATCGGAGGCACCGGCCCATCCGGCCCCCACCTCGTCAACGGCCTCCTGGAGCGCCGATACCAGGTTACCGTCCTGCACGGAGGACAGCACGAGGCCGAATTCGACGCGGACACTGATCACATTCACGCCGACCCTCACTTCAAGGAGACGCTTGAAGAGGGTCTGGGCAACCGCACCTTCGACGTTGCCATTGCCACATACGGCAGAATCCGCATTGTCGCCGACGTGCTCAAGGGCAAGACCCAGCGCCTTCTCACCGTCGGCGGCGGCGGTGTCTACGCCCGCAGCAACGACGAACGGTGGGGCCCTCTCGGCGCGCCGCCTATGGTGCCGGAGGACGGCCCGCTTAGCCATGACCCCGACGGGCCGCGTCTCAACTACATGATGTGGGTTACGGAGCAGACGGTGATGCAAGCTCACCAGGACGGCTTCTACAGCGCCTCCATCTTCAGATACCCCCAGGTATACGGGCCCAACTCTCCCGCCAACCCGGAGTGGAGCATAGTGCGGCGTCTGCTGGACGGGAGGAAGCACGTCATCGTCCCCAATTCCGCCGCGCCGCGCCGCCGAGCCTTCGGCAAGAACGCCGCCCACGCGCTTCTGCTCGGCGTAGACAAGCCGGAGGAGTCGTCCGGGCAGATCTTCAACGTCAGGGAGGACGCTCAGTACTCCCAGCGCCAGATCGTCGAGTTCACCATCAAGCACATGGGCCGCGACTGCGAGATAGTGGAGATGCCGCCCGCGCTGGCAAGCAGAGTGTACAGGGGCAGCGGAGCGCCCGCGGTGGAGGCTGTCGCCAACTACGACATCACCAAGATCAAGAGCCTGTTGGGATACAGCGACGTCGTCCCCGTAAGCGACGCCCTTGCCTGCTCCGTCGATTGGCTGCTGGAGAACAGGCCCGAGCCCGGTGGAGAGAACGAAATGCAGCTCGGCGACCCCTTCGCCTATGAAGCGGAGGACGCCCTTCTCGACGCTTACAGGAAAGGGTCCGCTCTATTGGAGGCGGTCCAGTTCCCGGAGGTGCAGTCAGGCCACATGTACCGGCACCCCAGGCGGCCGGGAGAGGCCTGGGCGCCGCCCACCCGTTCTTGACTCGTTGACCACCATCACTCGCCGTTCCTGCGCATAACCTCTTCCCCCTCGATGGGGGAAGAGGTTATGGGGGTGACACCGCAGCCCACAAACTACCCCAGCCGTCCTTGACTACCACACACGTCGGGCTTATCATCCACGCAAGCGTAGGAGGTAAGAACCATGACAACCAGCGAGACCTTTGAAAGCCTAGTCGACGAGTTCAGGCGGCTTTCCCACGAAGACCTTGAAAAGGAGGTCATCGGAGAGGGATACCCGCTCGATATGTACCTCTACCCGGGCACCTCTCAGCCCTATGACGCCTCAGGCCCTCCCTACAAGAGTCCCTGGGTGCTCACCGAACCATTGATCAAGGCCTATGCCGCCAGCATCGGCGATGACAATCCCCTCTACACCGACCCGGAATACGCCAAGAACGGCCCTTACGGCTGTCTCATCGCACCGGGCACCGCTCTCATCATGGCCAGAAATGCTATGTGGCACGGCGCTCGACGCGTCGGCGGCTGGCCCATCGCCAACTTCCACTCCGGCACAGCCTGGGAGTTCTTCGATGCCGTCCGTGTCGGCACAGGATTCAAGACCTCCTCCGTGGGCAAGGAGATCATCGAGAAGCCGGGCGCTCACGGCAACCTCTTCTTCTTCATCACCGACGTCAACTACTGGGACATGCGCGGCGACCTACTGGGCAAGTGCTACGGCACCCTCATCATGGTTCCGCGTGAGGAGATGGGCACAGGTCGCGCCATGTCCGTGGAGCGACTGGGCGAGCGCATGATGTACGAGCGCAACGTTCCCAAGCTCAACGCCGAGCAGGTGGAGGAGATCCTCGACCTCATGGAGAAAGGGCGTCCCAGGGGCAAAGAGGTCCTCTACTGGGAGGACGTCAACGAGGGAGATCAACTCCCCACCTTCATCGTCCCGCCCTGGACAGACCAGGACTGGACGTCCACGTTCTACATCCGCAACGGCCCTCCAATGTTCGGATATAACTTTGAGGGCGGCCACAATATGCGCCGCCACATCAGGCATGAGGGATTCGGCGGCTTTGCCTACACCCACCCCATCTCCCGATGGCCCTGGAGCGCCGCCGACGAGCACGGCGACCCTCTCATGGCCGCCTACCGCGGCCAGTCCCTACCCTTCGACTGGGGCGGCCAGAGGTCTCAGATACCCCAGGCCCTGATGAGCAACTGGATGGGCGACCACGGCTTTATCCGACGCCTGCAGATGGCTCTGCGCAGACCCTTCTACTACTCCGACATCGGCCTCTACAACGGCACCGTCACCAAGAAGTTCACCGAGGTGCAGAAGGGCGAACCCGGCGAGGGCGCCGTGGACGGCGAGCGCACTTACTACGCCGTCGGCATCAAGTACGATGGCCGTAACCAGGAGGACCAGGTCTTCGTACAGGGCACCTCCACCGTCTACCTGCCATCGCGTGAAGCCGGCATGGTGCAGCTCCCCATCCCGCACGTGGCCAAGCCACCCGCCATCCCCTACGAGACCTTCTACCGCGACTGGTACTAGACCGCATTCAAGAGGGGTGTGCAGACATCAACAGCCTGCACACCCCCCTCTTTGTACACCATTGCCCTAACCTGCCCTCCTATCGTCATTGCGAACACAGCGAAGCAACCTGGCGGTGGCGCGGCCCGTCATTCTGAGCACAGCGAAGAATCCAAAGCCTCTGCCTGCAAAGCTGCTACGTCCTGGAGTAAACATCGTCGAAAGGAAGGGCATCAGCGGGGAGATTGCAGGCACCGTAGTCAGCGTTACGCGGGGGCGTAGATGGTCCAAGAGCGAGGCGAGACACGCAAGCGAGCGCCGTTCTCAACACCGGCTTCGAATGTAGACTGGCAGGCTTAGATGAGTAACTTGGGCGCGGGGATCAGTGCGTGGTTGGTAGTATCGGGAATCAACCCTAACTCTTGGAGTGCTGTCGCTCCAAGTAGATATTGCCCCTCGTCGCCGAACACAACGCGGCTAATAGCTTCTCTATCCTCAACGTGGTGGCGCACTTCTCCCACCTGCATAAGCATCTTTCTGCCATCGGCAAGCGTGAATTCCTCTTGTACTCTTGGTTGTACGCCCAGAAGTCCGTGAAGCAACGAAGCAGGCAGCACCGTGTATGTTGCGCCCGTATCCACCAGCGCCTCAATCCATTCGGTAGCGCCGCCGTTTCCGTCACTTACACCTAAGCACGTCTTAAACGTCCCCATTCTACACCCTCTGTGAGCGTCCAAGCTCCTCTCCACTTAGCTTACACCTAACCCACATTAACATGGATAAACAATAAAAGATTCCAAGAAACTCCATCGCCTCCCGTACCCCACTCGCCCATTTGCCCGTATGCCCGTTTGCCCCCCATCACAACCGCCTCATCTCCTTCGCAAAGTACGTCCACACGGCGGTCATAGCCAGGCCGGAAACACTCATCAGCCCAACTGCCTGTCTGGGCCCCAGCCACTCCGCCATCACGCCCAGCATGATCCCCCCTATCGGTTCCGCCCCAATCGCCAGGCTCAGAATCCCCATCGCCCTGCCCCGCATCTCCTCCCTGGCCGAGATCAGTATCAACGTAGCCTGCATCGTTCCAAATCCCGATATCGTGGCACCCGCCAGCATGAGCAACGCCAGCGACAGCGGGAACGATGTCGACAGAGAGAACACGGCCAGGATTCCCATCGAAATCAGCGTACCGCCATAGTAGTAGATCGACTTTCGCTGTATGTTCCCCCGGGCCGCTATGAAGGTTGCTCCAACCAGGGAGCCTACGCCAGAAGCCGCGCCCAGCAGCCCCATGTAGGCCGGCTCCACCTCCAGCACCTTCTCCGCGAATGCCGGTATCAACGGCATGAAGGGGAAGAACGCCAGGTTCATCAGCACCGTGACGCCCAGCACGCCCACCATTGCCCTGCTCCTGGAGACCTCGCGGAACCCCTCCGAGATGAACGCCATGGTCTGTCTCAAGCTGATGTTGGCTTTCTCGCGAATCTGCGGTTTCACCCTGAGCATCAGCGCCACCGCCGCAACGTAGCAGCAAGCTATCAACGAGTATATGGATGCCACGTTGACAAAGCCGCTCTCCGGGATGACGTCCAGCAGGACGCCGGCAAGAACGGGCCCCAATAGCACCGCCACAGTCATGTTTACCGTGTCCAGCGACACCGCCGACGTCAGCATCTCCTT
Organism: Dehalococcoidia bacterium; assembly: GCA_034422935.1. GTDB lineage: Bacteria > Chloroflexota > Dehalococcoidia > Lucifugimonadales > QGNO01 > DAOUJH01. The sequence continues at coordinate 206,015 of DAOUJH010000013.1, read as the reverse complement.
GCCCACGATGTCGATGACGAACGTTCTGCGCACGACCATGTCCAGGTTGAAGGAAATCCCGATGAGGAAGTTTATGCCTAGGATCCTAGGCGCAGTCGCCGTCTCGGTGAACACCAGCGCCGCCAGCAGAGCGAATAGCAGTGCGTTCGCCAGGAACGCAAGGCCAATCAGGGTACGTCGGTCGTAAGCATCCGCGATGACTCCGGTGAACACTCCCATGAACGTCTGCGGCAGCAGAAACGCGACTCCGGCCATCTGGCTCAGGAATACGGAGTCGGTGAGTTGGAGCACCAGGTAACCTGAAACCAGCATCGCTATCCAGCGGGCCATCATGGCAAACAGACCCGCCCCCCACAGCAGACGATAGTCTCTGTTGGCTACTATCTGAACAATCGGTCTTCGGCTGGGCGTTGAGACCATTAAATCTCGCGTTGAAACATGTTGCTGCTAATAATTGTATCCTCTCTAGTCCAGTGCCCACACCAATTTGCCACCAATTTGCCCGTCGAATCACGACGCTCACGCACTCCTCACCGTCACACCCACGCTCCCTATCGTCTTACCCGCGCAGGCTTGTCCTCGTGCCCCGACACGGGGACGGGTACCCAGGGGCGGCGGAGCGGAACATCGTAGGGGCAACCCTCGTGCCTGACCCCCCCACCCGCTTGCCCGCCTGCCCGTTTGATGATACAGTCCGCAACTGGCAATCAGCCCTGCCATTCACAAGCCAATCACTGTCGTTGTAAGGAGCAACACTTAATGGAAACCTATCCGGAGCTCATCGCCGCTTCCATTGCCGTAGGAATCATCGCATTACTCTTCTCCGTCTATCTCATCGCCAGGGTCCTCCGACAAAGCGCCGGCAATGAGACCGTCCAGGAAATCGGCAAAGCCATCCAGGAAGGCGCCATGGCCTTCCTCAGCCGTGAGTACCGCATCCTCGCCGTCTTTGTCGTAGTCATCGCGGTGGTCATCGCTGTCTTCATTGACTACGACGTACTGGATAAGGTCGGCTCGGACCGCTCATTGCCCTCCACTGCCATCTCCTACCTGGTCGGCGCCATAGGCTCCGGTCTGGCCGGATTCGTCGGCATGACCATCGCGGTAAGGGCAAACACCCGCACCACCGCGGGCGCTGCTCAGGGCCTCAACCCCGGCCTCCGAGTAGCCTTCAACAGCGGCGCCGTAATGGGCATAACCGTGGTGGGAATAGGCATCATCGGCGTCGCCGCCCTCTACTGGATCTTCCAGGACGCCAACATCGTCGCCGGATTCGGCTTTGGCGCGTCATCCATCGCTCTCTTCGCCCGTGTCGGAGGCGGCATCTACACCAAGGCCGCCGACGTCGGCGCGGACCTAGTGGGCAAGGTGGAGCAGAACATACCGGAGGACGACCCGCGTAATCCCGCTACCATCGCCGACAACGTTGGCGACAACGTTGGTGATGTCGCCGGTATGGGCGCGGACCTCTTCGAATCCTACGTCGGCTCCATCATCGCCGCCATCGCCCTAGGGGCGACCGCCGCCATCTTCAGCGGCTCCGGCGACTCTTTCGACGGAGCGCGCTTTGTGCTCCCGCTCCTTGTCGCTTCAATAGGCATCATCTCGTCCATATTGGGCACCTTCCTTGTCCGTACCGGGGAGAATGCCAACATGGGACGGTTGCTCTGGGCCCTCCGCACCGGCATCTACTCCGCCGGTGGACTCGTCCTCATCGGCACCGCCGTAGCCGTCGCCATTCTGGGCCTCGACTTCAAGCTGTTTTGGGTCGTCTTGGTCGGTCTGGTGGTGGGACAGGTCATAGGGTTCGCCACCGAGTACTTCACCGCCTACGAATACGGCCCGACCAAGAAGCTGTCCGAGCAGGCCGTTACCGGCCCAGCCACCGTCATCATCGGCGGCCTTGGCCTTGGCATGCTCAGCACCGTGGTGCCGCTGGTTTCCGTGGTGGCCGGCATCTGGATAGCGAATGAACTGGCTGGCGTCTACGGTATTGCCCTTGCCGCCGTTGGTATGCTCTCCACACTTGGCATTACCCTGGCCACCGACGCCTACGGGCCCGTGGCCGATAACGCAGGCGGCATTGCGGAGCAGGCCGGGCTTCCCCCGGAGGTCCGCCAGCGCACCGATGCCCTGGACGCTCTGGGCAATACGACCGCCGCCACCGGCAAAGGTTTCGCCATCGGCTCAGCCGTCCTCACTGCTCTAGCCCTCATGGTCGCCTATGCGCAGGTCGCCGACCTTGAGCTTCTCGACCTGCTCGAACCCAAAGTCCTGCTGGGCCTGCTCATCGGCGCGGTGCTTCCCTTCGTCTTCTCCTCTTTGACCATGCAGGCCGTGGGCCGTGCCGCCAACCAGATGATCGAAGAGGTACGTCGGCAGTTCCGCGAGATCCCAGGCATCATGGAAGGCACCGGCCGCCCCGACTACGCCCGCGCCGTGGACATCAGCACCAGCGGCGCACTCCGCGAGATGATCCTGCCCGGGCTTATCGCCATCGTTGCCCCCATAGCCGTCGGAGCGCTCATGGGCGCTGAGGCCCTGGGCGGCATGCTCATAGGGGCCATCTCCGCCGGGTTCCTCCTCGCCGTCACCATGGCCAACGCCGGGGGAGCCTGGGACAACGCCAAGAAGTACGTGGAGCTGGGTAACTTCGGCGGTAAGGGCTCGGATGCTCACCACGCCGCCGTGGTCGGCGATACCGTCGGCGACCCGTTTAAGGACACCAGCGGCCCGTCCCTCAACATCCTGATAAAGCTCATGGCCATAGTCTCCCTCGTCTTCGGCCCGCTCTTCATCTAGCCAATAGAAGCTGCCAGGCTGCCCGCATGTCCGCTCGCCCTGAGCTTTGTCGAAGGGAGCGAGCGGGGATCAGGAAAACGGCGTACCTGTAAGGGCGGTTCGCGAACCGCCCCACCGTTCCCCAGCCGCCCGCTGAAGCTGTTGCTGAGCACGTCACTGGTTGTGTGACGACTACAGACTGTCCAGCCTCTCCATGATATCCGGAGGTAGCCTTAACTCTACTGCTCGGGCGTTCTCCGCTATCTGTTCAGGCCTGCTGGAGCCCACGATTATTGAATTGACGCCGGGTTTGTGCAATACCCACGCCTGCGCAATCTGGGCCGGTGAATATCCCAGTTCTAAGGCGATGCAACTGAGCTCGCTCACCATGCGGAAGGTCTGGTCATTCCACCAGCGTGTTTTGTCTTCCGCCGCGTGGCGCGACGCTAAGTGACTATCTTTGGGCGGCCTCGAGTGACGATCGTAAGTTCCCGTTAGCAGCCCGCCCATAAGAAGCAGGTACGGCATGATCCCCACTCTCTGATCTAGGCATAGAGGCGCCACTTCCCGTTCGATGTCTCTTTCCTTCAGGTTGTAAAGCAGTTGAATCGACACGAACCGTTCCAGGCCCAGACTGCCGCTGACCCACAGGGCCTTGGTCAGTTGCCAGGCCGCGAAGTTGGAGCACCCTATATACCTGATCTTGCCCTGGCGCACCAACTTATCCAGAGTGCGCAACGTCTCCTCGATGGGAGTATCGGGGTCCCACCAGTGCACCTGGTACAGGTCTATGTATTCGGTGCCCAGACGACGGAGGCTGCCCTCCACCGCTTCTATCAGGTGTTTGCGAGAAAGTCCTCCGTCGTTGACGCTCGGACCGGTAGTGGAGAACCCCTTGGTGCCAATGACAAGCTCATGCCGGTTGTGACGTTTGACCGCCTTCCCAACAACCTCCTCCGAGCGGCCATCGTAGTACAGGTCGGCGGTATCGATAAAGTTGATACCGTTCTCAATTGCCGCATCCACCACAGAAATGGCGCGATCGTCGTCCACGTACCTCGCGCCGAACATGTTGGTGCCCAGACAGAGCCTGGATACCCAAACGCCCGCGCCACCGATCCTGGCGTACTCCATAACACATGCCTCCGCATGCACAAGAATTGCACAGCGAGGCTAACATACCAGGCTCAGAGCTTCCCAGCACACAGTGACCTTTGAAATGATGGTCATGCCCTCACCCATCATTGCCAGCCCTTCGGCTGCGCTCAGGATAAACTCCGCGAAGCAATCCGGCGGTGGGGGTCATTCTGAGCGCAGCGAAGAATCTGCGTCGCAGGCGTACAAGCAAACATATCGAATAGGCGCACCACACCACCACCAAATTGCCTTCTGTTAGTAGGCTGAGCGATGTGCCAAGCTCAGGCTGCCTTACTCTTGGCTTCATGGTAGGATTTCTGTGTCATGCCTTTTCAACTACCCGACCGCGTCCTTCGCTGGCTTCAACACTGCCGCCGCTTCAAGGTGATTGAGATCCCTTCTTCGTGCTTATCGAAAGCGGGCACTACTACGTTACAATTTTTGCGTCCTCGGGTCCTGCTGTGTCTGTCTGTCGTCATTGCCGCCACTCTCGTTATTGCGCCGTTTGTGACGCCACCGATACCGTTTCTGCTGGAGCCGAACGACGCTGGGGGAATGTTGGGGACCCTGCTGACAGCCCAGGCGGCGATTGCAGCACTTACGCTAGCCGTCACTCTGTTCATGATGCAGGGAATAAGAGCCAGGAGGGATGCCGACGATCGCATATATCGAGAACATGTTCGGCGCTCTCGAATGCGAGATATCCTCTGGGCGAGCCTTCTAGCAGTGGCAGTTACTGGCGTGCTCCTGCTGATCGAGGGGTTCATCAGCGAAGATGGAGCACCTTCCAATATTAAGCGAGATCTGCGCAACTTTGTTCTGACGGCAGGGTTAGCCTTCCTCCTCAATCTAATGCTTGCAGGCGTTCTTTTCGAGAGAGCGATCCTCCACTCTAGTCCAGCACAGTGGCTGGCCCTACGACGGGACATCATCAAGAGCGATATACGGAAAGCAATCCAAGCTTTCTTGCGCCGCGCGCGCCGCGCTCTTGAAGCCCGCGAGACTGGCGAACTCGATTTTACTGTCTGGTTTCCCGATCAAGGTGAAGGCTCGGCCGACGAGGCAATTCGAGCCTTGCTGGACGATGCACGCAGAGCTATGACAGAGCGTCGACATGAGGAATTCAGCCGATCTCTCGACTTCGTCAGGGAACTCGTGGTATACGCCATGGACGAGATCAAAGCAACGAAGATCCCGTGGAGTGCTCCAGGAAGTCAGCCAGAATGGCCACCACTAAGGGAGCTAAACCGTAACCTGTACTCGTTCCGCGAAGACGTAATACGTGAAGGTGACCGGGAGTACATACTAACGCTTCTGCAGTTCGACTATTTGCTTACTTCCAAAGGTGTGCAGGAACGTTGCGGTGAACTGTTCACCGTCGGCCTGAATGGGTACCGATGGAACTACCAGATCGCGAACCGAATTGGTGGTGGAGAATTCAGGGAGTTGATTCGTGATCGGTTTTCTCTAAGTATGGACAGCTTCATTATCGGTGCCGAACCAGTAGAGGCATTCCCCTACGCTAGGGAAATGGTTAGGCATCAGGAGAGATTATTGTCCGATGCGATGCACAGCGGTCAACCGAGCGACTACAATCAACTGCACGGCGGCTTTCAAGCCAGGCTCAGTGCCCTCAGATTTCACTGGAAGATCAACAACTGGCAACCGTCAGAGGCCTCAGAACTATATCAACAGTTGGAGCAGGAATACCGCATAGCTCTGATGGGGCTTGCAGGGCGTGCCATACTTCTCGCCCAAGCTAACAGGATAGCAGATGCGAACCCGTACTTGGACGTCGCGCGACTAGCGTACTCTAGTCTTAGGCCATTGGCAGACGACCTTGCTCAGACACTCCTACATGTCAACTCGCCAGGTTTCTCCTTGTGGGAAGAATGGGAGACAGAAGGTGCTGTACCATACCGAGCCACTATGATATTAACTGAACGGTACCCTCTCATGTTCTTTATCCTACGACTCATGGAGCTATCTTCCGACACAATGCCAACCTTCGACCTACACGGCAGAGCACAGCGGGCGTTAGATTGGTTCATAGACAACTCGGAAGAGGTAGGGGACTATGTGCGCACTGAACTTGATCTAACGCTGGAACAACGCCGCGGGTTGTCCACAGAAGCCCTAAGTTCTGCCGTCCGGAGGGATGAGGTAAAGGAAGACTATGAGATCATCGGGCGCGAACTTAGCGAGACTAGAATCTCAGCCTTCAAATCAGATGTGTATACTTCTGCATTTTCCGGGAACTCAGTGGAAAAACTGTTCGCGCGAGCCGGTGTCTCTCTACACCTTTCAGCAGATGCTGCAAACGTTCCGGAAGAGCTACGATTTAAGCAGTTCGTGCCAAAGGGCTATCTCACGGACACACCTGAGGACGCACTTTCAACCTATGCACCACTCGAAGGCGATTGGGGGGGTAGGGCTCTCTCAGAAGGTGTTCTCCAGAAATTCTGCGAGGCGCTGGCGGGAGCACCTGAGATATTGGCTCATCTTGATACCCCTACAGCATTGCTAGCAGGCATCGACCGAGCAATAGAGGACCTCGGTACACCAGAGCACATCGTTGTCGTGCTAGCGGGCAATTGGCTTGACCTTCAATTCGGACTCGAAACAGCAAACTCAGAAGAGTATGAGGCGGACTGGAGGCTGCCGGAGGCTGACCGGGTGGGGGAAATCGGACGTTACCGAGGCCACTCAATACTCAGCGCGCGAGACTACAACGGTAGGTGTGTGTATGTAGTTGATCCTGCGAGTTGGGGTCACTTCGTCCGCGCAAAGACCGATGGCGACGAAGACCTGCGGGTTGAGATCAAAACAATATCAATCGACCGAGCACACGAACTCCTAAGAGCCAATCCTGACCACTTTTCCAGTCAACCTGACGAGGAATCAAAACTCCGGAAGCTACAAGCCTGTGTGGAGATAGTAATTGGTGCTCGCACTGGGTTCCGTATCGTCGACGCTACCCGCGCCCGGCGAGTCACCCCAATCAACCAACCGGAAACCGATAACCAAGCACCAGAAGCCTAGTACCTACTCCTACCCCAAAACCCGTCCGGCAGCTCCAGCAGGTCTCTCACCCCTGCCCTATCCAGCATCCTCTCCGATGCCCTTTGCGCCAGGTCCAGCGCCTCCCTCTCGTCCAAATGCTTCACCACGCGACCCTCCATCAGCGCCTTACCGTCCACTATCACCGTATCCACGTCGTGCCCGCTGGCGAAATTGGTGATGCGGAGTACCGGCATGTTGAACGGGTACAGATGTGGCTTCTCCATGTCGACCAGGATCACGTCCGCCTTCTTGCCCGCCTCCAGCGACCCCAGCTCGCTCTCCACGCCCAGCGCCTTCGCCGAATCTATGGTCACCATCTCCAGCACCTTGCCCTGCGGCATGTATGAAGGATCGTGGAAGTGCGTTCTCTGGTAGTGCATGCACTGGAACATGTGCCTGAACATATCGAAGCCCCTGTCCGGGGCGTTCCCGTCCGAGCCTAGTATCACCGTCACCCCCGCGTCTATCAGCTCGGGGACCGGGCACCGAGCCATTATCGCCGCCACCGCGCTGGGGTTGTGCACTATCTTGGTGTCCGTCTCCCGGCATATCGCAATCTCCTCGTCCGTCAGCCCCGTGGAGTGCGACAGCAACGCGTCCGGCCCCAGTATCCCCAGCTGCTCGTGGGCGAATTTCACCGTGCCCCTTGAGTGCCCGTCCTGCGCGAACATCACCCCGTGCTTCCTGGTCAACGACCTGACAGCATGCGCCTGAGCTTTGAGCTCTCCCGAATCGACGCGACCGCTTTCCGGGTTGTGCACCGGCAGCATCATCATCAACCTCATCCGACCCTCCGCCCCTCCATGCCACTTCTCTATCAGCGACTCGCTGGTGGCAAGGTACTCCTCGAACCCCACCGTACTCTCGGTGCGCCTCTCCCCATCCCAGTGCGCGTACCTTCTCGGATACGGCGCGTTGCTTGGCCCAACCGCCAGGAACTCCCGTGTCCCCATGCGCTCCACCGCCTCGCAGTGCCGCTCTCCGTAAACGGGACTGTCGGCGCGAACCACCATCGTCCCGCCGCCCAGGAAGGTGACGCCCGCGGTCACCCCGAACTTCAGCCGCTCCAACGACGTGAGCAGCGCGTCCGCGTACCAGTACTCCTCGTCCGTGGCCTCGGCGTATATGCGGTCCGCCGTCTCCGCCCACACCCCCGCACGACCCACTCCCAAGGTCTTCACCAGGCTGTGGCCCGCGTGGCCGTGACCGTCAATCAGCCCAGGCATGACCACCTTGCCGCCTGCCTCTATCACCCTGCCCGCTCGGTGCGATGCCTCCACCTCCCTCCTTGGCCCCACCTCCAGTATGCGGTCGCCCTCTATAGCCACCGCGCCGTCTTCAATGACCCTCCGATCCGGGTCCATGGTTATCACCCATCCACCGGATACCACTATGTCAGCCATAACTAACCCCCGATTATTGGGCCGTACAGCACCTGGCGCCTGTTCCTGGTGTACGGCCTGACCTGCTCCGGCCACCTACCGATCTCCACCGCTTTGGCCCAATCGTCGCCCCTGAGCACGTCCGGGCTCTCCAGCTCGTACAGCGCCGCGTAGGAAGGCTCGTCGCTGTGCTCGTACACCTGCAACCCCCCGCCGATCGCTATCTCCACCCTGGGCAGCCTCTTGAACCGCACCGCCGAGAGCACCCCCGGCACCTTCAACAGCTCCGGCACGTGCTCCTGGTCGTACACCTCGTTGAACACGCCCTCCTTGCCTGGCTCCACGTCCATTCTGGTAAGCAACAAGTACCTGCTATCTACCGGCATCATCTCCTCCTATCCCAATGAACTGTCATCCTACAAACCCTCTTCCCCCTCGATGGGGGAAGATTGAGATGGGGGTGACCCTGCTGTCCCCACCCTTTGCACTTGAAGCCAATGTAGTTAAAATGGTGGGGCTAGCCGCTCAATCCAAGCTTGGCTGAACGTACCGCCAACGTTTAAGGGCCCTTAGATCCAACACAATTTCCAAGGATGTTCGGATTCATCTCCAACTCTAATCTTGAGGAACAGGGCGTGGCTATAACTAAATCTTGGATCCTTCTTGAATGCTTTTAATTTACAGATGTCCACGTTATAAGTGTCCGTATTGTCGTCCAGCCTACGGGTTGTCTTCTTGACCTCGACGACCAGTAGGTTGCACGGTTTACCCCGCTTGTGCACAATGATGTCAGGAACGACATCGCTGTCCTTTGGCGACTCTACGCCAGTGCAATTACGGTAGAACTCCTTTAGACGCTTTACATCATCGCCATGACGATTGTACTCACCGTCGACATTCCACTCAGGGAATAACTTTCCCAGATATTCACGGAGTTGAGTCGTTATCGAGCGCTCATGGACATCTACATCCAATAGATGGTGGTCTCTCTCAACCAACATTGAGAGCGCACATAGTACTCTTGCTTCAATCTCATCTCTTTCGTTGTCTGGCATGGCATGTTCCTCCTAATGACGAAGTATCATAAACTCTCAATCCATACAGAAAGGTCACGAAAGTCCCCTTTCGTTGTGTTGAAGAACACCAAGGCAGGCTCAGCAAGCTTGCGCCTAAATCGATGAACAAGATCATCGTCTAGATATATCCACACGTCGTATCCTATTACAACTACCCGAAACCTGCCTTCACTACGAGGAAGCATGCCTTGATCAACAGTAACCCAGTCTTCGACTTCTGTGCGAGTCCTCACAAAATATTCGAACCCCTCAATAGCAATCCCTACCTGCTGCTCTCTTGTAAACCAAGCAACTCCATTTCTAACGTTGGAGTACTGTACCTCGGCGACAAAGTTGTGCGACCACGCTGTACTCGGAGTCATTGAGTTGCTCTCGTCTATTACGTCAAACGGGCCAGCCCACCTAACGAAGAGCCTTCCCTCGTAGCTCACCGTATCCTGCAAAACTAGGGCAGGAGCTCTTGCTCGGATGTAGTCTCTGTGAATAGCAAAGCCAACGTTATCTACGTCGTATCCAACGGCCTTCAGCGTGTTCATACCCAGAACCTCCCCACTTCTGGATAAGAGTGGTCCGCCACTGTTGCCGGGATTGATTGCAGCATCAGTCTGCACGAGGCTCACTGACATATCGGAATGCCAGCGAACTCCTGATACTATCCCCCTGGTAACGGTCGGATCACCGCCAAAGTCCAGAGCGTAGCCAATGGACAGTACCTCAGTACCAACTTCAATGTGTTTATTGCTGAACTGCAAAATCGGGAAAGTGTCGCTACAGCACACTCGTATGACAGCAATATCCTGGATGTCGTCTACACCAAGCACCTCGCCACTGTAGACCGTACCATCATGCATCTCAATATCGACGCGAGACTCCCCGGCAACGACGTGCTCATTTGTCAAGATGTGTCCGTTTCGCCTCTCGATGTGGAAGAAGAAGCCTGTACCAACAGACCTGCCACTCGTTACCCGTACAATAGCTGGCAGGGCATCGGCTACAAGCTCCCTAGTTGTCGGCGTACTAGTTGGAGATGGTGTCGCTGTAGCTGTGGGTGTAAAGGTTGGAGTAGGAGAAGGTGTAGCAGTGGGAGTTGAGGTCGGCGTAGCTGTTGCTGTAGGTGTAGGTGTAAAAGTCGCCGTAGGTTCAGGTATCGGCGCTGAAGTAGGTATAGGAAGCGGTGTGGGTGTTGAGGTAGGAAGTATAGGCTCTACTGTGGCAACTACCTGGGTAGGAGTCGGAGTTGGTGTTGATGTTGGTGTTGGTGTCGGCTCTGCTCTACAGCCTAGAATGACCAGTAAACCAGTGAATAATGGTGTCAGCAGAAATGAGCAATACCAAAGTCTTTTGCCCATAAAAGGAACCTCCCCAGACTCAGGTTTCGGCGGCTTTACCACAAGCACCATATCCTGTGTTTGTCTTAGGGAGGCACGGAGCCAATACCCGACACAGGAAGGAATCGCTTGTGGTAAAGCATGCCCACAATAGGCACAGAGCTTGCCATTGTCAAGCGTCTTGAGTTATTAGAAAAGAAGTGGCCTCAACAGGATTGGTAAACCTTGTTGAGGCCTTTTCAAGAGTTCGAAATTTCGGCGGGCAGTTTGTTGCACCGAGGCGGGCAACTCTTGGAACTGCCGCCAGAAACGCGGAGCAGCCTGTTTTGTGCACCTAGAGAGCTTTGAGTTCGCCATTGGACTTGGCTTCCAAGACCTCAGCCGCCATGGCATCCAGCTTGCCGGCCTTTACGTCCTCTTCAAACTCGCTGTCCCATTGCTCCCAGTCTTTGTCAAGAGGAGTTGGTATGTCGCTCTTAGTTACCTTATGCATAAACCTCACCTGCCCGTCTGCCCGCCTCCTCCCGCTCATGGTGAGCCTGTCGAACCATTTGAGCGGGACGATAGCGGCCCGTATGCCCACTTACCCGTCCCCCTACCTCTCCAGCGGATACCCCTCATCGTTGGCCCACTCCGCGAACGACGCATCGTAGTTCGCCGCATTCTCGTACCCCAGCAGCTTCAGGGTGAACACTCCGTGCGCCGCACGGATGCCACCCTGTCAGTACGTGTACGCCTGCTGCTCAGGCGTCACCCCCTTCTCCGACAGCATCGACCTGATCTCTTCCGCAGGCCTGAACTCCCCCGATTCGCTATCCATCACGTCGCTCCACTCCAGGTGCACCGCGCCCGGAATGTGCCCGCTGTACTTGTTGCCCCTGCTGTTCTCCCCGCTGTACTCGTCCGCCGCCCTTGTATCCCAGATAACCGTCCCGTCCCTGCCAATCGACGTCTTCAACTCCCCACCGCTCACTATCAGGGAAGGGTCCGCCTTTGGCGTGAACCGCCTCGGCTCAGGGGCGCTAGGCCTATCCGTCATGGCCCGTCCCTCCGACATCCACTTCCGCCATCCCCCATGCAGCACCTTCACATTCGTATGCCCGTAGTAGTTCAACACCCACCACAGCCGCGCCGCGTATATGGAAAACCTCCCGCTGTAGGCCACCACCAAGGTCTCGTCTCCGATGCCCAGTCCGCCCAAAAACTCCGACGCTTCCTCCGGCGACATCACGTTCAAACCGTCATCGCCCTTGATGTAGTGGTTCTCTCCCAGGTTCACCGCTCCCGGAATATGCGCCCGGTTGTAAGCGTCCGGCAGATCGCAGTCCACTATAACCATGTCTGGCTCGTCCAAATGCGACGCCAGCCACTCCGTATCCACCAGCATTTCCGGATGAGCATAGCCAGTTGTACTCACTTTGAAGCTCCTCCCTGCTCAATTTGCCAGCATCCTAGTCACCGACCCATTCCCTGTCAACTTGAAATCACCCCATCGTACCCGCGCGTCGTTGCGAGCGCAGCGAAGCAATCTGGTGGTGGCGCGGGGATATCGTAGGGGCAACCACGGGGGTTGCCCTAACCTGCCCGCATACTCTCTCCCGCTCATGGTGAGCCTGTCGAACCATTTGAGCGGGTCTAAGTCCCCCCCATCCCCCACTTGCCCGTTTGCCCTCTACCCGTTAGCCTATTCAGTACATGACAGACCTCAACACCATAGTATCCCTCGCCAAGCGACGCGGCTTCGTGTTCCAGTCCAGCGAAATCTACGGCGGCCTCGCCTCCACCTACGATTACGGCCCCCTCGGCGTCGAAATGCGACGCAACATCAAGGACCACTGGTGGCGCACCTTCGTCCACAAGCGCGCCGACATGGTAGGCCTCGATGCCGCCATCCTCATGGCGCCGCAGGTCTGGGACGCCTCCGGCCACACCTCCGCAGGCTTCGCCGACCCTCTGGTGGAGTGCCCCGAATGCCGCAAGCGTTATCGCCCCGACCAAATCGACGACCCGTCTAAATGCCCGGACGACGGCGCGACCCTCTCCGAACCCCGCATGTTCAACCTCATGCTCAAGACCTTCCTCGGCCCCGTGGAGGACGACGCCTCTCAGACCTACCTCCGGCCGGAGACCGCTCAGGGCATCTTCGTCAACTTCCTCAACGTCCTCAACTCCACCCGCAAGAAGCTGCCCTTCGGCATCGCCCAGATAGGCAAGGCGTTCCGCAACGAGATTACCGTGGGCAACTTCATCTTCCGCACCCGTGAGTTCGAGCAGATGGAGATCGAATACTTCGTCAAGCCGGGCGCAGACGAGGAGTGGCTTGACGCGTGGGTAAAGGACTGCCTCGACTGGTTCGTCGGCGCGGGCATCTCCGAGGACAACCTCCGTGTCCGCCAGCACGACCCCAACGAGCTCGCTCACTACGCCAAGGCCACCTACGACATCGAGTACCGCTTCCCCTGGGGCTGGGGCGAAATCCAGGGAATCGCCAGCCGCACCGATTACGACCTCAAGGCGCACTCGCAGGCCAGCGGCGTTGACCTCACCTACTTCGACGACGACGCCCAGGAGCACTACCACCCCTACGTCATCGAGCCTTCCGCGGGCGTGGACCGACCCCTCCTCGCCTTCCTCTTCGACGCCTACAAGGAGGAAGAGGCCCCCACCGGCGCGGGCAAAATGGAAAAGCGCGTCGTCCTCAAGCTCCACCCCGTCATCGCGCCCGTCAAGGTGGCTGTCCTGCCCCTATCCCGCAACGAGAAGCTCGTGCCCAAGGCAAGAGAGGTCTTCGATATGGTCAACGACCGGTTCGTGGCCCAGTACGACGATTCCCAGAGCATCGGACGCCGCTACCGCCGCCAGGACGAGATCGGCACCCCCCTCTGCGTCACCGTCGACTTCCAGACCGTGGAAGACGACAACGCCGTCACCATCCGCAACCGCGACACCATGGAACAGGTCCGCATCCCCATCCCGGAACTACTCCCCACCCTCACAGAACGCCTACCCCTTCCGTAGGGGCGGTCCGCGAACCGCCCTCCCCCAGCCTTCAACCACCCCCGCCTGCCCACGGAGACCTTTGCGTACCGAAAAGTCCCTTCCCCCCTCTGTGGGGGAAGGTTAGGATGGGGGGCAACAGCCGACCGCAAACCACCCCTCCTCCGTCTTTCCCGCCTCCGAGCGGGAATCCAGGCGTGGGGTCGGGTGGCATGTGGGGGCAACCACGAGGGTTGTCCCTACATGCCCGCATACCCCTATCGTCATTGCGAGCGCAGCGAAGAATCTTTTCCCACAACGAACCAGGCCACATACCCGCAAAACTCCGTCCGTCGCCCGACGGCCTGCTTGCCCGTATGTCTACTCTCCCAACCGTCATGCTGAGGAGCCGGTCTAGTGACTTCGAGGGGGATCGGGCTGGATTTGCATCCACCTAGCTCTCTGCTCTACAGTTTCCTAAGGCAAATCGCGAATATACCAACAACAGAGAAGGCAATGCTGCGCTGAATGCCCCCTATGATCCGATATAACCTGACCCATAGGTTGAAGTTATCTTATGAGACTCGCTGAACCAATTGAAACGACAGGTGTGTTCTGGTTGCCCGGACAATCAGATACTCAGCTACCTGGCGTGCTCAAGATTTCGGAGTCGGGTGAAATCACAGTCGAGCTGGCAGGTATGTTTGGCAATCCCCTTGTGACGCCTAGAAGCTTTGGTGCTGCAGCAACCCCAAGCAGAGAAGAGGCTTTGGACCCGAGACGCATAGTGGGGATCCTGCAAAAAGGCGGGGCCATAACATTAGATAGGTGTCTATGGCAACGCACGAACTTCTCGTTTCCAAGCGCGTTGTCTACATCAACTGTCCTTGCCGAACTTGCTTTTGTCGGAGTCGAATATGACGCAGACGAAGAGGCGTTGTTCTCAGAGTTCAGCTTTTCCGTCGAAGGGCTTGACGCTTGGCTATCGGTCTCTGGGATCAAGATCAAACAAGGTACACAAGATAGTAGAGACGGGAAATGGTCAATCAACGTACATATGCCAGATGACATTACGCTAAATCTTCCACATGACACCGAGATGAGGTTCAGGTTCGGACTTACATTTCGCGATAACTCAGCGCTTGGGACTGAAGCTGCTGTCCAACAGACTGTGTCAGCACTGGTGAAGCTCAGGGAGCCACGGCCTATTGAGCATTTCGCGTCCCTGGGATTCAAGCTATGCAATTTCCTCACTCTCACATTGGATCAAGCCGTGTCCATACAGTCCATGACTGGATACTTGAACCAGGAGAGCGCAGAGAAAGAGAACCGTCGAGTACCCGTGAAGGTATACGGCCAATTCGCTCCTAGGCCTGAAAAGAAACCCACGATACGTTGGCACAACGCCCTCTTTCTCTATTCACACGTTGCCAGTCGACTCGACAACATGATGGGCAAGTGGTTAGAAAACTACGATATATTCGAACCGGCATTCAATCTCTACTTTGCTTCGATAACCCAGCCTTCTCAGTTTCTGGAAATGAAGATTCTGTGGCTCATTCAAGCACTTGAGACACTGCATCGGAGAAGTTCTAACGAGACGGAGATGCCTGAGGAAGAGTTTGCGAGCCTGCGCGAATCACTAATAAATATCTGTACGCCAAGCAGACGACAATGGTTGAGCCCCAGACTACGTTATGCTAATGAATTGTCTTTCAGGCACCGTATCCAGCGACTTCTGGAACCACTTGAACGATGGTTCGGTGACGAGGCGGAGCGTAAGACCTTGGTCAACACTATTTGCGACACTAGGAACTACCTGACCCATTATGACGAGGCAACTACTAAGGATAGAGCAACTGGTTCTGACGAACTGTTTGAATTGTATAAAAAATTGGAGGCCCTGTTCCAGTTACATCTACTCCGTTTAGTTGGCTTGGACAACACGTCGATCGATTCCATCGTTCAAGAGAATCGGAGCCTCCGCAGAAGACTAGGCGTCGCAAGTTAGATAACCATATCCCTAGGGACGAGACTCATCGTCACCATAGCTTGGGGGTTGACAAAGGCCGCAACGCAATACCAAAGCTATCCCGAAGGGAACCATTTGAGCGGGAACCACCCACCCAAATCCCAAAATCCAACATCGTGAACCAATGCACGAATCCCCGTTTTATTGTAGAATGCCCTCTCGTAATCGGTTACTTTCCTCTAGCACATGGAAACCTTACAGCACGACATCCTGATCATCGGCGGCGGCGCAGCTGGACTCAGAGCCGCCATTGAAGCGGCGCACACCGCCGAATCCGCAGGCAAGCCGCTCGACATTGCCATCGTTTCCAAGGTCTACCCCGTCCGCAGTCACACTGTCTCCGCCGAAGGCGGCGCAGCCGCCGTCCTCCGTGACTACGACAGCCTTGAACTGCACGCTACCGACACCATCCGCGGCGCCGACTACCTCGCCGACCAGGACGCCGTCGAGCTCTTCGTCCAGGAAGCCCCCAACGAGCTCATCCAGATGGAGCACTGGGGCTGTCCCTGGAGCCGCGACCCCGACGGCCACGTCGCCGTCCGAGCCTTCGGCGGCATGAGCGTCAAGCGAACCGTCTTCGCCTCCGATAAGACCGGCTTCCACATGCTGCACACCCTCTTCCAGACCTCCCTCAAGTACCCCTCCATCAAGCGGCACGACGAATGGTTCGTCACCTCCATAGTCGTCGACGATGGCAAGGCCAGGGGCGTCGTCGCCCTAGAGGTCAGCACGGGCAAGTTCTACCTCATCAAGGCCAAGTCGGTCATCCTCACCGCCGGTGGCGGCGGTAAGATCTTCGCCTTCACCACCAACGGCGCCATCTGCACCGGCGACGGCATGGCGCTGGCCTACCGGGCCGGCGCGCCGCTCAAGGACATGGAGTTCGTCCAGTTCCATCCCACCGGCCTACCAGACACCGGCATCCTCATCACGGAAGCCGCCCGCGGTGAGGGCGGATACCTGATCAACGCCAGCGGCGAGCGCTTCCTGGAAAAGTACATCCCCAACCGCATGGAGATGGGCCCGCGCGACATCATCTCCCGCGCCATCATCACCGAGCTGGAGCAGGGCCTCGGCTACGGCGAGCCCAAGGACGGCTACGTGCACCTTGACCTCCGCCATCTCGGCGAAAAGCACCTCAACGAGCGTCTGCCCTTCATCCTGGAGCTTGCCCGCACCTACGTCGGCATAGACCCCGTCACCCAGCCCATACCCGTGCGGCCCGTGCTCCACTACATGATGGGCGGCGTCCACACCGATAACTACGGCCTTACCCCCATGGAAGGCCTCTACTCCGCCGGCGAAAACGCCTGCGTCACCATCAACGGCGCGAACCGTCTCGGCTCCAACTCCCTCACCGAATGTCTCGTATTCGGCGCAAGGGCCGGAGCCGCCGCCGCCAATTACGCGCTGGAGACCCCTCACTCCGACGCCGACCTCTCCCCCGCCGCAGAGCGCGACGAACAGCGCATCCGCAACCAATTCCTCAGCGGCAACAGAGGCACCGAGAAGGTCGCCAACCTCCGCCGCGAGCTGCAGGACTCCATGGAACGAGGCGCGGAGGTCTTCCGCACCAAGGAGGGCTTGCAGCAGTCCATGTCTGAGATCGCCGACCTGCGTGAGCGCATCCAACGCCTCGACGTCCGGGACACCACCGGCGTCTACAACGTGGAGCTCATCGGCGCGCTTGAGCTCGATTTCATGCTCGACGTGGCCCAGACCATCGTGCACTCCGCCTACACCCGAGAGGAGTCCCGCGGCGCTCACGTTCGCCGCGACTACCCTGACCGAAACGACAAAGAGTGGCTCGTCCACCAGTTGGCCCATCACACCGCGGACGGCCCCAAGTTGGAGAACATCCCTGTTATCATTACCAACTGGGAACCGCAGGAGCGCAAGTACTAGGCCCCCGACCGGAGGAACAAATCCATGGCACAGCGGCAACTCACAGTGAACGTAGAGCGATACCACCCCCAACAGGGCGCCGCCGCCTACGTCGACTCCTACCAGGTCCCCGCCCGCGACGGCATGATGGTCCTCGACGCCCTCAACTACATCCGCGACGACCTCGACCCCACCCTTGCTTTTCGCTGGTCCTGCCGAATGGGCATCTGCGGCAGCTGCGGCATGACCGTCGACGACCGCCCGCGCCTCACCTGCCAGGACAACCTGGCCCGCTACGGCAACGAGATCACCGTCGCCCCCCTCGACGGCTTCCCCGTCATCCGCGACCTCGTCGTTGACATCGACGATTTCATGCAGAACAAGCTCCCCTCGGTCAAGCCCTGGCTCATCCGCAAGGACACCAAGCCCCTGGCTGAAGGCGAGTACCTTCAGACGCCCCAGCAGATGGATCCCTACGCCCACCACTCCGCCTGCATCAACTGCATGCTCTGCTATGCCGCCTGCCCCGTCTACAACCTGGAGCCTCACTTCACCGGCCCCGCCGCCATCGCTCTCGCCCAGCGCTACAACCTCGACTCCCGCGACCAGGGCGCAGCCGAACGTTACTCCATCCTTGCCGGGCCGGAAGGCGTCTGGGACTGCACCTTCATCGGTGAATGCTCCGTAGCCTGCCCCAAAGAGGTCTTCCCCGCCGAGGCCATACAGCGCGCCAAGCCGCAAAGTGCCCAGAGCTGGGCCAAGTCCATCCTCATGCCCTGGAGCTCGCGATGAGTACCGCTGGCCGCACCTACAAGCGACCCATGACCCGCACCTGGTGGCTGCGAAACCCGCGCTACACCCTCTTCATGCTCCGAGAGCTTACCGCCGTTCTCATACTCGCCTTTGTCGTCCTCTACCTGGTGCAGCTTGCCCGCCTCGGCTCCGGCCAGGCCTCCTACGACGGATTCCTGCAGCTTATGGAATCGCCCCTTTGGATAGCCCTGCACCTCATCTTCCTTCTGGCCGCGCTCCTCCACTCCGTAACCTGGGTCATCATGCTTGTGCCCAGGGCCATGCCGGAGTATGTCTTAGGCATGCGTGTCCCGCAGGTCGCCATAGCTGCCGGCGGACTGGCCGCCTGGATCGCCGTCTCCGCTATCATCGTTATCGCCTTCTCAGTCTCGTAGCCGTGGAGTAATCAATGCAAAAGCTGGAACCAATGTGGTGGGCGCTCTTCAGCGTCGGCGGCACCATCGCCGCCTTTGTGCTGCCCGCCCTCATCTTCGTCAACAACTTCGCAGGCCCCCTCGGCTGGCTCGAAGACGCCGTCGCCTACGACAACCTCATCTCCCTCCTCGGCAACCCCATCTCCAAGCTCGTCCTCATCGTCGTCCTCTCCACAACCCTCTTCCACGTCGGCCACCGCATCGCCACACTCCCCGCCGACTTCAAACTGCCCGTACCCAAAACCCTCGCCTCCGCCGTCAGCCACCTCGGAGCGCTAGCCCTCTCCATAGTCGCAGCCATCGCCATCCTCGGATTGTAGCCTTATCCCCACACGTCCTTCCCGCGCCCCCACCGTCGTTCCCGCGTAGGCGGGAACCCAGCACCCCCACTGTCATGCTGAGGAGTCGGTCAGACACCCTAGCCCTCATCCACCCCCCGCCGACGAAGCATCCCAGCCCCCCTTTCCGCTCATCCTGAGCATAGTCGAAGGAAATGAGCGGAAGATAGCCCCGTCACGCACCGTAGGAGCGGTTCGAGAACCGCCCGCTCTCCGCCATTCCCGCGCAAAACCTCTTCCCCCTTGACGGGGGAAGACTGAGATGGGGGTGCAACCCCCTGCCCTCTTGCCCGTTCTGATAACATGCCCCACATGCGACACCTCATGCGCCTAACCGAAAAGCAGCTCGGCGGCTGGTCCCTGCTCCTTGGCGCCGCGGCAGTCGCCGTCGGCTACGCCCTCTCGCCGGGCCGCGGCGTGATCGACACCGTCCCCAGCGCCAACCTCAACGACCTCACCCTCGCCATGGCCCGCAACGAGGTGCTGGCCTACACCGTGCCTATCGTCATCATCTGCGGCGCACTCCTAATGCTCAACGGCATCCTCACCCTGCGACGCTACGCAGCCCCCCTGCCCCGGCTCGGACTTATGGCCATGGCCGTCGCCCTCATCCTCCAGATGGTCATGCGCGGTTTCGACTACATGATCACCGGCATGGGAGTCGCCTCTCTGGAGAGCGACGCCGTGAAATCGCAGGAATGGCTCCAATCCGCGCTGGAGATGCAGCGTATGGTGTGGGGTATGCACTTCACCTCCGGCGTCGCCGGCTACATCGGCCTGGCGGTCATGGCGATGGGCCTCGCCTTCCGGCCTGAGCCCGTGCGACTGCCCCCTGCCCTGCACGGCATCGTTGCCCTGCTCGCCGTCGTCTCGCTGGTCGTGTTCATCACCGCATGGCACTCCAACCGGTTGGAGCTGGCCTTCGCCCCCGTCTTTGCCGCAATGTCCGTAGCCGGACTCGTCTACATGGTCCTACTGGGCTGGGGACTGACATCATCCAAAGACAACCACGCCAGCAACCCCGACGCCCCTTGAACGCCGC
This sequence comes from Dehalococcoidia bacterium, assembly GCA_034422935.1. Taxonomy (GTDB): domain Bacteria; phylum Chloroflexota; class Dehalococcoidia; order Lucifugimonadales; family QGNO01; genus DAOUJH01. The sequence goes on along the minus strand of DAOUJH010000013.1, from coordinate 185,750 downwards.
CCTCTCCCTCTAACCCAACCCCATCCCCGGCCTTGTAGGGGCGGTTCGCGAACCGCTCTCCCACACGTCCTTCCCGCGCCCCCACCGTCGTTCCCGTGAAGACGGGAACCCAGGAGTGGCGGACGGGAGTTTACCCTGAGCATAGCCGAAGGAAAGGGTCATTCTGAGCGCAGCGAAGAATCCAAAGCCTCCCGCTTGCAAAACACACCCGTCCATTCCCATACCTCACCCGTCTTACCCGCGAAAGCGGGTATCCAGGGCGTTGGGCCGGGTGGCACGTAGGCAACCCTCGTGGTTCCCCGTCCTACCTGCAACCCCGTCCGTTGCCCTCCTGCCCACTCCCCTTTCCGCTCATCCTGAGCTTAGAGTTTATCCTGAGCATAGCCGAAGGGAAGGAAATGAGCGGAAACCCACCAAAACGGTCCTCTCAACCCTCACCGGGTCCGATACAATCCCCGGACCAAACCACCGGAGGTTGCCATGGGACTGGACGTCGGCATCATCAAAATCCAATACCTGCCACGACCCACGGGGCACGCCTACGAGTTCGCCAGGGAGCTTGCCCACGAGGCCAGCGCTTACGGCTACATGCACGGCGAGGCCAACAACTACGGCCCCTTCGCCCAGAGCCAGGTGCTCCGCATGCTCGACGAGTTCGCCGCAAGAAAGCAGCTCGACACCCCGGCGCGAACCGAGATCATCGACTGGCTGCGGTCACTCCCCTGGGACGACTGGCAAGACGACCTGGTCTTGTCCGACATTGATGACGAATTCGATGACCCAATCCTAGACCACGACCCAGAACGACACGGCGGCTTTATTGAGCTTCACTTCAACTGGTAGCTTGGTAAGCCTTGTTCTGCATGATAGTCTAGCTTCATATCTCAACTGAGGTTAAAAATCATGAGCACCAGCATGAAAGCCAGATTTAATGCCCAGAACCTTCTGGAGCACATTAAACCGGAACTTGATTATTATGCCAACCAGCATTACAACGGAGATTCAACAAAGGCGTTTAGACATTGGGCCTTCAAAGAGGTGTTTGCAGATGCCGAGTTCGACGACTCCGCTGTAATAGAAAAGACCCGGATTGATAGAACCTCCGATCTTGGAGTTGATGGCTGGTGGGCAGACGAAGAGAACCGAACTTTCAGGATCGTTCAATCAAAAAGCAGTAGAACTAATGTCACTCAGGACGAAATAGATAAGCTACTTTCAACCCCAGAGAAGCTAACGAATCCTAAACTAGTTGAACGAGGAAACGATGATGTGAAATCGTTAGCTTATGAATATGGGAGATTGCGAGAAGAAGGTTGGGCAGTTGAGCTAGTCTTGCTGAGTGCCGGACGTATTACAGCCACAATGCGGACTAGAGTGCATGGGTTTAATGCCGACCATCAAGATGACGTCATCTCCTGCAAGTTTCTCGGGCTGGCTGATCTTGCAGACATCTACGACAAAAACCTTTCGATTGGCCTACAAAAGCCTCAGGTAACCCTGCAATTGCAGTCTAGGGTGTACTATGAGTTACCAGAGGGTAGTACTGTTGGCAGAACTCTGGTAGCAACGATCCGAGCGAAAGAACTAGTGAAGGCATATGAGCAGTGGAAAGATATAATATTTGGCAGAAACCCACGGCTTTATTTGGGTAGAAACACTCAGATTAATCGCTCTATAGCCTTGACAGTCGATGACGAGAACGAACGCTCTAGATTTGTGAACTACAACAATGGAATACGTGTCATATGTGATGATTACCAAATAAAGAGAGGTAAAGTTGTAGTTAACAATTTCCAGGTAGTCAATGGCTGTCAAACAACTGTTTCCTTATGGCACAAGCGCAATTCCTTGGACAGTTCAGTCTTAGTCGATATCAAGGTCATCCAAGCAAACGAAGATCGATATTGGCATAACATCTCAAAATACACGAATAGCCAAGCTGCTCTCCAGCCTCGAAACTTCGTTTCCGACTATACGGATCAGGCAAGGATCAAGGACGAGTTCCGTTTCCTGCCACCTTACTATTTCTACGAAATACGAAGAGGTGAATGGAACCAATTCAAATCTACCAATCAGGCACAAGCAGTAACTTTTGCTGAGCCGGGGGGCAAAGAAAGAGTTTTGAATGTACGTCAGATTGCTCAAACGTCGTTGGCACTTAACGGACGACCAGGTGAAGCCAAAGATGAAACTCGTTATGTATTTGTTTCAAAGTCGGCACGGGGGCAAACTAAGTCCTATTATGATTTTGCCTTCCCAGAAGGGATCACTGCCCGCGAACTGCTTTTGTCATGGGAGATATACACACGAGTAGATGCGGAGGCGAAAAAAGCAATCAAAGAAATCGAAGGAGCGAGTAACTCATCACAAGATAAGCCATCAAAAGATCATCTTTTGTTCGGGAGATTTCATACTACTTGGCTTGTAGGTCAACTCCTTCGGCAAGCTTTTGTTAATCTCGATCCCTCCTCTGCACAAAAGCTTGTGAATAGCATCGATGCTTGGTTCCCAGTTGCTTATAATGTATCGAGAACGGCACTTGAGGCCTCGGTCAGCCATACTCGAGGCCAAGAGGGCGAGAGGTATACACACCGAAGCTTCTTTCGTGAAGGACGGTATTATTCAGTTCTTCAAACCCATCTCGAAGAGGAAATTAAATTCAACAAAGAAACCCGTCGCTTTGATGTTATTGATGACATCAAGCAGAAAGTACAAGAGATGTGACCCTAACCCCCCTGCCGCCTTCTCTCTCCTTGACACTGCTTCCGCCATCCACAAGAATATCTGTATGGGAATATTCACAGCACGTCTAGGCGTAAGCGACGGGAACGGCGGCGCTACTCAATGGGTAGATGCCCAGGTAGACTCCGGCGCTAAGCACACCGTATTGCCCGCCTCCCTACTGTCGGATGTAGTAGGCATAGCGCCAACGGCGGAAAGGGAGTTTACCCTTGCCGATGGTAGGAAGGTGTTAATGCCCATAGGTGAAGCTCGTCTCTACGTCGAAGACCGAGAAGGTTTTAGTACCGTCATATTCGGCGTGGAAGGCAAATACCTGCTCGGAGCAACAACCCTCCAGCTACTAGACCTAATCCCCGATACCTCCAACGAAAGATTGATCCCCGCGCCTGAACTGACCATCTAACCCCCACCACTTCCCCTAATGTTGTAAACTATCCTCAATAGTCAACCTTGGAAACTCGTTATGGAACAAGTTCGCATCACAATTGATCCCAACGTTCACTTCGGCAAACCATGTGTCAAAGGTACGCGCATCCCCGTCTATGCCGTGTTGGAGTTGCTGGAGGACGGCGCCACCTTTGACGACATCCTGCGTGACTACTACCCGGACATTACCCGTGGTGACATAGAGGCTTTCAGTTCCCACTTCGATAGAGCGACCTATCGCCGTTCACAAGGAACAGGCAAGTGAGAAGTATCGGGGATTTTCAACGATTCAGAGCAATCCCCTGAGCTTGTGGACTAACGTACGGACATCTTGCAAATGGATGCCAATTAAACGGGCGTCAAGGTCTCCCTCGTAAAAGGACACATGGAGCGATCGAGCAGCGCCGAAGCAGCTTGCAATCTGGGTGTCGTTGGTTTCTTCGGTAAGTTGCGAGGCGGCCTCTCCAAGATGCCAGTGTGCGCGATGCTCCCAGCCCCGCGAGTGCGCAACGGCCTTGATCGCTTGAGTGGCTGCCCCCCAACCCTTTTCAGCAGCTTGGCGCAGGTCGCCTCCTGCTAGTTCTTCCGTCGCTTGTCTGAGGAAGATGTCGGCTTGCTCGGTGTAGCGTTCCGTCCCGGTTGTCATTTGTATTTAACCCTTCCCCATTCAGCGAGCCAATCTAAACAGATAGACGGAGGGCACAGGTTTTGCCCTCCAATCAGGTGTCTAAAGTATACTATGCAGACCGGCGCGTAGCCATGGAGCCCCCTACCCCCTGCCATCTCCTCCTTCCCCACCCCCCGACGCCCTTGCTATCCTTGCCTCACCATGACAACCGACCGCACTCATACCGTCTTGCCCACGCAGCCTGCCCCGTACCACGATACGGGGGCGGGAACCCAGGAGGGGCGGGGTCACGCCCGCTCCACCCCCTCTCTTGACCACTTTTCGATTCGTTTCTCACCTCAAAAAAATATTTGGTTCGTTTTAGCCTTGCTATTTGACATAACGTTTGAAACGAATACCCCGCCCAACTCTGCCCGTCTGCCCGCTTGCCCGCCTGCCCCCATGTCCGCTATCCTAACCCTCGTGAAGCTCATCCACTTCGCAGACCTCCACATCGGCGTCGAGAACTACGGCAGGCCAGACCCCGATACAGGCATGTCCACCCGCCTCCTCGACTTCCTCTCCGCCTACGATGAGATGGTCCACTACGCCATCGACAACCGCGTCGACGCCGTCCTCTTCGCCGGCGACGCCTACAAGAACCGCGATCCTTCCCAGACCCACCAGCGCGAGTTCGCCAAGCGCATCGCCCAGCTCGCCTCGGAAGGCATCGCCGTCTTCCTCGTCACCGGCAACCACGACCTTCCCGCCGTCGCCGGGCGCGCCTCCGCCCTCGAGATATTCCCTACCCTGGCCGTGGAGCGCGTCCACGTCTCCGACCGCATCGAGACCACCCTCCTCCAGACCCGCTCCGGCCCCCTCCAGGTCGTCGGGCTGCCCTGGATCAGGCGCAGCCGCTTCCTCACCCGCGACGATACCCGCAACCTCACCATAGACCAGATTACCCAGCGTCTCCAGGAGCGCCTCACCTACAGCCTCACCTGGGAGCTCCAGAACCTCAAGCCGGACATCCCCGCCGTCCTCGTCGGCCACGTCACCGTCTCCGGCTCCAGGGTCGGCACCGAGCGATCCATGATGCTCGGCCGCGACCATGTCCTCCTCCTCTCCACCCTCTCCGACCCCTCGCTGGACTACGTCGCCCTCGGCCACATCCACAAGTATCAGGTCCTCGGCCACAACCCCATGATCGTCTACCCAGGCAGCATGCAGCGCGTCGACTTCTCCGAAGAGACCGAGTCCAAGGGCTTCTGCGTACTTGAGATCGACCCGAACCTACCCCAGGGCCAGCGCCTCGCCAGCTTCGACTTCCAGCCCGTCCAGGCCCGCACCTTCATCACCATCGACGTCGATGTCCCCGCCGGTACCGACGACCCGACCCGCGCCGTCCTCGAAGCCATCGCCCGCAAGTACGTCAACCAGGCCATAGTCCGGGTCCGCATCAGCCTGCCCGAGGAGTTGGAGCCGCGCCTCCGCGAACCGGACATCCGCGCCGCCCTCAAGGACGCCCACCACATAGCCTCCATCCAGCGCGACGTCGTCCGAACCCGCCGCACCCGCATAGCCCCCGAGGCTGGCCGCGGCCTCTCCCCCGCCGACGCCATCCGCCTCTACTTCAACGTCCGTGACACCGACCCCAAGCGCGCCCAGACCCTCCTCGCCCACGCCGACGCCCTAATCCAAGAGGAGCTGGAAGAATCCCAGGCACCATAACCGCTCACCCTGACCCCCTCGTCATGCATCGTAGGGGCGGTTCGCGAACCGCCCTCCCAACGCCCCTACCCTTCTCGTCGTTCCCGCGCAGGCGGGAACCCAGGGGTGGCGGATGGGAGTTTACCCTCCGCCAACCCACACCGACGCCACACCCGTTGACCTCAACCACCATTCAATCTACATTTATCTGTAGAGAACTCATCCATGGAACAGACAACAAAAACGGCCTACCAATCCACAGTCAGGCGAGTCACCCTGGCCATAACGGCCGTCATCTTCGCCGGCCTGGGAGCGCTAATCGCCTTCGGACTCTTCCAGCTCCAGAACAACGCCGGCAATTCCCCCTCCACCGGCGACTTGGAGCCCGCGCCCGACTTCACCGCCCCGCTCTATTCGGGCGGCGACGGTGACTTTACCCTCTCCGACCATCTGGGCAGCCCTGTCGTCGTCAACTTCTGGGGCTCCTGGTGTCCCCCCTGTCGCGCCGAGTTTCCCGCCCTCCAAGCCGTCGCCGACGAATACAAAGACAGCGGACTCATAGTCTTCGGCGTCGACGTCCAGGACACGGAGGAAAACGCCAAGACCTTCCTGGATGAGCAAGGCACCACCTTCCTCACCGGCCCCGACCTCACCGGCCAGATCTCGCTGGACTACCAGGTGCTCTCCATGCCCACCACCTACTTCGTTACCAGGGACGGCAAGATCCTCCGCTCCTGGGCCGGCCAGATAGACGAGGCTCAATTGACCACCTTCATCGAAGAGATCTTGAACACGTAGAGGACGCCTGCTAAGACCATGGACTTAACCGACTGGTTTATGGTAGTCATGCGCTGGCTGCACGTACTGGCGGCAGCGGCGTGGATTGGAGGCAGCATATTCTTCTTCGCAGTCCTGCGGCCTGCGCTGCGTGCCGCCTCGGACAGGTCCCTGCTCACCCGCCTCGCCGGCCAGGAGTTCCGCCAGCTAGTCGACGTCGCCATTTGGGTGCTTCTGGTAAGCGGCGCCATCGTTTCCGTGGACAGGCTGACTTCCGGGCACTCTACGCCCACTTACGGGATGATTCTGGCTCTTAAGATTGCATTTTCCCTCTGGATGTTCGGCCTGGTCTGGTTTCGCAGGCGCAGTTCCACAACCATGCCGCCTGAAGAGGCCCCTCTGAACCCCGTCCTTGCCCGGCGCGTCTCATCCGTGTTGACCGCAACCAACCTTATTCTGGCCTTCGGCATACTCGTGATGCTCCTCGCCGAACTTCTGGGACAGCTCTTCGAGCAGAGCCTGGCCGGATAACTCCGCCACATGGAACTCATAAGACGGCTTGGCAACAATCTCCTGGTCAACTTCCAACTCATAGCGGGGCTTATCTCCTTCTGGGTGGTTGACCTGCTTGTTCAAAGGCGGCTCAGGTCTATGGGTTTAGACCCCAAGTCCCTTGCCGGACTGACCTTCTGGGTAGGTGGTGGAGCGCTCATCGGTGGACGGCTCCTCTACGTCCTGCCCTCGTTGCCCAGCTTTCTCAGGCACCCATTTGACCTTGTATACGTGAACATAGGCGCATCCATTTACGGCGCTTTTCTGGGGGCCATGCTCTCCCTGGCCATCTACGCCCGCCGGAACAGCCTCCCTTTCATCCATATACTGGATGCTTACGCCTTGTTCGCTCCCATCGGCATCGCCTCATACCGCCTGAGCTGTTTCCTCCACAGCCCGTGCTGGGGCCGCCCCACCGATTCCGTCCTGGGCATCCAATTTCCCGGTCTTGCCATATCCAGATACCCATCAGACATCTACGAGGGTCTGCTTGTACTGGCGCTGTTCGCCATCTTGTTGCAGCTGGACCTTCGTAGAGCAATCCCCGGCCTGCTTTCCGCCGGTTTTCTACTGGGGTATAGTCTGATCCGGGGCGTTGTGGACGTAACGCGCATGCAGCCAAGCTTCTGGGCTAAGGTAGACCCCTGGATTACAATTGTAGTAGCGTTGATAGCGAGCGTAGCCGCCATACTCATTTTGTGGCAAAGACCGTTTTCCGCTTTGCAACGACAGCAGGAATAAGGCAGACGGCCAGCATCAAATCCGAGCGCGTGATTACAAGGAGACTAGCCACATGAAGAAAGACCTTCTCAACATCCTGGCCTGCCCGGACTGCAAAGGCTCTTTTGATCTGAGAGCGACCAAGGAAGACAACGACGATATAATCGAAGGGGCTTTGCACTGCGAACAGTGCAGCCAGGATTATCCAATCGAGGACTCTATACCCAACCTTCTCCCTCAGCTTTAGCAGTTGAGCTTCAACAAGCTCGCTTGGGCAGCACTACCGGCGACTTCCAGAGACGCACACCCTCCGCTCCGTTAACCTGCTCCAACAGTTGGGCGGCCGTCTTGTTCAGGATGGGATGCCGCCACTGCGGTGCTATCTCCGCAAGCGGCGCCAGCACGAAAGCCCGTTCATGCAGCATGCCGTGCGGTACCGTCAGCGAACCGGTCTTAATAACCACGTCTCCATAGGCCAGTATATCCACGTCCAGCACCCTCGGCCCGTACTTGAACGACGGTTCCCTGCCCGCCAGGGTCTCCAACTCTTCGCATATGGATAGAAGCTCCGCCGGCTCCAGCCTTGTCAGGCACTTGCAGACCATGTTGAGAAACTTGGGCTGGTCCAAGTAGCCCCAAGGCTCCGTTTCATAGAGCGACGAGGTTTGAACTCCGCACACCAACTCGGAGAGCCGTTCGACAGCACGCTGGATGTTCTCCTCTCTGTCACCCAGATTGCTGCCAAATCCCAGGTAGGCTTCAACAAATCCCGCTGTCACTACTTTAGTCTCCAACCCCTAACCACGGCATCGGCCATACGGGCAACGCGGGTCATGGCCTTGACATCGTGAACTCTGATCAAATCCGCGCCATTTGCTATAGCCAGGGCTACGGTTGCCGCGGTGCCTTCAAGCCGCTCTGCCACTGGCAATCCCAAAACCGCTCCTATAGTAGATTTGCGGGAGGTGCCCACCAGTACCGGGAAACCCAGCGCCTTGATCTCGTCCAAGCGCCGCAGTACCTCTATGTTGTGCTCCGGAGTCTTGCCAAAACCAAAACCCGGGTCAACCCAGATGTTATGCCTGGCTACCCCGGCTTCAACAGCCTCTCTCACGCTCTCTTGAAGGCTCAGTTTGATCTCCGAGAGCAACTCCTTGTAGTGAGTCCCCTGCTGATTGTGCATCAGAACAATGGGCACGTTGTAACTCTTTGCTACCTCAGCCAGGCCCGCATCCGCCTTCAGACCCCACACGTCGTTTATGATTGTCGCTCCCGCTTCCAAAGCGTGTTTCGCAACCCCCGATTTGTACGTGTCCACACTTATAGGAACGTCTACTTCCGCGGACAGCCTCTGTATGACCGGGATGACGCGCCTCAACTCCTCATCCACGGCGACCGCTTGGGACGCCTTGCCTCGCCTTCCACCCGAAACGTCGCTCTCCACCCTTGCCGAAGTCAGTGGCCTTGTGGATTCGCCGCCAACGTCAAGGATATCCGCACCCTCTTCAACAAACCTCAAGCCCTGCTCTACCGCTTTCTCTATATCGCGAAGGCCGTCGCCGGAGAATGACTCAGGCGACATGTTAATGACGCCCATCACGTACGTCCTGCTTCCCCAGTCAAACATAGGTGGCTCGTTCCGAGTTATCCGTCATCTGAAATGGAGACGGTTGATTCTCTGTCCGCCGCCCGGACATCCTCGTGTACAACTGATGTCACCGGCCTGGCCCAGTAAAGAGCTAACATACCCACCGCGAATATGCCTATCACAGTCGCAAACGCCGGGCTGTAGCTTCCGGTTGCGTCGAAGATTGCTCCCACCATTATGGGACCCACAAACGCTGCTCCTGCCGTTGCCATGTTGATGAGTCCAAATATGGTCCCAAAGTACTTCAAGCCAAAGGTTTCCTGGGCCAGCATGGCAAAGACCACGCCGGTACCTCCCAATGCCATGCCATACACCGCCGCCGCCGTCCAGACCAGGGCCGTACTGGGCAGGCTGATAAGTATAACCAGTCCCAGGCTTTGCGCCAGAAGACCGCCAATCAGCACATAGCGAGACGGGAAACGCTCGGTCATAAGGCCGAATACTATTTTACCGGCCATGCCAAATACGGCAGCTAATCCCAAGAAGCGCGTCGCATTGCTCAGAGTCATGCCTTCATTCTGCAAGTGAGGAATGATTTGGGTCAGCACGGCCTGGTAGGTAAAGCTGGCCGCCATTACCCCCAGGACCACGGCGTAGAATGATCTGCTCCTCAGTGCACCGCTGGCGGTTGTTCCCTGGACAGCGTCCGCCTGGCTCAGGCCCATCCGGACAGCGCCGAGCTCGGCTTGCTGCTTAGGCTGGTCGCGCACAAAGAGTAAAGCCGCCAGAGCAGCGATGACGCACATCACTCCAAACGTGCTATAGCCGCCTTGCCAGCCTGCGTCTGATACAAGAACACCGGCGAACACCGGCATCACAACGCCGCCGAAGTTGGCGCCCATCATGGCAATCCCCATCATCCTTCCCCTCGTTCTGGGGAACCATGCGCTAATCAGCTTTCCAGCCGGCAGCATCGCGGCGCCCGGCATGCCGGCGAATTGCATGATGCTCAAAGCGTACCAGTGCCAAAGCTCGCTCATGAACGGCCTCAACAAATAGCTGCCACCAAACAGGACAAGGGAGGCCGCCATGACTGGCCTTGCTCCAACTCTATCCATGATCCTCCCCACCAGGGGAGCGGTCAGACCGCCTATGGCAAAGAACGATAATGAGGCGTTGATCTGGGTTCTGGACCAGGCAAACTGCTGTTCTAGGGGCTCAACAAATACGCCAAAGGCGTACTGTCCCGTTCCTATAGCCACGGTCATAGAGGCAAATACGATGGCCACAATTGCCCACCCGTAACCGGGCCTCTTGAGTACCGATTTCTTAGGATATGTTCTGTAATTCATACCTACTTGCACTAACGGTACGGGTTGCAGGACTGATATACAACCCTTACGATAGCACCAGCCGTTTCTCCTGGGAGGGAGCACACTATGGTCAACCAGGACCCGTTTGGGGCACGCGATACCCTGAGTACTTCTTGGGGAGATATTTTGTACTACCGGTTAGACGCTTTGCAGACCCAACACGACATAGCTCTGGACCGTCTGCCTGTGTCCATCCGCATTCTTCTTGAAAACGTTCTCCGGAATGTGGACGGGGAGATCATCACGGACAAAGATGTCCTCACAATCACAGAGTGGAATCCGGATAGCTTACCTCCAAAGGAGGTGCCCTTCATGCCTTCCAGGGTGCTCCTGCAGGACTTCACTGGCGTCCCCGTTTTCGTAGATCTAGCCAGCATGCGGTCGGCAGTGCAGCGCATGGGCGGAGACCCCAGTCGGATAAATCCTCTCGTCCCCGTGGACCTGGTCATAGACCACTCGGTACAGGTCGACTACTTTGGCAGCCGTGATGCATTCGGGCTTAACTTGAAGCGGGAATTCGAAAGAAACCAGGAGAGGTATGCTCTGCTCAGATGGGCCCAGCAGGCCTTTCAAAACACGCGGGTCTTGCCTCCGGGTATCGGTATTGTCCATCAAGTCAACCTGGAATACCTAGCTGATGTGGTCTCCACCAAAGAGACCCAAGACGGTACCGTAGCCTTCCCCGATACTTTAGTGGGCACCGATTCGCATACAACCATGGTGAACGGCCTGGGTGTGCTCGGCTGGGGAGTCGGCGGCATAGAGGCCGAAGCCGTGATGGTGGGACAGCCTTACTATATGCTGCTCCCGGAGGTCATTGGCTTCAAGCTAACCGGGGAACTCGGTGAAGGGGTCACCGCCACGGACCTTGTCCTCACCGTAACCGAGATGCTGCGAAAGAAAGGCGTTGTGGGAAAGATAGTTGAGTTTTACGGTAAGGGTTTATCCAAGCTTCCCCTGCCCGACCGCGCCACTATATCCAACATGTCACCGGAGTTTGGCGCCACTGCCGCCATTTTCCCCGTAGACCAGGAGACTCTAACCTATCTTGCCGGCACTGGTCGTGACCCAGCCAGAGTGGAGATGGTCAAGGAATACCACCAGGCTCAGGGGTTGTTCCGTACCGATGACAGCCCTGAACCTGAATACACAGATACCCTGGCCCTTGACCTTGGCGATATAGAGTCCAGCCTTGCCGGACCGCGCCGTCCTCAAGACCGCGTACCTCTTGGAGACATGAAACGCTCTTTTGGCGTTGCTCTTGGTGAGGTCTACGGTAATCCAAGACCAACTGCAGCGGAAGCCTCCGATATGGAATCGCAAACAGCTACGACAGCCACTGCCGTAGCTGAACCCGAGGGCTTCAAAGTCACCTTGGAAAGCGGCGAAGACGTCATGCTGGACCACGGCGCAGTGGTCATTTCAGCCATAACCAGTTGTACCAACACGTCTAATCCCTCGGTGATGGTAGGCGCCGGGCTACTCGCAAAAAGAGCTTCGGAGCAAGGCTTGGAGGCCAAGCCTTGGGTGAAGACAAGCATGGCGCCCGGTTCCAAGGTCGTCACCGACTACCTGGACACCGCAGGGTTGACATCCTATCTGGAGAATCTTGGCTTTTACACCGTAGGTTACGGTTGCACGACCTGTATAGGGAACAGCGGACCACTGCCGGATCCTGTCGCGCAGGCGGTATCTGAGCACAACATCATTTCGGCTGCCGTTCTCAGTGGAAATCGCAATTTTGAAGCGCGCGTCCATCCCCAGGTTAAAGCCAACTTCCTAGCCTCACCCATGCTGGTAGTGGCCTTTGCCATTGCCGGTACCGTAGATATCGACCTCACCAGCGAACCCCTAGGCAAGGGGGATGATGGAAGAGACGTTTACCTCAGAGACATCTGGCCTTCCCAAGAAGAGATCAAGCAAACCGTCAATAGCTGCTTGAACCCGGAAACCTACCATGCAGAGTACAGCAGGGCGATGCAAGGAGACGAACAATGGGCAAGCCTGCCGGTTCCTGAAGGGGAGCTGTACGCATGGGACACAGACTCCACGTACGTCCAGGAGCTGCCCATATTCCATGATTTGCCTGTCGAGCCTGAGCCGCTGCAAGACATCTCCGAAGCTCGGGTACTGGCGGTCTTGGGTGATTCCATAACCACTGACCACATATCTCCGGCAGGCTCTATTTCATCGCAAACCCCTGCGGGCGAGTACCTCTTGGCACATGAAGTACCCCAGCGAGACTTCAATACCTACGGCGCCCGTCGTGGCAACCACGAAGTATTGATCAGAGGGACCTTCGCCAACGTAAGGCTGCGCAACTCCATGGCCCCGGACACAGAGGGAGGCTGGACGGTGCACCTCCCTGAGAAGGAGCAAATGACCATTTTCGATGCTTCAGTCCGCTATTTGGAGGACGGCGTGCCGTTGCTTGTGCTAGCCGGAAAAGAATACGGCTCCGGCAGTTCCCGGGATTGGGCTGCCAAGGGTCCCTATCTCATGGGAGTGAAAGCCGTTGTTGCGGAGAGCTACGAGCGCATACATCGCAGCAACCTCATTGGCATGGGGGTCTTGCCCTTGCAATTTCTGGACGGCGAAAACCGTGATTCGCTGGGGCTTACCGGATTCGAGACCTTTGACGTTTCCGGTATAGCCAGCGGCTTGGCTCCAGGTAAGGTAATAGACGTGTCTGCCAGACGATACGACGGCAGTGAAGTCAGCTTCAAGGCAATAGTCCGCATAGATACGCCAATTGAGGTTGAGTACTACCGCCATGGAGGTGTTTTGCAGTACGTCTTGCGACAGATACTAAAGACGACTTGAACGGCGTCTGTTAGAATTCCTAGGTAGACTAGGAACGTTAGAGGGGGTACACTCCTAGACATGTTTAGTGCATCAGTTTTTCCTGAACTGGCGCTATCGATACTGGCAGCTTATCTCATCGGCTCTATACCGCTAGCCGCACTGATCAGCCGCATCCGCGGGGTGGACATCTTCTCCACTGGGACGGGATTGGCCGGCGCAGCCAACGTCTTGCGAAACGTTGGCTACGTTGAAGGCTGGATAGTTTTTACTGGAGACGCTTTCAAAGGCCTACTCTCCATTTTCCTAGCTTCATGGCTAGGCATAAGTGGAGAAGCTATACTGATCCCAGCACTTGCCACCCTTGTCGGACATTGGAAGCCATTCTTAACAAAGTTCCGCGGCGGCGACGGACTGTCCACTCTGGTAGGCATCACGATAGCCGTAATGCCGGTGTACGGATTGCTCGCCGTTGTAACCGGCGGCGCGGTAGCGGGTATTGCCAATCTCGCCGGCAGACATGCCTCTGTGTGGGGTGGTATAGCAGGCTACGGGTTCTTGTTGGTACAAGCCCCATTCACGCCGGTTGATAAAACTATGGTCTTGGGCATTGTGGTTCTTGCGCTCATGGTCATGGCACATGGAAAAATCGGGCACCGTCGCCGGGCCGAAGGTCAGGAATCGCAGGACGCACTGATCGAATCGTAGCCAGTTATGGTCGGGGTGCCCGGACTTGAACCGGGGGCCTCTGCGTCCCAAACGCAGCGCTCTGCCAAACTGAGCTACACCCCGCTGAGTTATCCTATGGTCGCAGCGGACTTTGGGTCAATGGCACGGCGGCCTACTAATAGAATACACCTTTGAGAAACCCTAGGGGGCTAAATGGCTGCAATATCCCTGACAAGTGATGTATTGACTTCCGCTCTTCCCGACACGTCGTCGCCTCTGACGCTGCCAGGAATGCACTCAGACGCCGAAATCATCCGCGACAGCTTCGGCATCCCCCACGTCAAGGCGGCATCAAGCTGGGACGCCTTCTTTGCCCAGGGCTTTGTGACCTCCCAAGACCGGCTTTGGCATATGGACTTGGACAAGCACAGGGCTTATGGTCGCTGGGCCGAGTTTGCCGGGCCGCCAGGGCTGGAGCAGGACCTGATGATGCGCCGCTTCCGGCTTGGAGAAAGCGCTCAGGCGGACTACAACGCAATCGATCAATCTAGCCGCAGCATGTTGGACGCCTACTCCTCGGGTGTAAACGCCTTCATCGCAACCATTACTACCCTGCCCGTTGAATACGCCCTGGTAGGAGCCGCTCCGGAACCGTGGCAGCCCTGGGACTCGCTGGCCGTCCTCAAACTACGCCACATATTCATGGGCACCTTTGAATCCAAGATATGGCGCGCCAAGCTGGTCAACCACCTGGGGCCTGAAAAAGCCGCCGCCCTATTGCCCGGCTATCAGAAGGGACAGCTTCTGATCCTACCTCCCGGCGCCGAATACCTGGGAGACCAGTCAAACGTGCTGGAGGAGCTGAGCAAAGGCGTGGATGCCGCCCAGTGGATTGAAGAACACGACGCCGGCAGCAACAACTGGGTAGTTGCCGGAAGCAGAACGGCATCCGGAAAGCCCCTCCTAGCAGGCGACCCTCACCGCGCCCTGGACACACCCAACGTCTACTACCAGAACCACATATCCTGTCCCGACTTCGATGCTATTGGCCTCTCTTTTCCCGGAGTGCCCGGCTTTCCCCACTTTGGCCACAACTCGTACGTTGCTTGGTGCGTTACCCATACCGGCGCCGATTACCAGGACCTCTTCGTCGAGCGGTTCAAAGAGGGCAGCCCAACCAAGTACGAGTTCAAGGGCCGCTGGCTGGACGCCGAAGTACATAGAGAGACCATCCAAGTTCGCGGCGCCGACCCCGTCGAGATCGACGTAACGGTTACGCACCACGGACCGGTCATAGCCGGCGACCCGTCCCAAGGCAACGCAATCTCCTTTGCCTATAGCGCCACCGCGGGCCCCAACAACGCCGCCGATGCTCTGCTCGGTATGCTCACCTCCAAGTCTACAGACGAGTTACAGGAGGCCGTGCGCCCCTGGGTAGACCCTTGCAACAACTTCCTATTCGCGGACGTGCACGGCAACATAGGGTACCGCACCCGCGGCCAGTTACCCATAAGGTCACGCGCCAACGCCTGGCTACCCGTGCCCGGCTGGACTGGGGAGCACGAGTGGACAGGCACAGTCCCCTTCGAGGAGATGCCATATCTCACAAACCCTGAGCAGGGCTACATCGTCACCGCCAACAACAAGGTAATCGACGACTCATACCCTCACTACATCGCCCTGGACTTCGCTCCCGGCTTCAGAGCCAGCCGGATACATGACAGGCTGCACCTGATAGACAATGCCACGGTGGGTGACATGGCATCCGTTCACACGGAAAAGACCTCTATCCCCGGACGGGCCTTCGCCAAGCTGCTGATAGACGTTCCCACCCAGGATGAGCTTTCATCCCAGGCCAAGGACGTACTGATTGGATGGGACGGCACGGCACACCGGGACAGCGCAGCCCCCACCATCTATAACGCCTTTCGCGATAATCTAGTCAAGCTGGTCTTGGAGCCCTACCTTGGCTCGCTGGCCGGGGATGCCTTCGACACCCTGGGCAGGGGCGGCCCGGCGCACATTGGACGCCTCAAGTCCAGGTTTCACACCATGATCGAAGAGGACGACCGCACCCTTCTCCCGCCGGGCGACGACTGGCAGTCGCTGATGAGTACGGCGCTTGCTCAAGCCGCGAAGCAGCTGGAGGAGAAGCTGGGGCCGGACGTAGAGGGATGGCGTTGGAGCAAGCTGCATCGCACCAGGCCTCGTCATCCGCTATCGGCGCTGTTCCCAGAGTCCGCCCGCGTGCTTGATCCACCGTCCTTTCCCATGGACGGCGACGCCGATACTCCCCTAGCCGCTTCCTATGCCATGGCGGAACCGTTCACGGTCATGGGCATGTCCGTAGCAAGGTACGTCTTTGACCTGAGCGACTGGGACAATTCCCGATGGATCGTGCCCCTTGGCTCGTCCGGCCATCCGGGAAGTCCGCACTATGCAGACCAGGCCGCCATATGGGCCAACGTTGACCTGATCCCCATGATCTACGACTGGACCAGGCTTGAGCAGCAGGCCGAATCCCGTCAGGAGCTGAAACCAGCATAACTAACCAAAGGAGTCTACTATGCGTTCCAACAAGATAAAGGCCATGTGGAGAGAGGGCAAACCCGCGGCGGCAGGATGGCTATCCACGGGCAACACCTACCTGGCCGAGGCCATGGCCCACGCCGGCTACGATGCCGTAATCATAGACATGCAGCACGGCATGGCCGTCACCACGGACAAGGCCGTTGCCTGCCTGCAGGCCATCTCCACCACCGATACGGTTCCCATGGTGCGCCTGCCCTGGAACGACCCCCAGGTCATACAGTTCGTTCTTGACGCGGGGGCGTACGGGGTCATAGTGCCGCTGGTCAACACCTACGAAGACGCCGTTGCCGCGGGACGGGCCTCTCGCTATCCGCCCATCGGCGACAGGAGCTTCGGCGCCAACCGTGCCCGCTTCTACGCAGGAGCCGACTACGCGGAGCACGCCAACGACGAAATCATAGTGCTGGTGATGATCGAGACGCTGCAGGCGGTGGAAAACCTGGAGGAGATAGCCAAAGCGCCGGGCATCGACGGCTTCTACATCGGCCCGTCCGACCTGGCCGTCTCCATGGGACTGTCGCCCGGACCGGACGCCTTCAAGAACCCCGACCACCTGGCGGCCTGCCAGCGCGTTCTGGACGTGGCAAACGCCACCGGCATGGTGCCCTGCCACCACGGCGTGGGTCCCGCCGACGCCGCCCGGCTCTTTGCCCAGGGATTCAAGCTCTCCCAGATAGGCAGCGATATCCTGATGGTGACCAACGGCGCGGCCAACGCCTTGAAAACGCTGGCGGAGGAGAGAGGGAAGGTTTAGGGACAGTCTCACCTTCAACGCGAAGCCTCACACCCCCGCTCCTGACAACACCGGCGATGCGGCGCGCAGGCCGGCGATCGGGCAGGTTCCACAGGCCGGAGTGACGCATGAGGAGCACCCGCCGCCCGCGTGTGTCATCGGTAGCTCACGGCGCGGCCGTGTCTCTGGCCTAGTCTTATCGCCGAGGGTGAAGTCCATCTTCAGTTGCCGCGACTGCTCCGGCTTGTAGCCGTTGAATCCCACGAACGCCTTTGCCCTTTTCACCACCACCCCCATCGCCTGCAGGTCGCGCCAGGTGTCTATGCGGTGCTCCGCCCTGTACTTCACTATCCGCTCCGCGGAAGTCGGGCCCACGCCGGGAACCCTGATGAGCTGTCCGTAGTCGGCATGGTTCACGTCGACGATGTTCCCCCAGAGCCGGTCCAGCGCCACCTGCAGCTTGGGATCCACGTCCATTGAAAGATGGCCCTTGTGGTCGAAGGCGGGCTTCAACTCCTCTGCCGAGTAGCCGTATATCCTGCTCAGCCAGTCGGTCTGATAGAGGCGGTGGGCCCTCATCATGGGCGTGGCCGGATGCTCCTCCAGCGGAGTGTAGCGGGCGGGACGAAACGGCTGGTAGTAGACGCGCTTGAAGCCCCACTGGCCGTATAGCTGCGTCATCCGCTGGTATACGTCCCAGTCCGATTCATCGGCGGCGCCAACCACCATCTGAGTAGCCTGCCCTACCGCTCCGCCCTTGCCATCGCTCTTTATCAAGCGGTGGATGGCCGACATCGGGTCCAGTATGTGCGACTGGTAGTCCTTCATTGTGCTCAGGCGCTCCATGTGGGCATGGGAAGGGGTCTCTATGTTGATCGACAAACGCGTGCCCAGGCGGTAGGCCGCCTCCAGGTATTCCTCCGTTGCGCCCGGCATGACCTTGAGATGGATGTACCCCTTGAATTTGTAGCGGTTGCGCACAACGTCCACCACGTCTATCAGCTTGCTCATGGTCTTGTCGGGGCTGCCCGATATGCCTGAGCTGAGGAACAGGCCGTCCACGGTATGTCTGCCGTGCATCTCCATGAACAGCTTGGCCAGCTCATCCACTTTGAACCCGTACCGCCTGCGAGGCACCCAGGTGCTGTTGGGGCAGTAGAAGCAGTCGTATTTGCAGACGTCGGTGAACATGACCCGCATCAGGGAGATGGTCTTGCCGCCGGGCATAATCGCCTTGTAGACTCCCGCCGGCACGTCGCGGTTTCTGGACTGGGAGTAGGCGTTCCTGGGCACGTTGAAGCGGCGCGCCGCATCCTCCGATAGCACGTCGTCCCCTGCCATCCCTCCCAGCAGCCGCAGCTTGTCATAAGCATCCGGCGCGGTCCTAACCAGCATAAATGACCTCCTGAAAAAGAACTGGTGTTCTATGATAGCGTTAGGGATAGCTCTGTCAAGGGGTCTTTGGCGTGCTCCAAGTTTTGCCTTTGCGAGGAGAGTTCCGAAGGGGGTTGCGGCGGATAATTGTTTCCAACGTTATGTCAAGTAGCAAGGCTAAAAACGGGCCAAATTTTTTGAGTATGAGAAACAAATCCAAAAACCGTTAAGAGCGTGACGGGGGAGGACGCGAAAAGGAGGTAGTTCTTCGGTAGTGTTCATGAATAGAGGATAAGGGTAGAGCGCAGGCGTGAGGAAGTGGAGAATGTCAGGGATTCGCGCTGAGGTCCCATAAGATGGCGCAAAGCAATCAGCGGGCTTATTGCCCTGCCCCATCCCCGTATCAAGTACGGGGCAGGCTCTACCCTTCCCCCACAGAGGGGGGAAGGGACGTTAGGGTATAATGCAAAGTAACAAGGATTGAAGATGAAACCCATCGAAGCAATTGTTTTCAACTACCAACGGACTCATGAGCGCGCCATAGGTGTGGTCAGCGAGCTATCCGACGACCAACTCAAGTGGCGCCCCAACCTGACTGCGCCATCGATTGGCTTCCATATCTGGCACATGGCGCGATGGGCCGATGACCTAGTCGAGACTATCAAGGGACCGGGAAGCCCGATATGGCAAAGGGAAGGAGTTGCTGAGACCTGGGGGCTGATTCCGAGCAATTTAGGGCAAGCGGAGACAGGCGCAGGCATGGATGACGATATGTCAACGAACCTGGGGTTGCCTGCAAAAGATGTGATATTGGACTACGTCCGGAGAGCATTTACGGCAGCAAATGAAGCCGTGTCATCCATCAGCGAAAGCTCTTTCCAAAGGTCTAGCTATTCAAGGGGCCACGGAGAAGAGCAGCTCATTGGAGACGTGGTGGTAAGCGCAATCACTCATAACAACCGCCACCTGGGAATGATGGAAGCCATTAGAGGTTTGCTGGGTATGCCAGGCACAGCGACTGTGTGACGCCAGAAGCTATGCCGCTTCCACGTCGCTGAGATCAGCCAGGAGCAGGTACGGTTCGCCCCACTGGCTGTCATCGTCCAGGCTCCATTCGCCGGAGTGGCCGACCGGCATCAGTCGCAGGCCGTAGTCGCCGCCGTGCACCAGAAACGAGAACCCTGAACCTGAATCGCCTACCTTGGCGCAGAGCGCATCGCAGGGGGAGCCGTCCTCATCGCTGCACCAACCGGTGACCAGGCACCAGCCGTAGGAGCCGTCCGGCCGCTCCACCCTAACGCGGGATACCCGCCACGGCTCTTCCATGGCCTCAAAGACCTGCTGGGGATGGTAGTCGCAGTTCGGGCTGGGTTCCACTTCCACGGTTATAATCATCTAGCCTTCCAGCACCGCCTTGAGCCGGGAATCGAGCGTAGACAACCACTGCTCTAACGGTGTGGTCAGGGGAACCGTGATCTCGATCATGCCGGCTTCGCCTTTCCTAACGGAGCCGGGGTCCTCCTTGGCCAGGTCAACTCGTATACTCTCGCGGTCGATCCCGTAGCCGTCGGTAACTTCAAAGATGAGGCCCATGTCGGACATGGAGATGATCTCTTCCATGATGGTTCAGGAGACGGGAGGCAGGAACCCCGCCCAGGGCCGCGCCTGTTCAAAAGCGGCGGAGGCCTGCAGAACGGTTGCTTCATCGCCCTTGTGGCCAATTATCTGCAAGCCCACCGGCATACCTTCGCTGTTGAAGCCGCAGGGAACGCTGGACGCGGTGTGTCCGCTCATGTTTATGGGGAACGTGAGCGGCGTGAAGCCCCAGAACGCGCCCACCTCCTTGCCGTCGATGAGGGTGGGACGCTCCTCCACGGGGAAGGCCGCCGTGGCCAAGGTAGGCGTAAGCAGCAGGTCGTATTGGGTCACTATGTTGTTCATTTGGTAGCGGTGCCATTCCAGACCGTGCAGAGCCGAAGCGAGCTTGGAAGCGGGCCATGTCACCGCCTCTTCCAGCATCTCCCTGAGCTGGTCGGTGTACTCATCAGCGCGGGTCTCCAGCAACTCGGTATTCACAGCGGCGTAATCGGAAAGCCAGATGATCATGAATACATTGCGCAGATTGTCATGGTCTATGGGGACGTCCGCATGCTCCACGGTTGCGCCAAGCTCTTCGAAGACATGGGCGGCCTCTTCAGTGATGCGGCGCACCTCCGGGTCTATCGCCAGCGACCCCATGTCGGGGCTCCAGCCTATTCTCAGCCCGGCAACACCCTTGTCCAGTTTGGCCGAAAAGTCCGGCGGGTCTTCCTGGAGAGCGATGGCATCCTCCGGGTCAGGGCCAGCCATAACCTGGAGCAGTAGGGCCGTATCCCGCACGGTGCGGGTCATGGGGCCGTTTTGGGAGAACTGCCCCCATCCACCGGGGCCCTTGTAAGGCCTGGCCACCCTACCCTGCGTGGGCTTGATGCCAAAGGTGCCGCAGAGACTGGACGGGATGCGTATGGACCCCCCGCCGTCGCTGCCCTGAGCCAGGGGGTGCAGACCGGCGGCAAGGCCTGCTCCGGCGCCTCCGCTGGAACCTCCCGACGTACGGGTCGTGTCCCAGGGGTTGCGGCACGGCTCACCCAGCCTGTTCTCGGTAGTGGCGGAAGCGCCGAACTCAGGGGTATTGGTCTTGCCCAGAATAACGGCTCCGGCCTCTTTGATGCGCCGGACGACCGGCTCGTCGTTCTGCGGCACAAAGTCTTTGAACAACAAGGAGCCCCTAGTTGTGCGCACGCCCTTGGTCAAGTTCAGATCCTTGATGGAGATGGGGATGCCATGCAGCGGGCCGAGCGTCTCGCCGGACTGGATGGCAGTCTCCGCCTGCTTGGCGTCTTGCAACGCTTCGTCGGCGGTGACGGTGAGATAGGCGTTTAGGTTAGGGTCCAAAGCCTCTATGCGCCGCAGATAAAGTTCGGTCAGCTCCACAGGCGAAACCTGTTTGGACGCCATCATGTCGCGCAACTTCCAAGCCGGGGTAAAAGCTAGTTCCTGATCAGTAGTCATACGTGCCTCCCTACCTATTGGCAACACTAGTCTAGTTTCTTGAAAGCGCTACTGCAATAGTGGGAAACGCGTGCTGGATTCCCGTGTCGAGCACGAGAATAACGGGGGTATGAGGGCGATCCTTCGACATGCTCAGGGCGAGTGGGAAGGGGGAGACCTTGCATAACCTACGATGCAACTTTATTCTCGTCGTTCACGCCTCCGAGCGGGGGACTAGGCATCTCATTGAAGGCGAGGCGGCATTGTAGGCGGAGGCTTTGGATTCTTCACTCCGTTCAGAATGACAGTGTCTGCAACAGTTGGATAAAGGGTGGTTTGGGATTATCATAGCCTAGTATTCAGACGGAGGAAGAGATGCTGAAGAGATTTACCATACCAGAAGAGGACATGCTGTTGGTGCAGGAAGCCGACCTTCACCGGACGGTAAGCGCCATATTCCAAAAATTGAACGTGCCACAAGCCGATGCCGACGTTGGAGCAAGCGTGCTGGTCTCCGCCGACCTAAGGGGCATAGATAGCCACGGAGTATCCAACCAGCTGCGCAAATACGTAGCCGACTACAACGGCGGACTCCTAAATCCACGACCCAACGTAAGAATAGTGAGGGAGACTCCGGCCACGGCCAACATAGACTCCGACGGAGGACTGGGAATCATCACAACGCCCGCAGCCATGGAAGTCGCCATCCGGAAGGCGGAAAGCACGGGGATAGGAATGGTCACGGTGCACAACGGCAAGCACCTGGGCATGGCTTCTTATCATGCAATGATGGCGCTGGAACACGACATGATAGGCGTGTGCATGACGAGCACCCGTCCATCCGTGCT
Organism: Dehalococcoidia bacterium; assembly: GCA_034422935.1. Taxonomy (GTDB): domain Bacteria; phylum Chloroflexota; class Dehalococcoidia; order Lucifugimonadales; family QGNO01; genus DAOUJH01. The sequence goes on along the minus strand of DAOUJH010000013.1, from coordinate 163,207 downwards.
GCCAACGTTTGGCCGAGAGCCACGCCTGGGCACCAATCCCATTGCAGTAGCAGCGCCAGCGAAGAGCGAGCCTCCGTTTGTGCTGGACATCGCTACCAGCGCTGTTGCCTCCAACAAGTTCGACCTGGCAAAGAGACTGGAGATCGACGTAGAGGGCGGCTGGCTCTCCGACGAGAGCGGGACTCCTATCATGGAGCCCACTCCCCTTCCCGACGTGTACCACGGGCTGCCCCTGGGCGCCACCAGAGAGCTGGGGTCGCACAAGGGATACGGCCTGGGCGCGGTGGTGGATATTCTGTGCGGCATCCTCTCAGGGAACGGTTCCGGCATGACGGCGGGAGCCATAGGCAACTATTCCCACATGGTAGCGGCCTATCGCATAGACGCTTTCGCTCCTGCTGACCAGTTCAAGGAGATGATGGATGAACTCATGCGAACGCTGAGGGAGACGCCGCCTGCCCCGGGCCACGACCGCGTGCTTTATCCAGGACTTCCCGAGTTCGAGGTGGAGAGAGCGCGCAAAGCCAATGGCATCCCGCTACACCGCGAGGTGGTCGATTGGTTCAGCGACATCTGCGGAGAACTGGACATACCTCTTTTACAGGCCGGGTAATCAGGACGCACATGCAGGCATGCAACATGCAACGGGGGCTATTGACTAAACACGTTTTCTGAGATATACCCTAATCGATGCCGCGCCGCAGTATGGATAGGCGCGCAGTACAGTTGCATCTAAGCTTGAAGGAGGCGAGATGGCTAGCGATTTGAAAGGTTTTGTTGAGGACGCCAAAAAGCTGATCGGCCAGGAGGTTGACGACGTTGCCCCAGGCACGGATCTGGCTGACTGGCTGACTATTCGTCGATTCTGCGCAGCGTTGGGCGACCCCAACCTGCTGTACAAAGACCCCAGCAGCGGGGTTGCAACCAAGTACAACAGCATGATAGCTCCCCCCACCTTCGTGGTGGCGGTGAGGACTCCCAACTCGGCAGGCCCGTACGTCAACAAGCAGTACGGCGTTTCCCCATTTCTCACCCGCGCCTCCTTTGAATGGTCCGACATCATCCGCGTCGGTGACCGACTGAACAGCAGCATCAAAGTCAGCGGCGCAGGAAACGCCGGTTCGGCCTGGGGTCACGATGCCGCCCACGTGGAGTCATCCGTGGTGTACCGCAACTCCTACGGAGGTCTCGTTGGCTGCGCTACGGGCGTCAACACCATGGTGGCTTACGAGCGCGGCAAGGACATGATTGAGCCCAGGGAGATCTACCGCTATTCCGACGAGGAAATCAGCCAAATCGAGAACGACATCGAGGCCGAACCCGAGCCGCGCGGCAAGCTGCTGCGCTACTGGGACGACGTAGAAGTCGGTGAGAAGCTACCTCAACTGGTCAAGGGACCCCTGACATTGTCCGACATGATGGCCTGGGTAGTGGCCGAAGCCAAGTCCCTGGCCCTGGGAGCCCTTGTCTACCACGACTTGAAGGATAAGTACCCGGGTAGAGTAGTGACCAACCCAACCACCAACTGGCCCTACTGGGACGCCGACCAGAGCTTTGAGGACATCCTCTCCTGCCAGGAGATGGGCTTCAAGTCGCCTCCAAGCCGCGGCATCCAGCGCGTTGCCCTAGCCGGACAGGTGCTCACCCACTGGATGGGCGACGACGCCTTCGTTCGCAGCCTTGATATCTGCGTGCCGGAGCACTGGCTGTACGGCGACACCATGTGGCTCAACGGTGAAGTGACTCAGAAGCGCACCGAGCAGGTTGGTTCCGAGACGTACTTTGCCGCAGACGTGAAGATCTCCGGGGTTAACCAGCTAGGCACTACTGTGGCGGAAGGCACGGGAACCGTGTATCTGCCCAATCCAGGCCACCCGGTAACTCTGCCCATCCCTCACTAGAGACGAAGGACGGGCGAAGTGAACCCGGTGTGATACCAATAAGGTGGATATGGCAAAGCGGCAGCTCATTGATTCTTGGGCTGTCGCTTTGTATTATCGAGCTAGTCTGGCTGAACGTTATGTTGCGAGGTGAAAGATGAGCGGAGCGCTTGAAGGGGTGCGAATCATAGACTCCACGACCATGGTTGCCATGCCAACGGCGTTGCACATCATGGCGGACATGGGAGCGGAAGTGATCAAGGTTGACAGCCATACCCTTTTCAGAACAGAGGGCGGGGTATTCCCGGAAAACGAGCCGGGCGAAAGGCATTGGGATAGGGACGGCAGCTTCAACACATTGCAGAGAAGCAAGATCGGTTTAACCCTCAATCTCAAAGAGGATGACTCCGTTAAAGCCTTCAAAGACATAATCCGGGTGTCGGACGTTATCATAGAAAACAACCGGGCCGGCACCATGGACCGCCTTGGCCTGGGCTATGAAGAGCTCCGTCAGATCAAGCCTGACCTGATATATCTATCCAATACGGGGTTCGGATATACGGGCCCCTGGCGGCAGTATGCAGGCATAGGCAGAATGTTCGAGCTTACGTGCGGTCTCAGCCAGTTCGCGGGGTACCCGGAAGAAGGGCCTCGCCGGGTTGGCATCTCCTTCTTCGACCAGCACGTGGGCTGGATGGCCGTGTTCGCCGTACTGGCCGCGTTGCATCATCGCAACAGTACCGGTGAAGGCCAGTGGGTGGACTTTGCCATGTACCAGATAGGCGTGTCCACAATGGGCGACGCCCTGATGGACTACATCTCCAATGGCCGCAGCGGGCAGTCGATGGGCAACAGGCACAACTACCTAGCGCCCCATGGGGTCTATCAATGCAAGGGTGACGATAGATGGATAGCCATTACCGCTGAGACGGACGATCAATGGGACGCACTGGTCAAGGAGATGGGCTCTCCGGAGTGGGCTGAGGAGGACGGGTTTGCCGACCCCATATTGCGCTTGCGCAACCAGGATGAGCTTGACGGCCACATAAGCGAGTGGACTAAGGACAAAGACCAGACGGCGCTGATGAACCAGCTCCAGAAAGCCGGAGTTCCGGCCATGGCAGTAATGGACGCCCGGGACTTCACTCTGGACCCTCACATCACGGATCGCGAGTTCTTTGAAAGAGTTGCGCACCACCCGGATACCGGCATTGGGACTCGCCTCTATTTTGGGCGGCCTTGGAAGATGTCCAAAACGCCTTCCTATATTCGAAGGCCAGCTCCCATGCTGGGCGAACACAACGAGTACGTACTAAGCGAGCTCCTAGGCATTGACGAGGCCGACATCGCAAGGATGTACGAGACCAATGCCATAGGAAAGGAGCCGGTCAATCCTGGGAGCGCCAGAGGCACCAACCTTGAGAAGCAAATAGCAGAAGGGGTCATTGCTGGCGTCGATCCGGACTATAGAAAGAAGCTGAGGATTTAGCACCCATGACTACAACAACCGGACTGGGACAATATAAAGTTCTGGATTTGAGCACGGGAACAGCCGGGCCTTTCGCGGCCAGGCTGTTCGGCGATTACGGTTCCGACGTAATCAAAATAGAATCGCCCGGCGTGGGGGACCCGTCTCGACGCCTTGGGCCGTTCCATCATGACGAGCCACATCCGGAGAAGAGCCTGTCTTATTTCTACCTGAACAACAACAAGAGAGGGGTTACCCTCAACCTGGAAACGGCAGAGGGCAGGGAAATCTTCAAGGAGATGCTGAAGAAAGCTGACGGCGTTGTAGAAAGCTACGACCCGGGCTATCTGGACAGCCTTGGACTGGGCTATGAGGAGATGGAGCAGATAAACCCACGCCTTGTGGTGACATCGATCACGCCGTTTGGGCGGAGCGGCCCGTACAGAGACTTTCAGGGCAACGATCTTCTGTATCAGGCTATGGGCGGCATCATGTACACCAGCGGAGCCTACAACCGGGAGCCGCTCAAACACGGCCATCCCCAAACGCTCTGGATGGGCGGCATCATAGCGGCTTACGCAACGTCTGCGGCCCTGTTTACGGCTAGTCTGAACGGCCAGGGACAAAACATAGACCTGTCTATGGCTGAAGTAGCGGCCTCACACCACTACACCTCTTCCATCAGGTACATATACAACGGCTCCATAGAAAGGCGAGCGCCGAAGATAGAAAGCGGCTCCACCAAAGGCACCAAGTTCGAGGGTATAGTCTCCTCTCAAGACGGTCACATAGGCCCCACCTTCCAAAAGGGCCGGCAGCGCGCATCGTTTGCGGAATACGTGGGCCTGCTAGATCGTGCCGACCTGGACGACGCGAGGTTCGCCACGGAGGCAGACCGCCAGCAGCACCTGCAGGAGATAGACGAAATTCTGCTGCCGGTATTGAAGGAGTGGAAGAAATTCGACTATTTCAACACCACAATGTCGGAGGGCTTTGTGGCGGCAGTCGTGCAGACATCGGAAGACCTGGTGAACTGCCCCCAGCTAGAGGAAAGAGAGTACTTCACTGAAATAGAGCATCCCGTAATAGGGAAGACCAAGATACCGGGTGAAGTGTTCAGGCTGCCCAAAGCGCCGTGGAGCGCACACCGTCCCGCGCCGGTACTGGGTCAGCATAACCAAGAGATATACTCAGACCTTGGATACTCCAAAGATGACCTGCTGCAATTGCGACGGCAGGGTGTGATCTAGCACCGCTCAGGTAGCAGGGATAGTTCGCGCGAACCGCTTCTACGGTGCGGAAGGGATGCCCTACCCGTCTATTCAGGCAAGGCCTAGCTGCTCAGAGTGAACGGCGGATAGCGGTCGGTAAACCCGACCAACCAAGCGTTCGCCCTGTAATTCCAGCGCTGGACGCCAACCACCAAGTCGAACATACCCTTGGGGTACCTGCCGGTTATGAGCACCGCCCAGTAGGCTATATAGACAACGACGAATGAGACTAAGCCCAGGGCGTAGAGAACTATAAGATGTGGAACGAGCAGAATTATCTTGATTAGGAAAAGCACTCCAAGGAGCGCCAGTCCTCTGGATGAGACATCCGGATAATCCACCTCTAGGCGTGCCGGGTAGTCCACATCGCTCAGGCTGAACGGCGGGTATCTGTCAACCGTGCCGTACATCCATGAGTCCGTCCTCGTGCTCCATCGCTGAACGCCGAGTACGAAGGCGAAGAGGCCCTGGGGGTACCTGCCGGTTATGAGCACCGCCCAGTAGCCAATGTAGAAGACGATGAAGCCGGCAATTCCGAGAAGGTAGAGAATTATAATGTGTGGAATGAGTAGAAGCCCTTTGAGAAAGAAAAGCACCCCAAGGAGCGCCAGTCCTCTGGATGGGGCCTCCGGATAGTCAACCTCAAACCGAACGGGATAGCCGCTGTCTCCTGACTGCATCGCTCTCCTCCTCTACGGGTATACCCTATTTGGGCAGCCCGCGCCGTGCCCTGACGCAGAGATTATAGCATTGAAGGTAACGGAGCGTTAGGTGGTGGTACCCCTGGGCGGACTCGAACCGCCGCACCTGGCTCCGGAGGCCAGCGCTCTATCCACTGAGCTACAGGGGCAACAGTGGTTCAATATAGCAACGAGTGACCACAAATTTCAAGTATGCGACTGTGTTCACCATTGGGTCTTGACATACGAGAGGGCTGTGTCAAGTCAGCTAAGGAGCGCTAATTTGAGCCTACGTCTGCTTCACTACGCGCACTTTGCGGACTCTACGGCCACTGGTGGATACAACCAGAAAGTCCAGGCCTTGCAAGCTAACCAGGTCGCCCGTGACCGGTATCTTGCCAAGCTGAGTCGAGAGGAGGCCTCCCAAGGTATCGAATCCCTCGCCCTCAAATGAGGTCTGAAATATCTCATTTATTTCGTCCAAGGTCACGCGTCCATCGATTTCGGCCTCATTTTCCCCGTGGCGAACTATCTCAGGCTCTTCCTGGGTAAATTCGTCTTCTATCTCACCAACTATCTCCTCAAGAAGGTCTTCCATGGTGATAAGGCCCTCTGTGCCGCCGTACTCATCGACTACTATTGCTACGGTGGCGCGTCTATCCTGCATTTCACGCAACAATTGGTCCAAGGGCTTGGAGTCCGGTATAAAGAGGGCCGGGCGTACAATGCCTTCAAGGTTGGGCACTTCTTCTCCGGCGCTGGTCTTCTGCAAGACGTCACGGGCGTGCACTATCCCAACAACTTCGTCGATGCTATCTCGGTAGACAAGTATGCGACTGTGACCGACCTGACCCATCAGAGCCGCAACGTCCTCCAGCGATGTGTTTACCTCAGCGGCGTCAACATCCACTCTGGGAACCATCACTTCCCTTGCTGCTATGTGCTCAAGGTGGAGGATAGCCTGGATCATGCGCCTTTCTTCAGGGTCTGCTTCGCGGATCTCTTCTTCCACCTGAGCGTGGTTTCCCATCGAGCCCTGGGTCAAGCCGTTACCGTTTGAAGACCTATCGTTCCCAATGAAGTTCTCAATACGCGCTCTGAACCAGGCGAACGGAGTAAACAGCCAGAGAAGCGTTGTCAAGGGAATAGATAAGGCAGCAGCCACCGGAGTGGCGTATCTTTTCCCTACTCCGTAGCTAACTGCTTGGAGGAGATAAAGGAGAAACAGCCCGGCAATAACAAGCCCCAGGGCCTCAGGCCATGAGCCTTCCAATGCGTTGAAGGCCAAGACAGCCAGCGAAACACCAATCAAGGTTATGGCAACCAGCTTCACGGCGAAAAGCATCTGTAATGCGCTGGTGCAACGAGATGACATCCACCCAATAGATGGGGAGGCGGCGTACGATTCGAGGCGAGAGATATCGCCTGGGTGGCAAAGCTTACGGATTGCAGCTTCTGCGAGTGAAGCGGCAATAAATAAGAGGTTGGAAAGAATCAAGATGAGAATTGATAATGAACTGTCACTATCCAAGCGTCTATCACATCCTTCTGGCCTGCCCTAGGCAGGCGGTCTTTTGGATTTTGATCTGGTTGCGGGCTTTATTCTAGCAGGAACCCCTACCGCCAAGCTATCCGCGGGAACATCCCCGGTGACCACGGAACCCGCGGCAGTAGAGGCGCGAGTTCCCACTCTCAGAGGCGCCACTAACATAGTATCGCTGCCTATGAAAGCGCCGTCTTCAATGACTGTCCTATGTTTCTTCTCACCGTCAAAGTTACAGGTGACAGCCCCCGCCCCTATGTTCACGTTGCTACCTACATCCGCATCACCAACGTAGCTGAAGTGGCCCATAGCCGTATCCTGTCCAATGCGGCTGTTCTTTACCTCGGCGTAGTTGCCTATGTGGACATTCCGTTCCAAGAACGTAGCCGGTCTGAGATGGCTGAACGGCCCGACGTGAACGGAGGATTCTAGGTGAGCGCCCTCCAGTACGGAGGCTATCACCTTGCAATCGTCCCCTATCACCGAATCGACCACGGTGGAGTTGGGGCCCAGTTCGCATCTCTTACCCACGCGACTAGCGCCCCTTATAGCGGTGTTGGGTTGGATAACGGTATCGCTTCCTATCTCCACAGCGGCGTCTATGTAGGCGGTCAGCGGGTCCACTACGGTTACACCCTCCAACATCCACCCATCGAGTATGCGCCGTCGCATGACCTGCTCGGCTTGGGCCAAGTCCAAGCGAGTGTTGACGCCCAGTATCTCCGTCTCGTCGTGAGAAGTGAGGCTATCCACCAGTTGCCCGGATGAAGCAGCCAGCTTAACCAAGCCGGTCAGATAATACTCACCGGATGCGGAAGGAGCCAGCTTTCGGAGCGCGGGCCAGAGCCAGTCCGAAGTGAAAGCGTACACTCCCGCATTGATCTCGTGGACAGAGCTTTGGCTTTCATCGGCATCGACATCTTCAACGAGGTCGACGACCATCCCGTTTCCATTCCGGATGATTCTCCCCAGCCCCTGTGGGGAATCGAGAAAAGCGGTCAAAAGCGTGATGGCGGCGTCCGATGATTCGTGCCTACGCATCACTTGGGAGAACGTAGCGGGACGCAGAAGAGGAGTATCGCCGTAGGCAACCAGGACGTGGGTTGCCCTGCCACCCAGCGCGGGTTCGCTCTGCAAGAGGGCATGACCCGTGCCGTTTGCTCCATGCTGCTCCACGCAGGCTACAGAGGCATCTATTTGGCCACTTATGTCCTTGGAATTTGGGGGCACTACAACGGCCAACCGGCCATGGACGGCCTGTGTGACGGCATGGATTACGTGGGAAATCATGGGCTTGCCGCAGACAGGATGAAGCACTTTGGGCAACTGCGACTTCATCCTGGAACCCTTGCCCGCCGCAAGGATAACGGCCGCCCATCTCTGGTTTTCTTCAGGCACGATGCTCAAAGGAAAAGCCTACCTTCTCCCGCGTATCCGCGGGGACAGGTAGGCCGTTTTCTCCTGGTTAATCACTGTACATTTGGGGATGCTCTTTGCTCCCAAGGACATGCTAAGGCGAGGGAGCAGGCGTGTCAAGCTAGCGGGATGGCGGGCAAACGGGCAAGCGGCGTACATGCTATAATTACCCCTTGCCTGGAGAGGTGGCCGAGTGGTTGAAGGCGCCGCTCTCGAAAAGCGGTAACTCCTATGGGGTTCGCGGGTTCGAATCCCGCCCTCTCCGCCATACGGGTCGTTATATCATGGAGAGGTGCTGGAGTGGCCGAACAGGCGCGCCTGGAGAGCGCGTGTCCCGAGCAATCGGGACCGTGGGTTCGAATCCCACCCTCTCCGCCACAGTAATCCGCATCTAGGCACGACGTGGCCCCTATTCCAAGTTCGTTACTACTTTGGGGTCACTAGCAAGCGTGAACCAGCGGACGGTCAGTGCGGCGGGCGTCTAGCCATCACCCCGGTGGCTCACCACTCTCGGCTGTGGCTAAATTGATTTCGCTGGCCACCGCGGCCCATGCCAGTGCCGTAAGCATCCGCACCGGGTTTAGAATCTGCCAGATAGTCCCGTTGTCAACAAAGTAGGCATTAGCGAAAACGAGGGCACCCAGCGCCGCGGAAACCACCGCGCCCACTCGTCCCGCGGTGCATCTGCAACGCCACAAAGCCACCGCAGCCACACTGGAGGAGCCGATGAACAGCGGGTTGACCGTACGCCACACGTTACCCCAATGGTCTCCGAACAGTTCACTATAACCGTTCACGAGCACTACCAGGGCCAACATACCCAGAGCTAGACTACGCACCCAGGGGACATAGCGGGTGCTCAACCAGACCCACCAGACGCCAGCGAACCCCATCAGCAGCGGGGCAATTTGCCACAGCTTCCAGGGCCAATGGGGAACGGACATACCATCCGGGTCGACAAGAACGGTCCTCTCCGTCCAGGCAAAAATGGCCAAGGCAACGAAGGCCGTAACGGCGACAGCGGGGATAGGGCCTAGATCTCGCGGAGCGACTAGTTTGAACATCAGCCAGTCTTTCTGCTACGTACCGTTGGCATGTCGGAACCTACGGCGTCCACGGCCTTCCCATTCTCTCCAGGGGGCATTTTGAACGGGCAGAGTTGCATGTTCGTGCTGAAGGGATGGTATGGTGTCATCAGAGGGCTGTCAAGCTGAGAGATGCGTACATCATCTGACTGAATTGCACGAATGTTGTGATCACCTCGGTAGTCGCGGAGCCATACACATTAAGACAAAACTTGAATGGAGAAAAAGCCTATCCATGAAACATGGTGAACGCACATACGAAGAAAAGTCGCAGGAGAGACGCCCGTTTGAAAACGGTGATAGGGGCGAACTAAGTCCCTTAACCGCATCCAACATCTGTGGCGTTTCAATTATTGGCGCCGGTCTCATGGGACACGGCATCGCCATTGAGTTTGCCCTTGCGGGCTACGACGTTCGGCTCCATTCCCGCTCCGAACAGAGTCTCGACCGAGCAAGGGGAATGATCAAGGAGAGCCTAGAACGCCTGCGTGACCTCGGCAGGGTTTCGGGCGAGCAGGCGGAGTCGGCACCAGCACGCATTAGAATGAGCACCGACTTGGTGGAGATGGTAGAGGACGCCGATTTAGTGATCGAGTCGATATACGAGGACATAGACGCCAAGACCGAGATGTTTCGTCAACTTGACGAGCTATGCCCTGACCGGACCATCCTGGCTAGCAACACGTCCAGCTTGCTGCCCAGCAGCATCGCCGCAGCAACGACACGACCGGATAAGGTCATCAACGCCCACTTCCTCAATCCGCCTCTATTTGTGCCGCTAGTAGAAGTGGTCCCGACAGCGCAGACCTCTGAAGAGACCACAAGTGTTGTCATGGAACTGTTGACCTCACTCGGCAAGCAGCCGCTCTTGGTGAAGCGCGAGGCGCCGGGCTTCGTTGTGAACCGTCTGCAGATGGCGCTTCTTCGAGAAGCCCTATGGCTGGTCGAGAATGGGGTCGCGTCAGCGGAAGGCGTCGATAAAGCCATAAGCGCCGGACTCGGACGACGTTGGGCGACCACAGGGGTGCTCCAAGTCCTAGAAGCCGCAGGCTGGGACCTCATAGCGCGCGTCGCCTCGGACGTGTTTCCTCAACTCTCCAACTCCGATGACCCTTCCCTGCTGCATGACATGGTCAAACAGGGGAACAACGGCCTTAAGGCGGGTAAGGGTTTTTATGAGTGGACGCCTGAGAAGGCCGAAGAACTGCGAAAGCGCATTGCCAAAGGGCTGGTCGAGATAGACAAGTGGGGTTGACAGCACAGTTCCGCTGACATTGCACATTTGCGCCTCATCCACTCGTCTAGTAGAATTTAGCCTTGATGCAACGCATCCTCTCCGCCATTGAACCCCATATCCGAACCGGGAAGCGCTCTTTCCAGCCCGGTAATTCTCCAATCTGCTAGATGGCAATGCACATAGATGAGCTAAAATACTGGGTCGCGTTCAGGCGCGTCCCGTCCATAGGAAGGGCAAGGTTTCAGAAGCTTCTATCTCACTTCGGATCCATGGGAGAGGCGTGGCGCGCCTCCAGCGACGCCCTCAGCAAGGCGGGACTAGATCCCAATTCTGTCAGAGCAGTATCCACGGCTCGCTCAAAGGTAGACCCAGACACCGAAATCGAGCGTCTGCGGGATTCAGGGGTAGCCGCCTTTACCTGGGAAGATGAGGAATATCCCGCTTTGCTCAAGGAGATATACGACCTCCCTCCGGTCCTCTTTGTGAAAGGAAAGCTGCTGGCCGAGGACCAGCGAGGTGTGGCCGTAGTGGGCACAAGACGGGCCACCGCCTACGGCAGAGAAGTGACTGAGAGGCTGACCAGCGACCTGGCAACCTCCGGCGTGACCGTAGTCAGTGGTCTGGCACGCGGCATAGACGCAATCGCTCACAAGACCGCGTTGGATGCGGGGGGACGCACCATAGCGGTGCTGGCAAACGGCCTGGACAGCATCTATCCACCGGAACACAAGGCTCTGGCATCACAGATTGTGGAGAACGGCGCTCTGGTGAGCGAGCATTCACTGGGAACGCGCCCGGAGTCCAGCCACTTCCCCAGGCGTAACAGGATAATGAGCGGGATGACGCTGGGCACCCTGGTTGTGGAAGCACCCGCTTCCAGCGGGGCTATATGGACGGTGAGGCACGCCTTGGAACAGAACCGTGAGGTGTTTTGCGTGCCAGGCAGTATCTTCTCTCCGGCCAGCATTGGCACAAATCTCCTGATACAGGAGGGCGCCAAGCTGGTACTTGACTATAGGGATATCTTAGAAGAGTTGAACATTGCGGGAATCAACGAGCAGATTTCCATGCCCGCCCTAGTGGGTCCCGCGGACGAAACCGAGAAGACGCTGCTCAAGTACATTACGTATGACCCGGTGCACATAGACGAGGTAGGCAGACAAACAGGGTTGCCTATAACCACAGTGAGCAGTACTCTAGCTATGATGGAGCTCAGGGGCTTGGTGAAGCAGATGGGTGGAATGAACTACATTAGGACAAGGGAAGCGGCGGCTCCATACGGAGAGGCGCGCAGATAGCATGGCAAAGAACCTGGTAATAGTAGAGTCTCCGGCCAAGGCAAGAACGGTTGGCCGGTTTCTGGGTCGTGACTACGAGGTCAAGGCTTCGCTGGGCCACGTGCGAGACCTTCCGAGTGGCGACCTGGGCGTGGCTGTGGACAACGGCTTCACTCCCAAGTACGTTGTTCCGAAAGAGAAGAGCAAGGTCATAGCAGACCTGAAGAAGTCGTCCAAAGACGCTGAAACGATATACCTGGCGACTGACCCGGACCGCGAGGGTGAGGCCATCTCCTGGCACCTGGTGAATGCCGCCGGATGGCAGAAACGACCCGTGCAGAGAGTCGTTTTCCACCAGATTACCGAGGATGCCATAAACGAAGCATTCCGAGACACGCGTGAGATAGACATGCGCCTGGTAAACGCCCAGCAAGCCCGTCGCGTACTGGACCGGTTGGTGGGATACCAGCTCAGTCCCCTACTCTGGCGCAAGATACAGCGCGGCCTTTCCGCGGGACGCGTACAGTCGGTGGCTCTGAAGCTTGTGGTAGACAGGGAACGGGAGATAGAGGCTTTCGTGTCCAAAGAGTACTGGACCATCGACGCGCTTCTCAAGAAGCAAGATGGCGGCAATGGCGGTAAGACAGCCCGGTTCAACGCCAGGCTGCAGGGAGTGAAGGGCCAGCGGAAAGGAATCGATATCGGTTCCGAAGCAGCGGCAACCATGGTCACCTCCGCCCTGTCGGGCGCTTCCTACCTGGTTGCGGACGTGCAGAAGAAAGAGGTGCGTTCCCGCCCTGCCCCACCCTTCATTACCAGCACACTCCAGCAAGAGGCTTGGCGCAAGCTCAGATTCTCCGCCAAGAGGACCATGGCTCTAGCTCAGCAACTGTACGAGGGGCTTTCCATAGGCTCAGAAGGCTCGGTGGGGCTGATCACATATATGCGCACGGACTCGGTGCACGTGGCTCCCAGCGCTCTGCGAGAGACCGTAGCGTATATCCGCGAGCACTACGGCAAGAACTACCTTCCCAGAGCTCCCAGAGTCTTTACCAAGAAGGCCAGGGGCGCCCAGGAGGCTCACGAGGCCATCCGGCCTACAGCCATAAGACGCTCGCCGGCGGTGGTGAAGCCACACGTCTCTTCCGACCAGCTCAAGCTGTACGAGCTAATCTGGAAGCGGATGCTGGCCAGCCAGATGGCCGACGCCGTTTCTGACTCGACCCGAATCGACATTGACGCTCGCGGGGCGAACACGGATGGGCAGACCTACGTATTCCGCGCCACCGGCTCCGTGATGAAGTTCCCCGGGTATCGGTCACTATACCTGGAAGATCGCGATGACCCTACAGAAGACGACAATCAAAAGTCGCTTCCGGAACTGCGGACCGGAGAGGGGTTGGATTGCCTTGGCCTGAATCCAGAACAACACTTCACTCAGCCGCCTCCACGGTATAACGATGCCTCCTTGATCCGCAAATTGGAGGAGGAAGGGATAGGCCGTCCCAGCACCTACGCTCCAACTCTCTCCGTAATCATGGAGCGCAACTATGTTCTCAAGGAGCAGAACCGTTTCAAGCCCACGGAACTGGGCAAAGTAGTCAGCGATCAGCTTGCAAACCACTTCCCCACCATCATGGACGTGAGCTTCACCGCGGGCATGGAGCAGAACCTGGACGATATAGCAAGAGGGGAAAAGGAGTGGGTGCCCGTGTTGCGGGATTTCTACGACCCATTCCAAGAAGCTTTGACTTCAGCGACGGAAGAGATGCCACGGGTACGAGTGGCAGAGCCTTCTGACGAAACGTGCGATCTCTGCAGTAAGCCCATGGTGATCAAGACCAGCAGATTCGGAAGGTTCCTGGCCTGCACCGGCTTTCCTGAATGTACGGGCAAAAAGTCTCTGCGTAAGAAAGTGGGCGTACAGTGCTCCAACTGCAACAATGGAGAGCTGGTTGAAAGGAGAGGAAAAGGGCGTACATTCTACGGATGCACCAACTATCCGGAGTGTACTTTCACAGTAAGCAGGCGTCCTCTTCCGGAAAGCTGCCCTGAATGCCGCGGCATCCTCGTGGCAAGCGGACGGAATGGCGCGCGCTGCTCTTCTTGCAGCTACCGCGGCCCGGTACCGGAGAGAGAACTGGCGGAGGCTGGCGTATAGCAGTGGACCAGGTCTTGGAAGAGTACAGAACCCATCTGCAGGGAGAGCGGAACCTTTCCCCGGCCACGGTGCGCAACTACGTAGACGACCTGGCGCCGTTCTTCGAGTTCCTCAAGAACGAAGGCATGGGAGAGGAAGACCCGCTGCAAGGCCTGCGCGGGTTCCTGCTTCGCAAGGGCGAAGAGGCGGTCAACCAGGAGTACCGGCGTTTCGTGCTCAGCTACGTGGCATGGCTGATGAACACTCGCTACACGAACCTGGGCAAGGCCAACCAGGAACAAGGCCACGCCAGAATGAGCACAGTCAGAAACCTGGCGAGCATCCGTTCCTTCTTCCGATTCCTGATTTCGCGCGGGCGTATGCCTTCGTCGCCGATATGGAACAGAGGCTCAGCGGGTATGCGGGGACTGATTCCCAAGATGCCCAAACGCCTGCCCCAAGTCCTCTACCGGCAAGAAGCGGATTCTTTGATAGAACAGCCCAAGGTCTCCTCCAAAGAGGACCGCGCCAAACCTCTCTTGCTCAGAGACGCCGCTCTCCTGGAACTGTTGTATGGCTCCGGTCTGCGTCTTTCAGAAGTTACCGGACTCGATCTGGCGGACTTAGACGTGAGGAACCGCACGGTACGCGTGATTGGCAAGGGCAACAAGGAACGCATGGTCCCTCTGAGCCGTCCTTCCATTGAGGCCCTGAACAACTATGCAGCGCAAGGCCGGCCCCATCTAATAGCCCACAGAAGAAGCCAGGCACTGTTTCTGAACCGTTACGGCGGCAGATTATCGCAGCGGAGCGTGCAGATGCTGGTGCAACGATACGCCTTGAGGGCCGGATTGAGCAGCGATATCCATACCCACACGTTGCGTCACTCATTTGCTACCCATTTGCTGGACGGGGGCGCAGACCTGCGGGTGGTGCAGGAGCTGTTAGGTCACGCCTCACCCGCCACGACTCAAGTGTACACACACGTCAGCCCGGCCCAGGCGCGCAAGGCCTATCTTGCGGCCCATCCCAGAGCCGGCGCTCCGGAGAACTAGAGTGACCTACCTGATCATAAACGGGCCCAACTTGAACAACCTGGGCAGGCGTGATACGTCTATCTACGGCTCCATGACGCTGAAGCAGATAGAGGAAGAGATCAAGGGTCGAGCGTCAGAGCTGGGCCAGGAAGTCCTCTTCTTCCAGTCCAACCACGAGGGAACTCTGATAGACTACCTGCAGGAGCACGGGCCTTCATCCCATGGGGTTGTCATCAATCCCG
The DNA here is from genome assembly GCA_034422935.1 of Dehalococcoidia bacterium. Classification (GTDB taxonomy): domain Bacteria; phylum Chloroflexota; class Dehalococcoidia; order Lucifugimonadales; family QGNO01; genus DAOUJH01. The sequence continues at coordinate 147,931 of DAOUJH010000013.1, read as the reverse complement.
GAGCGCTCACCCACTACAGCTACGCTCTGAGAGATGCCTTGGAGGACCTGGGCGTGCCGGTGGTAGAGGTGCACATATCGGACATACATTCACGGGAACCGTTCAGAAGACACTCCGTAATCAAGGACATCGCAAGGAAACAGATATCCGGCAAGGGATGGAAAGGTTACCTGGAGGCGTTGGAGCTTCTTGTAGAGGGCGGCAGCGACGAGTAGAGAATGTGATGACAAACGGAGCGTTGACCAAAGAAGACCGAAACATGGCCATGCTTTGCCACCTGGCCTCGTTTGCCATGCTTGTAGGGATCCCTCTGGGAAACATCATCGGGCCTCTGATTGTATGGCTTATGAAGAGAGAGCAGTCGTCTTTCGTAGACTGGCATGGCAAGGAATCGATAAACTTCCAGATCAGCGTTACCATGTACGCCATAATCAGTGCAATTCTCATCCTAGCCGTCGTTGGCTTCGTGCTGCTGCCGCTGACCATTGTGTTTGCTTTGATCATGACGATCGTGGGCACGATGCGAGCAAACGACGGCTTACGACACCAATATCCATTGACCATGAGGTTCATAAAGTAGACTTGGAGAAAACGTCATGTCTCAACGTCTGAGCAATGTTCGGAATGCCATGAAGGAAAGAAGGCTGGACGGCCTTCTCATATCAGCCCCGGAGAACCGGCGCTACCTCTCCGGATTCGTAGGGTCGGCCGGCTATCTGATAATTTCGCAGCGCGATGCGGTGCTGGCCACCGATTTTCGCTACATTGAACAGGCAGGGCATCAAGCGCCTGATTTCCGAGTGGCAAGGGTGTCCGGCCCCAATTTGAACTGGTTCAGCCAAATCCTGGCGGAGACTGGCATCTCCAGGCTGGGTTTTGAAAGCGACGATCTAACGGTTGCTATCCACCGCAGGCTCAGCCAGAGACTCAAAGAGCACAACTCCCAAGCCGCTACCAGGGTAAGCATGGTGGCTACCGCAGGGATCACGGAGGAGATACGGGCCACCAAAGAGTCGGAGGAGATAGCGTCCTTGCAGAGGGCTATCGATATATCGGACGGTGCGATGGACGCCGTTACGCCTACGATACAGCCCGGACAGACGGAGCAGGAGGTGGCCTGGCGCCTGGAAGTGGCTATGCGTGAGCTAGGGGCAGAAGCCCTAGCCTTCGACATCATTGTAGGTTCCGGACCAAACGCCGCACTGCCCCACCACCGCGCCGGGGAGCGGGCCATAGAGGAAGGTGAGCCTATAGTCATAGACATGGGGGCAAAGTACAACGGCTACTGCAGCGACTTGACTCGCACCGTCATTCTGGGGGAACCGGATGAAACGTTCATCAAGGTGTACGACACGGTTCTCGCGGCACAGCAGACGGCGATGGTTACGGTCCAACCGGGCATGACCGGCGGCGAGGCCGACAACCTAGCTCGGAAGGTCATAGAAGACGCCGGCTACGGAGAGCAGTTCGGGCATAGCTTGGGCCACGGTGTGGGACTGGCCGTCCACGAACGACCAGTGGCCGGACCCAGCGCCCAAGGAAAGCTGGGGGAAGGGATGGCCTTTACAATAGAGCCCGGCATCTACATATCCGGCTGGGGAGGCGTACGGATAGAGGACATTGTGCTCATGGAGAAAGACGGCGCCAAACAGCTGAGCCATGCCAGGAAATTACGTACGAACGGGGGCTAATAGGATGAGCTATTTGAATCAGCGGATGCAAGCGCTGCGCGACCTGTTGAAGGAACACAAGCTGGACGGCCTGCTCATATCCACTCCTGAGAACCGGCGCTACATTTCCGGGTTCGCCGACCTGGAAGGAGCGGGCTATCTCCTGGTCACCGCGAACCGGGCGTTCCTAGCCACCGAGTTTCACCCCACGGAGGCCAGCCGCGCTACTACAGGATTTGATGTGGTGGCAATACGGCGAGACCTGAACTGGGTTCCCCCGTTGATCTCGGAAAGCGGCGTGGCCCGCCTGGGCATAGAGGCGGACCACCTGACCGTCTCTTCCAGAGACCAGCTGGCGCAGGCGTTGCGAGAGGACGGGGCTCAGACTGAGGTGATCTCCAGCCGCGGCTTGATAGAGGACCTACGGGTGTTCAAGGACACCGAAGAGCTGAGCACCATGCAGAAGGCCATCGACATCACGGACGGAGCGTTCGAGGAGGTTTCGTCCCAGATAGAGCCGGGCTGGACGGAAAGGGAGCTAGGGTGGAGGCTAGAGTCGGCCATGCGTGACCGCGGGGGCGACGGCCTGGCATTCCCTACCCTGATAGGCTCCGGGCCAAACGGCGGCTTTGCGGGGAACATACCGACGGAACGGGTCATCCAAGACGGCGATTCTATAATCATCGACATGGGCGCAACCTACCACGGGTATTGCAGCGACTTGACTCGCACTGTAGTTGTCGGCGAGCCGCACGAACGGTTCAAGAGGCTGTACAACGCGGTGTACGACTCCCAGAAGAACGCCATAGAAAAGGTGAGGCATGGGATCAAGGGCGGCGAAATATACGCCATGCTGACCAAAGTGCTCAGCGATGCCGGGTTCGGCGAACACGCCGGTCCTGCGTTTGGACACAGCATCGGGCTGGAAGTGCATGAAGGGCCGCGCATCCGCTACCAGCACCCCGGTGTATTTGAAAAGGGAATGGCTTTCACCATAGAGCCCGGTATCTACATACCGGACTTTGGAGGAGCTCGCCTGGAGGACATAGTGTACTTGGAGGACACGGGGGCAAGGGTGATGAGCAAAGCCAGGAAACTCAGCAAATTTGGAGTCTAAGTATGGTCATTGGAGTAGGAGATTTACGCAGAGGCCTCACTATTGAGCTTGACGGGGAACCGTATCAAGTCATCGAGCACAGTACGCACAAGATGCAACAGCGCGCTCCCGTGGTAAAGCTGAAGCTCAGAGAACTGCGCAGCGGACGGTCTATTGAAAGGTCGTATAACGGCTACGACGTCAAGCTGACCAGGGCCGAGGTGGAGCAAAGGATGTCGCAGTACATCTACCAGGACGTGGACCTGTACTACTTCATGGACACGGAGAGCTTCGACCAGTTTCCACTGACCAGGGAGCAGCTTGGTGACGGAATCAACTACCTAGTGGACCAGATGGAGCTGGAAGTGCTCTTCTTCAAAGAGCAGCCAATAGCCGTGGAGCTGCCCACCTTCGTGGAGTTGAAGGTGGCCGATACGCCTCCCGGAGTAAAGGGCGACACCGCTTCCGGGTCGACCAAGCCGGCCACGTTGGAAACCGGCCTGAACGTCAACGTGCCCTTCTTCATAAACAATGGAGATACGGTGCGCGTGGACACCCGCAGCGGCCAGTACTTAGAACGCGCGGGTTGATGGCCGTTTACACCGTTAGCCAGGTTGCGGAATACCTCAGAGATTCTCTGGAAAGCGATTACTTCCTTGCGAACCTCTGGGTAAGCGGCGAAGCCTCCAACCTTTCCCGCTCAGCGGCAGGCCACTTGTACTTCACCATCAAGGACTCGGAGAGCCAGCTGCGTTGCGTCATGTTTCGTCCAACCAGAGAAGCGGACAGGCTCAAGGATGGCACGTCGCTTATAGTCCACGGACGCATTTCGATATACCCGGTACGAGGCGAGCTGCAGATGTACGTAGACCTGGTCCAGCCGGCGGGCACGGGGGAACTGCACCTGAGACTGGAACGCCTCAAAGCACAACTGGAAGAAGAGGGGCTCTTTGAACCCAGCAGAAAGCGGAATCTGCCCCCCTTCCCTACCAAGATAGGCGTGGTGACGTCTCCCAGCGGTGCCGTATTGCACGATATAGCAACCGTAGTCCAGCGGCGGTACCCGCTAGCGGAGCTTGTTGTTTCACCAACGTCCGTACAGGGCGAACAGGCCGCCCTGGATATTGCGGATGCCCTGAACGAACTGAACAGGCTGCAAGAGATAGACGTAATCATAGTGGCCAGAGGGGGAGGCTCGTTGGAGGAGCTGTGGGCGTTCAACGAGGAACCCGTAGCGCGTGCCATCTATGCCAGCCGCGCACCTGTAGTTAGCGCCGTTGGACATGAGACCGACGTCACTATTGCGGACCTTGTGGCCGACCTCAGGGCGCCTACGCCATCGGCGGCGGCAGAGATGGTAGTTCCGGACATGGCGGGTCTTCTTGGCCAGGTAAAGGAGTGGCAGAACGATATCCTTGCCGTCGCTAGGCGGATATCGTTCGAAAAGCAACGGGACTTAGATTCACTGGTGCAACGCCTCAACAGCCGCGGGCCGCAAGTGCAAGACAAACAACAACGCCTAGACGAGCTAACTCAAAGCTTATCCAGAAGCCTGTGGGTGACGCTCAACCTATCACGAGAACGGTTCCAAGGCTTGGAGCAGCAACTACGGGCTCTCGACCCCAACTCCGTGCTGGAACGAGGATACGCTATAGTACAGCGGTCAGACCAAGGCGCTCTGGTCAAGAGCGTGGGGCAGGTTGAGAAGGACGATGAACTGAAAGTGCGGGTGAGCGATGGTTCGTTCAACGCCAGGGTTAGCTAGCTCCGCCGACCTGGGAGCTTTGTAAAGGAACGTTAACGCTGTAAAATGGAAGTTCCGTTCCGACAGCCATGGACAATCAACCCTCCAACATAGAACAACTCTCTTTTGAAGAGGCTTACGCCAAGCTGGATGAAGCCGTGCGATCCCTGGAGGCGGGTGGCGCCACGCTAGAGGAAGCAACAAGGCTCTTTGAAGAAGGCATGCGGCTTGCCAGGATATGTCATCAACACCTCAGCGCCACTGAACTGAAGATAACCCATCTGCAACGCTCGTTCGGGGAGCAGATGACGCTCTTGAACAAGCCGGAACCGGAAGCGGATGCTTAAGGCCGACCTTCACGTTCATACGGAGTTTTCATTCGATTGCGCAACCCCCTTGGAGAAACTGATACAAAGGTGTCTAAAGCAGAACATAGAGTGCCTGGCTGTTACAGACCACGACACAATTCAGGGGGCCCTCAAACTCAAAGACTTGGCCCCGTTCAAGGTTATAGTTGGAGAAGAGATCAAGACCAGGGAAGGAGACCTGATAGGCCTGTTTCTCCAAGAAGAGGTGCCCTACGGACTCTCCGCTGTGGAAACGGCGAAGCTGATCAAAGAACAAGGCGGCCTGGTGTCGCTCCCCCACCCTTTCGACAGATTCCGGGGCTCTGCTATGAGTGAGGAAGGAATAGCCGAACTCCTGCCCATGATCGATATAATAGAGGCGTTCAATGCGCGCAACACCCTGCCAGGCGCCGACCGCAGCGCCGGAGAGCTTGCAGCCACGCACGGGATTGCGCTTTGCGCCGTCAGCGATGCGCACTCGCTGGGAGAAATCGGTAAGGCATATACCCTTGTCCCGGATTTCAGCTACGGCCCCCAGGATTTCCTGGAAGCGCTGCGTCAAGGGAGCTTGATAAAGAGACGCAGCAGCCCTTTGGTACATTTGATTTCCACTTACGTGAAAAACAAGAAACGGGTGCTGAGGAGATAATCTTGCTCAAACTGGGTTGGTTTTCCACAGGGCGCGGAGAGGGGTCGCGCAATCTCTTGGGCACGGCATTGGAGCACATACGGAGCGGCTATATCAATGCAGAGATACAGTACGTCTTTTGCAACCGGGAGCCCGGAGAGTACAAGGGCAGCGATCAGTTCCATGCGCTGGTAAAGGCAAACAACGTACCGCTGATTACGCTATCTTCAAGAAGGCTTGTAAAGGAACGGGGAGCATCCGGCTTCAGCGAAGTGCGTGAAGCCTATGATTCCGAGGCGATCAAGCTCCTCGATCCCTTCCAAGTAGACCTGGCAGTCCTGGCCGGATACATGTTGTTTACCTCGGAGCTGATGTACCAAAAGCTCAGTATGATCAACCTGCATCCCGCCCCTCCCAACGGCCCGGTGGGCTCCTGGCGGGAGGTCATCTGGGAACTGATCAAGCAGAAGGCTCCACAGGGAGGCGTGCAGATACAGCTGGCCAACATGGACTGGGACCGCGGGCCGGTAATCACGTACTGCACGTTCCCTCTAACAGGGCCTCTGTTCGATGAGTGGTGGGATCTGGCGGGCAGCCAGTCCATTGATACACTGAGGTCGTCCCAGGGAGAGGAGTTCGGGCTGTTCAAGCAGATACGGGATGAGGGCACAAAGCGAGAGATACCCCTACTCATGGAGACTCTCAAGGCCTTCGGGGACGGAGAACTGAAGGTATCGGATGGGATGGTGGCGGATAAGGAGAACCGCCCGATTACGGGCCTGTGCCTGAACAGTCAGATCGACAGATGGCTGGGCTAGGCCGATTTCTCCTGTTGCTCAGATAACACGTACGATGCGGTAAGGAGCTGGGGCTTCTCCTTGGAACGAATGGTATCGGCGTCTATTACGCATTTGGTCACGTTGGATAAAGACGGCAACTCGTACATTATGTCCAGCAGAGATTCTTCCATGATGGTGCGCAGGGCACGCGCCCCCGTCTTCCACTTCAGAGCGTCTTCGGCAACGGCATCCAGCGCCTCGGCGGTGAATTCCAACTCGACGTTGTCCAAGCTGAACAGGTAGGTGTACTGGTTGAGCAAGGAGTTCTTGGGTGCGGTGAGGACCTGTATGAGCGCATCTTTGTCCAACCCTTCCAGGCTCACCATGACCGGCAGCCTTCCCACAAGCTCAGGGATGAAGCCGTACTCCAACAGGTCGTCCGTATTGATGTTCTTGAGTATGTCGCCTCTCTGAGCGTCGCTCAAACTCATCCTGTCCGAGTTGAACCCCATGGAGCGCGTTCCCCAGGAGATGCGCTTTTCGATAACATCCTCCATGCCTTCAAAAGAGCCTCCACAGATGAACAGTATGCCTTCCGTATTTATCTGTATGAACTCTTGATGGGGGTGTTTCCTACCGCCCTGTGGAGGGACGTTGGCTATGGTGCCCTCTATGATCTTGAGGAGCGCCTGCTGTACTCCTTCCCCTGAAACATCCCTAGTAATGGACGGGTTGGGGTTCTTGCGCGCTATCTTGTCTATCTCATCTATATAGATGATGCCTTTCTCCGCCTTAGCCATGTCGTAGTCTGCGGCTTGGATCAGGCGGAGCAGTATGTTCTCTACGTCCTCACCCACGTAGCCCGCCTCTGTCAAGGAGGTTGCGTCTGCCATGCAGAAGGGGACGTCAAGAATTCTGGCCAGCGTCTGGGCTAGGAGGGTCTTGCCTGAACCCGTTGGGCCCACCATGAGGACGTTGCTTTTCTCTACCTCTACGGCCTGACCTACGGGAGACTTGCTGGCCAGCCGTTTGTAGTGATTGTAAACCGCAACGCTGAGTATCTTCTTGGCTCTATCCTGGCCTATAACGTACTCATTCAGCCGGCTGTGCACGTCCTTGGGCAACAATGGCCGCACTTCGTCTTGGGCCGGGGCGGATCTTGGCTCCGTTTGTTCGTTGATGATCTGATCGCAGAGCGCAATGCACTGATCGCAAATGAATACTTTCTTCTGCCCTGCAATGAGTTTTTCTACTTCAGCTTGCCGCTTGCCGCAAAACGAGCACCTGTATTCATTGCCCGGAGGGTCACCATTAGAAATAGCCAATCTGTGCTCTCCTACCCTATTTTGCCGCTGCTACTTCTCTACCGGCCAGAACCTCATCAACCAGACCGTACTCCTTGGCTTGATCAGCGTCCAGGTAGTAATCACGGTCCGTGTCCTGGGCAATCTTCTCAACGGTTTGGCCGGTGTTGTTAGCCAAAATGGTGCGGATCTTGTCCTGCATGCGCAGAATCTCGCGGGCCGCTATCTCAATGTCGGAGGCCTGGCCTTGGGCGCCGCCCATGGGCTGGTGCATGTGCACCGTGGCGTTGGGCAGGGTGTACCTCTTCCCCTTCACCCCTGCGCTAAGCAGTACCGTGGCCATGCTTGCCGCCATTCCCACGCATATTGTGGATACGTCTGCACGAACCATCTGCATAGTGTCGTGGATAGCAAGTCCCGCGCTGATTACACCTCCGGGGCTATTGATGTACAGGTTGATGTCCTTTTCCGGATCCTCCCTATCCAGATAAAGAAGCTGGGCAACAATCAGATTGGCGACAGAGTCGTTTATTGGCGTGCCCAGGAAAACTATCCTCTCCCTGAGCAACAGCGAATAAATGTCGAAGGCCCTCTCTCCCCTGGAAGAACTCTCCACAACCATGGGGATTATGTTTTCAAAATCACCCGGACGATACAGCATTGGTTTACCTCCTGAATCTCAGCTTTCGATATGTGTGTATATTGTCGCTACGTCTCTCCATGCTCTCCCCTGGCGACTTCAACCAATCTCTGCAGAGCCTTGCGCCTGGTCAATATCTGTTCCAGAGATTCTCTGCCGTCATCACTCTCAAGGTTGTGCCGAAAGCTTTCGGGTTGAGTAGGGCCAGCGGCATCCAGCAGGCGGTTTATCTCCTCCTCAATTTCCTCCGGGGAGACCTTTATACCCTCCAACTCCGCGACTTTTCCTATGGCGTAAGTGCGCTTTAGCCTAGCTTCGGCAGCCTGTCTCAACTCCCCGCGATGCTCGTCAGGGCTCTTGCCCACGGTCTGAAGATACTGCTCCACACTGACCTGTTGCCGACGCAGAGCCTGCTCCTCATTTTGAAGCATGTGTTCAACTTCATGCTCAACCATCAATGGAGATAGGTCTATATTAGCCTTCTCCAGAAGCTGTTCAAACACCTGGTCCTCATACTTGTCCCGAGCCTCCAGTTCTCCCCGGGCAAGGAAATCTTCTCTAAGCTTCGTTGTCAGCGCCTCCAGATTATCGTACCCCTCACCCACGCCCTTGGCGAATTCGTCGTCGAGGTCAGGTAGGTTCTTGGCTTTTATTTCATGGATGGTGACGCTAAACTCAACGTCCTTTCCAGCCAGTTCTCTATCCGGATAGTCCTCAGGCATGGAAATGGTGAACTCCTTAGTTTCCTGGCTGCTGATGCCCACCAAACGTTCAGGGAACCCGGCTACGGGGCTAACGTTGCCCTCCATAACCATGTATACAACGCCGTCTTGGCTGGTTATCTCCTTTTCGTCCAGGGTGGCTTTGATATCCATGATAACCTGGTCATCCATGGCAACAGGACGGTCGACCGGTTCCCAAGGAGCTGTATCGCGCCGCAGGAGATCCAGGAGAGCGTTGATCTGATCCTCGGTAGCTACTACCGGCTCAACCGGAACGCGAATTTCGCGGTATGCATTCAGCACCACTTCCGGGGCAATTGGAACCGACGCCTTGATCACGATTGGCTCTCGTTGAACCAGCTCAACTTGAGGGATGCTGGCTTGCTTCACGTCTTGTTCTTCGACAGCTCTCTGTACAATTTCAGGGAGCATCAGATCCAAGGCGTCGTCTTCCAGAGATTGGCGCCCCACGAACCGTTCGAGAACGGGCCTAGGGGCTTTACCTTTGCGGAATCCGGGAATATTGACCCTTCCCACTACGCGCTGATAGGCACGCTGCAGATACGGCTCAATGTCTTCTTCCTCAACTTCTATGTTGAGCGAGACCTCACTGTGTTCTAAGTCTTCCCTGGTAACCTTCAATAAAGGCCCTCCCCAAGCGAGTGCTAACATAATGTGTGCCGCTCATCAAGAGAGCGGCACACGTCACAATCTAATGAAGCGTACACTTCGATTATAGCACGGCCTCAACTATGGGGAAGCGGGTCTTGGCCTATCTGCTATTTCAAGGTGGAGCTCTTCAAGCTGCTGTGAGTTGACCGGAGCCGGCGTGTTGAACAGCGGGTCCACACCGCTCTGCGTCTTGGGAAATGCTATAACGTCACGTATAGATTCAGCGTGGTCTGAAAGCAACGTGACCAGACGGTCTATCCCCGGAGCTATGCCGCCGTGGGGCGGTGCGCCGAACTCCAAGGCTCCCAAGAGCTGGCCGAACCGTTCCTCCATCTGCTCATCCGTGTACCCCAAGAATCGCATGATTCGCTCTTGCTTTTCCCTGTTGTGAATGCGGATGCTCCCGCTGGCCAGCTCCGAGCCGTTGCATACCAGGTCGTAGTGCCTGGCTCTCATGCTGCCAGGGTCTTTGTCGAGCAAGTCCCAGTGCTCCTGCCAGGGAGACGTGAACAGATGATGGGACGGCGCCCAGTCTTCGGTTTCGTCGTCCCACTCAAAGAGAGGGAAGTCCGTTATGAAGGCAAAGGCAAGGATGGTCGGGTCAACCAAGCCCAAACGACGCCCCATCTCTTCGCGCAACTGGGACAAGGCGGTATTGGTGGTACCGGCCGGCCCCGCTACCATCAGGATTAGGTCTCCCGGATTGGCTCCGGTGCGCCCGGCCATCTCTCTTACCTGCTCTATAGTGAGGAACCTGGCCAAAGGAGAGCGAACGTGGTCGATTGTCATGTCGTCCAAGCTGGCGGCTTCTTCAGACAGTGCGATGGTGAGCAGCCCCTGCGCCCCTCTTGTTTGGACAAAAGAGAGCAGATCATCTATCTCACGGCGCGAATAGGAGGCGCAACCCGGCGCGGCAAACGCCTTGGCTATTCCGCCGGACTGAACGGCTTTATTGAGCACCTGCGACTCCGATTGACGGGCTATGTCGGTCAAATCCGCCAGCTCCAGCTTAAACCTGATGTCGGGCTTGTCCGTGCCGTACTTCTCCATAACATCGTCGTAGCGGAGGCGCGGGAACGGCCCCATGATGCGGCGGTTATGAGCCACTTTGTTGGTTATATCCGTGTAGAGCTCTTCGATGAGGGAAGTGACGTCGTTCTCGTCCACAAAGCTCATCTCCAAATCCAGCTGGGTATGCTCGTATTGGCGGTCGCCTCTAAGGTCTTCGTCTCTGAAGCAACGAGCTATCTGGAAATAGCGCTCGAAGCCGGAGACCATGAGGAGCTGCTTCATCTGCTGCGGGGACTGCGGCAAGGCGTAGAAGCTGCCTGGATGCAGACGGCTGGGGACAAGAAAATCACGGGCCCCTTCCGGGGTGCTCTTGATTAGAATCGGCGTCTCTATTTCAAGGAAGTCTCTAGCGTCCAGGAACTCCCGGATGTACTGCACCACGCGATGTCGCAGAACTATGTTGTCGTGCATGTGGGCCGTACGCAGATCAAGGTAACGGTACTGCATCCTCAACAGCTCATCCACCTGCCCGTCGTCCGCGATCTCAAACGGAGGCGTCTCCGACTGATTCAGCACCTCCGCCTTTGTGGCGTACACCTCTATCTCACCCGTGGGTAAGTTGGGGTTCTCAGAGCTTGCCGGGCGCTGTCTAACGTCACCCTCCACCAGGACCACCCATTCACTGCGAAAGGATCCGGCGATCCTGTGAGCCTCGGGAACAGTCTCGGGATTAAACACCACTTGAACAATACCCTTGCTGTCGCGCAGGTCTATGAAGATAAGGCCACCGTGATCACGGCGGCGGTGCACCCACCCCGCCAGCGTTACTTTCAAGCCGACGTGGCTTTTTCTCAGATCACCACAGGAAATACTCTTAAGCAATTCTCGTCACCTCCAACATTGCCGCTTGATTATAAGAAGGACTCACCTGTGATTCAATGGACAATCTCCCTATGTAAGCACTAGGATAAAGCCAGCCACCAACAAGAGCGAGGTAAAGTATGGCAACAAGAGCCGGGTTTGACACCAAGCACAAGAGCAAGGAGATAACCGAGGGACCGGAACGCGCGCCAGCTCGTGCCTACTTCAGGGCCATGGGGCTTGGGGACGACGATATCAGAGCTCCCTTCATTGGCGTGGCGGACCTGGCCAGTGACGTGACGCCGTGCAATTTCCACCTGGATAGACTGACAAAACAGGTGAAGCAAGGCATACGCGACGCCAAGGGCACGCCGTTTGAGTTCGGCACCATCACGGTTAGCGACGGCATATCCATGGGTACGGAAGGCATGAAAGCGTCGCTTGTTAGCCGTGAAATTATCGCCGACTCCATTGAGCTTGTATCCAGAGCGGAGTGGTTCGACGGCTTGGTCACCGTTGCCGGCTGCGACAAGAATCTGCCCGGCTGCCTCATGGCCATAGCTAGGCTGAACATACCCTCTGTGTTCGTCTACGGCGGCACCATAATGCCGGGTCGCTTCCGCAACCGCGACGTGAATATCCAAGACGTGTTCGAGGCGGTGGGAGCACACTCCAGAGGCGCAATGAGCGACGAAGACCTGCTGGAGTTGGAGCGCAGCGCCTGTCCCGGCGAGGGGTCTTGCGCCGGTCTCTTTACGGCCAACACTATGTCCACGGCCATAGAAGCGCTGGGCATGTCCCTGCCAGGCGACGCTTCTATTCCAGCCGTGTATCCGGACAAGGAGGAGGAATGCAGACGTTCCGGTCAGGCCGTATTGAATCTGCTAAGAGAGGGGATACGGCCACGCGATATCATGACCAGGGAGGCGTTTGAAAACAGCATAGCGGTGACTCTGTCCATGGGCGGCTCTACCAATTTGGTGCTGCATCTGCTGGCCATAGCCCATGAAGCAGGCATCAACCTTACGATAGAGGACTTCAATAAGATCAGCGATAGGACGCCCTACATTGCCGACATGAAGCCCGGCGGCAGGTATGTAATGGCCGACTTACACAGAATAGGCGGCGTGTCCCAGGTGATGAGAAGGCTTCTGGACGCGGGACTGCTCCATGGAGACGTTCTCACCGTTACCGGCAAAACAGTGGCAGAGAACTTGAGTAATGTAGACCTTGTTTCCGATCAAGACATCATCCACCCAGTGGAATCGCCGCGGGGTTCCAGCGGCGGCCTTATCATAGTCAAGGGGAACCTGGCGCCGGAAGGCGGAGTGGTCAAAGTCGCGGGTAAGGAGCACTTGCAGCAACGCGGCCCTGCCCGTGTATTTGACCGGGAACAGGATGCCTTTGCAGCTATCCAGCGCCGGGAGATCAAAGCCGGAGACGTGGTGGTTATACGTTATGAAGGACCGAAGGGGGGGCCAGGCATGCGAGAGATGCTGGCAGTGACCGCCGCCATTGTGGGCCAGGGATTGGGGGAAGACGTAGCACTCCTCACCGACGGCAGGTTCTCCGGAGCTACCCACGGCCTCATGGTGGGTCACGTGGCGCCTGAAGCCGCCGTGGGCGGGCCAATTGCACTGGTACAGGACGGCGACATTGTCAACGTAGACGCGGTAAACCGCAAGCTGGAACTGGAAGTGAGTGAAGAGGAGCTTGAAGCACGACGCAGTAATTGGCAACCTATAGCTCCCAACTATACTACCGGGGCACTGGCAAAATACGCCAAGCTGGTCGGCTCCGCGTCTCAGGGCGCAGTCACGGGGTAGTGTTGCTCAATCGGCTGAACTGGCAGCAGGGGATTGCTACTCCTACCGGCAAGCGCGTCTACTTGGCAGACGTGATAGGGTTAGACAGCTAATGGATATTGCCTTTATCTGGCTCCAATTCGCTCTTGTAACAGCCTTGATCTTCTTCACGTCAAGGTACCTTGCCAGGTCGGTAGACGTCATCGCCTTCAAGACTGGACTGGGAAGGGCCTTCTTAGGCGTCGTGCTCCTTGCATCGGCCACGTCACTCCCGGAGCTTGGCACCGGGATCAGTTCAATTGCCATAGTGGGGTCTCCGGACTTAGCCGCCGGTGATGCTTTTGGAAGCAATCTGGTGAACCTCTTGATCATTGGTCTCATGGACCTGTGGTGGAGAAACGGGCCAGTTCTAAACGCGTTTGGAACCTCAGTGGTGATGGTGGCAACCCTGGGGATCCTAGTGATAGGCGCGGCCACCATTGCTATAACCTTCCACAACTCAACCGGCCTCTTTGCCAACTGGTACTTAAGCCCGTTTTCCGTGTTGTTGATGGCGACTTTCATCATTGGCCTGTACCTGATCTACAAGTTCGAACAAACCGAACGCACCGAGCGTAAAGAAGAAGACACGGATTACTCCAACGCCAAACTGCCATTGGAAATAGGCGTCTACCTTATATCCGCCGCGGTGGTGATAGCTGCGGCGGTGTGGCTTGCTTTCACCGGTGAGAGGATTGCCGAAGAGATGGGCTGGGAGACCAGCTTTGTAGGCACGCAGTTCCTTGCCCTGAGCACTTCTCTTCCAGAGATAGGAGCGTCCTTCGCCGCACTGCGAATTCGTGCGCCTGAACTGGCGGTATCCAACGTCCTGGGCAGCAACCTGTTCAACATGGGATTCGTTCTCTGGGCGGACGACCTGGCGTACTCAGGCGGTACGTTCTGGACAGCGATTTCAGAGGTTCACAGCATGACCGCCGTCCTTGCAATAGTGATGACCGCCGTGGTCATTGTAGCGCTGGTGAAGAGGAACAGAAGCAGACCCAGCCGGTTCTGGACTTACGAATCGGTTACTATCATTGCTCTCTACGCGCTTGCCAGCGTGCTGATTTTCTACCTCAGTTGACCCGGTCTCGGCCGGGAACCGAGCGGTGCGATCAAGCCGATCTTGCAGCGGCTCTTCTGTAGTCCTCAACCGTGTTCATATCCAATATCGCTTCAGGATCACCTACCTGAACTCGATTCACCTCAGCGCCATGCCGCTCTATCACCTCTCGCAAGCCCATCCTGGCCTCGCTGATGCTCATCAATTCGGGCAGAAGAGCGCAGGAAAGGAGCACGGGATGACCTCCTCTACCCTGATATATGGGATACGTAATCGTTGAACCGTGCCGCAGATGGGCCTCCAACACCTGGCTCAGCAGTTTGGGAGACCTGGGCTGGTCTACGGAGATTATCATTACATGCGCCGCCTCAGGGTTGAGCATCTTCAACCCGGCGCGTACGGAGCTGCTCTTTCCAGTCTTATACCTCAGGTTGACTACTACTTCAGCTCCGGGCTCGCTTTCAACAAGAGGTCGTATCGACTCCGCTTTGTGACCCAGTACGGCGATTACCTGATCAACACCGGAATCTGTAAGGGACCTCACCTGGTATTGGACAAGCGGGACTCCTTGCCAGTCCAGCAAGGCTTTGGGATAACCCATGCGAGTCGACTCCCCTGCAGAGAGGAGGACGGCGCTGATGCGGGTGCTTGTCACTTTCAATCAGCGTGAGAAAGGGATTTGGCCTTGGCCGTGTGCACCTTCTCCGCCAGATTTTGCAGATACTTCTTGGGCAGCATCATGGGCTGGCCGGTGCCGCCGAGACGCCACTGCACCACTTCCGCCATTATGCTGATTGCGATTTCAGCCGGTGTCCTTGCCTTGATATCCATCCCTATAGGGGCGTGGATATTCTCTATCTTCTCCAAGGGAAGGCCGCGCTTGAGAAGCTCCTCATATATCAGAATAACCTTACGCTTTGAGCCGACAAGCCCTACGTAGCCCGCGTCGCTTCTAGCGGCGGATTCCAATGCCAGATCATCGAAATTGTGCCCGCGAGTCGCGATTACAATGGCCGTGTTCTTGTTGACGGGGAAGTTCTCCAGCCCGTGCGCATAACCGGCTACCGCTACCGCCTCAGCATCCGGGAACCGTTCCAGGTTGGCGAATTCACGCCTGTCGTCTAGGACAAACAACCGCAGGCCCAGCATCTTGGCCAGAGGCGCCACGGACTTGGAAATGTGTCCACCGCCCATGAGTATCAGAGTAGCCGGCGACGTGTAGGCTTCGATGAATAGCTCGTCTCCCTGCTGTGTGGTCATATGCGCACATTTGCCCTGTTCCATCAATTCCCGCGCTTTTGCCTCCGCCAAGCTATCGAGCTGCGGACGGCCCACGGTGCCATGCGCGGCGCCGTCTTCCAGCATGATCAGCTTATTTCCAACCTCTTCCTCTTCCGGTGATTTGATGAGAGTAGCCACGGCCAGAGGACTGCCTCCGCCGTAGGCATCGACAATACGTCCGGCAAGCTGGGCAAAGCGAGCCGCTTCCCGCACGGGTTCGATGAAGAAATACATTGTCCCGCCGCACACCAGACCGTCTCTAGCGGCAATCTCCTCGTTCAGGTAGTAGTCGCGGTATTCCGGCCCGCTGCCATTTCGAAGGATCTCCTTGGCTGCAAACCAGATATCCCCTTCCACGCAACCACCACCAAGGGTCCCTACTGCAGACCCGTCCTGGCGCACCAACAGCTTGGAGCCGGGCTTTTGAGGCGTGGAGCCCTTGGTGTGGACCACGGTAGCAATGGCAAAGGGTTCTTCCCTCCGCGATAACTCAATAGCTTCCTTGAATACGGATTCCATCAGTTGCTCTTTGCAGAATAGATCAAAGTTAAGCATAACAGGGCAACATTTGTTAAGCAATCAACGTGTTCTGAGATGTTCTGATAGAATGGCGCAACTGCACCAGATTCTGTTGGTTAGGCAGTATTTGAATCCGGGGGGGCAATGTCTGCGTATAGAAATATAGACAGGCCTTTCACTCCTATGAGTTTGGGAACTGGCCGTGTCCTATGAACACCTAGAAGATGAGCAACTGGTTAGCTTAATTATCCAGCAAGACCAGAGAGGGCTTGGCGCTCTCTACGACAGGTACGGCAAAGCGGTATTTGGCTTTGTCTATCATCTATTGGGCGACATAGGACACACCGAGGAGGTAGTGCAAGAGGTATTTCTAAGAGTCTGGCTCAGAGCGTCTACTTACCGGTCTGAACGGGGAAGGCTACAGACCTGGATCATGTCTATGGCACACCACAGGGCGGTAGACGAGTTGCGCAAACGCAGGCGGATGCTGGACATCCTGGAAACGGAAGCCAGGCTCACTTTGATGGACAGCCGGGCACAGGAAGATACGGCGGCCAAGGAGGCGGAGCAACGAGAAGAGAGTGAGGTTGTACGTAAGGCATTGCAGTCCTTGCCGGAAGAACAACGCCAAGTGATCCAAATGTCCTACTACGAGGGTTACAGCCAGTCTGAGATAGCAGAGTTGCTGCAACACCCGCTAGGTACAGTCAAGACAAGAATGAGATTGGGAATGCAAAAGTTGAAGACAGCTTTAGCATCACTTCAGGAGATAACGTGACCCATAGTCATATAGAAGACCTGGCAGAAGCCTATGCTCTGGGAGCCCTGGAGGCGGAAGAACGCCGCATGGTTGAGGGGCACCTGGAGTCTTGCTCCGAGTGTACTTCCTTGCTCAGGGAACACCTGGAGGTCGCTGGCGCACTGGCGCTGGCCGTTCCACCTATGGATCCTCCCCATCATCTGCGCGAGCAGATAATGGGCCAGCTTACCCCCGAGCAACACGCCACCGCCGAGCCAGAACACGCGGCTGCCGGCAGGTCCGGCGGGAGCAGGACACGGTGGTTTATTTCAATAGCCTCGGTAGCCGCGAGTGTGATGATTGTGTTCCTTGGCGGAATTGGCGTCTTGGTGCTCTCTCAGCAAAGCCAGGTGCATGACCTCCAGGACCAGATTGGAGACATGGAGGTGTTGATTGATGAGGAGCGGAGCACCAGCCAAGAACTTAGGGATAGGCTCAACGAGCAACGTTTAGCCACTTGGATCGCAGCGCTACCCGGCTTGGAAGCCAAATCGATGGATAACACAGAGGAGGCGCCGTTAGCTGCGGGAATGCTGCTTGCCGACCCAGGCAAACGCTGGGCGTTCGTTGTAGCACAAGGTCTGGAAGCGAGCATGGAAGATGAGCCCTACCACGTATGGCTGGTCAACAACGGTACGCTGGTAAACGTTGGAAGGTTCAGTGTAGACGAGTCAGGGTACGGCCAACTGTTCATTCGACAGTCATTGCAGGATTTCGCTTGGCTGGGCGTAACTCGTGAGCCCTTGCCTGGGACAGTGGAATCACCGGCTGTGCTGGGCGTAAGCCTGGAATGAGTCTTTGCCCCACGCATGCGCTAGAGCAGCCTTGAAGCAGCCGGTTGCCGCCTAGACCTTCCTGTTCTTGGTTGTATACACAGGAAGCCCGTCCACCATTTCCCAGGAGTAGTCGCTGAACATGTTGGGCCATTTTGCAATGGCTATTTCAGCAATCTGGGCAAAGACCAATCTTATCTCTTCTTCGGCCCAAGGCGCAGTCCTCTGCTCAATGACGTGCCGCAAGGTGCGTATGTTGCAGGACCAGCCGATGTTGGTTGCCAGGCCGATGGGCGCAATGCGCCGCATGGCGGAGGTGATCTCTTTCTTCTCATCGAAGGAGTCCTTTTCATTGAGATCGAACAGCTCGGCAAGCTCAACCTGGAGCTTGCCGAGCTCCTCAAACGTCCTGGCGAAAATGGTCATGGCCTCTTCCGATTCTCTAATGGAGACCGGTGCATACCAGTCCAAGTCGGTCAATCGCACAAAGCGCAATGACTCCTGAGACATAGCGGTGCCCACTCTGTGTCGCACCAACTCGTGCGTGAAAACCCTACTGACGTCCGAGAAGAAGAAGTTGGCTACCCCGTGCTCCAACACCGAGCCGTCGCCCTTCTGGATGATGTTGGTCAGGTAGCTCTTGTTGGTTCTTCTAACCCGGGTCAAGTTAGGATTCAACTCTATGCCAAATGAACGGTAGCAGGCGCGGCCGTATACCTCGCTTATAAGCTCAATATCGGAGGGAGCATCCGACTTCCAATCGGGAACGCCCAAGTGGTCCAGAAGTGATTGCAACCCTTCCTGATTGACCTTGGATTCGCCTATTAGGAACACTTTAGGCTCAACGGTATTGCCCATTCAGATAGACCTCCAGCGTGTATGCGCTCACTTGGAGATGGTATCTTAATCCGAGACTATAGCCAACGCTGAGACGTTGCTTTTAGTAGGACGTTTGCAATCCATTCAAGGCAGCGATCGGAGGAGAAACACACATGATTAGCTGTAGCAGGATGACTCCAGAAAACAGGGAGAGCGCTCTTGCTCTTTTGAGGTCCTTTCTCAACGAAGACGAGCATTACCTGGACAGCAGCGCAGCTTACGGTCACGGCGGGGACGCAGCGCTCCATGATGCCCTAGACCTTTTCCTGAATCGACCAGAGATGGGGTTCGTCTGGTTGGCCTACAAGGAGGAAGAGGCCATAGGGGTATGCGTTGTCAGCTACGCGATATCCACGTCCATAGGAGGAGTGGTGGCAAAGCTGGACGACGTGTTCATAGCAAGTGAGAAGCGGAGCGTCGGAGCCGGATCGGAAATGATCAGGCAGCTTAAAGATGAACTCCGTTCACAGGGTATACTCCGCATAGATATTGGCGTACACGTCAGAAACGGCGCGGGACGGCGTTTCTATGAGCGGCTGGGCTTCATGCCGCTCAATGAGGAGCGAATGGCTGCCCTGCTAACCAGCTAAGTTACCAGCAAAAGGGCCGGATTCTCCAAGAGTCGCTTCGCCTCGGCGAGGAACTTTGCGCTTTCTACCCCGTCAGAAACGCGGTGGTCAATAGAAAGCGTGACCTTCATCATCTGCCGCACTACCACCTGATCGTCGGCTGCCACCACGGGTCGCTTTTTTACGGCGCTGATCGCCAAAGTAGCGGCCTGGGGAGGCAGAATGATGGCGCTGAATTCGTCGACGCCAAACATACCCAGGTTACTGGTGCTGAAGGTGCCTGTGTACTCTTCCTGGCGCAACCTGCCCTGCCCTGCGCGCTCCGCCAGGTCCTTGGTTGCCTCGGCCAGATCCGTAAGAGACTTGTCCTGCGCGTTGACTATGGCAGGAACCATCAACCCCTGTTCCGTAGCAATGGCCATACCCAGGTGAATGTAGGGGTACGTCTCCAAGTAATCGCCCCTGTACGAAGCGTTCAAACCGGAGTGTTTCTTCAAGGACTCAACGGTGGCCTTCAGAACCATATCGTTGACTGAAACCCGCCGCGCACCTTCAAACGCCTGGTTGATCTGGGAACGCAGGGCCATGGCATCCGTCATATCTATCTCAATGGTTATATAGAAATGGGGCGTACCGTTCTTGCTCTGCGAAGTGGCCCGGGCTATGCCCTGCCTCATGCGGCTAAGCTCTACTCGCACCGGATCCCCCACTGGCGCAGGGGCTGCAGGCGCCGCCGGTGCAGCAGGCGACGCTGAAGGCGCCTGGCCCGGCTCAAAGTTCAACACGTCTTCACGGGTTATGCGCCCTCCGGGGCCCGTACCCTTAACCTGGGATAGGTCTATGCCGCGTTCCTCCGCCAGCTTTCTAGCCACAGGCGATGCCTTGACGCGCTCGCCATCGGCGGGGGGTTGTGCTTGAGATGCGGGAGCCGGTGTGGCAGCTTCAACGGCAACCTCAGTTGGGGGGGCATCGGCGGAGGCCTGGGCCGACGCCTGCGCTACGTCCGCAATGAGTCCGTCTATATCCTCATCAGCACTGCCAATGATGCCTATGGGATGACCAACGGGAACGGTTGCGCCTTCAGTGGCCAGGATCTTACGTAGAAGGCCGTTAGCCGTGGATTCCATTTCCACCACTGCTTTATCGGTCTCTATCTCAGCGACAGGTTCACCACGCTTGACTTCATCACCCTCCGACTTGATCCAACGGACGAGGGTACCTTCCACCATGTCGTAACCCATCTGTGGCATCAATACCTGCGTAGCCAGAGTAGACCTCCTCTTCGACCTATATGACAGGTCGAAATTGCATTCATGCTGTTTTCAGCTTCCCAGCTCTTCACGAACGGTTTTGATGACGGAATCTTCAGTCGGAGCGACCAGAGGCTCCAGGCTCATTGAATACGGGGTAGGCACGTCTATGCCGCCCAGTCTGGCAACGGGTCCATCCAGGTAATCGAAAACCTCGCGATGGACAGCGCTGGCTATCTCCCCGCCGAAAGCGCCCGTTTGCCAGGCCTCTTCCAGCACCAGGGCACGCCCCGTTTGCTTCACCGACTCAAAGACGGTCTCTTTGTCCCAAGGACGCAGGCAGCGAAGGTCCACCACTTCCACATCGATGCCCTCTTCCGCCAGTTTCTCTGCTGCACGCAACGCCACGTTTACCATTCTGGAGTACGCAATGATGGTCAAGTCCTTTCCCGCTCGCTTGACATTGGCCTCCCCAACAGGTACCTCGAAGTAATCTTCCGGCACCTCTCCCCTTGTACTATACAAAAGTATATGCTCTATGAATATCACAGGGTCTTGTTCCTTGCGCACAGAGCGGAACAAGCCCAACGCATCGTGGGGGGTTGCGGGGATGACCACTTTCAGCCCGGGGACGGAAGCGTACCAGCCCTCCAGGTTCTGTGAATGTGTGGCAGCAAGCGCCGCTCCGCCGCCGGTAACGGTGCGAATGATGACCGGCACGCTGAACTGGCCGCCAGACATGTAGCGGATTTTGGCGGCGTGATTCACAATCTGGTCCAAGGCCAGCAGCGAGAAGTTGATTGTCATGATCTCGACTATGGGCCGGAGGCCTATCATGGCCGAGCCGGTGCCAATGCCCACTATCCCCGACTCAGATATAGGGGATTCGACGATTCTGCCGGGACCGAACTCGTCCAGGAAACCGGAGGTTACCGCGTAAGAACCGCCGTAAGGGCCGATATCCTCGCCAATAATAAAGGCCCTATCATCTTCCCGCAGGGTCTCTCTGAGAGCCCGCGCCATGGCTTCTCTGTAGCTTATCTCAGGCATCTATTTCCCTCTATGGTAGTTGAGCATAGATGTTGCGGTACAGGGCTTCAGGAGCGGGAAATGGGCTCCCCTCAGCGAACGCAATGCTCTCTTCTACCTCTTTCTCCACCTCTTCACTTATGGTGTCCAACTTCTTCTGAGTGGTCATTTTGCTGGACAAAAGCCATTCACCGTAATGGGTAATTGGGTCAAGCTTTCTGTACTCCGCCTCTTCATCCTTGGATCGGTAGAGTACGGGGTCAGCCATGGAGTGTCCACGGAACCGGTAGGTGCGCGCCTCCAAGAAATACGGACCGTTGCCGGAGCGCACGTGCTGCACGGCGGTCTCCATGGATTCCCTAACGGCAAGGACATCCATCCCGTCGACTTGGGCGGCGGCTATGCCGTAGGACTCAGCCATCTTGTGCAGTTGGGTATTGGCCATCGATTGACTCAACGGAATACCCATGCCGTAGAGGTTATTTTCACAGATGAAAACCATGGGAAGGCTCCATAGAGCAGCCATGTTCAATACTTCGTGGGCCTCGCCTTCATTAAGAGCGCCGTCTCCAAAGAAAGTGGTCACCAATCTGTTGTCCTTCAAGTAGTTGAAAGCAAACCCCATCCCGGAAGAAAGGGGCAGATGTCCTGCGACAATTGCATAGCCGCCGGCAAAATTCAGCGAAGCATCAAAGAGGTGCATGGAACCGCCCATTCCCTTGGAGCAGCCCGTAGCTTTTCCAAAAAGCTCCGCCATAACCGCGTTGGCCGACAGGCCCCTGGCCAGGGCGTGCCCGTGATCTCTGTAATGGGTAGTGATGTAGTCGTCCTTGCCCAAGGCATGTATAGCCCCTACGGCCACGGCCTCTTGCCCAATATACAGATGCAAGAAGCCCCTGATCTTACCCAGCATATACTGTTCCGCGGCACGCTCCTCGAACACTCTGAGCAAGACCATCTGCCTATAGAAGTCAACGAGGGTTGCCTTGTCTAACTGCTCCGCGACCTTGTAGGTAGTAGTCTTCATAGCGCCTTTCCACCTATATGTGAATAGCCTCTCCGTCCGCAGCGAGAGCAGCCTCTTTCAATGTCTCGGAAATAGTGGGGTGGGAATGGACCACCCAGCCTATCTCTCTAGTAGTGCCCTCCAGGTGATGTCCCAACGACCATTCGGCTAGCATTTCTGTTACATCGGGGCCTATCATGTGAGCTCCTAGAATTTCGCCGTACTGCTTATCGGCCACAACCTTGGTCATACCTTCAGCATCGCCTATGGCCAGTGCTTTGCCGCTGGCCTGGAAGGGGAACTTGCCAACTTTTACATCGTATCCTTTCTCTTTAGCCTGCTGCTCCGTGAGGCCAAAACTGGCAACCTGAGGGTGACAGTACGTAGCCCTAGGCATGGACTGATAGTCGAGAGGCGGTGAGTCCAAGCCAGCTATCCGCTCAGCCGTCATCACCCCCTGCGCCATTCCTACGTGGGCCAGCAGCATGATACCAGTAACATCGCCTATGGCATATACGCCCGGAACGTTTGTAGCCATTTCAGAGTTGACTTTGACAAACCCGCGGTCAAGCTCAAGGGCTATTTTGCTTGCTCCAATCTCTTCCGTATTGGCCTGGACTCCTGCCGCAATGAGCACTAGGTCACATTCCAAAGTGACGGCTTCTTCGCCTTTCTGGATCTCAAGGCTAATTCCCTTCTTCTTCACATCCGCCTTGGACACCTTGGCAGACGTGTGGAAATTGATTCCCTGGCGAGTAAACGACCGCTCCAAGAGACGGCTTATATCTTCATCTTCGTTGGGAAGTAGATGGGGAAGCAGTTCTACTATTGTGACTTCCACGCCGTAGGCGTTCCAGAGATAGGCAAACTCCGCGCCGGTAGCGCCTCCGCCCACAATGACAACTCTCTTGGGAAGTTCCCGCAGTTCCAGCGCTTCCCTGCTGGTGATGACCTGCTTCTTGTCGATCTCCAGGCCCGGGATGGAGCGGGCGCGGGCGCCGGTGGCAATGATGATGTTGGAAGCGGTGATCTTCTGGCCGTCTGGGGCTATCTCCAGGGTATTTGCATCAGAGAAGGCGGCATGCCCTTTGATATGCTGGACTTTGTTCTTCCTCAGCAGAGAAGCCACGCCCTTGGTCAAGGTGTCCACCACCCGCCTGCTTCTGTCAATGGCTTTCCCAAAGTCGGCTTGGACGTTGTCCACGCTGATTCCAAAGGCTTCCGCCCTGTGGAAAAGCTCTAGAACCTCAGCGTTCTTCAAAAGAGCTTTGCTGGGAATGCAACCCCAGTTCAAGCAAACGCCGCCCAGGGTGTCATCTCTTTCAATAACAGCAGTCTTCAGGCCCAGCTGGCCGGCTCTTATTCCTGCCACATATCCACCCGGCCCGGAACCTATAATCGCAACATCGTAATCAGGCACTCGTCGCTCCGTCACCAAGATTTCGTCATAGTATAAGTTTGTTACTACCCTTAATGTCTAGAGCCTAGAGGCCTTGACTCGGCCATCATAGAGAATAACTATGAGAGCCAAAGAAGTTATCAATGGCTCATAGACAATTTACAGGATACCAGGTTAATTCTCAGTCTGCTCTGAGTAGGACATTCAAAAATTGAGGCAAAATCGTGCCTAAACAGGGTTGACGAGCGAGACGGAGGAATCGTAGATTGTTACTCTTCCCATCAAGACCGTTGGGAGAGTCTGTGAAAAAACATACGCAGGAAACTAATATCTAAGGAGGCGAGATGGCAGAGTTGAAGGCCTATTCGGTAAAGCTGCGGAAGATGGTGGATATCAAGGACCCGGAGCTAGTAACCCTGAAGAATGGACGTAAGGCTGTCCGCGGTGTCGCGTCGGAAGATCCGTCCAGCAAAGTCCTCAGAATCGTGAGTGACAAGCAGGCAGAAGAGATTAAGGGGATGCTCGGCTGATCGGGGCCATATCCAACTAGACAGGGGCGGTATCGAAACCTTGGCCCGTGGTTACAGACCCAGGTCACTGTGGCGCCTCTCTCATACATCTTAATCCAGGCTAAACGTTGCTTGATTACGCACCAACTGCTAGTCTCCACATGGGCGGCACTCCTCTCGCTGGATTGTTTCCTTAAGCACATCCTACCTGAGAGTGTCATCCATGTTTTCATAAAATACGGAAAATCATGCCTAAATGACTAGCCTAAGCCGCATAAGTCTGGTATAAAGTAGCGTGAGCTTTCCTTAATAAGGAGGAGTCACATGCAGGGCTATTGCGTTAAGTGCCGAGCATCAAAGGAGATTGGTAACCCACAGGCCATTACGATGAAGAATGGCCGCCCCGCCACACAGGGAGTCTGCCACACCTGCGGCACCAAGATGTTCAAGATTGGTAAAGCGTAAGTTTGGCCGATTTGTCTAGAAGCGTACTGTATACTTTTAACGCTTCTGTAAATGTTGGCCCAGGGCAGCTTAACTTGGCGTTTCGGGTCAGGTTGCCTTGGGCTATTCTATTAAAAAGTTAGTACAGCCCTATCAAGTTTGCTTCTCATGATTGTTGGAGTTCCTACAGAGACTTACCCCGCTGAACGCCGAGTGGCTCTTGTGCCTGCGGTGGTGCCCATGCTTTCTCGTATTCAGGTAGACACCGTCGTTCAAGCAGGCGCGGGCAAGGAAGCAGGCTTACCAGACCAGCTATACACGGAACAAAACGCTCGGATAGCCAACAGCCGCAAAGAGGTCTTTGATTCCGCCGATATTGTACTGCAGGTGCGCGGCCCCGGCGCCAACGCCGAATCTGGTAAGGACGACGTAGCGCTACTGAAACCAGGGCAGGTCCTCATTTCGTTGCTGGACCCTCTCAACTCCCCTGAGTCAGCACGAGAGTTGGCAGAAAAGGGCGTTACCGCATTCGCGCTGGAGATGGTGCCAAGGATCAGCCGTGCCCAGTCCATGGATGCCCTAACCTCCCAAGCTACCATTGTTGGATACAAAGCGGTCCTGTTGGCGGCTGAGGGTCTGAACAAGATCTTCCCCATGATGATGACCGCCGCGGGCACCATTACACCCGCCAGGGTCTTTGTGGTTGGGGCCGGTGTAGCCGGGCTGCAAGCCATCGCCACCGCTCACCGTCTAGGAGCGGTGGTCCAAGGTTACGATATTAGACCCGACGTAAAGAACCAGGTAGAAAGCCTTGGCGCGAAATTCGTGCAGATTGAACTGGAGACGGAAGGGGCCGAGGCTACGGGTGGATACGCTCAAGCCATGGGAGAGGAGTTCTACAAACGCCAGCGCGAGTTACTGGCAAACGTGGTGGCGGATAGCGACGTTGTGATTACCACTGCCGCCGTTCCCGGAAGGAAGGCGCCTATCTTGATAACGGAAGAGATGGTCAAAGCCATGAGCCCGGGCTCCGTGATAGTAGACGTAGCCGCTGAAGGCGGAGGCAATTGTGAACTGACCAAGCCGACCGAAACAATAGAAGAGTACAACGTCACAATCATGGGACCAACAAACCTGGCATCCTCCATTCCGCTGCACGCCAGCCAGATGTACGCCAGAAACCAGCTTTCTTTCCTCCGCAACATAGTCAAGGATGGCGAGTTGAACCTGGATATGTCCGACCAGATCACAAGAGACAGCTTGCTCACCCACAACGGTGAGGTGGTGAACAACCGCGTGAGGGAAATGCTGGGCATGTCTCCACTCGACGAAGAAGCAATGAAGGAAGGGAGCGAGTCCTGACATGGAGATATTCATAGCAGGACTGACCATATTTGTACTCGCTGTCTTTGTTGGCTTTGAAGTCATCACCAAGGTGCCGCCTCTGCTGCATACGCCTCTTATGTCGGGCGCCAACGCCATGTCTGGAGTTACCCTGGTCGGAGCCGTGGTAGCCGCAGGCGTGGAAGAGCCGGTAATAGCCAGCATTCTGGGCGTCATGGCCGTAGCGCTAGCCACGGTAAACGTAGTCGGTGGGTTCCTGGTAACCCATCGCATGCTTCAGATGTTCCGCAGGAAAGACCAATAATGACCATCGAAGCTAGCATAGTAAACCTCATCTACCTTATCGCCGCCGTCCTGTTCATCTTCGGGCTTAAGAATCTCTCCCATCCACGGACCGCCGTCAGGGGCAACATCATGGGCGCCAGCGGCATGCTCCTTGCCATAATAATCACGCTGTTCGATCAGCAGATAGTGCGGTTTGAGCTGATCATAGTTGGCCTCATCATTGGTGCGTCGATAGGAGTATTGCTGGCGACGAGGATAGCCATAACCTCCATGCCCCAGCTGGTAGCGTTGTTCAACGGCCTGGGTGGCGCTGCCTCCATGCTGGTGGCCGGCGCCGCTTTGGAGCAGGAGCTTTTCCAGGGAACGGACCTGGGCCTGCAGTTCGCAGTAGCTTCCGGCCTTTCCGCCCTCATTGGATCGGTCACTTTGCTGGGCAGCTTGGTCGCCTTTGGCAAGCTCCAAGGCCTCATTACAGAGTCGCCCGTTTTGTTGCCGGGTCGGCATGTTCTCAACATACTGCTGGGGCTGGTCACTGTTGGCTTGGTGATATGGCTGGCCATAGACCCCTCTAGCAGCATCCCGTTCTGGGCCCTAGTAGCGGTTGCAGCAGTATTCGGCATCACCCTGGTAATACCCATTGGCGGCGCGGATATGCCCGTGGTCATATCCCTGCTCAACTCCTATTCCGGCCTGGCCGCCGCGGCCACCGGCTTCGTTCTTGAAAATAACATGCTAATAATCGCAGGGTCGTTGGTGGGAGCCGCCGGCCTCATTCTGACCCGTATCATGTCCAAGGCTATGAACCGCTCTCTGACCAACGTTCTCTTTGCCGGCGTGGGCGCTGTTGCAGCCTCCGCGGCGGAGGCCGACGAAGTGTACGGCGGCAAGATAAAGGCGTCCTCGGCAGACGAAATAGCCATGCTGCTGGAAGACGCTCGGCGTGTCGTCATAGTTCCCGGCTATGGAATGGCGGTGGCGCAAGCTCAGTTCGCAGTGCGGGACCTGACCAATCTGCTGGACTCCAAGGGCGTGGAAGTTGAGTTTGCAATCCACCCGGTGGCGGGCCGCATGCCCGGTCACATGAACGTCCTGCTGGCCGAGGTGAACATACCGTATGAGAAGCTGCGAGAGATGGACGACATAAATCCCAGCTTTGAGCAAACGGACATGGTGCTGGTGATTGGCGCCAACGACGTAGTAAACCCCGTGGCCAGAGACATGGACGATCCCTCCAATCCAATAGCCGGTATGCCCATTTTGAACGTGGACCATGCGCGTACGGTAGTGGTAATCAAGCGCAGCTTGAGCCCTGGGTTTGCCGGTATACCCAACCCGCTCTTCTCCGCGGAGAACACGTTGATGTTCTTTGCGGACGCCAAGCAGGCCGCGTTAGACCTGGTCTCCGCCGTAAAAGAGGCCTAGCTCCGGCGGTTGAGTAGAAACTAATCTACTAGAAATCTGTTGACACCAGTCCCTATGGGGTTTATCATGCAAATGCAATCGGCCTTTGGCCGATGTTTTGCTCTTTTGCACCTTAACAAGTGGATAGTGGAAGGAAGAAAGTAAGGTTATACGTGAGAGTTTGATCCTGGCTCAGGACGAACGCTGGCGGCGCGCTTAATGCATGCAAGTCGAACGGTGAAGCCCCTTCGGGGGTGGAATAGTGGCGAACGGCTGAGTAACGCGTAAGTAACCTACCCCCGAGTGGGGAATAACTCCGGGAAACCGGAGCTAATACCGCATAATCCGTTGTGTCGCAAGGCATAACGGCAAAGGTTTCGGCCGCTTGGGGATGGGCTTGCGTTCTATCAGGTAGTTGGTGAGGTAAGAGCTCACCAAGCCAATGACGGATAGCTGGTCTGAGAGGACGACCAGCCAGAGGGGGACTGCGACACGGCCCCCACTCCTACGGGAGGCAGCAGCAGGGAATCTTGCGCAATGGGCGAAAGCCTGACGCAGCGACGCCGCGTGCGGGAAGAAGGCCTTCGGGTTGTAAACCGCTTTTCTGAGGGAAGAGAAAGGACGGTACCTCAGGAATAAGCCTCGGCTAACTACGTGCCAGCAGCCGCGGTGATACGTAGGAGGCAAGCGTTGTCCGGATTTACTGGGCGTAAAGGGCGTGTAGGCGGTACAGAAAGTCTTTGCTTAAAGATCCCGGCTCAACTGGGAAAGTGGCAGAGATACTTCTGAACTAGAGGGCAGTAGAGGAGAGCGGAATTCCCGGTGTAGTGGTGGAATGCGTAGATATCGGGAGGAACACCAGTGGCGAAAGCGGCTCTCTGGGCTGTACCTGACGCTGAGGCGCGAAAGCGTGGGTAGCAAACCGGATTAGATACCCGGGTAGTCCACGCCATAAACGATGGATGCTGGGTATAGAGGGTATAGACCCCTTCTGTGCCGAAGCTAACGCGTTAAGCATCCCGCCTGGGAACTACGGCCGCAAGGCTAAAACTCAAAGGAATTGACGGGGGCCCGCACAAGCAGCGGAGCGTGTGGTTTAATTCGATGCTAAGCGAAGAACCTTACCAGGGCTTGACATACTAGTGGTACCGATCCGAAAGGTGAAGGACCCTTCGGGGAGCTAGTACAGGTGCTGCATGGCTGTCGTCAGCTCGTGCCGTGAGGTGTTGGGTTAAGTCCCGCAACGAGCGCAACCCCTGTGGTTAGTTGCACTCTCTAGCCAGACTGCCCCTAGAAGGGGAGGAAGGTGGGGATGACGTCAAGTCAGCATGGCTCTTACGCCCTGGGCTACACACACGCTACAATGACTGGTACAACGAG
Source organism: Dehalococcoidia bacterium (assembly GCA_034422935.1). Classification (GTDB taxonomy): domain Bacteria; phylum Chloroflexota; class Dehalococcoidia; order Lucifugimonadales; family QGNO01; genus DAOUJH01. The sequence continues at coordinate 118,683 of DAOUJH010000013.1, read as the reverse complement.
TCGCAACAGCGCAAGCTAGAGCTAATCTCTGAAAACCAGTCCCAGTGGGAATTGCAGGCTGCAACCCGCCTGCATGAACGAGGAGCTGCTAGTAACCGCAGGTCAGCATACTGCGGTGAATACGTTCCCGGGCCTTGTACACACCGCCCGTCAAGTCATGGAAGTCGACAACACTTGAAGTCCGTGAGCTAACTCGCAAGAGAGGCAGCGGCCGAGGGTGGGGTTGATGACTGGGACTAAGTCGTAACAAGGTAGCTGTACCGGAAGGTGCGGCTGGATCACCTCCTTTCTAGGGAGTCCCTATCAGGGAATCCTAGGTCTATGAGTGGACGTTTTCCCTAATATTGCAGTTGCGGAATGACCACCCGCAGCAGTGACGTTCGCTCCGGTCACTTAAACATCTGAACCAGAATCTTCCTTCCGCTATCTACCTGTTAAGGACAAGTAAAAACCCGGTGAAATCACCGGGTTTTTACTTTCTAGGGGATAACAGGTTAGTTAGCCCAGGTTTCTCAGTACGGCAACTACTTTGCCCTGCACTTCCACGTTGCCTGCCGAAACAAATATAGGCTCCATTTGGCTGTTGGCCGGCTGGAGGCGCACCACCGTTCCGTCATTGTAAATCCGCTTGAGGGTGGCCTCCTTTTCATTCTTCAGCCAGGCTACCACCATATCGCCGTCCTTGACGTTGTTCGCCGGCTGAATAACAACCACGTCACCATCGTCCACCAGAGCATCGATCATAGACGTGCCGCGCACCCGCAGGGCGTACAGGTTTGAGGTCCCCCTCACCCGCACACCACCCAGCATGCCGTTCACCACGTCCACATGATCAACGGCGTCGTCCGGCGCCCATCCTTCTGAGGTGGGCACCGGAATGGGTTCGCCGGCGGCTATGTAGCCCATGACAGGGACGGAAAGGGCGTCCTTTTGTCGCTTGGCCCCCAAGACCTCGATGCCCCGGGATATCTCTGGAGAGCGGCGTATATACCCCTCTTTCTGGAGAATCTTGAGGTTGTAGTCCACCACGGAGGTTGAGCTTATGTCACAAGCATGCTGAATGTCTCTGACCGTGGGAGGATAACCCTGCTCCTCCAAGAACTCCTGTATCAGACTAAGGATCTTTTCTTGACGAACTGAAAGCTTTCTCAAGATGCACCCTCTCCTAAATCAAAGATCACCGGCAAGTAGTACGAATGTTCTTTCAAGTCAGTTAAATGTAGCACACAAGAAAAAGATCTGTCAATGACGCGGAGTTAGTGTGGGGCTTGTCTTGAAGTATAACTTAAGTGGTTAAATCGGCTAAGTAGCTATCCAGCAGCTCTTCTAGGTGGGGGTATGCATTGTGGTAATTGTCGGCTATTCTCTGAATAGGACGACGATTGTGGGCCACACAGTTCCGCATTCGCTCAATGGGGTCCATGAGTGCTTTGAGATTATTGAGCAAGTCAGTGTCTCGCTCATTCTCTATCGGGTTCCGGATGATCGCGTAACGTAAGGCGTCGTATTGCTCTGCATCACGGATAATATCCAGCAGGTCCTTCTGGTTAAGTTGGCGACGTTGGTTCAGGTTAATGTACTGGCTAAATGTGAGATGAAAAAACTGGTTCTCGCTGGATTCCTTCATCTCTTGCTCTGTTGGCTTCTCTTTTTGCACTATTTGAACGTGATCCTCTCGGAGCAGATCGAATGGGTCTCTGAGTTGATAGGCGTACAGATAAATGAACGACAGTACGCGGCGCAGTTTCATTTCCAGAGCAAATATCTCGGCAGCCCGCTCCGAGAGTTCGGCTTGTAGTAGTGGGTCTTCAAACTTCACTATATGCAAAACAGGGGGTCTGTCCTTCAAATCCTCAGCAAAGTCAGAGACCACGGTTTCTATGTCAGAGGCATCTTCTGGTAATTCAAGAGTGAAACCAATTAGGGTGTTGCCGTCATCGGCTGGGCCTCCGTTGACTGGACGCTGGTTGCGAATCTGGATCATACTGTCATCAAAGTCAATTTGACTATAATCTAAGACTTGATTCAGGACATCAGCCAGAAACTCTCTTGCATCCTCTATATCATTGTACAGCGGTATATTACAGGCTATGAGAAACTCAAATGTCATAGCTAGACTGCTCCCAGTAACTGCTCCTCAAACCACCGTTTGGCCTCCTGCCAGACGGCCTCCGCCTCTGCGCGCAAGCGACGAGCTTCCTCGCGGCGGCGTACTACCTCAGAGGCAATGGTTTCCTGCATCCCCATTAAGGGAACGGGTATCTGAAGACTCTCTACGTGGTCCTTGGTAAGACGCGGGTGGGTGTTGCCAGTCATCATGTGGACGGTCTGCGCCAGTACCAGACGGCTGCGCAGAATGGCACCGAGATACTCCGGCAGCAACGTCTCTCGATTCTTGACTCTGAGAACGTGGAACTCTGTTGAACAACAGCCGTCCATTTCAGCGTGATAGACCTTGTTAAGGTAAGGCCGCAAACGGGCAAATAGGACATCGCCAGCCTGATATACAAAGCAATTGCCTGATGCTGTCTCCGTAGAATCAGAAAGTTCGCCAGTGTTGCTTTGAACGTGAGCCAAGCTCAGGTAATTCTCGCCGGGCGTCTTGATCTGCCCTCGCTCAAAATGCACGACTTCACCAAGAGGCTTGACCTCTATACTTCCCCCTAAGTTGCTTAGTACGTTCAAAGCGCGAATGCGCTCTGGATGGTAGAAGTCCGCATTAAGTTGTCTTTGGACACGGGGTTGTTCCAGCTTCACCGCAAACGCCCGTCTTGAATCTTCCCGCGGCTGAGCAATGCCCAACGCGTCCAGTACAAAATCATCCAGGCCTGCCAGCAGTGCGTCTGCTTCAGCGAGCTTCGCCTTGCGTTCCGCCCGGGCGGCGTCCATAACTGTGACAAGTTCCCGTTGGCGAGTTATAGAAAGTTTGGGAAACGGGAGGCCCTCAAGAAAGATGGCTGGTACTCGCTGCTGCCCCGCTGATCCTGTAAAAGTGTAAGTCGCGACCCGGAGAAGTGTTTCCTGGCTCAGGAAATCCAGAACGAACCTCTTAGAAATATCCGTATCACGCACCCTTATAACGTGGAACTCAGTTGAGCCAAAGCCAACGCCGTTTGTCAGCCCATCTACGATGCACGACTTACCATTTTGCATACACGGCGTTATCTTTGCCCATAGGATGTCGCCATTTGTGAAGGGAGTATACCCCTTGCGAACTTCACTAAGTGGCCTGTTCGTGAACACATATTCCCCAATAGCGTTATCAGAGACAGCCGGCATTGGTATGAAACCTACTAGGGCATCAAAATCCAATCCAGAGACATCCACCGACGGGTTAATGTCAACATACTCAGAAAGAGGCTTGGTAGCCGCTGGATTACTACCAAGCCTGCTCAAATAATGTCGGAGTTCTGGAGCATAAAAGCTAGTGCCTAAAGACAACCCTTTAGTATCGCCCCGCTTCACCGCAAAGCACTCCGGCTTTGCCATTGTGGCGGGGTCTACACTAAAAAAGGTGTCGGATCCCGTTGGAAGGCCTGCCACTGGGCCACTATGCCAGTGCCAGGGATGATCTCCCGACGGCGCTCACTCCAGCCGGACTCCCCGGAGTCCGCGCGGCTCCATTCAGAATATACATGGTAGTCAAACAGGTCGCAGCTATGCCGCTCCACCTTCTCCTTCAACTGCTCTTCCCGTTCCAGGGTCACGGCAAAGGTCTTCCGTCCCGTGGCGTCATAGCCAATGTTCTCAGCCAGAGCCATAAAGATGGGAGCATCGTTGGAGACGGTCTCGTCATTGGCCAGGCGACGCAGGAACACTATGCTGGCCTTTACGCTGGCGTCGTAGTGGCTGAAGGCGAACTGTGGCAGGCTAACCACCGCTAGCAACTGGAAGTTGTCTAGCAGCCACTGCCGCACGCCCTGGAGCGAGGAGTTGGTGAGTATACCGTCGGGTAGCACCACGGCGGCGCGGCCTGTGCCAGGTTTCAGAAATGAATGCACCCGCTCCAGAAAAGCTATCTCCGTCTTGATGCTGGCGCGGGGTTTTATCGTTTTGGGAACCAAGCTGGTGTCCGTTTCTTCGCTATCTCCCGTCATGTCGGTGTATAACGGGTAGTTCTTGCCCAGATAACGCATCAGTTCAAACTGTTCCAGGTAGCCGTCTCCCTTCTCTGTGCGCTTTACGACTGCGCCAAAGGGCGGATTGGTGAGGATCAGGTCGAACTTGCCGGGAGTGACGCCGTTATGTTTCTCACGGATGCTCTCTGGGAAGTCCAGCGCGTCGTGGCCCACGATATTGGTATGGCCGTCATCATGGATGATCATGTTCATCTTGGCGACCCGTGCCAGTTCGTCGTTTATCTCAATGCCAAAGAGGTTGTTCCGGGCGAAATCGTGCCAAAATTGGAAATGCTGTATGGTGCCCGGAGTCTGCCTCTGGTCTGCTTCCCGGCGGACGTGATCCATCGTGTAGAGCAAGAAACCCCCGGAGCCGCAAGCGGGGTCCAGCACCAGGTCATTGCGGTTAGGGTCCAACATCTCCACGCAAAAAGCGATCAGCTCGCGGGGCGTGAAGTACTGACCGAAGTCTCCCTTGAAGAAACTGCCCATGAACTCCTCAAACGCCACGCCCTTGGTGTCAAGCTCGGTCTGTTCCAGAGAGATGCCTTCAAGATGCTCCACGCACTGCGCCAGAATGGGCGAGTCTATGTTAATGCTCTCGGTAAAGACGTCCGGCTCCTTCTCCTTCTCCTTATCATACAGCCGGTTTACGCGCCTAGCGAGGTCGGCGGCGGTCTCTCCGTCCTTCCGCTGGAACTCGTAGGGCTGGCCTTCCTTCCTGTCCAAGTCTTTTTCGTCACGGTGCTTGATGAATACCAGCTTGCAGAACTCGCCAAAGGCGGCTATGGCGCTGCGCTTGCCTCCCTCCCAAAGGGTCTGGTGGCACTTGCGGATGGAGGCCCGCAACTCCTCCCGTGAGACGGCAATCAGGTCACGGCCTTGTTCTCCCTTCAGAAAACGCCAGGAAGGCGGTCTCCCGTAGCGTACGGGAATGTCTGTCAAGTGGTTCCTGTCCCGTTCTCCCGGCGGGTATTCGTCAAAGCGGAGCAGGCGGCGCGTGAGCCCGGCTACGGCTCCGCAGTACTTGGCTCCCAGGCCTCCCCTATTGCCGCACGCCTGCTCTATGGCCTGGTCAAAGGCAGCGTCGGAAGTGTCCGAGCGCTTGCACTCAAAGACCATGTAGGGGGACTTCAGATCATCATCTTCATAAATGACCAAGTCGGCGAAGTAGTTGGGAGTCCTGCTCGGAACGTTAACCTCAAAGCGTATTCGCTCAGGTGAGTAGTCGTACTTGTAGATTAACTCCGCCCACAGCTCGGCCCGCACCTTCTCCTCCGGGTCGCTCCATCGCTCGGAGTGGTCGGCGGCAATATAGCGGATGCGTTGGTTACGGCCATCACCGGTGAGCTCAGCATGGCCCTCGTCAATGGCATGGTCGAGGTAGGTCTGCCGTCCCGGTGCTTCTGGCATGATGTTCATCGGATTTACAGCGCGTCTAGGCCATCCTGGCAAGCCGTTTAGCCAGCCTTGATTTGCGTCTTGCGGCGTTGTTGCGGTGCAGCACGCCCTTTCGTACTCCCACGTCCAACACAGATGAGGCCCTGGCAACAGCGGCGGATGCTTGGTCTCTACTGTCGGAATCCAGGGCACGCTTGGCTTCCGTAACGGCGCTTTTTGCGGAGCTTCTGGCCGTCTTGTTGCGGACTGTCTTCTTGAGAGAAACACGGTGAGATTTTTCGCTTGGCATATAAATCCTTTGTCCTTACTAGGAGGTTACTTTGGTCTTTGCTTCCAGGGGGCGTTGGCCATCGGGTGATTTATTGAAATTCACCCTATTGACCTTGATCATCCCCTGCACTTCTTCCAACTTTGTAAATAGTCTGCTCAACTGATTCACGTCAGTAGTAAACACGGTTAGCTCCATTATGGCAATGCCCTCTTCCGTTTCACGGGTCACCAACGAAGCAATGTTCACCTTTTCCCCGGAGACATGCGTAGTCACGTCTCTGAGCAGACCAACTCTATCCCAAGCCTCCAGCACCAGCCGGACGGGGTACAGATTCTTCCTGGCGCTCCAATCCACCTTGATTATTCGCTCAGGCTCGTCCTCAGAGACAACGTTCTTGCATCCCTTGCGGTGAACGGAGACGCCTCTATTGCGCGTAACGTAACCAACTATTTGATCCTCTGGAAGCGGCGAGCAGCACTGCGCAATATGGGTTAGCAGATTTCCCACCCCTAGCACTTCAATGCCGGAAGCAGGGCCTGTGACGGGAACCCGGTAGTCAGCACTGGGCATCTGATGGGGTTCTATTGTAGTAAGCCGAGCTGTCACCTGGTTGACGGTTACGGCGCCGCTGCCCACTGCATGGAAGAGATCTTCCACCGAGTCCCTATGAAAGAGACGGGCTATCTCTTCCGGAGTGGGGGTTACGTCCAGCCTGCGCAGCTCACGGGACAAGAGATCTTTGCCGCGTTCTACGTTTTCGCTCCGTTCCTGTCTACGGAACCATAGTCTAATGCGCTGGCGAGCCGTAGCGCTCTTAACATACCCGGCATGGGGATTCAGCCAGTCCAAGCTAGGACCGCGGGCTACTTTACTGGTGAGAATCTCCACGGTATCGCCGTTTTGCAGCGGGGCATCCAGAGCGGTCAGCTTGCCGTTTACCTTGGCGCCAATACACCTGTGGCCCAGCTCCGTGTGTACATAATAGGCCAAGTCTATGGACGTGGAGCCGGCGGGGAGCTCTTTGACGTCTCCTTTGGGTGTATATACAAAGACCCGGTCTGGGAAGAGGTCTGTCTTGACATTCTCAAGAAACTCTTCAGCGCCGGAGACCTCGCGCTGCCAATCGAGAAGCTGACGAAGCCAGGTCATCTTCTGCTCGAACACGGAGGGCTGGTTCAACCCCTCCTTGTACAGCCAGTGGGAGGCCACGCCGTATTCCGCCAGCCTATGCATGTCATGGGTCCGGATCTGCACCTCCAACGGCATAGCGCCCGGGCCCATCACGGTTGTATGAAGTGACTGGTACAGGTTCTCTTTGGGCTTGGCCACGTAATCATCGAACTGTCCGGGAAGCGGGGTCCACAACGCATGCACCACGCCCAATGTGGTGTAGCACTCGCTCTTTTCGTCTACGAGGACTCGGAGAGCAAACAGGTCGTGAATGTCGTTGAAGTCCTTGCGCTGGGCTGCGTAAGCGTGCATCTTCATTTGAATGCTGTAGATGTTCTTGGCTCTGCCTGTAACCTGACCTTTTATGCCGTGTTCTTTAAGCGCCTGTTCCAGTGTCCGGCGCACCTCTCCTATGTGACGTTCACGTTCATCTCTTGTTTTGGACAACAGCTTGGATATCTCACGATACCGTGCCGGTTCAAGCTGTTGGAAAGCTATGTCTTCCAGGCGCCATTTGATATCCCACATACCCAATCTATGAGCAAGGGGCGCATAGATATCCAGGGTCTCTTGTGCAATAGCAATCCGCCGCTGCAAGGGCAAGTGCTTGAGAGTGCGCATGTTGTGAAGGCGGTCCGCCAACTTGATGAGCACAACCCTCAGGTCCTGGGCCATTGCGAGCAGCATCTTGCGCAAGCTGGCAGCCTGGTTCCCTCCTTCAGACCTGATCTGAGCGCCATCCTCATTATCAGACGTGCGGAGGTCCAGCCGGTTGAGCTTGGTAACACCGTCGACTAAATGAGCGACCTCAGATCCGAACTCGGCATCCAATCTCTCCAGGGAAACGTCGCAGTCCTCAATAACGTCATGAAGCAGAGCGGCGGCTACCGTCGTGGAATCTAGATTCAAGTCGGCCAGATAGATCGCGGTTTCCACGGGATGGTTTATATACGGTTCGCCGGAAAGCCGCATCTGACCGTCGTGCGCCTCCGCAGCGAAATCATAAGCCTTGCAGACAAAAGCAACGCGATCATCCGGCAAGTAGCTCTGCACTCTGGTAAGAAGGTTCTTCAATGCACCCTTCACCCTACTTAGACTGTACAGTCAAAGTATAACCCAACTGGGCGGCTGGGACAAAGTGCGAACACCGGGTCCGAGAGTCGCTGATTCAAGGAATACGGTTCATATGTGCTTGCTACCTTTACTAAGGCGTATGCCTAGAGTATTCTGATTTGACACGCTATCTTTTGAGGCTTCCCTTGTACAGAGCACCCAGAGGCACTTCTGACCAGTTGCCTCAGGATCAGAAATACCGGAAATACGTTGAGGACACGGCTGCGCTGGTATGCCGCACATTCGGATTCGAAAGAATCGACACGCCTATTTTCGAAGCTACCGGACTTTTTGTGCGCACGGTCGGAGAGGAAACGGACGTGGTACAAAAGGAGATGTATACGTTTGAAGACAGGGGCGGAGATTCCTTAACGCTGAGACCCGAAGGCACGGCGCCGGTGTGCCGCGCCTACATTGAGCACGGTATGTCCAATCTGCCTCAACCCGTGCGACTCTACTACTGGTGCCCCATATTCCGATATGAACGACCGCAGGCCGGCCGCTTCCGGCAACACAGTCAGTTTGGCATTGAAGTCATAGGCGAGGGCGGCCCTCTAGCCGACCTGGAAGTGATCCAGCTTGGTTGGACGTTCACCAGGAACCTTGGACTGACCAACCTGACGCTTGCGATCAACTCCATAGGCGATAAAGAATGCCGTCCCGCCTACTTGAAGAAGCTGAAAGAGTACTATCTGGCGCATCTGCACCAGCTGTGCGACGACTGTCGTGCGCGGTTTGACAACAACCCTTTGAGGCTCTTGGACTGCAAGCAGGCATGCTGTCAGCCTTTCATAGAGGACGCGCCGTCTTCCACTGAAAACCTGTGCCTAAGTTGCCAGCAACACTGGGACACCTTGCTGGGATATCTGAAACAGCTGGGGATACCGTACGAAGAGAATCATCGCTTGGTTAGAGGGTTGGACTATTACACCCGCACCGTATTTGAGATCCAGCCCCCGGAAGAGGGGTCACAAAGCACCGTGCTGGGCGGCGGACGATACGACGGTCTAATTGAGCAGTTGGGCGGCCCTGCCACGCCGGGGGTGGGTTTCGGCAGCGGTATAGAGCGGCTGATAGCCAATCTGAAGCGCCAGGGTGTCACGCTGCCCGACAGATCGTCCAGGCCGGTGGTGATTACGGGTCTAGGAGAAGAGGCGCAGAGCAAGGGCGTGGAACTCGCAGCTGCTCTCAGAGAAGCCGGTGTTTCCGTACTGATTGCTTCCTCAATCCGCAGTCTCAGAGCCCAAATGCGCTACGCTTCCACTATGAGCGCAAGGTTCACAGTAATTATCGGAGAAGATGAACTGGTTAGAAACAAGCTTGGTGTGCGGGACATGGACAACAGTGTCCAGCAAGAGATACCCATGCTTGAGATCGTCGACTACCTAACAAAGAACCCACAAACTCCCGACATAAGAGAAGGATGATGCTAGAAAAATTAGCCGAAATGGAGCTTCGTCTTAACGAAATCGATGAGTTGATGGCGAGTCCAAGCGTAGCCGTAGACACCGCTCGATTGATTAGCTTGAGCAGGGAGAGAGCAAGCCTAGAACCGGTAGTCAACTCCTACAAAGAGTACCTTGAAGTCCAGCATTCCCTGGAGGATACGCAAAGCATCATCAGGGAAGCAGATGACCCTGATTTGGTGGCACTGGCTAAGGAAGAGGTCGCTTCCTTGGAAGATAAGAAGAGCGCCCTTGAAAGGGACCTGAAGCAGGCGCTAATACCCACAGACCCCTCAGATACAAGAAACGTCTTTGTGGAGATACGCGCCGCCACCGGGGGAGACGAAGCGTCACTATTTGCCGGTGACCTTTACCGGATGTACTCTCGCTATGCTCAACTTCAACGCTGGCACGTTGACTTGGTAGACGCTCACGAATCGGAGGTTGGCGGCTTCAAAGAGATAATCTTCCAGGTCAACGGCCAGGACGTGTACAGCTACCTCAAATATGAAAGCGGCGCACACCGGGTGCAGAGGGTCCCTGTTACGGAGTCCTCTGGCAGGCTACACACGTCCACAGCTACCGTGGCCGTTCTTCCGGAAGCTGAAGAGGTTGACATTGACATCAAGGACGACGACTTGCGAATAGACATATTTCACGCAGGTGGTCATGGCGGACAAAATGTGAACAAAGTTGCCACTGCAGTGCGCGTTACCCATCTGCCCACCGGAATAGTGGCTGTGTGTCAGGACGAAAGGTCGCAGCTGCGCAACAAAGAGAAGGCGATGAACGTACTCAGAGCGCGCTTGTTTGACAAAGCACAGCGAGAGCAGCAAGAAAGCCTCAGCCAGGAAAGACGGAGCAAGGTGGGCACAGGAGAACGCTCCGAGAAAATAAGGACGTACAATTTCCCCCAAGACCGCATTACAGACCACAGGATCAACAAGAGCTTTCACAACATACAGTCCATCTTAGACGGCGAGATGGCGCCGGTTGTCGAGCCCCTCAGAGAATATGAGCAAAGTCAGCGAATGGAAAGCCTCTGAAACAATCACGGTTCGTGAGACTGTCCTCGATATTAGCAAGTCGCTTCGTCGCGCGGGAATAGCGGAACACCGTCTGGAAGCTGAGCTTCTGCTGGGCGCGGCCATGGGAATGGATCGCGCGGCCCTGTATACGTCTTTCAATGAAGACGTGCCCGGTTCCAGCCTGCATAGGGTAGATAAGTTAGTGACGCGGCGACTGAACCGCGAGCCTCTGCCCTACATTCTGGGTTATCGTGAATTCTACGGACTGTCTCTAGAGGTTAAGCCCGGCGTATTCATCCCCCGACCGGAGACGGAGATGCTGGTAGACCAGGCTATCCGTCTGACCAAGCAGATGCCAAGACGGCTCCCGTTGAGGATAGTAGAGGTAGGCACGGGATGCGGTGCAATAGCCGTAGCTTTGGCCTCACACCTGGTAAACGTGGATGTTAGTGCTGCCGACATCTCACCGCAGGCCTTGACTACGGCCCAGGCCAATGCCGAGCGCCATGGGCTGCGGAACCGCATCGAGTTCATACGGAGCGATCTGCTGTCTTGCTTTTCCGGCCCGGTAGATATGTTGATAGCCAATCTACCCTACGTGAGCAGCGCCGCCATACCATCGTTGGAGCCTGAGATACGGGTATTCGAACCGCGGGAAGCGTTGGACGGCGGTGACGACGGCCTTCGCCTGATCCGGAGACTCCTGGGAGAAGCGCACAGTGTGCTACAGGGCAAAGGTGTGATCTTGCTGGAGATGGACCCGCACCAAATGGACGCCACAGAGATGACAGCTAAAAGCTATTGGCCTAGCCCAACAACTAGCAGACACAAAGACCTTGCGGGCTTGGACAGAGTGCTGGTTATACAGCCGTCCGGCTGCTAGAGCTCCATTACCACTTTCAGGACTTCGTCCCGCTTTTCGCTGTACATCTGAAAGGCCTGCTTTGCCTCCGCAAAGGGCAGCGTATGCGTCACCAGATGCTCCAAGCTAAGCCGATTCTGAGCCACCAGATCCACGCAGTGCTTGATGTGGCTTGTGGGATCGTTGGGCGGCCTGGAGCTGATAGTGGGCAGGATGGTGGCAAGACTGCTCATCATCGCATCGTAGTTGATGGGAAGCACGTCTTCATGGTGGGGCTGTCCGAACAGCACGGCCAGACCCATTTTGCGGATGACCTGGAACATCCAGTTGATGGTCTCAGCCTCACCGGCGGCCTCAATCACCACGTCGGCCTGACTCCCGCCGGTGATTTCAGCAACTGCACCGACTACATCTTCCCTGGCCGAATTGATCGTGTGGGTGGCGCCCAACTGCTTGGAAACCTCCAATCTATAGTCCAGCAAATCAACCGTGATGATTTGCCTGGCTCCCTGCTGAGCCATCCAGTACGTGAAGTTCAGTCCAATGGGCCCCTGCCCCATGATCACTACTCGCTTGCCTAGGACGCTGCCCAGCCGGTCGCAGGAGTACATCACGGTGCCCATGTGCTGGCACATGACCCAGGTGGAGAGGTCGCCGTCGTCGGGAAGAGGAATTATGCGGCTGGGGGGTTCGGCAAGGTATTCAACCAGGCCGGCGCTCGTGGAAGGAAGCACTATCACGCGCTGTCCCACCGATAGCTCGTCGGTGCGGCTCTCCACGATAACGCCTGCGCATTCGTGACACGGTTTGCCGTGGTCCAATGGGTACTGCTCCTCCGGCAGGACTCTATCAAAGATGCGCAAGTCGCTGCCGCAGACGGAGAGCCTCTTGAGCTGTATCAACACCTGGCCGTCTTTGATCTCAGGCATTGGGATGTCGTCAAACTGTAGCTGCTGGGGACCGACGACACGAGTTGCTTGCATTAGCTTTACCTCCGCATGGATGGGTGGATTCTGCAGGGTAATCTATCATCAAGACCGAGGTGTTTGCCAGCCGCATGGGTAATACGGCAACGCCCTTTGATGATTGATTGGCCGTGGATTGTCGGATATAGTCAGCGACAGGAATGCTCTGAGGGAGGGTGACACTTATGAGCACAGAGACCCAAACTAACATGGCGGGTAAGGTTATCACGGTGAACGGTCCCGTGGACCCCGACCAGGTGGGCGCCGCCATCATGCACGAGCACGTATTCATAGACTTCTGGCGCGACAAGACGCTTGGATTCAACGCCCCGGCCACGGACGTTGAGATATGGGATCAGAAGCTGACGCTGGAGAACCTGCACCTGGCCCGCGAACGCAAGCACATGAAGGACAACTACATGCTGACCGACGAGGACGTGGCGGTGCGGGAGCTGCAATACTTCAAGAACAGCGGCGGCGGGACCGTGGTCGATGTGACCAACATCGGCCTGGGAAGGGACCCGCAGGCCTTGCGAAGAGTGGCCAACGCCACCGGGCTCAACATCGTGATGGGGTCAGGCTGGTACCAGAGGTTCTATCACCCCGCCGACATGGACGAGCGGACGGTGGAAGACCTAGCGGACGAAATAGTGCGCGACTGCACGGTGGGAGTGAACGGCACGGGAATAAAGTCCGGGATCATTGGAGAGGTGGGAATCAACGGCAACCCGCTGACACCAAACGAGGTGAAGAGCATCAGGGCATCGGCACAGGCGAGCAGGGCCACGGGCGCCGCTATATCGTTCCACCAGGGGGGCACTGACAGGGAGAAGCTGGAGGTGGCAGGCATCCTGGGAGAGGAAGGGGCGGACCTGAACCGCGTGGTGTTTGGGCACAGCAACACCTATGCGGGAGACGTGCCGTTACTGCTGGAGTTGTTGGAGATGGGCGTCTACATCCAGTTCGACACGCTGGGTAGAGTGGGCGCTATGGTGGCCAGGTATCCCTACATCCAAGACCCCGATATGAACCGGGTGTACCAGTCAGCGGGCGACGTCCTGGTGGCGGAGGCGATACCGCAGTTGATAGAAGCGGGTTACGAGGACCGGATACTGCTGTCGCAGGACGTGTGCATGAAGATCCATCTCAAGGCGTACGGGGGCACCGGGTATTCGTTCGTCATGGAGAAGTTCCTCCCCTACCTGCTCACGCTGGGGGTCACCGAGAGGCAGGCCACCAAGATGATGGTTGACAACCCCATGCGGGTGCTGACGCTTGTGGAGGGGGAGTAGGTCGTCATTCCCGCCCCGAGCGGGAATCCACGTCCCCGCTCCTTGGATCCCCGTGTCGAGCACGAGAATGACGGAGGGGGCACCCCTCCATTACTTCTTGGGGTGGTTGCCCCTGCCACTGCCGCCTTTACCGCCTTTCGCCGTAGGTTTCGTAGGACTCTCCTGCTCTTCAGAAGCGCTTGGAACAGACTCGCGCTCTCCTGTCTGATACGGCGTAGACGGCCCCCCTTCTCTGATGGCCAAGACGTCTTGGCGCAGTCTGTCGTTGAGTCTGGTCTGCCAGCCCGGTCCGCTGGACCGGAAGTGGGCCACTACGTCCTTGTCTAACCGTATGGATACCAGTTCCTTGGTGGGGGCTTTCTGCTTGCCGCGCCGGCGCAGAGACCACTCCACCAGGTCAGGATCCACCTCTATGGCGGGACGGGCGCGGGCCCACTCCTCAGCGGTCATCTCCTGGGCTTCCGGGTCCTCGGCGATGTGCCGCTGTATTTCGGCTTCTTCTTGATTCGTAGGGCTTATGTGACCCAGTTTAAGCTTCGGCATAATACATCACCTCCTTCTTGCTTGCCCTTCGCAGGCTGATAATGCGCCTTTTGTCGCCGCGGCGGGAGTACACAACGTAGTGCAATCGGTCTCCAATATACCCAATGGCGCCCCAACGGGATTCACCGTAGCGAGGGCTGGGGAAGATCATTGCCGTCTCCCATTCGAAGTCCTCCACGGCTTCAAAGCCGGGACGCCCCGCCGCAATATTGGCTTGATTCTTTGCTTCATCCCATTCGTACATCAAATTGTATAGATGATTTGAGGTTTGTCAACCCTTTCTGTATATATAAAAAGGATGAGTTATACTGGTGCCGAGGGTGGGATTCGAACCCACACTCCCTTGCGGGAAGCGGATTTTAAGTCCGCCGCGTCTGCCATTTCGCCACCCCGGCATGGTGCACGTCTAAATGTTACCTTACGGAACACCGCCGTACCAGCGGCCCTGCCTGATGCAGGCGGGTACGGCGTCTCAATGAATTGCTGAAGGCAAGGGGTAGTTGTAAGCTGGGTACTATGTGCGTGCCGGCTAAATCAAGGAGTTACTGTCGATCAGGGAGCGTGCCCTGCTGTTGTCATCGGTCGTGACTGCGACAACGGCCTGTCCGGCGAGGCGGTGCACAATATGGATAGTGCGCACGTTTATCTGGTGTTCACCAAATAGCTGCGCCACGCCGGCCAGCGCTCCGGGCTTGTCGGGCAGCCGAAAGACGACTACATCCGAAGTCACTGCACGCAGGTTGGCCTTGAGCAGCGCCTGAAGCGCGGCGTCGTCATCATCGGTACTGAGAGTGATAACCCCAATCTCCCCGGCCAGCCGGCCGTCGATTCTCTCGATGTTGATACCCTCTTCGCCGAGAGCATTCGCGACCCGCGCCAGCCCGCCCGGCTTGTCGGGGACTATCACAATGACCCGGCCACCCCTCCCTGTGTCCTCATCGGAACGCTGGTTCATGTTTACTCCCCCGGCCATTCAAGGCAGTCGGCTATCACCTGGTCAACCATATCGCGGGTCACGTGCGGCATGGTGATCAGGTGGGCAATGTCTTCCAGCGGCGCCAGCTGCCACTGGAAGAGCGTATACGGCGAGGGACGTGGGAACACAACTGTGGCGCTGTTCTTGGCGCGCCATGCCGCAATCCCGTTGGCGTTGAATTGCCGCATCGCGTACTCGGCGGTATCCAGCATCTGTGCCACTATTCGGCGAAAGCCGTCCAGCCCGTGTTTCTTCAGCGAATACCATATGATCATTGGCGTGAAAGCGTTCCGCGATCCGAGTAGAGTGGTGTCCAATGCACCCACGTACTCAATTGCGCGGCCTATCTGTGCGGTGTACTCTCGCCTCGTGACCACCACGCCGCAGGGCAGCGGCGACCCCATCATCTTGTGGCCTGAAATGGCGATGCTATCAACTCCGCTATCGAATCCGAACGGCTGTGGGTCGTCAACAAAGGGCAGGATCATACCGCTTAGCGCCGCGTCGGCATGGATGTAGTAGCGGGTCAGCGCCAGCTCCTGGATGATCTCGCGGATGCGGTAAAGGTCGTCAACCGCGCCCTTCATGGTGGTGCCTATGTTCGCCACTATCAGCGCGGGTGAGTCGCGGTATATCCGAATGGACTCGCGCAGGTCGTCGTAGTCAATCTCGCCGTTGTCCTGGCTGCGGATCATAACGTTACGGATATTCAGGACGTGCAGGATCTTCAGCACGGAATAGTGCGTATCCTGTGAGAAGTAGGCGACCGGCTGGCGCAGCATTTCGCGGCCCACGTATATGCCGTACATATTACCCTCTGTCCCGCCCGTCGTGACGTATCCCCAGGCCTCGTCCGGCGGCAGCCGCATCAACTCCGAGACCATGCGGACCACTTCCCGTTCGGTCTCATGCGTGTTCAGTTGGTAGCGAGAGTAGCCGAACGGGTCGCCCACGTTGTTCGACGCGAAGGCCAGCAGAGGGTAGAGCGCGGAGTAATCGAAGTTCTGGTTGACTGGATAGCCCGCGAAAAACGGCCCTATCAACTCGAATTCAGAGAGCACTTGATGGATTCGGTGTTCGAGGTCAGCTTGGTTCATTGCGCGGCCTTAGCTTGGTTAAAGGTTGGAGGCGACGGGCGGATTCGAACCGCCGAATAGGGGTTTTGCAGACCCCCGCCTTAGACCACTTGGCTACGTCGCCATCCTATTTCTGGTGCCGAGGAGGAGATTTGAACTCCTACGCCCTCACGGGCACTGCCCCCTCAAGACAGCGTGTCTACCGATTCCACCACCTCGGCACGGGTTTATCCCTTTGGCAGGGGCGCGAGGATTCGAACCCCGGACCTGCGGTTTTGGAGACCGCTGCTCTACCAGCTGAGCTACACCCCTACGCATGATGTCCCCGTCTACGTTTCAGAGTAGCATCAGGCAGGATGGAGCGTCAATACAGCCGCCCATGGTGAAGAGACGTTATCTTTCGGCAAGCTCAGGCCGCGGAGTGGCATGCTGCGGCGACTCCAGCTCCTCCACAACGTCGGTATAGCCCTTCTGGTCCCTCTGATACCACAGAACGAACACGACACCCATGGTTATAAAGAAGGCCAGCGCTCCGGGGAGCTTCATGATCAGCCCCCCTATCTGCTGGTCCGACACCACGTCCAAGCCCCAAAGCCTGGGTACAGAAGCGTAGAAAGGGTACAGCACACGCGGCGAGAAGGTGATGGCGGCGCCTATGAAGCCTGCAGGAAGTGTGAGCAGAAACAGGTACACCATCTGCATGGGGTAGCTGGCCCTGGGAACCTCGGAGAGGGGGCTCATCACAGGCCACCACATGATGACGGCGCTGATCATGAACATGAGGTGCTCCAAGACATGGATTCCGTGCGTCTGGAGCGTAGCGTCGTACATAGCGGGGAGGTGCCAGACGGCAAGAACGAAACCGGATATGGCAAACGCCTGCACCGGACGGGTGAGCCAGCGTGCCACAGACAGCGTCAGGCTGTGGCGGAAAAGCGGTCTGATTAGCCAGGGCGGCGTCCCCGCCAGCAGAAGCGGAGGCATGACAAGGATGAGAATCAAGTGCTGTACCATGTGAGCGCTGAACAGGAAATTATCGGCCAGGTGATGAATGGGAGAGGAAAGCGCCAGGTACATGGACAGCATTCCGGCAGAGAAGAAAACGACGTGCTTGGCCTCGACGGGTTCGGCGCGGCCCAAGCGCCCTCGCAGACGGGTGACTCCTAACAGATAGGCGCCCTGTAAAAAGAGAATACCCAGGACAATGTCGGGATGGAAATGCCACTGTAGCCAGAGATTTGTATCTGCCACTACCCTACCCGTCCATATGCAAAGCCCGCGGGTTTAAGAAGATGAGCCGCGGCCGCCCTTTGCCAGAAACGCCGCGCCAGCGAGAATGGCGGCGGCGATGATCAACGCTACAAGCACCGACCACGGTTCTTTTACTTGTATACCGCCAATGGTCACCTTCTCCTGAACCTCAGCCAGTGCAAGGAGCAACTCTCCTATGCCAATGATGATGGCCGCTGTGACAATGAGCACAAGCACGGGCACCCATATGGCGGACATTATGCGGTCTTGCAGTGTTTTCTTGTCCATATTTACCTACGAGGCTAGGAGTCCAAAGAGAGCCATCAAGGCAAGTATCACACCGGTGGTGAGCAGCATACCCCCAACAAAAAATGCAGAGAAGAGCCTGCTGTCGAATTTCAAATGCATGTAGAACATGGCCACCAGCGTAAATTTGGCCGCGGAAAGCACTATGAGAGCAGATATAAGGAAAGCGGTGGCAAGGTCAAGGTAAACAATGGCCACCTCTACAACGGTGATGACGAACAGTATGACGGCTATGGCTACGTACTTAGCCGGTGTAGGATGACCTGCCTCTCTTGTATGTACGGTTGTGCTCATCGTAGGACTCTGCTCAGCTAGGCTGCAATGTTGGGCGCCTCTACCAGGTATACCACTGTGAATATGACAATCCAGACTACGTCCACAAAGTGCCAGTACAAACCGGCAAGCTCTATGTTCAAGTGCTGCTCGGGCTTCAACCGGCCTCTCCAAGCCACGACGAAGAAGGACAGGAGAATGATCACGCCAACGGTTACGTGAGCTCCGTGAAAGCCGGTGAGGACAAAGAAGGTGGTGCCGAACAGGTTGTTCGTCAAGTTGAGACCGTTGTGCTCAACAAAGAAGGTGAACTCAAAGTACTGTCCTCCAAGGAAAACCGCGCCAAGTAATGCCGTAGCCAGCAACCATATCTTGAGGCCGCGCTGATCACCCTTCTGAATAGCGGCAAGAGCAAGCACCATGGTCAAGCTGCTCATGAGCAGTACAAAGGCGCTTACGGAGGTATACGGGATGTTGAACACCTCGTAGGGATAAGGGCCTTCTACGCTCTTGCCCTTGTAAAGCAGGTAGGTTGCAATGAGCGAGCCGAAAAACAGGGTGTCCGAACCAAGGAAGGCCCACATGACCATCTTGCGATGGTCAAGGCCTGTAGTGGTCTGAGGGTGCTCGGAATGCGCTAGGGCCTGTGCCAACTATTCACCTCGCTAATGACCTTCGGGGCCGGGTTCAGGATCGGCCGGTTCAAAGGCCCAACCGTATATGCCAAACATCATGACCAAGACGCCAACTACAACAACGGCAAGATGGATCAGTATGCCAAAGGTGGCAACCACCATGCCCAAAGCCGTTACAAGCGGGAAGTATGACAGACCGGGCAGGTGAATGCCATGACCGGCATCGGAATGCCCTCCGTTTGAGGCGGCGCCGGCTGGTATGGGTACGGGCCTGCCGTCCGGGCCCTCAGTGTATTTTCGCTCCCAGAAATCGTCTCTAGCCCGAACCGTGGGTATCTCCGTAAAGTTGTGGGCCGGCGGGGGTGATGATATGGACCACTCCAGTGTTCTGCCATCCCAGGGGTCGCCGGTTTTGTCCTCTTCGCCTTTGCGAAGGCTTACGAAGAAGTTCCAGATGAAGACCAGCACTCCCAGCGCTATCACCCAGCTTCCCACGGTGGCGAAGAGGTTCCAGAAATCCCACCCCATGCTGGAATCGTAGGTGTTGATGCGGCGAGGCATGCCGTCCAAGCCCAGCCAGTGCATGGGGGCAAAGGTCAGGTTCATTCCAATGAAGAGCAACCAGAAGTTGAGCTTGCCCAGCCCCTCGTTCATGAGGCGACCCGTCACTTTAGGGAACCAGTAGTAGATGCCGGCAAACAGACCAAATATGGAACCGCCAAAGAGCACGTAGTGGAGATGGGCCACTATGTAATAGGTGTCCTGCTGCTGAGCATCGGCAGGAGGCGAAGCGTGAGTGACCCCGCTCAAACCTCCGATTATGAAGAGAACAATGAAACCTATGGCAAAGAGCATGGCCGTGGAGAGCTGTACGGAACCTCCCCACAAGGTACCTATCCAGTTGAATATCTTCACCCCCGTGGGTACTGCAATTAACATTGTTGTGATTGCAAACGTGGCGTTGGCCACCGGGCCAAGTCCCACGGTAAACATGTGGTGGCTCCACACGGCCCAACCCATGAATCCAATGAAGACTCCGGACAGCACTATGAACGGGTAGCCGAAGAGAGGTTTCTTGGAGAAGGTTGGCAGCACCTCAGAAACGATACCCATAGCAGGAAGTATCAGTATGTACACCTCAGGGTGGCCGAAGACCCAGAAGAGATGTTGCCACAGGATTGGGTCGCCGCCGGCAGAGGGATTGAAGAAGTTGGTGCTAGCGAATCTGTCGAAGCCCAACTGAATGAGGGCAACGGTGATGACGGGCATGGCGGTGACCAGCAGGAAGGAAGTGACCAGCGTCATCCAGGTGAACACGGGCATGCGCATGAGGGTCATGCCAGGGGCGCGCATATTTATGATGGTAACAATGAAGTTGAACGCGCCGGCCATGGAGGAGGTGCCGAGCACCAGCAGGCCAAGGACGTAGAAGTCCATACCGCTACCAACATCGAAGGCTTCAGCGGTCAGCGGGGCGTATGCAAACCATCCCGCTCCGGGAGCAGCCCCTATTAGCCAGCCTGCGTTCAGCAGTATGCCACCGAAGAGGAATACCCAATAGCTCAATGCATTGAGGCGGGGGAACGCGACGTCCCTAGCGCCTATCTGCAATGGGATAACTATGTTGAAGAAAGCGACGCTCAACGGCATTATGGCCAAGAAGATCATGGTCAGCGCGTGCATGGTGAACAGCTGGCTGAACACGTCCGGGCTGACCAGGGAGTTCTCCGAGGAGGCGAGTTGCAATCTGAGGGTGAGCGCCTCTATTCCGCCAATGAGGAAGAAGACTACGGCAGTTACGCCGTAAAGAACTCCAATGCGCTTGTGGTCAACAGTCACCAGCCATCCCACCCAACCGGTGGTGGTGGTAGGCCGCCTCAGTATCCAAGGTATCTGGCTAGTAACAGCCGCCATTACCGACCTCCGAGAATCAATAACCGCTTCATTGCAAGCTCTGTAGGTACGCCACCAGGGCGTCCAACTCCTCTTCAGTTAGGTTGAGAACGGGCATTGCCACCCCCGGTTTCACCTCATCAGGGTTGCTCACCCAGTCTCTCAGGTTCTCTTCATTGTTGTCCATTATACCAGCGCCCAAGGTGCTCCTGCTGGCTACGTGGGTGAGGTTGGGGCCAACGTCACCCCTTATCGGCTGGCCCTCCACGGTATGGCAGATAGCGCAACGCTGCCCGGTAACGCTTTCTCCTTTGAGGGTGCCGTCAAACCCCTTCATGGAAAACAGCTCTGCTCCCTGAGCAGCCAGGCCCGTGGACTCCGCGGGCTCAGCCCTGATCCCTTCAACCCAGGCATCGAACTCGTCCTGAGGCTGCGCGAAAACACGGAACCGCATCAGAGCGTGGGCGGTGCCGCAGAACTCGGCGCACTGGCCATAGAACTCGCCGGACTCGTCGGCTCTAAACCACATCGTGTTGGTGTTGTTGGGCACCATATCAACCTTGCCCGCCAGTTTGGGTATCCAGAAGCTGTGAATAACGTCCTTGGACTCCAGGATCACGTCTACGTTCGTGCCCACAGGCACGTGCATCTCATTGGCGGTGGTAATGCCCAAATCCGGATAGTCGAACTCCCACCACCACTGATGTGCGGTGGCGGTGACTGTAAGCACTTCTCCTTCAGGAACGTTGGCCGTGCTGAAGATTGTATCCACAGTAGGCACGGCAATAATGGCGAGCACTATGGCGGGAGCAATGGTCCAAGCCACTTCCAGCCTGGTGTTGCCGTGGGTTTGCTTGGGCAGGCCGTTCGCTCCGGCGCGGCGGCGGAACCTTATGATGGTATAGATCAAGGCCCCCTGCACTACCACGAAGACAAAGACAGCGGCCCAGAATATGATATAGAAAAGGTCCAGCTGTTCTTGGGCTACGGGACCGGCGGCTTCAAAGGTAGACTGCGGATGGGATGGAAAGCATCCTGTGGCCATGAGCGCTAGGCCCAACAGCAGCACCAACGTCCTCAGCTTGATAACGTCACGCCACATGTATCTTCAGTATCCTAGTATCTGACAAATCAATGGTCACTTTGTGAAAAATAGACCAATCAAGTTTGAAGAATATCAACTGTGTGAATCTGCGTCAAGGATTTTGCGGCTCTTCAATCACCTGTTATAAGGAACACGCCGCCTATGATATATTAAAGGGACTGATGGCGGTTACAATCTTCTAATGCGGATGTCCGATTCGGCTGTTACCAATCGCCCAAGACCTGAGCTAACTTCGTACGAAGCCAGCGGGCAGTTCAAGCCAGCCAGCAATCTGCTTTTAGCTCTAATAATCGCCTCTTCCATCGCGGTCTTCTGTTTGATAACCCTGGGTGGAATCGTACGAATAACAGGTTCCGGCTTGGGATGCCCGGACTGGCCCCTGTGCCATGGCAAGCTGATCCCTCCCTTTGAATTTCACACACTTATCGAATACACGCACAGACTGGTGGCCAGCAGTACCGGAATAATCGTCCTGGCTACCGCAGTGACGGCGATGTGGAACCAGCGGAGACTCAACTCGCTGGTGGCAATCCTTTTCGTAACGGTATTTCTGGTGGCCGTCGCGGGTGCTCTGGGTGGGGCCACGGTGCTGACGGAGCTGCACCCCGACCTCAGAACGTTGCACCTTGCAACTGCCCAAACCATCTTCGCCTTGCTCATGGTCAGCCTGGTGTGGGGATATAGGACACGCACCACCTCAGGACAGGGAGACGAGAAGCTGTTCTCGTGGGCATGGGCGGCAGCCATAGCCACCTTTGTAGTCATACTGTCGGGCTCATACATAGTGGGGCGTGGAGCCGGGACGGTGTGTCCTGGCTGGCCGCTGTGCGACAGCGGCCTGACGCCCAACGTCGGGCTGGGGTGGCTGCACCTGTTGCATCGCCTGCTGGCAGGAGCGGGAGCGGTACTGGCAGGGATAGTAGTCATCATGGCATGGCGCCACAAGCAAGAGCGGCCTGTCTTCTGGATGACGGGAGCCGTCGTAGGAACCCTGATAGTCGCGCAAACGATAGCGGGGGCAGCCAATCCCTGGACGGGCTTCACCGCAGCGGCCAGAGCGGTGCACTTGAGCCTGGCTACGGCGCTTCTGGGAGGTCTTGTAGTCATGGCAACGATGGCCAAAGCCGCCTTGTTAGATCTCGGAAGAGTCAAAGACTACGTCACGCTCGCCAAACCGAAGATAATTGTACTGCTATTGATAACCGCGCTCGGCGGCCTGTTCCTAGCAGCGCAGGGTGTACCGCCCCTGGGGACAACGTTGCTGGTGCTGTTTGCGGGCTCCCTGGGCGCGGGCGGCGCAAACGCTATCAATCATTACCTGGACAGCGATATAGATGCCCGGATGAACCGGACAAAGCAGCGTCCCCTGCCAGGCGATAGGATCCCCGCAAGGCATGCGCTGTGGATGGGAATAGGACTGAATATTATTGCCTTTGGCGTTCTGGCTCTATGGGTGAACCTGCTAAGTGCGCTGCTGGTGTTGGGAGCCACGCTCTTCTACACCCTTGTTTACACAGCGTGGCTGAAGCGGACTTGGACGCAGAACATAGTAATCGGCGGCGCCGCGGGCGCTGTGCCTCCCGTAGTAGGCTGGGCAGCAATCACGGGGGGGTTGGACCTGCCCGCGCTGTACCTTTTCGCCATCATCTTCTTCTGGACGCCGCCTCACTTCTGGGCTCTTTCGCTTCTCCTCAAGAACGACTACGCAAGAGCAGGAGTCCCTATGCTGCCTGTGGTAGCCGGTGAACGTGCAACCACAAAGGCAATTCTAATGCACAGCCTGATACTGGTTGCTATCAGCTTGATCTTCGTTACGGCACAGGCCGTGGGCTGGGTTTACGCTCTGAGCGCCGCCATGCTGGGGGCAGCGCTGCTCTTCTACGTGGCAAGGCTGCTCCGAGACCAGACGAATCGTGCGGCCAAACATCTGTATCTATACTCACTGCTGTACTTGGCGCTCCTCTTCACGGCTGTCATGGTGGACAGTTCGATAAAGTTGTGACCGCACACTTGCTCTTTTCCCGTAGGGTACGCGCGGTTCCCCTACTGATAGGGATATTGACCGCGGCAACGCTGGCGGGCTGTTCTCAGACGCCGGAATCCTTCATGGGCACCGAGCTCACGGCCAGGGACCCCGCTCCAGGGTTTACACTGCTCGACCAGTTCGGAGAGGAAACGTCGCTAAGCGACAAGCGGGGCAACGTGGTTGCGTTGACGTTCCTCTATACCAACTGCCCGGACGTTTGCCCTCTCACGGCGCACTCGCTTGGCAAAGCTCATGAAACCCTGGGTGAAGATGCGGCCAGGGTCTCCATAATAGCCATTTCCGTAGACCCCGACAGGGATACTCCGCAGCAAGCCCTCGCCTATTCACAACAGCGGAATATGTTGGACAAGTGGTCTTTCCTGACCGGGCCGGAGAAGGAGCTATCCCCCCTATGGGAGGCGTACTACGTGGCGGTGGATCGAACCGACGATTCAGGCGGCGGCGCGATAGAGAGCTTGGGAGCGGACCTGGCAAGGGAAACCGTTGCCAGCAACGAAGGGCTTTCCGAGAAAGCGGCTTACCTGGTTACACATTCGGCGCCGGTCTACCTCATAGACCAAGAGGGGCGAATGCGCTCCGTTATCACAGACCTGACCCTTGACCCAGAACCTCTGATCCACGATATACGGCTGCTGTTGAAGTAGAGCTACTCGAACTTGAAGACGCGCACGGCCACCACGGCGCTCACTACTATCCAGACTCCGAGCAGGCCAAACTCGTAGGGGTAATTCCACAACGGTTCGGCCTCTAGGGCCACTCCTCTGAGGGCGTCCAGCATGGGCGCAAGCGGCAAATACGAAACGACATCGGGCAGAATCCAGGGAAGTCCCTCTTTGGGGAAGAAAACGCCGGCCAGAAACATCATGGGCAAAGATACGGCGTTGGCCAGGCCCACGGCGGCGTCTACATTCTTGGATAAGCCCCCAATAATGAAGCCAATGTTGAGGAAAACTATGCTGCCAACCAGAACTACGGCAAACACCCAGAGAAAGTTGCCGTAGATGTTGGCTCCAAAGAGCAAAATCCCCGCAGTCAGTATGATGGCGGCCTGGACTATGGCAACGACAAGGTTGGCCAGGACTTCAGAGGCAAAGAATACGCGCACTTTCAGAGGCGTGGCCAATATCCGCTTCAGTATTCTCTGCTGCCTGTAGAGAGCCATTGAAGCCGCTATACCAACGATGGCGGAGTTCATGATGCCCATTCCAACAAGGCCGGGAAGCAGGAAATCGTAGTAGGTCAACTGCCGTGCCTGGACACCTTCAGATTGCAGCTCTACAAGCGTTGGAGCGTTGGCCAGCCGTTTATTCATCTCCTCCACCAAACGTTGCACCACGCCTATAGTAATGGGAGCGCCGCTATTCCCCCTGTCGTAGATAAGAGAAAAGCTGGAAGGGCTTGCTCCCTGGCCCTGAACGATTCTCTCCTGTAAACCTTCGGGAATAATCAACAGATAGCTGAAATCGCCGTCCTCCACTTCCCTACGGGCAACCGACACATCGGACCGCTCCTCTACGGTAATGTGCTCCACCGTCGACATGGCCTGGATGAAGCCCTGTGACGCAGCGTCCTGCGCCTGGTCGACGAGCAGTACGGTAGCGTTGGGCGGATCATCAAAGTTGAACAGGCCAAACGCGGTTACAAAGATAAGGGGGAACGCCAGCGACCAGAACAGGGCCTGCTTGTTCCTGTAGGTCATCTTGAGATTGGCAACGGTTAACCACAGCAACATGGTTCAGTCCCTCAGCTGACGTCCCGTAATGGACAGGAAAACGTCCTCCAGGTTGGCAGGTGCCACTTCCAGGTGGGTCAACTCTGCATTTTGGTTCAAGCTCATCAAAGCTCCCACGGTTTTTGCAGCATCGGAAGATGCCAAGCGCCATAATCCATCCTCGCCTCGGTGGACGGATTGGGCTCCTTCCAGCTCTTCCAAGTCGCGTTGCTTCAGAGTGTCGCTGGCCGTGAACCTGATTTCGTAGGGCACCGGCAAGGAGCGTATCAGGTTGTCGGGCGTGTCCATAGCCACAATCTTGGCCTGGTCCATGATGGCGACGCGCCGGCAGAGGAACTGCGCTTCCTCCATGTAGTGAGTGGTCAACACCACGGTACACCCGTCTCCATGGATGGCTTGGATAAACTCCCACAGGTTTCGCCGGGCCTGTGGATCCAGCCCTGCGGTAGGCTCGTCCAAGAACACCACTTCCGGGTCGTTGATAAGCGTGGCAGCTATGGCAAACCGCTGTCTCTGCCCCCCGGAGAGCTTGGATATGGTGGACTTTGCCTTGTCAATGAGGCCCACTCGCTCCAGCAATTCTCGTGAAGAGATACTCTTTGAGTAGAATCTACCAAAGAGGTCCAGAATTTCGATTAGAGTGAGGTATTCAAAGTACGCCGATGCCTGCAGTTGCACGCCTATGCGCTCCTTGACTGCCAGGCTTTCCTTCTGGCTGTCCATGCCCAGCACGGAGGTACGGCCGCCGCTAGGTTGCTGAAGACCCTCTATAATCTCCAGAGTAGTGGTCTTGCCCGCCCCGTTGGGACCGAGTATGCCGAAAATCTCGCCCTGCTCCACCGAAAATGAGACGTCGTCCACGGCTACCAGGCTGCCGAACTTCTTGACCAGGTTTTCTACGCGTATTGCCTCGGTCACGCCTTCACCTGGGCTTTAACCTGAAGGAGGAATTGCTCAGCCGCGACATAGCTCCTCCGCCCACCCTTGAGAATGGGCGGGATCAGATAGATCAAGTCCATACCGTTATCCATATAGCTCTGAAGCTGCTCGAAGGCTATTTCCAATGGCGAGCGGCCTTTTTCCAAGTCGCTCCTCAAATGCGCTGGCACGTCGCCAAAGAGAATACCGTCACGTTCCAGTATCTGCAAACCATGAAATACGGGCAGGGTTAAATCGCCGCCGGCAACGCTGCTATACGTCTCGTAAAAACGGTCCGCCACCTCAACGGTGTAAAAGGCCTGGCTTAAGAAGAAATCCACCCCGGCTTGTATCTTCCTCTCCGTCAGCCTAGCTTCTCTTTCGATATCAGAAGCGCCAAAATCGATTACGGAACCTATGCAGAACCGGGTGGGTTTTCTAAGTTTCAAACCGCGGAAGTCCTCCCCATGATTCAAGTCGCCGATGGCTTTGATCAGGCCCGTGGAGCTGTAATCGTTGACCGGGGTCATCAAGTCGCGGTCTCGTGACGTGAAGCCGTCTCCACCCAGCACGACCACGTTTTCCAACCCCAGCGCCTGCGCGCCCAGCAGGTGACTCTGCAAGGCCAGCTTGTTCATGTCGCGGGGGGCCAAGCTGAAAATGACATCCTGGTTGCCAGAGAGACCGATGACCTGCGCCATTGCGGTTGAGTCGACACGCACCGACCTGCCCGGGCTGTAGGCCACGCTCACAAAATCGGCGCCTACCCTCTTCACCTGTTCCACCGTGGAGAAATCTGCGCCGCGCGGCGGTGAGAAGTCGCAAACGAAGACGGGTCTATGGTTACGTTGTCTGAGCTTCTCAGTGACCGCGGTCAAGCTAGACTACGGACACCGAAAAGCGGTGCCATCCTTCGGCGCCGTTAGGCAGCGCTCTGGTGATTCTGGCGGGCTGCGTGTTTCCTTCCATATCCGTGGCTCTGACCGCCAGGTTAATCCTTTGCGGCTCGGTGGGCATCCAATCTCTTGTCCAGAGCACCCATGTATAGGGTGAAAGCGGCTCGCTGAACTCAGCGGTCTGCCAGGTTTCGCCGTCGTCAAGGCTGATTTCCACCATCTTGATGCCCCTATCTCCGGCGAATGCCACCCCGCCAACAAACGATTCATCGTTTACCGGAATGTCCGCGTTGCGGGTAGGAACATCTATCCTGGACATCGTCTGAATGATAGCCGTATCGGCCCAACCCCTTTGCTGCCAGTAGCCCCTGAACGATGACGGTACGGGCTCTATCTTGGTGAGCCACTTTACGTTTTCCATTCCGTACAAACCGGGTACTATGATTCTGGCCGGGAATCCATGGCCGTCCGTGAGGGGCTCACCGTTCATCAGGTAGGCAACTATGGTCTGGTCACGCAAGGCATAATCCGTGGGGAAGCTATCCACGTACCCGTCGGCGGCGTGGAAAGCCAGCCTCTCAACGCTGTCGGGCATTTCGGCCATCTCCAAAAGCGTGCTCAACTTGACTCCTCGCCACAGGGCGTTGCCAATGAGCCCGCCGCCTATGCGATTGCTGATGCAGGTCAGCGTGACGTACTCCTCCTGCCAGGGAAGCGCCTGAAGCTCCTCATATGTCAGAGACATGGGTTTGCCAAAGTCGCCTGCGAATTCCAGCTTCCAGTCAATCACGTCCACACTGGGGTTCACTATATTTTTCGATACCTCGTAAAACACGTCGTTAGGGGTAATTACAGGAGGCATACCCGCGACGTCGGTTACCGTAGACGGGGTAACGGCTGAGGTGTTCTGAAAGATGGTCCTTACGGCCAACCCCCCCACGGCGGCGAACAGTCCGAAGAAAGCGGCCCTTCTGATGAACTCCCGCCGCCCGGATACCGGTTCCGGGCTAAGACGCGCCATGGCTATGCGATGCAGCTCGACCAAAGTGGCGCTGAAGGCAAGGAAAGAGACATACGTGATGGACATGTAGCCCCACGGGCCGTCGGCTAGAGATGCGCCAAATAGACCCGCGCCTATCACAGGCGATAGCAAAACCATGAAAACGAGCCATATAACCGTTGCCAAGATGAGACTTCTTATCCAACTGCTTTGCGGCAAGAAGGGTGTTCTAGAGGAGTAACGAACGTGAGCCACGCCCAAGACTGCACCGGCCAACACCTGGGTTACCAGCAAGATAGAAAACATCAGGGGTTTGGCCGCTACCTGCAGGTGTTCCAATACGAAGTCAAACAGCTCCGGCGGAGTTACGCTGGTAAGCCAATCTGCGATGATTTCGGGAAGGACGGGGGTTTCGAAAGCAAATCTCAGGGCTACCATGATCAAGGTCATGATGAGGCCGGAGATGAGGCCAATAAGAAGGCCTGCTCTGAACGTAACCCGAGATGACTGTGATATAGTCTGCTCTTCCATGATGCCTCTCCCTAGAGCACTATAGGCGTCTCCCTAAGTACACTATAATTCTAACATAGCCGTAGTACCCGCGTAAGAGGCTCATTAGACCGTGACGACTCTATATTTAATAGCAACTCCCATTGGGAATCTTCAAGACATCTCCTTACGGGCGCTGCAGGTGCTTGAGGATGTAAGCCTGATAGCGGCAGAGGACACCAGAACCACCCGGAAACTTCTGCGTCGCTACAACATAAAGACGCCGCTTATTAGCTATTACAAAGACAACAAGAGCGGGCGCATACCCTACGTATTGGACGCTTTGCTTACAGGCAACGTGGCCTTGGTTTCCGAGGCCGGAGTGCCTACCATCAGCGATCCAGGCTGTGAGCTGGTCGCCGCTGCTGCGGAGGCGGGATTCGCAGTGACCGCGTTGCCCGGAGCTTCCTCTGTCACCACGGCGCTTGCCGTCTCAGGCCTGCATGCCGACCGGTTTCTCTTTCTGGGTTTCCTACCCAACAGACCAAAAGCACGCCGTGAATCGCTAGACGCGGTAGCCGGTGAGCCTTATACGCTGGTCATCTTTGAGGCTCCCCACCGGCTGAAGGCCTCCCTGCAAGATATGACCGAAATCTTGGGAGACCGCAAAGTGGCCGTGTGCCGTGAGCTAACTAAGCTCTACGAAGAGATATACCGAGGCACACTATCGGAAGCGGTGGCTCACTTTGACCGGCCAAGAGGAGAGTTTACCCTGGTAGTGGAAGGAGCCAGGCCACACAGTGGTGCGACGGACTTGGAAGGCGCAGTCAGGAAATTGCGAGAGCTAAAAGAAGCGGGAACTACCGTCAAGGAGGCTACGGCTCAGATATCAATCGAGTATAGTCTATCCAGACGGCAGATCTACGATCTATGGCTGGAGCTATAAGATGACCCGGAAACGTTGCCGGGTATGTCTGTGCTAGAATAGGCCGAATTCCATCACCCAAAGAGAGCAAATTGGCTGCTGAAAAGATTCTTGTTGCCGTAGCTTGGCCGTATACCAACGGTTATATTCATCTGGGTCACCTAGCGGGTTGCTACGTGGCCGCGGACATTTTCGCGCGGTACCACAGGCTGAAGGGCAGCAAGGTGCTCATGGTGTCGGGCAGCGACCAGCACGGCACGCCGATAACCGTTACCGCTGAAGAGGAGGGGCTGACCCCGCAACAGGTCGTGGACAAGTATCGTCCCGCACAGCTTGAGACGTGGGAGAAGCTGGGCATCACCTTCGACCTGTTCACCAGCACAGGCACCGAGAACCACAAAGAGGTGGTTCAAGACATCTTCCGCACCCTGGAGGATAAGGGACTCGCCGTCAGGAAGACCACTCCCCTGCTCTACTCAGAGGTCGACCGCAGGTTCCTGCCGGACCGCTACGTGGAGGGAACCTGCCCCTTCTGCGACTACGAAAAGGCCCGCGGCGACCAGTGTGACGACTGCGGTAGGCCAATGGATCCCCTGGAGTTGAAGAACCCGCGCAGCCGCCTCAGTGGAGCCACGCCGGAGGTCCGTGAATCGGAGCACTATTTCTTACGTCTCAGCGTTCTGCAAGACGATTTGCTGGAGTGGGTGCAGGGGCAAGCACACTGGCGTCCCAATGTATTGAACTTCACGCAGGGCTATATAAAAGAAGGCCTGCACGATAGACCAATAACACGCGATATAGATTGGGGCGTGCCCGTTCCGGCGACGGACTACGGGCAGAAGCGCGTGTACGTCTGGTTTGAAGCGGTAATAGGATACTTGTCTGCCTCCAAGGAGTGGGCCGCGCTCCAGAACAGGCCGGAGGCGTGGAAAGAGTTCTGGGAGGACCCGGAGGCAAGGACGTACTATTTTGTGGGTAAGGACAACATCCCCTTCCATACCATCATATGGCCGGCAATACTCATGGGGTACGGCAACAGCCTTCACCTCCCCTACGACGTGCCCGCTAACGAATACCTCAATATGTACGGCGGCAAGTTCTCCAAGAGCGAGCGCCGCGCCGTATGGGTAACCGATTATCTGGAGCGGTACGAGCCTGACCCACTGCGGTACTACATCTCAGCGAGCATGCCGGAAACCTCCGATACGGACTTCACCTGGGATGAATTCGTGCGCCGCAACAACGATGAACTGGTGGCAACTTATGGCAACCTGGTGCACAGGGTGCTCACGTTGGTCCGGCGGGGCTTCGATGGCAAAGTGCCCGAACCGCATGAACTCACCGACGTTGACCGGTCGCTGATGGCCAAAGCCAATGACACGTTGAATGAGACGAGTTCACACATATCCAAGACCCGGTTCCGCGAGGGGCTTCGCGCCGCGATGTCGCTGGCGCAAGAAGCCAACCGGTACTTGGACTCACAAGCGCCTTGGCATACCATGAAGAATGACCGTGACAGGACGGCCACGACCCTCTGGGTAACCCTCCATACCATATCCGCGCTGAAGACCGTTACCTACCCCTACCTGCCCTTCAGCGCAGAGCGATTACACACCCTCCTGGGCCTACCGGGAACGATCCACGACCACGGCTGGTCGCTTCAGCAGCCGGAGCCGGGGGTCGAGTTGCCGTCGCCGCAGGCGCTCTTCACCAAGCTGGACGACTCAGTTGTTGAGGAAGAATCGCGGCGCATGGAAGAGGCCATAACACGCTAGTGACAAATTTGAAGACAGACCAGAGCATCCTGGATTTCATTTACGAACCGGTACACCGACAGCTGGAAGCTGTGGAAGATAAGCTAAAGTCCCTTTCC
Source organism: Dehalococcoidia bacterium (assembly GCA_034422935.1). GTDB lineage: Bacteria > Chloroflexota > Dehalococcoidia > Lucifugimonadales > QGNO01 > DAOUJH01. The sequence goes on along the minus strand of DAOUJH010000013.1, from coordinate 87,080 downwards.
AATCAGGAACATTCAGCCTTGGAGGGACTCCTTGCTCATACCTCCTTGATTCCGGGCAAACGGGTGCGCCCGGCAATAACGCTCCTAGCAGGAAGAACGCAGTCCGGAAGTGAAGAGTTGCTGGTAAACATGGGCGCCGCCGTGGAACTCCTCCACGTAGCCTCTTTGATTCACGACGACATGGTAGACCACGCTTCGCTGCGACGTGGACGCGCCACGGTAAACAGCCTGTGGGGCAACAACATTGCGGTGATGTTCGGCGACTTCATGTTCGCTGTTTCAGCGGTGCACGTATGCGATACGGGCAACGTGAGGGTGGTCCGCCGTTTCGCCGAAACAATCATGGAACTCTCAACAGGCCAGATCTTGGAGTCGTTCGGCGCCTTCAACCCTAACTGCTCTCTTGATCAATACAAGGACCGCATATACAACAAAACGGCAACTCTGTTCCGTACGGCTGCGGAAAGCGGGGCTATTCTAAGCGGAGCGCCCGAATCGACCGTTCAGCTATTCGTCGAATATGGCCGCAACTTGGGAATGGCATTCCAGATAATAGACGACATCCTGGACTTCGAAGGGATAGAAGAGGAGGTAGGTAAGCCTGTGGGACTCGATTTGATCGAGGGCAAGGTCACGCTGCCTACCCTGCTGCTAATGGAGCGCTATCCGCAAGACAACACAATAGACGCTTTGTTCAAGGGAGAGGACCGCGAAGCCAATCACAAGCGCGTGCTTGAAATGCTGCGAAACTCCTCCGTTCTGAGCGATTCATACGCAGTAGCCGGCGAATTCTGCGACCAAGCCAAGAGATCTCTGCTGCAACTCCCGGACACCAGGGAAAGACAGTCCCTGGTGGAGCTTGCCTCCTATGTTCTGGAACGCCGCCGCTAGCTAAGCGCGTTGCTGCGCCACTTCGGGCTTCAGCTTGTCCATGTGTTGCTTGCGGAACTTGGCGACTTTGGGGCTGATGATGGCCTGGCAATACGGTTGCCTGGAGTTCCTGCGATAATACTCCCGGTGATAATCCTCAGCGGGATAGAAGTTGGTCAAAGGCGCGACTTCGGTGACAATGGAGCGGTCCCAGATCTGCTCCTTGGTTAGCTCTGCAATCAACTCCTCTGCAGCCTCCTTCTGTTCCTCATCATGGAAGAAGATCGCCGAACGGTACTGCGTACCGATGTCCGGCCCCTGGCGGTTCAGCGTAGTAGGGTCATGGATGGAAAAGAATATCTCCAGCAGCTCACGGTATGAGACCAGGTTGGGATGGAAGACAACCTGCGTTACCTCTGCATGGCCTGTAATCCCCATGCATACCTGCTCATAGGTTGGGTTGGATACGTGTCCGCCTGCATAGCCCGACGTCACGCTTTCCACCCCGCGCACCTGCTCGAAAACCGCCTCTAGGCACCAGAAGCAGCCGCCAGCCAGCGTGGCAACCTTTTCTTGCTCATCCATCATGCATTTATCCCTTTTACTGAAGCGGTGTTCTCCAACTCTTCAAGGTGATACTTCTCACCCTGCTCCAACGCATCCTGTATGGCCTTTATCAGCCGCCTTGCCGAGTCGGCGGTGATCTCCACGGCCACCCTGGCGCCCAGGCCTTCACTATCATTGACAAAGTCAATGTTTATGGCGTGGTCAAGTGGAGCATTGAAGGGATGGTCAAAGGAAACGTTTGCATGGCGCACTTCGAACCAGCCCTTTGGCCCCTTGGCAGTGCCGGACATCAACGCCTTTTCAGTAATCATTGTGCACATGGTTCGTGTCTCCTACGCAAGATGCCTGCCCAAGAAGTCCCAGAGCTTGCCCCAGCCATCCATTGCTTGCTGCTGGCGGTACGCCGGTCTGTCGTAGTAGAAGAAGCCGTGGCCTGCGCCGGCGTACATGTGAAACTCGTAGTCCTTATTGTGCTTTTTCAGCTCTTCCTCATGCAGTTCCACCTGTGCCGGTGTAGGGCTCGAGTCTTCTTCACCGAACAGCCCCAGCAACGGGGCGGACAGGTCCGCGGTGTAGTCTATGGGAGCAACGGGCTGCTGAGGGCTAAGCTCGTCCTGCGACATCACTACGCGGCCTCCCCAGCACTCGACGACGGCGTCGAATCCCTCGCTGCGGCAAGCCACCAGGAAGGCGTGGCGTCCTCCGGAGCAGGTGCCGAATATGCCTACCTTTCCGTTGTGAATAGGCAGGGAGCGAAGGTACTGCATGGCAGCTGCTGAATCGGCGACTACTGAATCATCCGACACGCCACCCTCCGAGCGGACTTTGGCGGCGACGTCGTCGGGAGTGCCATGGCCAAACCGCTGATAAAGGTTGGGGCAAATAGCCAGGTAGCCGTGGTGAGCAAATCTACGGGCGGTCTCGCGGTAGAACTCGTCCCAGCCTGGCAAGTGATGCACCAGAACTACGCCGGGAAACGGGCCCGGGCCAAGCGGCTTGGCAAAGTAGGTGTACACCGGGTCGTCGTTGTAGCCTCTGATGGTTATGGTTTCCGCAAGCATGCCTTCATACATATTGGTCTCGTACATGTTCCCCCTCGTATCCGGTGGATTTAGACGCTTTATCTCATTTAGGTTAGGGCTTGTCAAGACGCTCTTGGGAACTGAAGGCGGCCGAAGGTCAGTGAGAGTGAGAGCCCACGTCCATAAAGGCTTTTACGGCGTACCAGACAAACATTTCCGGTGTCAGTCCCAACGTTCTAGCCGCCTCTCTTATCTGAGATGCCATTGGGCCGGTGAAGGATGCGGTAACTCCGCGCTCTTCGTCTGCCCAGACCAACACGTTCCGCAACGTGGAGAGTCCCACTTCCAGGACGATCGGATCGGGAACGTTACCGGGAGCCTTGCGGTGAAAGCGAACGACGTCATCGTCGCGTTCCGCCCAAAGAGTGTCGTCTATGTCAAAGCTGTCGGGCAGAGCCGCACCTCAGAGCTAGGCTAGCACCAGGGAGGCCGCCGAATGCTGCTCATCGGCGAGATATGAGCTGCGCACCAGGGGACCGGAGGCCACGTAGCGGAAACCGCGCCGCATACCCTCCCGCTGCAGGTCGAAGAACTCTCCCGGTGTGTAGAACTTGCTCACCGGCGCGTGCTTCTGGCTGGGCCGCAGGTACTGGCCGATGGTGAGCAGATCGCAGTTCACGGCGCGGAGGTCATCCATGGTTTCCAGTATCTCCTCGCGGGACTCGCCCAGTCCGACCATCATGCCCGACTTGGTGGGCATATCCGGCGCCATACGCTTGACCTGCTCCAACAGCTCCAGCGAGTAGTCGTAGTCGCCCTTGGGACGTACGCCGTGGAAGACGCGCCTCACTGTCTCTATGTTGTGGTTCAGCACGTCCGGGCGAGCGCGCACCATGGTCTTCAAGCCGTTTCCCTGGAAATCAGGGATCAGCGTTTCCACTTTTATCCCGTCCGCAGCGTCAGACATACGCTCCCTGATTTTGAGCACGCACTGAGCGAATATGAACGCTCCGCCGTCGGGCAGGTCATCGCGGTTGACGGAGGTGATGACAACGTATTTCAAGCCCAGCCGCTCTACCGTCCTGGCCAAACGGTCCGGCTCTTCCAGATCAACGGCCAGCGGTTTGCCGGAGGTAACGGCGCAGTAGCGGCAGGCTCTGGTGCAGATATCGCCCAGGATCATGAAGGTGGCTGCGCCTCTTTCCCAGCACTCGCCAATATTGGGGCAGCGAGCCTCTTCACAGACTGTGTGGAGGTCGCTGTCCCGCAGGAGGTTGCGCAGCCGGACGTAGTTCTCACCGCCAGGTGCACGCACCTTGAACCAAGGCGGAAGTCTGCGGCCTTTCTCAGCAGGTTCTACTGTCATGTCATCGCAAAACGGCATTCACCGTCGAAAAACGTAATCCAATCTTATGCTATAGGAGGGTGCGGGTACAAGTGGGGATGTGTAGACCGTAGACCGACCTCGCTTTTTTTGAATACCCCGCTAGAGAGGAGTATATTGGAGTATATTAGAGCTACCTGAACTCTCAACTACCCTGATGACATTACAGAGCATAGAACGCGGCCAGCTGGTGCGCCTTGAACTGGTAGGAATGGGACGACTCGGTGAGGCGCTGGCCTACCTGGGGGATAAACCCGTCTTTGTGTTCGGCGGCATACCCGGCGAGGAAGTGGACGTGGAGATAATCAGAGAGCGCCGCCACTACATAGCGGCTGAGGTGGTGGAGGTGGTCAGACCGTCGCCGCACCGGCAGCAACCGCCGTGCCGGTATTTCGGGGAATGCACGGGGTGTCAGTGGCAGCACGTTGCATATTCGCACCAGCTTGAAATGAAACGCCAAGCCGTCGAGGACGCCCTGCAGCGCGTCGGGGGCCTGAGCGATGTGCCCGTCTCCCCTACCCTGCCCTCTCCCCGGGAGCTCGGCTACCGAAACCACGCCAGGTTCACAGTCAGCCGGGAAGGCGGGCGATTGGGCTATGTTCACCGGGAACGGCGCCGTTTCATCGACATAGAGCGTTGCCTGCTGATGAACGATTCCATTAACGACGTTTTGAGTCAAATGGACGGTCATTGCGCAGAGACGACACAGGTGGCGGTGCGCTCCGGCGCAAAGACGGGCTCCAAGTTGATTCAACCCACTCTCAAAAGTGAGGACGTGCCTCTGGAGACCGGGCAGAAGACCTACGTGGATTCCGTAATGGACCTCCGCTTCAGGGTAGCTTCTCCGTCCTTCTTCCAGGTGAACACAGAGCAACTGGAAAACATAGTTGGCTTGGTGAAGGAGTCGCTGGGGCTTACGGGCTCAGAGGTGCTGATCGACGCTTACGCGGGAGTGGGAACGTTCGCCGGTCTGCTGGCCCCTTACGCCTCCAAAGTTATCGCCATCGAGGAGTCGGCGGCGTCCATAGAGGACGCGCAATACAACCTGAGGCACTTCAATAACATCGAGATCCGCAAAGGGAAAACGGAGGAAGTGCTGCTGGAGATGGCCGAGCCGGTAGACGCTATGATAATTGACCCTCCACGAGCCGGATGCCAGACGGTGGCTCTGGAGTCCATCGCCCGCCTTGCTCCTCAACGGCTCATCTATGTATCCTGCGACCCCGCCACCCTGGCAAGGGACCTGCGCATCCTCAGCGGGCCGTTCAAAATCGCATCGGTGCAGCCGGTAGATATGTTCCCGCAGACGTATCACGTGGAGTGCCTGGTCACGCTTACCCTCAGGCCGGGCCATCCCATCACGCTGGCTTCGGCTTCGCCTAGGCGGCGGCAAATCCTCAGAGAACACGGCATACCGTTCAACCTCCTGCCATCTGAATCGGAGGAACCGCCGGTTGAAGGAAGCCCGGAGGAGTACGTTCAAAGAGTGGCGCTGCATAAAGCGAGAAACGTAGCGGAAAGAGTGCGCCAGGGCCTGGTGCTTGCCGCGGATACCGTTGTGGTAGACGGCAACAGAGTAATGGGCAAGCCCCGGACTGAACTCGAAGCTATGGAGATGCTGCTCGGGTTGCGCGGAGGTACGCACGAGGTAGTTACGGGAGTAGCTGTCCTCGACAGTAGTTCCGGAGAAAGCCGCAGCGGAAATCTCACGAGCAAGGTTACGATGCGAAACTACAGTGAGGACGAGGCCAGGGCATGGGTGGAATCGGGGCAGGCCATGGACAAAGCCGGCGCTTACGCCTTACAAGACAAGGTGTTTTCTCCAGCGGCGTCGGTAGAAGGTTGCCATCTTAATGTAATAGGCCTTCCCATGTGTCTATCTGCAGACATACTGCGAGAAATGGGCGCGGAGCTCGACCCGCCGCCCGCGATGGAAAGCTGCGAGACGTGCCGGCTTGGGGGAGAGACACTGTGAACTTCTTTGGCGTAGGAATATTCGAGATGCTCTTCGTAATGGTGGTCGCGTTGCTTGTGCTAGGCCCTTCCCGCATGGTAGAGGTATCTCGCACTCTGGGTAAGTACGTGCGCGAGTTGCAACGCGCTACTTCAGAGATACCGAGGCTAATAGACATGGACGATCTGGAGGGAAAGCCCCCTACTACCGGCAAGACTGCTGAACGTCAGCAGCTTCCATCCGCCGCCGAACGGCAGCAGGAGAGTGATAAGGAACGTTGACAACAGAGCAAGGGCTTACGTTAAGAGACCATCTGGAAGAGCTGCGGCGCAGACTGTTCATTGCCGCGCTGGCCTCGGTGGTTGGCGCCGTGGTCACTTTCATCTTCCACCGTCAGATCCTGCTGTTTCTGCAACGCCCGGCAGCCGATCTTCCTGGCATTACGGGCGCGCCCCTTATTTTCACGGAAGCCACGGAGATGCTGGGCATCACCATGAAGGTCTCCTTCCTGGGGGGAATAATCCTAGCGCTTCCCGTGCTCACCTACCAGGTGGTGATGTTCGTCACGCCGGGCCTGACTCCCAAGGAGAGGAAATACCTGCTGTTCCTGCTACCGGGGATATCGCTGGCGTTTGTGCTGGGAATAGCCTTTGGTTATTTTGTCTTGATCCCGCCGGCGTTCAGGTTCCTGCTTACCTTCAACTCGGACATCGCCGCGCCAATGATACGCATTGGCAACTATATAAACCTCATAGTGAACCTGCTGTTCTGGATGGGGCTGGTCTTTGAAACGCCGATACTCATGTTCACACTGGCAAAGCTGCGCGTGGTCAGCCACAAAACGTTCGCCAAGTGGCGCAGGTTGAGCTTTGTGCTCGCCTTTGTGCTGGGAGCGTTGATCACCCCCACTTTTGACCCCATAAATCAAACGCTGGTGGCGCTACCGATAATAGCACTGTACGAAGCGGGGATATGGCTGGCCTGGCTGGCACGACGCGATACAAGTACAGTATCGGACGCCGTTCCAGAATCCGGAGGGTAGAAAAAGAGGAGCTCTCAGTTGAGAAGCATCTCCTCGCACCTCAAGGACCTGTGACTAAGTCTTGGCTTCCTCTTTGGACTTAGTCTTAGAACCTGACTCGGCATCACCGGCTTCGTCTTCGGCATCGGCGCGGTCTTCCATGCCTTCTTGGCCGCGCCTGAAGGCGCGGATGCCTTTGCCTATGGCGCCGCCAACTTCAGGAAGCTTGCCAGCGCCAAAGATGATAAGCACTACGACAAGCAAAAGTACAAGCTCCGTTGGACCTACTCTAAACGGCATATCGGCCTCCACCCATACGGTGTCGCTACAATAATAGCGGAGTCGGGACGGGTAAACAAGGACAGAGGATATTCCTTGACCGTCAAGAGACGGCTACCTATACTTGAATCTAGCGTGGGGCTGTAGCTCAGTTGGGAGAGCGCCTCCTTTGCAAGGAGGAAGTCAGGGGTTCGAGTCCCCTCAGCTCCACCACTACGCCTGGTAATGTGGGAATTGCCACTTCAAACAGAGCTACATCGGTAGCTAAGTTCGAGCCCCCATACCGTTCTTGTGGCATGCAGGCCCGCACCCTGTCTCGTCCTGCAAGACCACGCGCGACTTTCAGGCCCAGTTACTGCCTAGAAAAACCTCCGGGTTCCGAAAAGGAATCCAAACTTCGGCTAGGTTCTCCCGAAGCAGCCCTTTAAAGCTGCTGGCAGTCGCCTCTACGCCGTGGAAGTAGGAACTATGGCCGGTATTTCCATCTCGTGGATCATGTCTATGAACTGAGAAACGTCCTGGCCTATGATCTCCCGAAGGCGTTCTAGCTGCGAGTCTATCCTGGCAGTGAAGTCATCAAACGCATCATAAGCCTGTTTTGGCGGGGCAAAATCGGCGCTGGACACCACACCGGCTATATCGGCCAGCTTGCGGTTAAGTTTGGCGGGAAGGTGAAAGCGATCCCGCTCTCCTTTGAACTCCACCTGCGCCAACTCGTTCTCTATGACTGAAAGCTTTGCCTGCAGAATGCTGGCCGCCTCTGATACGGCGTCGGCGGAGGAATGACCGGCGGCACGGCGTGTCCACTCATCCACCTGCCGTTTGACGCTACGGAGCTTGACCACGGAGCCGTTGGTCTCCGACACCTTGTCACGTATCTTGATCAGCAGGTCGAACTGCGCCTGAAAGTCCTCCTGGGTAGCAGCCACTCGGGGGTCTTTGACGATGTCGAAGGTCTCAGTCTGAGACTGACCTAGTACCTTCAAGACCACCTGATAGGCGCCGGGTGACGCCAAAGGCGCGATCACTATCTGCTCCATCGATTTGTCATCAGGGATCTTGTATGCATCGGAATATTGCATGTCCCAGACGAACCGGTTCATACCTGCCTCAGCGGATACTCTTGATATCGCCAATGGAACAGTCGATCCCTGACCATCCTCTTTCTTGCTGGAAAAGGTCTTGATCATTTGACCTTCGGAGTCCAGGAAGCTGAGCAGTACCTCTTCATCCTCGGACGGTTTGTCCCTCAGGTAGTAGGTCACGATTACGCCGCTAGGCGGGTTCTCTCCAGCGTCCTTGGTATCACCGTAAGCGATTGCCCCCAGTGCGAGTTGGTAGTTCTTGCCCGGCCCAGCTACCCGGTACGTGTCACGCGGTTTCATAAGATGGAAGGACTTCGAGGCCAGGGCGTCCGTTATCTGGCGTATTTGGGTCACGTCGTCCAGTATCCAAAAAGACCGCCCGTGGGTAGCGGCGAGGAGATCATCATCTTTGACAACCAGGTCGTGCACGGGCACAGTGGGCAGGTTGGCTTGCAAGGACTGCCAGGACGCGCCATCGTCAAAGGAAAGGTAAACACTGGTCTCGGTGCCGGCGTACAGCAGACCACGTCGGGTTGGGTCTTCCCGAATGACTCGCGTGTAGTCCCCAACTGGGATCCCCTGAGAGATGTCCGTCCAGGTCTTGCCGTAGTCATTGGTTTTGTAGAGCATTGGCCTGGGATCGTCCAGCTTGTAGCGTGTCGCCGCTATGTATGCCGTGGCGGGGTCATGCGAAGAAGGCTCAATCATGCTGATGAGCGTCCATTCCGGCAGGCCACTGGGCGTCACATTGTCCCACGTCTTGCCGTCGTCCCTGGATATATGGATGAGTCCATCGTCCGAACCGGCCCAGAAGACGCCCCTTTCGTGAAGGGACTCTGCGAAAGCAAAAATGGTGCCGTAGGTCTCCGCACCCGTCGCATCTACTGTGAGCGGGCCTCCCGACACCTCCTGAGTAGTGGCGTCGTTCCTGGTGAGGTCAGGACTTATGGCTTCCCAACTGCTCCCCTGGTCTCTTGACCGGAACACCAGATTGCCCGCTACGTAGAGGACGTTGGGATCGTGAGGTGAAAACTGGATGGGGTAGGTCCACTGGAACCTGTACTTCATGTCCTTGGCGCCCCACCCTCCATAGAACTCGGGCCAAACCGTAACGTTCCTGACCTGACCTGTCCGACGGTCATAGCGAAGGAGGTTTCCTTCGTCCGGGGACATGCCAATGGCCCCGGAGAACACAATGTTGGGATCTTCGGGATGGACAGCTACGTAGCCGCTCTCCGCATTGCCAACGGGATAGCAGTCGCTCCAGTATATGGCGTCCTTATCGGTGCGTGACGGGACGCTGATTGCGGAGTTGTCCTGTTGCGTACCGTAAAGCCGGTAAGGGAACCTGTTATCAGCGCTGACGTGATAGAACTGGGCGGTGGGCTGGTTGTAGATAGAGGACCAGGTCCGGCCGCCGTTAAAGGTGACGCATGCGCCACCATCGTTGCCTTCTATCATGCGCTGCGGATTGTTGGGATCTATCCACAGGTCATGGTTGTCGTCGTGAGGCGTGGGAACCCGGGCACCGTCCAACGATTTCCAGCACTGGGTGCTGAGTATCCAGACGGTATTCGAGTCTTGGGGATCGGCGAAGATGTGCTGATAGTACCAGGGGCGCGCCTGTACATCCCGGTTATCGTTGACCATTTCCCAGGTATCGCCGCCATCGTCTGACCTATAAACGCCGCAGTCTTCGGCCTCTATAGTGGCCCAGACGCGGCCCGGTTGGGCGGGTGAGGCCGCTATGCCCATACGGCCCTTGAGACCTCTAGGCAGACCCGGGTTGCCGGTGATCTCCGTCCAGGTGCCACCGCCGTCCACGGATTTGAATATTCCGCTGTCTGGGCCGCCGCTTACTAAGCTCCAGGGCGTCCTCAACGCCTGCCAGATAGTAGCGTAAAGGATGCGCGGGTTGGTGGGGTCAAAGGTCAGGTCTGCGGCGCCTGCCTTGTCGCTCTTGAACAGTACCTTCTCCCACGTATAGCCGCCGTCCTTGGACCTGAATATGCCACGCTCTTCATTTGCTCCAAAAGCATGGCCAAGTGCCGCCACATACACCAGGTTGGGATCCTTGGGATGGATACGGATACGGGAGATGTGACGCGTATCCGACAGGCCCACGTTGGCCCAGGTCTTGCCGCCGTCCGTGGACTTGTAAACGCCGTCGCCATACGAGACGTTTCCTCTAATGCAGGCTTCTCCGGTGCCTGCATAGATGACATTAGGGTCTGAGTCGGCAACGGCTATAGCGCCGACCGCCGCCGTGTTGAAGAAGCCGTCGGAAACGTTTTCCCAATACATGCCGGCGTCGGAACTCTTCCACACACCCCCGGCACAGGCGCCGAAATAGAAAGTGTTCACATTCCAAGGGTCTCCGGCCACTGCAACCACACGTCCCCCTCTTGGCGGGCCTATGGAGCGCCACCTCAAGGCTCCAAGAATGTCCGGCTTCTGCTTGGCTTGCCCGATGGTCACAGCCACTTGCCTATCTATGTCTCATAGTGCGGCATAGGCTCTAGACCTGAACAAGCCCCAAGTTACCTTCTATCTTGATTTCCGTACCAAACGGCTGGGACCGATTCTGGAACCGCTCTAGCACTCTTTCTGCCACCTCTCCCTCGGCAAGAAGGGGGCGACCCTGCTGGTAAGGGGGACGCTGGAAGCCTAGATCAACGGGATGAAGCCGTATCTCCTTCAGCCGCCTGCCATCGAACCTAGTCATGGCAACGGCGCTCTCCCAACGAATGGCCTGTACTACTTGACCTCGTGTGCCATTGGCTGAGCGCGCGTCGAAGAAATCGGCGGGGGTCGCTTCCCAGCCCAGTCCCTGCCGTAAATAGTTGTCTTGAGGTTGGAAAAGGACACTATCGTTCTGACAGATGAAGTCGCCCAGGCTATAGAAGATGGGCCGGCCTTTGTAGATCTCGATGCCTCTGTCTTCATGCGGCCCATGGCCTATGAACATATCAGCCCCGGCGTCTATCACGGCATGGGCAAGGACTCTGATATGGTCGGCGGGATCCGCGATGGTCTTTCCGCCTTCGTGGGTGTGTATGGTGAACAGAACCCAGTCCGCCATTCGTCTGGCATCGGCGACCCACTGAATATTGCGCTCTAAGTCGGCTTCATCTATATAGGTGTGTCGCTCAAAGGAATCACCCAGCACGAATCTCGCCGGTGACGCCTCCCCTACCACATTGGTCAGTAGATGCACCAGGGAGTCCGTGTCCTGAATGGGGCTCTGGTATCCACTCTCACCTGAACGCCGCACCTGCTCCGCCCAGCCCAGACTGTTGCTAATGCGACGGAGTTCATCAAATGCCTGACGGTCCACGGTCCACTCTGTAGTGAAGTCAATGACGTTGGCGCCAGGGCGACCTATGAAGTCGCGGCGCTGTTCACCGGCGCGGGCCATGACAGAGACTCCTCCCGTAGGGCTCGTGGCGGAAACAAGAGCTACCCGCCCGTTAGGGGTGTTGAGATAGCCGGGGGCTGAAGCCTCTGCCAGGTGTCTCCCGGTGCCTGAGTGTACCAGCCCTGTCTCATCTAAATATCGTATATTGGTGAGTACACCGTTTTCGCCAAAGTCAAAAGCGTGGTTGTTGGCACAGGCGAACAAGTTGAGTCCTAGCCATTGGAGGTCTTTGGCGAAACGAGGGTCGCAGCGCATATATGTGCCGCCCGAGAGATACGCTGGCGGGTCTTCATAGTTGTTGAACAACACCTCGATATTTGTGAACCCTACATCTGCGCTTTGTAGCAAATCTCTCAGTTTGAGGAAGCGCTCCTCCCGGAACACACTTAATCCCTGGGTGATAAGACTCTCGCCCGTGATGGCCATAAGGATGTTTCCTTGCTCGGATTCATACAGCATGTTGGATTCCCCCATGAACTGGTCTGTCTCTTCCACCCGTAACCAAGTCTGATGCGGCTCCGGTTGTGAACTTCAGCGAATACGGCGGTTACCTGTGCATCATACCACCGCTTCCTCTCCGACGACACGTGCCAGAGGTCAACCAACCCCAGGCACTAAACGGTTGATATGCCGGTAGATCGCAGCTAGGCTTAGAATGGCCGCTAGGATTAAATGGAGGAGGCGCTCCAATGGCTAAACCGCGCGTGATTTATATGGCGAAAGAAGGCTCCCTACTGGAAGTAGACAAGGACTACTATGACCGTTTAGCCATAGAAACAGAGAAGCGAGACTTAGTGGAACAGTTTGTGATTCCCCCCAGGTCGGGGAAAGCTTGGGTGGTGCACGCCGGCCAGGTCTGCCGCATCGTTGTCTTAGAAGGCCCCCAAGTGGCCGACTTCAATGTTTGGAACCTTCACAATCCTCATGAGCGATTCTGGGCAGGGCGGACCAAACAACTCCACAGTGCCCACGTGACCAGGCATGATAGGCTCTGGTCTTGCATGCCGTATCTCCGGCCTATGTTGACTATTACCAATGAGACTATACGGTACGGGTTGGATGAGGACGGAGCCGGCTGCCATGACCTCTTGGGTACGCGCTGTGATCCATACGTTCACAAGCTGCTGAACAATGAGGAGTTCGACTTCACCTGTCATTCCAATCTGGTGCGGGCTGTCCTGCCCTATCACCTGACAGAGAACGACGTGCACGACGTCCTGAACATTTTCCAGGTGACCGGCCTCACAACAGACGACAAGTACTTCGTTAAACCCAGTCCGGCCCAAAAAGCGGACTTCTTTGAGTTCTTTGCCGAAATTGACCTGCTTTGCGCACTCTCTACATGCCCGGGAGGAGACCTTTCCATCCCATCATGGGGCCCTGATGCAGGGGATCCAGCAGCAACATGCAGACCTCTAGGTGTAGAAGTGTACCAACCGGCGCCTGAGTTACTGGAAGGGTGGAAGTCGCCTTCCCCGTCCGACTATCGCGGCTCCCACGGAGTTACCATCCCCCAGAGTGGTATGGCATAGGCCGTTCCCAGTGCAGAGGCAAGAATTGAGCCTATACTCGGCGCAACCGTGGTGATGCTGCGGCGATAGCCAGAACAATCAAAGCTAGAGAGCCGCCATTGATAACTAGGGCTGCCGGCGCGTTAATAACCTGGGCCAGAGCGCCTACCTGTACGTGTCCCAGAGGACCAATGCCCAAACCCAACACCCAGATGCCTACGGCTCTGCCCCTCTCCTCTTCACTTACGTTGAGCTGTAGAGTGGTCTGCTGAAGTGTGTCGAAGGCGCCCATGACAATGCCGGTCAGCGTGATCGCAACAAGACCAAGCAAGAACGATGGAGAAATAGCAAACCCCACCAGGCCTATCCCAAAGACGCCGCTAGCCGTTAGAAGAAGCTTCCCCTTGTAGGAGATGTTGCCCAAGGCAACCAAGCCTAGCAATCCCACCAGGGAGCCAAAGGACTGTAATCCCATCATTAGTCCTAGTCCCCTTGCGCCTACGTCAAACACATCCACGGCAAACACGGGTAGAACTGCGAAATGAGAAAAGGCCAGAACTTCAGTTATAAATACCAAGCCAAAAAGCATTGCTACAGTGCGGTTCTGCTTGATGAGACGGAACCCTCCAAGGAAGTTGGTCAACGTGGAAGGACTACCGCCAATAGCATACTTCGAGCGGGTCTGGAGCGGCAAAAACAAGACAAGAGCCAAGAAATATCCAACCCCCATAGCGTAGAAGGCGCCGTCTGCACCCAACCAGGCAATGAGACCACCGCCAAACACGGAACCCGGGACACCCATGCCCCAAAAGGCGAGGTTGTTTAATGCTATTCCGTTCATGGCCTTGGCTGGTCCAACAATGTCGTAAATGTAAGGGTGGCGTACAGTGAAGAGAAAAGCCTGGACAATGCCAAAGCTCATTCCCAAGGCAATAGTCAGAGGAACGTTGATGATACCCGTAGCCACCAAGAGTGCGGATAGGAGGCTTAGAATGACCTGCGCGGTGACTAGAACCTGTAAGACCCTTCGGCGGTCTATCCGATCAGTAATAGCGCCTGCCACGGGGCCAAGACTAAAGGGTATGAATCTCAGGGCAGTGGCTATGCCTACTATGAACGGAGAGTTGGAGAGTTCAAGCACCAGCCAGCCGAAGAGCACGTTCTGTATCCAAAAGCCGTGGGCTGTCCCCAGGGTGCCAAACCAGAGGATACGATAGTCGCTGGACTGGAACGAAACAAAAGCAATGCTGGGACGCCAGCTTTGGGTTTTCTCAGGCATACTTGCGAGGTCTTCCTGCTCCCCCGTGACCGTATCACTCCACGGCTAAACTTGTTAAGCCCTTTATAGTAGATGGCAATTCCCTAAAAGTAGCGACCCTGGCAGTTGCTTTGGACAAATCGTGAGTTGCAGTGAACTCGTTTGCAACCACAATGCAGTCAATACCCGCCGCTATTGCCGACTTCAACCCTCGCGCCGAGTCCTCCACAACTACCGTTTCAGCGGCAGTAGCGCCAAAGCGTTGGAGTCCCTTCAGATAGGGTTCGGGATGTGGTTTAGCTCGCTCGTAGTCCTCCCTGGCCAAATAGAATTCCATATAGTCCAGGATGTACCGCCTTTCGTGGATTAGGGCGAAGTCAGCCGGTTTGGAGGTCGTTACGATGGCCATCCTGTACTCACCTGAGAGTACGTATAGCGTCTCCAAGACACCCTCGATCTCGATGTCTTCTGTTCTAAGATACTCCTGGTAATAGACATCACGGACCTCACGCTGCCTGCTGATGGTCTGTTCGTCAATACCTGCCGCTCTGGCTTGGGCCCAGGTGGCCTGTCCCTGGATCATGTCTCGGAGGTATTGATCTCTATCCAAGGCAAACCCGATGTCAGCCAGGGCGCGCTCTCCAGCTTTGTAGTACCAGAACTCGGTATCGACCAGAACCCCATCATGGTCAAACAGAATGTATTTCTTCACTCTGCTCGAACACGTACCCTCACGTGATTCCTTCAAGGTTGCTCTGCAAGCGTGCCTCGATGGGTTGGTCCGCCTCTGGAAACTCGAAAGAGCGACCGGTGATCTTCTCGTAAAGGTAGATGTAGCGTCTTGAGAGCTCCATTACAAGGTCATCCGGCGCCGGCGGCAGGACCTCATCCTCGTAGGGGTTGCAGTTCTCCGTGAACCAGAGCCGGAGGAACTCTTTGTCTACGTTGTCGGGTTCCTGCCCATCCCGCATGCGCTGTTGATAGGAGTCGGCGATCCAGTAGCGACTAGAGTCAGGGGTGTGGATCTCGTCGATCAGAAGGATCTCACCGTTCTCGTCACGGCCCATCTCATACTTGGTATCGACGAGAACCAGACCATGCTCGGCTGCCTTGGCTTGACCGAAAGCAAAAAGTTCCTGCGCGATGCGGCTACATTGTTCCCAATCATCAGCCGTCATCCAGTTCTCGGACACGATCTCTTCAGGGCTGATCGGACGGTCGTGATGCTCCTCCTTGGTGGTCGGTGTGAGGTAATTCGTAGGGAGCTTCTGGTTTTTTATTAGGCCTTCGGGTAAATCGATGCCACAGTATTGACGCTGACCACTCTGATAGACCGTCCAGAGGGAGGTGTTCGTGGTCCCGGTGATGTATCCACGCATCACGAACTCAATAGGGAAGACGGTACATTTCTTGGCAATTGTGACGTTTGGATCGGGGACGGATAGGACCTGATTCGGCACAATATGGCGGGTCTGTTCAAACCACCATGCGCTGGTCATGTTGAGGACCTGGCCTTTGAAGGGGATAGCGGCCAGCACCCGGTCGAAGGCGCTCTGCCGGTCAGTGGTGATGAGCACCATACGATCCCCAAGATCGTACCGGTCCCGTACTTTGCCTATGAACTTCTCACCTTGAGAGATATTCGTCTCAACGAGGCAGTTTCCGAGCTCTTGTCGTATTCGATCCGTGTAGGCCTCTGGGGTGTAAATAGCGTTCTCCATCTATTGTCTCCGTAGGTTAAAGCTTCTGGTTTCAATGGGCAGCCTAACTCAAGCAGACTCCCCAACGGGCATGATACGACGCACCATATCCGGTGTCTATCATGTCGCAGCGTTTCTTCAACGACTTGCTGCCAACAGCAGCTCCGGGATTAGTCACCAAGACTGGCGGCACGTCATGTTTCAGTCATTGATGGGAGCACTCCACACCTTTTCCCAGTTCTGCCGCAAGGCCGCCAGTGCTCCTGTTTAGCACGTAGGCTGACCGCGTCCCGTGTTTGGGGGCCGGTTCATGGCTGCTCTTCTTTGGCCTTGCAGAGGCTATGACACGCTGCCCCAATGTCTATGTGAATGCATTCTGATTACGGGGCACGGGCTGCTTGGCCAAAAGGGCCAACACGCCTGCCAGGACATAGCAAGCCGCGAATAACTCCAAAGCAATGGTATAGTCACCGTTCAAGTCAAAGAGAAATCCGGCTAGGAGAGGACCTCCCGCATTGGAGACGACATTGAACGGCAAGACAACGCCATTGATGCTGCCCAGGAACTTCCGTCCATAGTAGTTAGCCCAGACAAGCGTGGTCATCATGACATAAGCGCCCCGAAACAGACCGTACACCACGGCGAAGGCGTACAACAACGCTGCGTTCGTACTCCATAGCAGAAGCAACACTCCCGCAGCGCTTCCAAACATGATTGCCGAGACCACGTACCGTATCGGGACCAGGTCTGAGAGAATTCCAAACCCAATCCGTGAAACTCCGGATAATATCGCCCAGATGCTCAGGGCCGTTGCCGCCTGGGCTGCCGTAAAGCCCTTATCGGTAATGTGTGGTACTTGATGAGCCAGAACCCCTGAAAGGGCAAGCCCACCCGCGTTGAACATAAGAAGCAACAACCAGAAGGTTGGTGATCGCAGTGCTTGAGGTCTGGTCCACTCCGGCTCGGATAGCTCAGGTTCCTGGGCTGTCGCTTGCCCTGGCGCCTGGTCATCATCTTTAGAGAACCCATCAGGTTTCAATCCGTAGTCCTCAGGCTGCCTGCGCATCAGTATAGAAACGGGGGCAACCACCGCTGCGGTTATGATGCCTAGCACCACCCAGGTGGCGCGCCAGTCAATTGCATTGATTAGGACTTCCACTAAGGGCGCCAGCAAGGCCACGCTTATCCCCACGCCCAAATCCGCGATACCCAACGCTCTTCCACGTCTTCGCACAAACCATTTGGAAACCGCGGTGCTGGTGACCAAGTTGCTAATGCAAACGAAGCAGACGGAGCCAATGAGGCCATACAAAAGGTAGAACTGCCAGAGTTCCGTAACCAGTGCCAACCCCGCCGTGGCTAGGCCTGCAGTGATAGCCCCCCAAAAAACGAATGGACGGGCGCCCCAGGCATCTACCTTTGGGCCGATGAGCGGGGCAGGAAGAACAATGGCAACGGAGCGCAGCGATAACGCAACTGACATAGCGCCTCGGGACCATCCCAAGCTCTGGCTCATGGGCTTGAAGAAGAAGCCGATGACAACCAGGCCAATGGCGCCGAACAGTCCGTTGCCCAGAAAAGCCCCGGCTACTACGCCCCAACCAGGGTATATGCCTGACCTTCTACGCGCTCCGGTGCTCGGATCGTGGTTACGCGACAACTTGCATCATCTGGCTTCGAAAGGCCCCCAGACCACGGGAGAGCCTTCCTTCACCATCAACTGACCCTTGGCGTAAACCCTGTCGACATTCAAATCCGGGTCCAGGACAACCAGGTCGGCATCGGCTCCAGGAGCGATGCGGCCTTTTCGATGTAGATGCAGGACATGGGCTGGGCTGGAAGTGACGGTTTCCAGAGCCGTGGTCAGGGGGACGTCCTCCTCGTTAACCAGGGCCTGCACCGTTTCCAGAAGACTGCTTATGGGAGCCACGGACACGTCAACAATGTTGCCCGCGTCGTCGCGGCGCACGGAGTTGCCGTTGCCATCAGAGCTCATGGTGATCTGGGCGGCCGGTACACCTGCATCAAACAGTGATTTGACGGCTCTGCTAGCCGGTGGGCGCCCGGCAAGCCGGGCGACAGTAGTAGCGGTGACGTCCACGCGACCTCCGGCTTTAGCGTAAGCCTTGGCTTGGTCCAGGATGTGCGTAGTAGAACCCACGTGGGTGGGGACCATTTGCGTTATGGGTATATCGGAATGTTCAACGGCGTCGAAAAGGGGCTGCAAGCCTGCTTTGCCACGACCCACGTGAACATGGAGCACCCCGGCCTTGTTACCTATGACACCGCCCATTCGCGCCAGCGCCGCAAGACGATAGATGTCCTCTACGGAGGGTTGGGAACTCAGGGGATCGGAGATCGCCAGCTTGACGCCAACCACCTTGTCTATAAACGCGATGTCGTTGGTCACGGAACCCGTTATAGTGGGTGAAGGCAAGACGAAGCCCCCTACATACATATAGGCGCTGATGCCCTCTTCTTCCAATGCCAGGGCTCTGGCCAGTACGTTGGGGGCGTGTTTAGTGGTGCAGTCGTAACCGAGTACGCCCACTACGGTCGTCACGCCGGAAGGTGTGATCTGCGATAGCTGGATATCCGCGTTTCGGGAAATGGGTCCTCCCGCTCCACCGCCGCCGGCAATGTGTACGTGATTATCTATGAATCCGGGGACTACCATTTTGCCCGCGATGCTGACAACCTCTATATCACTCAAGCCGGATGGCATTGAAATATGCGGTTCAATCCTCACTATCCTGTCGTTGGCAAAGAGCACGTCTTGAACGCCCATGTCCTCTGGGGCGTAGATGTGGCCGCCTTGTAGTAAAAGCATAATCCTCCCGTAGAACCGTGAAGTAAGCCATCATTAATGGCTCGCATAGACCCAATTCGCCACTCCTGCTGCCGCGGCGAATGCTTATTCCCAGATACCAAGTCGCTTCTGGTATTCCGGGTCAATCCTTGAAACAATCTTCAGCTTGAGTAACTCCTCATCAGGCACAGTGGCGCCGTTGGAGACCGGCACGGGCGCATCGCTGATCAAGCCTTCCTTTTCTAGTTCTTCAAATTCGTCCGGTTCCATACCCAACAGGCCCACAAGGTACCTGTGATTGTCTTCGCCCATTTTAGGAGCAGGTTTTCGGACCTTCACATCATGCTTGCTGAGCTTCCAGGGACGCCCAATTAGCGTCCGAGAGCCCATCTTGCGGTCCTCGGGATATGCCACGCGTTCCAAGAAACCCCTATCACCGTAGTGAGGGTCAACGTGCATGTCAAAGGCATCTACCACCGGCCCGGCTGGAATTCCAACCTGTTGCAGTTCCTCCATTAGTTCGTATCGTTCACGTCCTGCCGTCCATTCTGAGATAATTTTGTCCAGTTCATCGTGGTTTTTCATGCGCTCGGCGTTGCTGGAAAACCTGGGTTCCCTGGCAAGTTCCGGCTTGCCTATAAGAGAGCACAGGGCCTGCCATTCAGCATCCGTACCCACCGAAATAGCTATCCAGCGATCTTCACCCAGGGCAGGATAGACCCCTTGTGGCGCCCTGTACCGGTGCCGGTTGCCTATGCGCTCTCCTGGGTTGCCGTTGGCCATATAGTCAAGCAGGTACTCAGAAATGTTCATGACCCCTGCTTGGTACATAGCCACGTCAATCCACTGTCCCTTGCCAGTGCGCTGCCGGCGACGTAAGGCGGCGGAAACCGCGAACAAGGCCGTCCAGCACGCCACGAAATCTACATAGGAGATTCCAGCCCTGGCAGGATTTCCACCAACGTAACCTGTGAGGTTGGCCAGGCCATGAGTGGGTTCCATGGCTGAAGCTACCCCGGGATAGGTGGAGTATGGCCCATCACCGTGGCCGTAGCCCGTATTGGACACCATGATAATGTCAGGGCGTATCTTGCGTAGGTTGGGGTAGTCTAGCTCCCATCGCCGCATCACGCGTGGCGTAAAATTCTCGAAGACGACATCTGAGATTTTG
Organism: Dehalococcoidia bacterium; assembly: GCA_034422935.1. Classification (GTDB taxonomy): domain Bacteria; phylum Chloroflexota; class Dehalococcoidia; order Lucifugimonadales; family QGNO01; genus DAOUJH01. Next base: position 67,031 of record DAOUJH010000013.1, on the reverse strand, counting down.
ACTAGCTCTCGGAATATATCGCGACACTTTTCGTTGCTCATATCCAGGGTAAGGGAGTTTTTGCTTCTGTTGAGCAGATTGTAAATGCCTCCACGGTTCCACCAGTCATCACCGGGGTCACCTTCAGCGTACAGTCCAGCCTGTCCACCGCGACGAACTCCTTCAATGTGCGATGGGCCCTCTATTTTCACCACCTCGGCTCCGTGGTCTGCCATGATGCCGGCGGCGTACGGAAGTGCAAAAATATATGTGGAGTCCAGGATTCTAATACCTTCAAAAGGAAGTACTACCTGATGTGGTTGCATTATGGCGCTCCTCTGCTAGACAACACCCTGCTGCCTCAGGGCCTGAATGTCCTCATTGCTGAGACCTAGTTCCTCTCCATAAACCGCTTCGTTGTGCTGGCCCAGGAGAGGTGCGGGGTGTGCCGACTCATAAGGCGTCTCGCTGTAATTGAACAACACCGCTGGCACCTTAAGCCGACCCATAACTGGATGCTCTACTTCACGGTAGAATTCTCTGCTTTCCAGGTGGGGACAGTCGACCAGCTCCGGCACGGTCTGAACGAAACCGGCCAAGAGCCGCCTTCTGGCGGCTTCGTGAAAGTAGTCCCATCGGCTCCAATTTTGAAGCGCGTCCACCGCTATGGCGTCCAACTCCTCGCCGCGTTCCATACGGCTGCTCGGTGTGGCGAAGCTAGCGTCGCGCAACTCCGGTTTTTCAAAGAAGTCAGCCACATCATCCATGGTGGCCCTACCGCCCCCAGCTGTCAGTGAGACCCACCCGTCCTTACAGGGCATGAGGTCCGTGAACATGCGACCCTTTGGCAAGCGACGGCCCGGTACGCCGCCTCTGAAGGCATACGGTGGCTGAGTCTCCACCAGCGTTGAAGAAACAACTTCGGTAATGGAAACGTCCACGTGCTGTCCTTCCCCGGTCATAGATTGTGTGAACAGCGCAAAAGATGTCGTCACGGCCCCCACCAAGCCGGCTTCATACTGTGCTTGGCTGCCCCCGTGCTTCAGAGGCTCCCTGTCCGTGTAGCCGCTAATTGACATGATTCCGGACATGGCGTACTGGACCAACTCTTCGCCTTGGAAATGGCTGTAAGGCCCCGTCTGGCCGAAGGGTGTTATGGACGTCAGTACGACTCCGGGATTTATCTGGGCAAGTTCATCGTAACCAAGGCCAAGAGTGGAAAGATACCCTGGCTTGAAGCTCTCTACTACAACGTCGACATGCTTTACTAGATCGAGGAACAGTTGCCTCCCTTGCTCCTGCTCCAACTCTAGAGTGATCCCGCGCTTGTTCAAGTTCACTGCCAGGAACTGAAGACTCTTCTCCGGATGGGGATCGTTTTGAAAGAATGGGCCCGTTCTACGCAAAGGGTCGCCGTCCGGAGGTTCAACCTTGATCACATCCGCCCCGTAATCAGCCAAATATCTACCGCACATTCCCCCCGCAATTCCATAGCTGATATCCAAGACTCTGACACCTTCTAAGACGCCAGGCATGGTCTACTCCTTCCTGTGCGCGCCTGCAACCAAGGATGGAAAGGCAGGCGTCAATTGAGATCACTTCACGCTTGTATTAGTACCAGTCTCGATAGAATGTCTCGTACGGGACGTACGGAGGGCGGACAGGATGAGGGACGGGTAGCTGCACGGGCCCGTCTTCCTTGGAGGGCAAATAGACAGTGGACGTACCCACTACTTGGGCCTCGCCTAGCTGGTTCACACCCTGAAACTTGATGCCTACGGCGTGATATTGGCGCTTGCCTGGCGCGGCTCCGGCCGCTGACTCGCCTTCCTGGACTTCCTTGAATTTCTTGACAACCTCACCGGTATAGATGCCAACATCACCGTAGAACACAGGCTTCCTTAGTGGAACGACCATGCGCCGGATGAAACCATCGTCGCCCATCCAGTTGCTCATGAGTTGCTGGCACATTTCAGTCCGCTGTACTCCATAGTCAAAAGGCGCGGGCTGGCCTATGTAGGCGGCCAGCAACGCGTCTTCATGCTCCGCATTGGGAGTCCACGGCCAATTGGTCGCGGGATTGGTGTAGCTCCCGTAGGAAGGTCTGTACCGCACCCAATCGTAGGCGCGTTCAAAGGCCAGGTCGTCCCCGCCCCCACCGTCCGTCGAAGCCGCGGTCCAGGACAAGGCATGGTAGCTTATCTGATCCTGTAGAGTCCAAGGAACAATGACCACAGGTCCAACTTTTTCTCCTACCTCCACGTCTTCCCAATGCAAAGCCTTCGCACCTCTGCGTTCTTGCCTACCCAACTGACTCAGGACTTCTTCAATTTGCTCCTTGTCATACTGATGGCTCTTCCGTTCGTAGAGCATGCGCTCTCCCAAACGTTCCACAGACATGGCCCTGGCGCTGCCCATGGATTTCATTGGCACCATAATCTGGGTGGCATAGCATTTACCAATCAGGTCTCCATGAAAGTCACGGTAATGGTTTTCCGAGATCATAAATACCAGTTGGCCACGGGAACCGGACTTTTCAAATATCTCCTTGGTTACCTTGGAGGACGTGAATTTAGACCCTACCCTTACGACGTCGAAGAACTCCCAGGCCGCGCCGGAGTAGTAGTTGGCAAGTGGATACCCGCCGGGACGCTTGGCCCCGTGAACTGAAGGATAGCGCACCAGCGCCAGGATGGGGCCCGGCGCTATTTGGCAACCGTACTTGGTCTGCTTCCCGTACTCAGGATCAGTGAAAAGAGGGTTGTTGTCCCCTATGGACTGGCTAAAGCCGGTGAGCACTCTTGCGTCAAATCTCTGGGCGTATTCGTAGGGTGGTCCCGATTGCTGGTATGGAGAAGGAGACCAGGGGGGCAGATGCTCCTCTGACTCCTGATCGAGTTGTTCCCTGGATCTGGCCATAAACTCCGCTACGGCCTCTTCAAAGGTCTGAGATCTGGTAGAGCTCATCTTATCCTCCTTGTTTTATGCTTCCCCATGATTGCACACCTCAAAGGCGGTAGCAGCCAGCACCTTGGAGCAGTCAACCATCTCGCTAATAACGCTGTATCCGTCGTCAACGTTGTCTTCAAACTTGCCCGCGCGTGGCCCGTATATAAGGCAGGGAATCCCGGCATTCCACAAATGGCAAGTATCGTTGGCAGAGTAGGAGTTTGGTAGTACTGAGCCTATGAGATTCGGAGGACGCCCCGTGATCTTCTCATGGTTTCTGGCTACCGCCTGAACAATATACTCATCCTTGGGAACGTCCAACGGATCCATAACCAAACGGCGCCGACCTTTGAAAAAGTCTGGAGTATCCGGCGGCGGTATCTCGATTTCGTATCGTAAGCTTGGATCTTCTTTGGTCAGCGGGTCTAATACGCGGCGAATGTCGGCGACTATGCTATCTATGGTCTGCCCAGGAACAAAGTGCACGTCCACGATGATGGTACAGATGTCAGGAATGTAAGGGGGCTCTATGAGAACGTAGTTCTTTCCCCGCCCGCCGACGATGCTTCCCAAGTTTAGTTGGGGCATAGCAGGCAAGTCCTCCCGGTGTTTATAAGTGAACTCGACTCTTTGGAGGGCTTCGGTAATCTTGGTCATCTTGTGGATGGCGTTGACGGTTTTATCCAATTCACGAATGTGCCCGGTGACTCCGTAGGTGTGAATGGCCATATGGACAATCCCTGCATGCACGGTGACTACATTGCCCACACCGAATGGCTCTGCAACAATAGCTACGTCCGGCCTCGGTCCATTTTGGGCAACATAGTAGGTCCCTTCTCCCCCTTGTGTCTCTCCCGCAACGCAAGCGACGATCAGATCCCCTTTGAGCGTTGTCCCAGACCTGCGAATGGCCTCGGCCGCCTCGATAACACTAGCCACACCGCCCTTCATATTCTCCACGCCGTGCCCGTAGAGACGGTCCCCCTCCACTGTAGGCGTCCACGGGTCGCGCTTCCACCCCAAGGTCAGTGAGTTGATGTCGATATGCCCATTTAGCATCAGGCTCTTACCGCCGCCTGTGCCTTTGATAGTCGCAATGGTCTGGAAGCGTCCCGGCTCTATTTCCTGCAGTTCCACCAGGTAGTCCCTGCTGCGAAACCAGTCTGCCAGGAACATAGCCACAGGGGTTTCTTCCATCTTGAAACTGGGAATTTTGATCAATTCGCTGGCCAGGTCCACCAGCTCTTGTCTGTCGACTTGATCTAGTACTGTCTGGAGGTCCTTATTGATGAGCATAGCAACCTCCATTCACCGTGAACTACCTGAAAGATGCCCCGATTCTAGGCAAAATGATACTCCCTGTCTATACTCCCCCACCCCATCGCATGGGCGAGCCATTGAAACGACTATGCGCCTCCCCAAGATACGATGATGGTCCAATGGAAAGAGGTTGCATTGACGATAGTAAGCCAAGATGCAAGTATTAACTGAACCGTTGATCGAAATTGAGGAGGGGAACATGGCAGATGAAGTATTGTTCGAAACGGATGGGCACGTGGCCATCATAACGTTGAACCGGCCCCAGGTGCACAATGCAGTGAACCCGGAAATGGCCTCCGCTCTGAGGGCGGCCTACCAACAGTTCCGGGATGACCGGAATTTGCGGGTTGCAGTACTTACAGGCGCGGGGGAGAAAGCATTCACTGCCGGCGCGGATCTCAAGGTAATGGCTTCAAATGCGAATATTGATCCTGCAGAGAACTACTGGTGGCCCCCTGTTGACAGTGGGTATGTTGAAGTGTGGAAGCCGGTTGTCGCTGCCGTTAACGGTTATTGCTACGCTGAAGGATTGAACATACTGTCCCACATCACTGACATTCGCATTGCGTCTGATACCGCTACCTTCTGCTACGCTGAAATCCTACGAGGTTTCAGCGGCACGGGTTACGCCATAGAAAACCTGGTTCGTCAAGTCCCCTATGCCATAGCTATGGACTGGTTGCTCTCAGGCAAGGTGTTCAATGCCGAAGAGGCGCACCGCTACGGGCTTGTCAACGAAGTAGTGCCCCTGTCCCAGGTGAAGGACAGGGCTATTGAGAAAGCTCAGGAGATATCAAGACTGGCCCCCATAGCGGTACGGGCTATAAAAGAGGTTGTGGTAAGAGGACTCTCCATGGATCTTCCCAATGCAATCCGGTTCGCGAATACGGTTGGCATCATGACCAGATTTACGGAGGATGCCAAGGAAGGGCCGCGGGCATTTGTTGAGAAGAGAGACCCTGTGTACAAAGGACGTTAGTAGACAATCAAGGGCTTTGCTCAACTTAACTCAGGGTTGACTCGACAATACGAGGGGAATATGTTGTAGCTGCCCGTACCGAGAGGCTGAGTCCTAGGCTATGGCCTCATCCTGTCTTAAGTGTAGTGTGAGGACACCATTGGAAAAGGAGCGACCTTTGCAAGTGAACTGGCAAATAGGTGTGGAGACTCATACCTTCTCCATCGTCGGCAGATGCAAACGGACCGGTATGCTTGGCATGGCGGGGACTACTTCGGACATCGCAATAGGGTCTCGCTGCCCGCATGTCAAACCGTTGGTAGGCGCCGTTACTACCCAGGCTTCTACCGATCCACGTTTGGGAGACTTTGCCTTACGTCTGATGGTAACGGGTTACTCGGCGCCCGCTGCTCTAGACGAGCTCTCTCGGTCGGACCCTCATATTGAGAGGCGCCAGCTAGGTCTGGTTGATGCCGATGGCCGCGTAGCTGCTCGCACAGGGGATTTGAATCAGTCATGGGCCGGACACCGCATAGGCGATGGATACGTGGCTCTAGGGAATAGCCTGGTTGGAGAGCAGGTGGTAGCAGCCATGGCCGCAGCCTTTGAGAAACATGAGGCGAATGACCTGGAAGACCGTCTATTGTTAGCTGTAGAGTCAGGGCTAGCCGTAGGAGGCGAGAAGGCGGACATGACACCCTGGCACTCAGCTGCGGTTCTGGTTTATGGCAACGATCAGTTCCCACGCGTAGACCTACGGGTGGACGAGCACCCGGATGCAGTGGGGGAGCTACGTCGAATCTTGGACATTTACCGGCAACGATTGGACTTCTTCATTCTCCGGGCCAAGGATCCGGACGCTGCCCGACGCGCCGCAGAGAGCTCCCAACAGAGTTAGCAGTACCAAGCTGAACTACACAACGAATCTCGCCGTGCATTTTCGGAGTAGCGGGAGGCTGCTATGGACGTTCTTCTTACCAATGCTACCGTCATTCCCGGAGAGCCGATAGGCCAGGTTATTCGCGACGGCGCCGTAGCCATTCAGGGCGATAAGATTGCTGCCGTGAGCAGCACGTCCGACCTGGAAGCTCGCTTTCCTGACCTGAAGCGTGTTGCCATCCCCAACCGCCTTGTTATGCCGGGGCTTATAAACGCCCATACGCACACTGTGCTCAATGTTCTGCGAGGCACGATAGAGAACGGAGAGGGCGACAGGGTGTACGGCTATATGGTGCCTATCACCTTTGCAATGTCTGATGAGGACCGGCAGGCGTTGGCAGCTTTGGGGTGCCTGGAAGCCATTCGGTCAGGCACGACGACCATCGTAGACCCCCTGCGCTTTGTTCCCTCTTACGCTCAGGCTATGGTGGATACAGGCCTTAGACTGTATCTTGCCGAGTCCGCAGCGGATGCCGTAACGACGGAAATTCGTACCAAAGGCTACCGGTACGAGCGCTCTTGGGGCGAAGCTTTCCTTCGACGCACCATTGAGTTGATCGACACTCATCACAACACACACAACGGGCGCGTTCAGTGCATGGTAGCTGCTCATGCCACGGATAACTGCTCGTCATGGATTCTAAACGAACTGCGAGACATCGCCGAAGACCGTAGATTGCTGCGCACGGTCCATCTGGCCCAATCCCGCCAAGAGTTTGAACAAGTACAAAGTATGACCCAGGGCAGGACACCGGCGGAGTATCTCCTTGACCATGGCTGGCTAGGGCGTGACGTCCTAGTCGCTCACTGCACTCACTGTACGCCTTCCGACATCGGGCTTCTGGCAGAAACGGACACCTCCATGGCCCACTGTCCGGCTTCCAGCTCCCGTAGAGGGTTCCATGGCCTCGCGGACATGCCCGGTCTGGTGGATGCGGGGGTCAACGTTACCCTGGGCACGGACAACATGTCTGAGGATATGTTCGATGCGATGCGCATAGGCATCATTGTCAACCGGGGGCTGCGCAGGGACAGCACGCGTCCAACATCCCCTGAAATGCTGGCATGGGCTACCCGGAACGCGGCCCGTGCCCTGCAACGAGAGGACCTGGGAACTCTGGAACCGGGGAAGAAGGCCGACATTACCGTCGTTCGGACGGACAGGGCGCATCTTACTCCCCTACTGGATGTTATTTCCAACCTCGTCCACTACGGCCAGGCGTCGGATGTGGAGTCGGTCATGGTTGACGGAGAATGGATCATGAAGGACGGGAAGGTGTTGACCATGGATGAGGCATCGGTGTCGAAAGCCGCCCAAGAAGCTGCCTTGCACAGCTGGCGCAACCTACACCAAGAGTCGCCCGATATCGGAATGGTGCCAGAGTTCCAAGATTTGCTGATCTGACAGCCAAATACGGTAGGGAGCCCTACCCTACCGGTCGCTTCTAACCCCTACCACTGAGACGCGAACTGTTAACTAAGCCCCAGCAATTTCTCCGGGTTGGACTTGACCAGCTTTCGGATATCGTCCGCCGGGACGCCTAGGTCAAGAAGAGATGCGATGAACTCGCGCAGTCCCTCGACCGGGTCCGGCAGCGTATACACGCCAAAATCGGTAGCTATGATGCAATGATCGGCTCCAATCTCTTGGATCTCTTCGGCAGCCGCCCTGATGCCGCCTCCAACCTCTTCTGACAATCCCTCATCCATAGCTGCATATTCAAGCTCAGCGTAGTAGTGGGTCTTGGGAATGGGTGTGGTATGGGTATACGCCGCCAGAGTGTATTCGATAAACGCTCCCTTTCCAGCCATGTATTTGAGCTGGTCCAGTGAAGCGGCTTTGGTGGCGCCGGTAGCAACAAGCACGTCCTTGATCCCGTATTCCCCGGCAAGATCAACCAGCCTTACGGCCTCTTCCCCGGAGACGTGGCCGGTGTTCAGAAAGATATGCGGATTGGCTGCAATGAGTCCCAGAATCTCGTCTAGCTCAGCGCCTACGGGTCCCTCGGTCGGTATGCTAATGGCGCGATCAACCTCTTCTCTCTTGAATTCGGGATAGAGCTCACTTAGCGGCGAAAATTTGCCGTCTACCACCCTACCCTCCCGGGAAGCCTGAAAGTAGGTGGAGTGGGTTCCAAAGCTGATGAATTTGGCGCCGTCGCCATATCTTATAGCGGTCTTGACGGCACGGGGGTTTAGACCACCGTAAGCGGTATTGAGGATCAGACCGCCGTAGACCTTATAATCAGGAACGGCTCTATTTACTATCCAAGCGACCCCGTTGGTCATCTGGAAAACGTCCATGAGCACTATCGTCCGCATGCCGGCATCCCGCGCCTGAATGGCAGCCTGAATCGGGTCTATTCTTCTTGGACTGCTGGGTAGGTGTGGCGTGGCGTGAACATGAACGTCTATGGCGCCTTGGAGAAGCTCCTCAGACAGTTCAAAGGATCGACCTTCAGGTAGCATAATTAACCTCTCCTTTACAACACTTACGATATGTAGAATCCATGTCTTAGTGGATCACCGGGGTCAGCAATAATGTGGTTGACCCCGGTGATATGTGCGTCGCCCGTGATCTCGGGTACAACGGCTTCGATTGATCCAACCTTTACCTTCTCCACAAGTCGTCCACGAAACAAGCTTCCGGTTGCCGCGCTTTCGTGGACGTACTCCTTATTGAGGTCTAGTACGCCATTTGCATGCAACACAGCCATCCTAGCGCTGCTGCCGGTACCGCATGGAGAGCGATCGAAGCCCAGCTCCGTGGACATGTTGAAGTTCTTGCCGTCCGCTTCCGGGTGCGTCGGCGGACCGGTAAACAACAGTTGTGGTAAATCTCCGGCGGACCCCAAGACGGGATGTTCCGCCACAATAGCCGAGTTCACTACTTTGAGTATTGACCTGCTGGCCTGACTCAGTCGGTCTAAGTTGCTTAGCTCCAGGGAGATGTTGACCTGGTCAGCATCGACGATAACGTACCACAACCCTCCATACGCTATATCCACCTTGAGATTCCCGAAGGGCTCGACACACACTTCCAGGTCTCTTTTGTACACAAAAGCGGGCTGGTTGCGGAACGTTACGCTCAGCACTTTACCATTGACCACATGGGCGCGAGTCCGCATGATGCCGGCGGGGGTCTCCACGGTCACCACGGTCTCGGGTTCATCGGCCTTGAGAATTCCTGCTTCCAGAACGCTGGTAACGGCCCCGATTAGTGCGTGGCCGCACATGTCCAGGTAACCCAGGGCGCACATGATGACGACGACAAAATCAGCTTCCTTTGAGGTGGCAGGGCATAGTACCAGGGCGTGCATAGCCTGATGAGCCCTTGGTTCGCCGGTGAGCGTGCTCCGCAGGTGGTCCAGTCTATCGGCAAAAAATCTGGTCTTCTCCCTTGCGTTGTCTCCGGAGACCTCCGGGATTCCGCCTACAACCAGCCTTGTCGGCTCGCCGCCGGTATGGGAGTCAATGCACACAATGGCGTCTCTAAGCCATTCCTGGGGAAGTGCTGGTGCGCTTATTCTAGACCCTTTTTGTGCAACCGCCATGACGATAGATCCTAGTCCCTTCTGGACGCCGCCTTAGAGTTCCGGCTTAAATTGGAACCCCTGCTCGCCCATAACATTATCGAACTCCGGAGGCTCTATATCAGTCTCGTAGATCTCTATTCCAATCGGTTTTACGTCCTGCTCCTCAGCGGACCAATGCGCCGAGCCGGAGCCGCTGGGGCATAACGACACCGCCATAAGGACATCCATCTCCGCATAGAACTCCACGTAGTCCCCTTTTCTGGCGTCGCTGGGGTCCACTGGCCTCAGTCCCGTGTCCAGTTCAAAATGTGTCTTCTGGAATAGGTTGATGTTGCTGTGAAGATCGTATTGTCCAAGGCCGAAAGGTTCTACTCCGCGAAGGAGGTTTGCCCAGCAATTGAACTTGGTGACGTTCGGATGATTCTTGTCCTTGAGGGCCCAGTACCAGAAAGAGGGATTGCAGTGTGAGCCGATGCAATAGTGATGATCAGCGCCGGGATGGGTAGGCTCGGTCTCCACGGTATCTTCAATTATGGTCATGAGAGGTCGGAACATGGGCATGTTGCTCCAAAGACGGCTGAAGGTAGTTAAGAATATGCCCTCGCGATTCAAGGTGTAGTCTGACCAAAAATGCTCTTTGTAGTTGTTGGCGTTCCAAATACATAAATCTACAATCTGAGGCCCTTCCACGCATACAATTCGAGCGGTTTCTCCCCTTTTAACCACAAAACCTTTTCCTCTCACTTCAAGCGGGACGATGAGCTCATCTTTCTTGCGGAAGCTGGGGCGGGATATGTATAGATTCTGGTAATGTTCGTAAGGGAAAGAGGGCTGTGGATGAAAATTCGGCCTCTTTGAGGGTATCTTCATCAGTTTATCTCTCCTAAGAAATCGCCCATAATGGACGAAGAAGCCAACTAACTCAACTCTGCGAGGCCCGGTGGGCATCATAGAACGAAATCGATGTCGTTGCAAACTGCGGAAGTCCCAATAACAGACCTCGTTCAGAGGAAAATCAGAGGAGTGTCTAGTTAGTGGGAGGATATTATGACCAGACCTTCTAGGTCTTCCACACCTGTGGCGCCAAACCTGGCCGGTAAAGCGCTCACTGTGAATGGCCCAGTGCCTCCCAAACAGCTCGGCATTTCACTGATGCACGAACACCTCTTCTCTGACCTGTGGAAAGAAGTCAGGCTTGATAGCATCACCTCTGCCGAAGAGTTGGCTCTTGTGGATCAGAAGCTTGGTCTGGGAAACCTAAGTTTCGCCAGAGATGGCAAACCCATCCGCGACAACTACATCCTGGACGACGAAGCATTGATCACCGAAGAGGTCATGGAGTTCCAAAAGATGGGAGGCCGCACCATCGTTGAAGTGAGCAACATCGGCCTGGGGCGGGATCCGCTTGCATTGCAACGGGTTGCCACTGCGACCGGCCTAAACATAGTGATGGGAGCGGGATGGTATCAAAAAGGATTCCACCCTCCTGACATGGACAAACGTACCGTAGAAGACCTCACGGAAGAGATCGTTCGGGACGTTACTGTAGGAGTGGACGATACGGGCATTCGAGCCGGTATCATTGGAGAGATTGGCATAAACGGGGACCCCATCACGAGTAATGAGGAGAAGAGCATACGGGCCACGGCGCGGGCCAGTAGAATCACCGGGGCAGCCATCTCCTTTCACCACGGCGGAACAGGTAGAGAAAAGTTCAGAGTAGCCGACATGGTGGCGGAGGAGGGAGCCGATCTTAAGCGGACTATCTTTGGCCACAGCAACTCCTACTGCTGGGATATCGGATTCTTACTGGAGCTGCTGCATTTGGGTGTTTATCTCCAATTTGACACCCTCGGAATAGTAGGAGTTCCGGTTGCTCGGATCCCAGCCTTTCCAGGACCCAAACATAACAGTAGCTACAAGGCAGCCGAAGACGTACTGGTTGGCGAAGCCATCCCCAAGCTTATCGATGCGGGGTTCGAAGATCGGATCCTGATTTCCCAAGACGTTTGCTTGAAAGTCCAGCTTAAGCGCTATGGGGGCACGGGGTATACGTTCATTCTGGACAAGTTCATTCCATTCTTGCGTACTCAGGGCTTGACCGAAGAGCACATAGACAAGCTGATCATCCAGAACCCTCAGCGCGTGCTAACCTTTGTTGATCCCAGGCAGTAAGCTGGCCGCTAATCACGAATACGGGCTTCTATCTGGAAGATTAGTCCCTGGCGTGCCATTTGGACACGAAGAGTATGAGCACCGCCACCAACTGCACCAAGTCGTCTATGTCCACCCACTCGTCGGCGGCGTAAAAGTTCCCACCCTTGGAACCGATCCCGACCGCAGCAATATCGTGCATGCGATTTGGGAACCTGGTGTCGCTCGCCAGTGAATTGGTGTACGGGTCCGGTTGCACACCCGTAATTTCACCGACAGCCTCCCGCAGGATCACGCACGCGGGATCTTCCCAAGATGTGACGCCCGGATTAGCAGAGACTATCGTTTCCAGAATCTGTGACTCAAATCTCGGGGCAGACCTCTCTAGCTCGGCGGTGATAGCTGCCAGAACGCGTGGAACTGTCAGCGGGTCCCCGAACAACACTCTGAGTTCGGCATGGCACAGATCCGGCACCAGCCCGGCGCTATCCCCTGCCACCACTTTACCCAGGTTGATCTCGCATTGTGAAAGCTCGCCCTGCCGAAGACCTTGCACTATTGCCAGGCAAGCTTTCAGAGCGTCGCCGCCCTCACTGAAGGGGGCGCTCTCCATCACACCTTCTCTCGGGTTCCCCCGCCAGCCCTTGATCTCCAATGTGACATCCACTACACCCCGGCTGGCATTCTCAAGCACCCGCATTCCATAACCGGTCTCAGGGGGATGAATATATACGCAAGCGCTCAAGTCTTTCAATTTCGCCATGACCGGCAGCGTCCCCCTAGCTCCCCCACCTTTTCCGGCCATGCTGATTACCAGCGGCGCTTCACCATTTGTCTGGTAAAGAGCCGCTGCTGCCACCAACATGGCCGCTAGACCTCCCTTATCGTCCGCGGTGCCCAGTCCATACATTCGCCCATCCTGCACAAGGGGCTCGGTAGGAGTAGAGTGCCAGCCTTGGCCTGGCTCTTCCGTGTCCACGTGGGCATACAATGCCAGGGGTGCCGCCTTGAACTTATGAGGTCGCGCCACCAGATTCACTGGCGCCTCCTTACCGGGCGGCAACGGCTGCGTAAACTCAGGGTGCTCTCTGTACGATTCGGGATCATCCGTTGATAGCTCTACGGAGAAACCGTAGCGCTGGAGATATTCCGCCACTACCTGCTGGGCTTTGTCTGAAGAGCCACCATACAGACTAGGCGTCGAAATCAGCTCGGAGAGGAGGGCCAACAGCTCTGAACGCCGACCTTCCGCCAGTTTCAAGGCTGTATCTCTGTCCATGACGGTGCCTCCTCTGCCATTCGCCGGTAGCCGGAACTGCTGAGTGGATAGAGCATCGGGGCCCTGCTCAGACGCCGATCTTCATCTTCATCCAGCGGGAAGTGTTGTGGAAATCGACAACGGCGCTGCCCGGAGGTACCAGATCGTCACAGGCAGCTCGCAGATCGTCGCTCAGGCTCATATTTAGCACGGGAATTAGCGGCTCAAGGTGCTGCAGCGTCCGTGGGCCAATCAGCGGAGCGGTTATTCCCGGTTGATCTTTGCACCAAAGGACCGCCAACTGGGCCGCGCTCAACCCGGCGTCCGCCGCCAGCGCCGAGAATGCGCGCCCTACCTCGACGCCGCGTTGAGTAACGCGATCAGCGTAGAAGCCGCCGCGCAAGTCTGCCCGAGACCCCTCCGGGTAATCGGTGCCTGAGCTATAGCGGCCGGCCAGCACGCCCATACCCATTGGCGCCCAGTTGATCAGGCCAAGACCCCACTTCTGAGCCATTGGAACCAGCTCGTTCTCAATGCGACGATCAAGCAGATTATACGGCGGCTGCTCCGTGACATACCGCGCCCACCCCCTCGATTCGCTCACCATGATCGCTTCCATGACCTTCCATGCCGGATGGGTGGAGCAACCGATATAGCGCACCTTGCCCTGCCTAACCAAGTCATCAAGCGCGCCCAGCGTCTCGTCGAGCGGGATGTCAAAAGATGGGCGATGGATCTGATAGAGGTCGATATAGTCGGTCTGTAGGCGCTTCAACGACGCCTCGCACGCCCGGATGACGTTGAGACGCGATTGACCGTACTCGTTGGGTCCAAGGACTTCTCTGTAATCCTCCAGCCTAAAGCCGACTTGCCGGCGACCGGAGTCCACTTTGGTCGCAATCAGGACCTCGTGCCGCCTTCCATTCTCCTTCAAAATGCGACCGATGACCCGCTCGCCATCACCGTCCGCGTAGACGTCGCCGGTGTCCAGTAGATTGATGCCGGCATCCATTGCGGCAGTGAGGATTCTTTCGCACTCATCCTCCGGTGTCGGATCCATGAAGTTGTCAGTACCAAGGCAAAGCGGCGATACATTGGCTCCGGTCCGGCCAAGCGAGCGATATTCCATAGTTTGCGCCTCCCTTATTTATTGTTCGGTAATCCCGTCGCTATCGGGGGAATTCGGTATCCTGGATAGAGTCTCCGGAATCACCGCCGCCTTCTGAATGCAGGTCGAAACAGACCGATCGTGCACGTCCACGCTAGTCACCGTTGCTAGCTTATGAGGGCGTCAATTGCACTTTCTAGCTCGTTAGCTGCCGCTCGCAGCTGCTCATCAGCTGACTCTACCCACTCCTCGTCTGCCTCTAGCTGTGTGTAGTATTCGGGAAGCCGGCGCCGTGATTCCTCGGGCGCCGAGCCACCGTACAGCACGCGCCTATCAACAAACTTGGAGGGGTCCAGCGCATCCTCAAGACGCTCCTGACTCAAGCCTACGGTCTCTCCATAGTAAGCCACTGCCGCCTCGTCCAGCAGTTCTGAGGTGACATCTTTGGGATGGATGCCCCTCTCATCGCTGAACCGCACAAGTACACCCACTATTTGATGTGCGGTGCGCCACGGAAGCCCTTTTTCCGACACCAACATTGCGGCAACGTCTGTACCCTGTGCCCAGTGGGCTCCTGCCATCTCCTCCATTCGCTCTCTCTTCACTTCCATCGCAGGTATCAGGTCAACAAACCAGCCAATCGCCTGTGCGACCCTATCAAAGGCACGGTGAAGCGCCGCTCCGCCATCGGTGGTGAACTCCCCGCCGGAATAGTTCTGCCCGCCATATGTAGTCACTACCCCGCCTATCGTCTCCTCTGATGACGCTCGCACTGTGCTGAAGATTGACGGGTTCCTTTTCTGCATCATTATGCTGCTGGTACTGCAGAAGCGGTCGGGTATGTCCACGTACCCCGCCTCAGAAGTGAACCAGAAATTGATGTCGTTTGCCCATTTAGACAGGCTCAGGTGCACGCCGGCCGCCACCATGATAGTCTCCACCGCGTCGTCCTCAAAAATGATGGCGTCAAACGTGTTTCTGAGAACGCCTTCAAAGCCAAGGAGCTCCCCAACACGATGCCTGTTCAACAAAAAACTGGAGCCGGTCATTATGGCCGCGCCGGCTGGGCTCTGGTTCACCCTCTGGTAGGCGTCGGTGGCTCGCTGGAAGTGCCGCTCCAGCACGGAGCCCCACGCCATGAGCTGATGACCCAAGGTAACCGGCTGCGCGTGCTGGCTTCCCGTGTAGCCTGGCATCACCGCATCCAGGTTCTGTTCCGCCGTTGATAGGATCGCTCTTCTCAACCGGTTGATACCTTTCAAGAGTTCACCCAACCGGTCACGCTCCCGAATCCTACGCCACACCGCTCCCAGGTCTCCTGAGCTTCTTCCCAGGTGGATGCGCCCGCCTACTTCGTAGCCTAGGCGACGGATCAGGTATTTCTCCCCGGAGTGCATACCTCCCTCAATCTCCTGGCGGACCTCAGCCATACCCTCCTGCTCCATTTCTCTAAGCGCCTTCAGCATGGCAACGGCGTCTTCGCGAGGTATCAACTCTTCCTCAGCCAGCATCACTAGGTGCGCCTTATCAAACATGTGGTAGGCGTCCAGTGACGCGGTATCTGCGGAGCCACCCACGCCCAGAGCAAAGGGGCCTCCAAGACCCGGCAGCATGGGCTCCTTCAGCCGGATGCCTGGAGAACGAGGGCCATCGTAATCTGTGTGGGGCTTCCTCAACATGGTGCACCTCATTCATTCATAAGAGATACGGAAGTCGCACTATCTTACTTTAAAACTAAGCATTCCGCCATTAGACCCGCAATCGATGATGTATTCCCTTGACAAGCTATAAACTGTGTGAGTAGTATCCCACTTGCAGTCACTTCAAATACCAACACCAACATGTCCAGGCTCCATGTTCACATGGTAGTGGTGGGATGGGGACTGGTTGTTGACATCTAAATATAGGTTCAGGGTCGTAGGAGGTCGTACATGGGGTATACAATGGTTAGAAGATTGACTGGTGTGTTGGTAGCGCTTGCTTTGCTAGGCGTCATGGCATGTGGCAGTGCGGAGGAGGCGACACCAACTCCTTCAGCTCCTACGGTGCCCAGCCCGACTCCTACGGTACCCAGCATCGTTGCGCCGACAGTTGCACCTCCAACAGCGACTCCTACGGCTGCTGCTCCCGGCGAGGTAGTGGCACAGCCCACTGCTACGAACACTCCTACGGCAGTTCCCACAGGAGACCAGCCGAAGTACGGCGGGGTAATCAATATATCTGGTGAGCTCGCCGCCTACATTGACCCGTTCCATAACCGCTCTAACTGGAACTGGTTCAACTTCGGGAACACCTGGGGCCAGTTGGTTCGGATTGATCCTCGCGACCGGGTTTCCCTTCAAGGGGATCTGGCCGATAATTGGTCACTCAGCGGAGACGGCTTAACCTGGACGTTCAATATCCGCGAAGGTATCGTAGATCACGAAGGTGGTCCTTTCACCGCCGAAGACGCTCGCTGGAACATAATCCGGATAAAGCACAAGCCCAACGGAGTCCCCGGACGCCGCCAGGGATGCATGCGAGAGTTCGTTAGCGATATTCTGGATGACAACGGCAACGTGGTGGCCAACCCCGGCGCCGAGGTCACAGGCCCCAACGAGTTGACTGTCCGGTTGGTGGCGCCGCGCGGTGCGTTCATGGGATGCGTGACTTCCGCATTCATGCAGTTCCAGCCCTCCAAGTACACCAGGCCCATCGACACTGCGCCTGGTGGAGAGTACAGAGACTTGGATTTCTCGAAGGGTGAGGTTATTGGCACCGGACCCTTCAAAGTAGTAGACCATGCTTTGAACAACTTCGTGAAGACAGAACGGCATGAAGCTTACTATCGTGAGGGGTTGCCGTACCTGGATGGTTATAACGAGTTTGAAATCCTAGATGCAGCTACCAGGACCGCTAGCTTCGTCGCTGGACGCGTTGACGCCTTCCCGTTGTTTGCAGCCCCCAAGAAACCGGACGTGGATCGGATGGTCCAGGAGCTTGGAGCCGACAATGTGCTATTCAGCCGTGTTCCTGCCGTTGGAATGAGGGTGCTCCAGCTCAATACGCGGAAGGCTCCCTTCGGCCCCGTGGGCGACCCCATGGCGGACGACATTCGCTGGGCCATTCAGTTGACCCTTAACCGTGACAACATTAACAAGCTGGCCTTTGACGGCATCGGTTTCCTGGCGCCGCCGTACTACATCGGATGGGAGTGGATTTACACGGAACAGGAGTGGTTCGATCAGTTCCCTGGCCTGGACTCCTCTCCGGATGTAAAGGCCCGGCACATCGCCGAGGCCAAGGCGTTGATGGAAAAGCATGGATTCGGTCCGGATAACTTCCTCACCCTCCCCGCCCATTTGACCAGTTCCAGCGGCAAGAACGAAAGCGAGGTCATTGCAGAGCAGCTAAAAGAGATCTATATCGATTCCAAGGTAATCGTGACAGAGTCCACCCTCATAAATGAGCGGGTTGTAAAGGGTGACTTCGATATATCTCGGGATAGCCGGGGAGCTCCCTTCCCTGACCCCGACGCATTCAACATATCCCTCTACTTCCAGTATGAAGACGGTGGCTTCAACCACACAGGATACGAGAATCCCAGGTGGAAAGAGCTGTACGAGCAGGAAGTTATACTGGATTCAGAAGAAGCGCGGGCTCCGCTACTGAGAGAGATGGCCAAAATCATGTATGAAGACGCCACTCTGATCAACTATATCCGCCCAGGCCTGCTGTACACGCATCGAGGCAACTGGCGTGGCTACACCTTCCCTATTCACCACGTTATGAATGCCTCTCTAGAGTACACCTGGCTGGCTGATCAGTAGTCTAGTCTCGGCAAAACATCATCGGAATACAGACGGGGCGCTTCTACCGAAGCGCCCCGTCTTCTTAGTTGGTTGGCCTGGCTATCAGTGCATACCAATCCTAAGAGGACTCGACGGTCTTGCCCTCTAAGAAGTATGGAACGGATGTCAATGACCAGCTACCTAAAGTTTAGGAGCTGATCGTTTTCTGTTCTTCCTGAGTTTCTAGGAGTAAACTATATTCCGGTGCGCTAGTGTAAGTAATAGATCGTATCCAATCCGGTGACTACCGCCACTGTCGATCTATGACATCTCCGACCGCATAGCCCAGATTGCGCCGGTGCAAGTCGAGTATGCGTGGATAAAAGCCCGGAGCGTTGCTAAGGCCGAGGGCCTGGCTGCCTTGGTACCCACAGGAACAACCTAGCTGTCACTGAAGAAGAGCGCCTCATGACCTCGTCGTTGGCTTTGAGGGTTTATCTGCCGCGCAGCTTCGGGTCCAAGACGTCGCGTAGGGAGTCGCCCAGGACGTTCATCCCAAACACCACCAGCGTTAGCGCGGCGCCGGGAAAGATGCCAATCCAAGGGGCAACTATAAAATAAGACTGGGACTGCTGGCTGAGCATAGCCCCCCAGGAAATCACATCGGCGGGAGTGCCAATGCCAAGGAAGCTAAGAGACGACTCTATGATGATCATGAAACCTATCAGCGCTGTGGACACCACAATTAGCGGAGCAAAGGAGTTAGGCAATATGTGTCTGAAAACTATGCGCAAATCGTTCGCGCCTATCGACTTGACTGCTTCCATATATGGCGTCTCTTTGATGCTCAAAGCTGCAGATCGGACAACACGGGCAATCCGGGGGGTATAAACAATGGCCACGGCGGCAATTATATTGTTCAGCGATGGACCGAAAGCCGCCATCAAAGCTAAAGCAAGGAGCAGTGACGGGAACGCTGTTGTGCCATCAACAAAACGCTGTATTATAAGGTCCATTTTGCCGCCCATATGAGCGCTGACCACTCCTATCAGCGCCCCGGCTATGCCGGCAAAAATCACGCCTAGCAAGCCCACTTTCATTGACACTCCTGTTCCGTACATAGTGCGGCTCAGTATGTCACGCCCCAACTCGTCGGTACCAAACCAGTAGGTCGCGTTCGGGGACTGCAAGATAGCGTCCACATTGGTCTTCAGAGGGTCGTGTGGCGCGATTAGTGGTGCGGCCACGGACACAAAACTAGCGATGAGCAATATGATTACACCGGTAGCGCCCAGTGGCTTACTCAGCATGAAGTGCCGGAGTGCCCTGAGCCGCCGAATCCAGGCGCTCCTCCGCAGAGCAACGCCACCATGGATTATCTCTTTTTGAACCACTCTAACTGTCCTTTAAGACTAAATTTACACTGCCTAACTAGGTCTAAGTCTAACCGTAGCGTATACGGGGGTCTAGGAAAGCATACGTCAAATCCACGACCAGGTTTGCCACTAGAGCCACGATTGCGAAGTACATTACGTATATCTCTATCATCTGAAGGTCCCGGCTGAACATGGCTAAGACCAATCCACGGCCAATCCCCGGCAGATTGAAGATGATCTCTATAATCACCGTTCCTGAGAAAAGTGAGCCGATGTTGAGTCCAAATACGGTCACCACAGGTATCATAGCGTTGCGGATTGCATGTCTGCTGAGCACTACTCTTTCTCTAAGTCCTTTAGCGCGGGCGGTGCGTATGTAGTCCTCCCGCAACACTTCAAGCATCTGAGCCCGGGTTATGCGCAACATCAGCCCCTGAAAGGTGAAGCTGAGGGCTAGGGCCGGGAAAATCAGCTGCTGGAACCCGTTGATCGGATCATCCAAAATGCCGGTGAACCCCAGAGGAGGCAACCACTTGAACACGCTCGAAAGAAGCAAGACCACCATCAAACCCACAAAGAAACTGGGCATGGCAAGGCCCAGAATCGCCATCCCTCGCACCACGTAGTCAATAAGACCATCCTGTTTTATAGCTGCCAGAATGCCTATGGGGACCCCTACTATAGGAACGATAATCAATGCTAGTAGGGCCAGCTGCAACGTTATGGGAAATCTTCTTCCAATTTCGCTGGCCACTGATCGGCCAAGAAGTACGGAATCACCCAGGTTCCAGGTCAATACGTTCGTGATCCAACGCGTGTATTGAATATGAATAGGGTCGTTAAGCCCTAATCGCTCACGCAATTCCTCCACTTCTTCCTGAGTATAGACACCATCCCCTGTTGGTCCCGACAGCATCGCCTCCGCAGGGTCCCCAGGAATGATACGCAGGACCACAAAGACGACCATGGATACGCCCAACAAAGTAGGAATAAAGAGAAGGAGCCTGCGTGCGATGTATGCTTTCATTCCCTAATCAACGCTGAGCCCGTATGTGAAAATGCGTTCGTTTCAGACATTTCACAATAGGCCGGATACCAACTCAGAAGGCTCCGATGCCTGGTAAGACCAGGTTGTGACATTGCTACCAATAACATACCTCAGGTGGGATGTCAATCAAAACCGCCTTTGATGCCGTGTCACAATTCCAACCGAGTGATAAGATCATGCACGTGGTTGCAAAATGACTATCGCATCCATATTGCTACTGTTGTGAGCAGGAAGGCGGACCGCATGACAAACATCATAGAGCAGACATTTGAGGAAGCCGTTGCTGAGTACATCCAGCGTTCAAGAGAGCTGATAGACAAGGAGGCTAAAGAGCACCTGCCTCCGCGGCAGCCGTCGCCATTTGACCAATCGGGGCCTCCCTACCAGTCTGTGTTGCGATTGAATCCCGCCACTGTGCGCAATTACGCCCGGAGCATCGGAGACGATAATCCGCTGTACACTGACCAGGACTATGGCAGGCATACTCGCTACGGTAGCCAGATAGCGCCGGGCACCATCCTCTCACTGATGCGATACCCCTCTGTCCACGGAGCCATGCGGCCCATCGGCTATCCACTGGCCCAATTCATCTCGGGGAACGCCTGGGAGTTCTTCGACGTTGTCCGGGTAGGCTCCCAGTTCCGCTCATCTAAGGTGACCAAAGAGGTGATTGAGAAGAAAGGCTCCCGGGGAAGATTGGTGCTCCTTATCTCGGAGGTCACTTTCTGGGATCATCATGGCGACATCCCGGGCAAATGCTACGGCACCCAGATAGCTGTCCCCATGGAGAACATGGGTACCTCCCGCGCCATGAAGGCCGACAACATGGGTCAGAAGCTGCTTTATGAGAGGAAGACCCAGGAATACACACCGGAAGACATAGAGCAACTTCTCCAAAAGCTGCGTGACCAACCACGTCGGGGAGCCGAACCTCTCTACTGGGAGGATGTGAACGTAGGTGATGAGCTAAGTCCCCTGGTTCTTCCACCCTGGACCTTGCATGATCAGATATGCTCCAACCGCATGAGCTACTGCCTGGTAAGCGCTGGAGGGACGTCTGTAGGCACCGATGATCCTACAAAAGAACCGCAAGGGGATGAATTGGCCTTTGAGCCGTCTTTCCGCATGCTAAAGAACTTGCCGGGGGACTCCCGTACCAACCCGCTAACGCGTTGGCCTTGGAATGCCGACGTCGCACATGACGATGCTATCTTGGCTGGCTATGATGGTCAGCCGGCGCCCTTTGACCACGGTGTGCAGAGATTCCAGATACCCCAACAGCTTTTCATGAACTGGATGGGGGACCACGGTTTCATACGTCGCATGCAGATAGCCCTCCGCAAGCCCGTGTACGTTGACGACGTTACCATGTACGTGGGCCAAGTGGTGAATAAGTTCAAACAGGTCCAAGAAGGAGCGGCGGCTAACGGCGGAAAACCTAATAGAGCAGAATATTACGCGGTAGGCATACGTTATCAAGGTCTCAACCAGTCAGGCGAGGCTCACTCGCAAGGCACTGCTACAGTGTATCTCCCCTCTCGCCAGGGTGGGCCTGTGCAGCTCCCTATTCCCCACCCCTCACGCCTACCTTACGTACCATACGAGACCTTCTACCGCGACTGGTACTAGGTCTTGAGCAACCAGAGCGAGGCGTGCCCTGGCCTTGTATTCTCCCGGTGTCCGGAGTGACTGGAAATATCTCAGCAGGGCCCGGGAGACACTAACTGACTCTTTCCAAGGCCTGATCTAGCTCGTCAAAAGTGGCAATGAACATAACGCCCGGCACAGCTATCATACCCAATTCTTGTTGACTGTTGGCATGAGTGCTATGCTACTACCCGCAAGCTGAAGCACCGTTGCGGATCCCCTATGGCGGCATCCATAAATTTTGGTAAGGGGGTTAATGATGACTATCAGACATGCAGGTCTTGTGTTAATGGCAGGTGTGGTCCTCGCCTTCGTGGCTCCTCTATTTATGCCGGGGTACTCGTTGATAAACCCGGTGGACCAGATCGACTTCGTTGCAGCAGTGAATGCCCTGGGCGATTCGCCGGTCCTGGCGCAATGGATGAACTTCTTCACGCTCATTTCGCTGTTGCTGATGTCCTTCGGCCTCATGGCGCTCTATCCTTTGGCGAGCCGGCAAGCCGGGCTGGGAGGCAAGATCCTACAGTTCGGCATCATCGCCACCCTCATCGAATGGAGCATCTTAATCATCGCCACGGGAATGCGGCACTTCGAAATCCACCTGCTGCAACGCAGCACCCTGGATCTCGGTGGGGCCCTGTCGTCGGCAGATTTCGTGGACGCGGCCCTGGCCGTGCACATGGACGTAACGGCGGTCACGCTGGCATTCGCGGCGCTGGCCCCTATTGCATCCGGCATGGTTGGCCTTGGGCTAGCCAAACGGTTTGCCGCGATGGACCTGTTCAAAGCTGCGAGCTATGTCCTGGTAGCAGGCGCACTTGTGGGGCTGGCCAACTTCCTGTTTGCAATAAGCTCTCCAGAATTGGGGATAAGGTCCCTACTCCTGGTAAGCATCGCAGTCCTCTACGTTCAGGGAGTTTGCCTGATCATCATCGGGTACGGCATGTACCAAGGACGGAAAGAGCTCGCCAAGGAATCCTAAGACCAGCTGGATGCAAGAGAGTTATTGAGTTCCCACGTACTAAAGGACTCTCTCCATCGCCTGATCAAGCTCGTCAAAGGTGGCGAAGGACTCGAACCGGGCTGCGACATTCCGGTCTCGGTCGATCACGAACGACCACTCCGCACTCGGTAGCCGCCACTCAAGCACGGTGGGAGAGATGCGAGCCCGGCTCAGGTCTCCCTGGATTTCGTTAGGGTTGTCGTACAAGTCAACGTGGATGAAGTTGGCTCGCCCTTGGTATTTGTCCTTGAGCTGCCGTAGCACCTCTACCTGGGGACCGCAAACGGCATTGATGCAGAAGGCGGGACTGGCCATCACGATCACTGTAGGCATGCCGGAGTCGATAGCGTCGGCAATCGTGGTTCGGTAAAGATCGGGGTCTCGGAGGGAACCGGTAGTGAGTTCGCCCATGTCTTCCACGTCGGCGAGGGTCTTGCTCTCACTCGGCACCGCCGCTACCCCCACGTCGGGAGCCTTGGTCGCCTCTTCAACCTGAAAGGACATCTGTGCGGACCGGCTGTGCCCGCTATCGTCCATCACTGTGACGTCTATCTGCCATTTGCCCGCCATGTCGAATGTAAGCTGGGTCGTATAGCTCCCTCTGATCTCATACGGCCACGGTCTGAACACAGCCTGAACCGTCTCTCGCTCGCTGCCCGTTCCACCGTCCTCGAGTAAGTGACGCGAGACCACAGTCGCGTACGGCTCGCGGATCAGATCCTGCTCCGACTGGAGCACGAAAGCCATCCTGTGCCTGCCTACCGCAACGTCCGGGGTGCCCAGGATGATCTGTATCCCGTCGTCGGATGGCAGCCCCTTTAATAACTCAACCTCATCAGGGCGTGGCGACGGATCCGTATTGGTGGTATCAAATGAAAAGCCGGAGCACGCGGCTATCAGGGCGGTGGATAGTACGGCGGCGGATGCCAGTAGTCTGGAGCGCATCGGAATCCCACAGGCCTAACAACCAGTGTCGTACACACCGAAGATGAAGGCGGAGAGTTCCATCTGTTTCGAGTTCAAGCCGACCCCGCCTCTTCCAGCAGGTCGCGGATCCACTGCTCCGTCTCCTCGTAGCGCCCCTCTCCGATATGGACGAATCTGATGTAGCCGTCCTTGTCTATCAGGTACTTTGTCGGCCAGTAGCGGTTGCTGAACGCCCTCCAGGTGCTGAATTCGTTGTCCTGGACAATGGGATAGAGGAGGCCATGCTCCTTGACCGCTTCTTGGACGTTTTCGATGTCCTTTTCGAAGTTGAACTCGGGCGAGTGGACGCCCAAGATCACCAACCCGGAGTCGGCATACTTCTCGTGCCACGACTTCAGGTAGGGCAGCGTGCGCTTGCAGTTGATGCAACTGAATGTCCAGAAGTCCACCAGGACGACCTCACCGCGCCGGCTCGCCAGCGTGAACGGCTCAGAATTGATCCAAGCGCCGGTGCCTCTCAGCTCAGGAGCCAGCGGTTCGTCGCCGGTACGGTGGTTCTCAGCAGGAACAGTTGTGGGGGTTGGGGAGGCATCGGAACCGCAGGAAACAACCAACGTTACCAGTAGTGTCGACACGGCCACGACTACCGCGATCGATGTGATTCTCATATTGACTCCTCAGTGGCGGCCAAGGCCGACATAAGAGAAACATTCCGTCCTTGAAGGGCCTCTACAACTGATTGTACAGCATTGAACGCCTTATGAGACCCCACTTGGCAAGGATGTAGATAGCGTTGACCATCCCATACCTGGCAGATCAGGTACTGCGCCCCATGCTACGGGGTTGATGTGCCCTCCTGGGACGTGTGGTCGCCAAGCGGTTCGCTCTCATAGGGTGCATATCCCGCTTCGCGCAGTCGTTCCCATACCTCCACGGAGTGGGCTAGGTTCCTAGTCTCCAAAGTAAGTTGTATCTCCACTTGACCCATGTGCACCGATGCGGCATGCCTGAGATGCCCTATATCCAGAACATTCACGTCGGTGCTCGACACAATGTTCAGCAGACGGCTCAATTGACCCGGACGGTCCTCCACCATAACGCGAAGCACCAGGTAACGGCCTGCGTGGGCTAGCCCGTGCTCCACGACACGTGCTATCAGGTGAGGGTCCACGTTGCCGCCGCTGAGGACTACCCCTACCCTCTTGCCGGCGACCTGGACTTTGCCTCCCAGCACGGCAGCAAGTCCCACCGCGCCAGCCCCTTCCACTAGCAGCTTGTCTCTCTCAAGGAGTAGCATCATAGCCTGTGTGATCTCTTCCTCCGCTACCGTGACCATGTCGTCAACATAGCGTGAAACAAGGGGAAGAGTGATCCTGCCCGGCGATCCTACGGCAATCCCATCGGCCACGGTGGCCCGCCCCTTAACTGTGATGCGCCGGTTGGCCTTGTAGGAGTCGACAACGGCGGTGGATGCCTCAGCCTGCACACCTACAACCCTGATGCCAGGCGCTGTCTCCTTTATGGCCAGGCCAATACCGGATATCAAACCTCCCCCTCCCACCGGCACCACAACCGTATCCAGGCCATCCGTCTGCTCAAGCATTTCCAGGCCGATGGTTCCCTGCCCCGCTACGATTGCTGCATCGTCGAAGGCGTGGATCAAGGCCAGGTCGTTTTCCCGCACAACGCGCCGCGCGTGTCTCTGGGCTTGGTCAAAGTCATCACCTTGGAGTAGTACGGTCGCGCCGTAGCCTCGTGTAGCCTCCACCTTGGGAAGGGAAGCGCCCGTGGGCATTACAACGGTACATGGTATGCCAAGACTGGCGGCTGCCAACGCAACCCCCTGGGCGTGGTTTCCGGCGCTGGCCGCGATCACGCCCCTTGCCTTCTGTTCAGGAGTCAATGAGGCCATCTTATTGGCGGCGCCTCTGACCTTGAAGGAGCCCGCTCTCTGTAGGCTCTCGGCTTTAAGGAGAATCTCACACCCAGCCATTTGACCCAAAGCGAGCGCGGGCAATACGGGCGTCCTAAGCGCCAGATGAGCGATGGTGTTCCGGGCTCGCTGCACGTCCTGCAAGGTTACAGAGGGTCTCATGAGGGGCGATATGCTCCACGCTAGGCGGGTGGCAGGTTCTCGATCTCCACAGGCTCCACCGGATCGGCAAGGTCAAAGCCGAACACCCGCGAGTAGAAGTAGGACTCCGCGTCCAGCGTTCTCTTGATGTTCTCGGCCCGTCTGAAGCCGTGCTGCTCGCCCTCGAAGGGTAGATAGGCTACCGGAATCTTTTTCTCACGCAGCGCGTCGCGCATCATCTCAGACTGGTTGGGAGGCACCACCTTGTCCTCCAAGCCCTGGAACAGGATGAGCGGCGCGGAGAGCCGGTCGACGTGATGGATGGGAGAACGTTCCAGGTATATATCCCGACGCTCCGGATACGGCCCAACCAGTGTGTCCAGATACCGTGACTCAAACTTGTGGGTGTCCAGTGTGAGGGCCTCCAGGTCGCTGACTCCGTAGAGGCTGGCCCCGGCTCGGAAGACGTCGTGGAAGGTCAGCGCGCTCAGCGTCGTGTAGCCGCCGGCGCTCCCTCCCCTGATTGCCATGCGGCCGCCATCCACGTCGCCGCGCTCGGCCAGGAACCGGGCTCCGTTGACGCAGTCTTCCACGTCTACAATGCCCCATCTGCCGTTGAGACGGCGGCGGTATGCGGTGCCGTAACCGGTGCTGCCGCCGTAGTTGACGTCCAGTACCGCGAAGCCGCGGCTCGTCCAGAACTGGGTGCGTAGATCGAGTGTGGATGAGACGGCGGAGGTCGGTCCGCCGTGCACCAGGACGACCAGCGGAGGCCGCTCCCCTTCCGGCGCCGAGTACTCCTTATTCGTCGGCGGGTAGAAGAAGGCGTGGGCCGTGAGGCCTCCTCCCGTGGGGAACTCGATCGGCTCAGGTGCTGAGATGTACCCCTCGTCGATGCCGGAAGCGTCCGAGCTGCGCAGTACTTCCGTGGCTCCGGTGCGCAGGTCGTGAGCCACCAGCGTCGGCGCCATCGTCGGGGAGCCTGCGCCGAACACGGCGCGACCTGCTCCGACGTACAACCCCGACCGGGTAAGATCAGTGAACGGCGTGGGCACAGTCTCAAGCTCCAGCCTGTCGGTATAGAGGTTGGCGAAGTGCGACGTCCCGCCTCTGTTGTAGCTGCAAACTATACGGTGCTCGGAGGCAAACCCGTATGTGGATATGGCCAGCCCCCACTGCGGAACTCCGAACTCCGCATCCATCTCGTAGAGGTGCTCTACGCTACCGTCCTGCCATCGGTAGAGGTTCCACCAGCCGCTCCGGTCTGAGACGAAGTGGAGGACCCCTTGCGGAGACCACTCCGGCTGGTTGATGGCCTCGCCGTCTCCTCCGGCCACTCTCTGCGCATCCCCGAGAGAGCCGTCCTCCCTTACCTCTGCGACCCACAGGTCGCTGCCGTCCCACGGCATGTTGGGATGGTCCCATGACAGCCAGGCCAGCATCGACCCATCCGGAGACAGCCGGGGAGAGGCATAGAAGTCATGGCCGGATAGGAGCACGGAGCCACTGTCCATCCCGTCCAAGCCAATGCCGGCTATCGTGGTGACCGCCTCCCCCTCTCCTCGGTGGTCCTCCCGGACGCAGATGATACGAGCCCGCTTGCTGTCCATGGCGGCGTCAGCGTAACGCACGGCTGTCTCCGGAGTGATTGGCTCCGGTTCCTGGCCCGGCCTCTGCCGGTACAGCCGCTGGTCTTCAAAGTTGGAGAAGTAGATAACGCCGTCGGACACAATGAAGGCGCCGCCGCCGTATTCGTGCACTAGTGTACGGACATTGAAGAGCGGCGGTGTGACATCAGATGTCTCCCCATCAGGCCCACGCCGTACCACGACGTTCCTGCCGCCTTCTGAAGGCCGCATCTCGGTCCAGTAGATGTCATCCCCATCTAGCCTGATTTCTCCGATACCTATCGACTCCGCGACGATCACGTCGGAGGTGATGGGTGACCTCCAAGAGCCGTACGGCGCTACCTTGCGGGAGTTCATTGATTGGTCTCCATTGGGCTGAGATTTCCCATTTTGACTGCCCTCGGAACTCAAGGGCAGCCCAAACGAGATGGTGACAATCGTAAAGTTGTCCTGCTATCCCGGTCAATCCTCCGGTATCTTTAACGGCAGACTTCCACGGTATGGCCGCTATCCATCCATTCTGCATAGGAGCCGTCGTAGAGACGGACGTTGTACCCGGCATGTTGCATGGACAGATAAGCCAGCGAAGCCCGGATTCCTGTGCGGCAGTAGGCTACTACCGGATCTCTGGGAGCTATGCCTGCCGCCGCCAGCCGCTGGCGCAGAAGGTCCGGCTCAATGAGCAGTTTTCCATCAGTGCCAGCCATTTCGGAGTGGGGAACGTTGACGGCGCCGGGAATGTGCCCGGGACGGTGGTCAATTTCCGTTTGGCCGCTAAATTCCTCCGGGGAACGCGTATCCAGAAGTTTCGTCTCACCGGGCTCGACAAGCTCGTCGATAGTTGTCCTCACGGAAGGGTTCAGGCGCGGCGATAAGGACTTTGGCTCCGTGGAGACAGGCCGGTAGAGCACCTCCCTACCCTGCCCCTTCCAGGCATCGTAGAGTAGGTCCATGATGTAAACGTCGCTCAGGCCCAGGTATTCCAATACCCAAGCCGCCATGGAGGCGTTGCGGCCATCCTCATGGTCGTAAAGCACGGGAGCTATGCCGTCGCCTAGCCCCGCTTCACCAAAGACTGCGGCAAGCTGTTCCGGCTGGCCGAGACGACCGTCCAGACCTCGCAGTTTCTTTAACGGGACGTTGACTGCGCCTCTCAAGTGGCCCATCAAGTAGCGCATGGCGGAACGAGGGTCAATTATGAGGTAGCCAGGCTTTCCAATACGGTCAGAAACCCAATCCGCCGAAACGAATTTGACCATTAACCGACCATTTCAAAGTCGGTTTCGACCGAGGTGGGATTGGCCACCGACTGGGTGACCGGAGAGCCCTCCACCGCCAAGCGCCAGATTTCCCGCAGAGTTTCCTCATCAGCGTCGGCGCTCACGAAGCACTTGGCCGAAATCCTGCCGTAGCCCGGGTTTCCCTCGTCCTCAACTCCGGCCCACTTGCGGATATTGTCAAAGTACCCTTCTACCGCCACCTCTAGGTCACGGATGCGGACTCCCTGCTTGGTAGCGTTGACCACGAAGCCCACGGTCATGCAGCTCCCAATGGCCGATAGTAGCTGTTCGTGAGCGCTGGCGGCCACATCTGTGGCGGTCAGGTCGCCTGGCTCGTCCATGTCAACTTGGTGGTTCCGCATGAAAGCCCGCGCCCGCATCCCGTCCTGCCAGACCACGCGCGACTTCCAAGGCCCGGTTACCGCCTCAAAAACCTCCGGATTCCGAAAGGAATCTAGAACCTCGGTCAGTTTCTCCCTGGGCAGCCCGTTAAGGTTTCTCTCTTCAGCCATCACATACTCCTTAGTGTCAATTTAATGTCAATCTATTCTGGTTGGTGTAAAGCCTGAACCGCGGCGCTATTGGTATTCGGCTCTGAGTTGTTCGGCAGCCTGGACAATCGTCTGCATTTTCATAGAGGCAACCTCATGGGTGTTGACGTTTCTTTCGGCAAAGGTGCCGAATCCACAGTCGGGATTGAGGTAGATCTTGTCCGGGTCGAAATACGGCAGGAGCTCCTTTACCCTAGCGACAATCTGCTCCGGGGATTCTACGTCGTCGGTTCGTGGATTCACCACCCCAAAGCCGATTTCCTTCTCGTTAGCGTATTCCTTGAAGACTTCCATCTCACCGGCCCTGGGAGTGGCGCACTCCAGCACTAGCTGGTCAATGTTCATCTGGACTAGGTAGGGAAGCATGGGCCCGTAGTTGCCCGTGAGCAGCACCTCTTCTTTCCGGCTCCAGTTGCCGCGGCAGACGTGGACTCCGGTCTTGATTCCGCTAATTCCCTCCGTGGTCTGGTTCATCAACCGCACCGCAAGCTCAAGTTCGTCAGTGGGGTCCCGGCGGTTGGGCAGCGCGGCACACATGAACGTCTCCGTGCTCTCCTCCCCGAACACCACCTGGCTGAGGATGGGCTCGTCCAGCTGAACAAAGTCGCAGCCCTGGTCACGCAGGGCAATTATCTCTTCCCGGAGGATGGCCACAACGTCTGCGGCCAAGTCTTCGGGACTAGGGTACACTTGGTCGGAGAGGCCTTCGAACCAGCTGGAGCGGGTCAGCATATAGGGGCCCGGAATAGGGATTTTGATTTGCCGGTCGGTGTGCTCTCGCATGAAGGCCAGTTCATCCAGGGCCAGGCCATGGCGCATCCCTAGGCGGTCAACCACTATAGCGCTCTTGATGGCAAAGGAGGGAACGTCAAGGGCCCGCAGCATCTCCTCCATCCTGGCCCGGTCCTGGGAGTGATTCAGCAACTCAGAGACCTTCATCAGTTGCATCCCAGTCAGCTTGTCCACGGTGAAGGAGTAGAAGTTGTCCCGACGCTGCTCTCCGTCGCTTATGATATCCACTCCCGCCTCTTCCTGAGCACGGATACAGGCCAGCACTTCGTCATCGGCCACGGCGTTAAAATCATCCGGTGTGATTTCGCCAGCTTGCCTTTGGCGAAGGGCCCGGACTAACTCAGTAGAACGGGGCCAACTTCCAACGACCGTTACTGGGAATAATGGGGCATGAGACATTCGGGTTCCTCCCGGATTTGAACACTACGATAGCATGCCGTAGTGTATCCCAATATGGAATTTAGGACAATTCCGTAACTATGCCGCTCAAGAAGGCAGCAAACGCAATTTAAGGCTGATTGGGCCCGTCCAACCGGATCAGCGGTCAAGGCGTCGGAGTGCGGCCCGTGCGGCAAAGTAACCGCACATGCCGTGCACGCCGCCACCCGGCGGCGTCGACGAGGAACAGATGAACAGATTGGTAGACGGGATGGCGTAGGGACTGAGCATTCGGGCAGGACGCGAGAAGAGCTGGCCCAGGTCCTGGACTCCTCCGTTGATATCGCCGCCAACGTAGTTCGGATTGTACTCCTCCAAAGCTGCCGGAGGCCGGACGCTCCTCTTCAGGATACGCTCACGGAACCCCGGAGCAAAACGCTCCACCTGTGCCTCGATCTTGTCCGTCATATCGAAGTTGGAGCCGTTGGGGACATGACAGTAAGCCCACGCCGTGTGCCGGCCATCAGGAGCCCTAGACGGATCGAAGAGGCTCGGCTGGGAGAACAGCACGAAGGGCCGTTCCGGATAACGGCCGCTCCACACCTCACGCTCGGCGTGGGCGATTTCATCCATAGTACCGCCTAGGTGGACGGTACCGGCCCGCGCACACTCCTCAGCCCTCCAGGGTGCCGGCCCGCTCAATGCCCAGTCCATTTTGAAGGCTCCCGGTCCGTAGCGATACGCATCGAGCCTGCCTCGGAAGCGGTTCGGAATGCGTCCTCCGGCGATTTTGACGACCTGCCTGGGCGTAATGTCTAGGAGAATTACATATGCAGCGGGCATGTCCTCCAGCCGCTCCACCCGTACGCCTGTTTCGATACGGCCGCCCAGAGAGGTCAGGTGAGACGCCAGGGCCTCCGATATCCGCTGGGCTCCGCCGTGCGGCAGCGGCCAGCCGACAGCGTGCCCGCTTGCGCCCAGGACGAGACCGACCGCGGCGCTGACAGGTCGTTCCAGAGGCAGCGCCGAATGCGCTGCCATTCCAGCGAACAACGCCCTGGCGCGTTCGCCCCTGAAGCGGGCCTTCGCCACCGACAGCGCAGACCGCAGTCCGTTGAGGCCAAAACGGGCGGTCACCATCGGGTGACGCGGCGCTCTAAGTGGTCCCAGGAGGTCTGTAGCAAGCTTGTCCCAGTCCCTCACCAGAGGTCCAAACAGGCTTCTATACGACGCCGCATCACGCCCCAGGCTGTCGGCGGTCTCCTCGACCGAGCGCTCCATCACTACAGCTGTGCCGTCGTCAAGTGGATGCGCCAGCGGCGCGGGAGGCTGCACCCAGTCTAGGCCGTGGTCGGACAAGGGCAACCTGCTTAAGAAGGGCGAACCCACTGCCAATGGGTGGACCGCCGAGCATACGTCATGGAGGAATCCCGGCAGCGTCAGGGCAGCTGACCTAGCGCCCCCTCCAACCGTGTCCCTTCCCTCCACGACTAGCACCGTACGACCCATCTGCGCGATGGCTATCCCGGCCGACAGGCCGTTTGGTCCCGCGCCAACCACCAGTGCGTCGTAACTATCTGTCTTTGGCACCGAACTCTTACCTCTTGATCAACCGTCGCCATAGCTTGGCCATGGTCTCGTACTACTCATAAAACGCATCCACCCGTTCACTAGCCACTGCAATACTATGGTATAGCGCGTACTGCAGTACAGCGTGAACCCATTGTGCGCCATGGCTATCTGTACGGTGGTAAGCGACCCCCAGAGACAGCGGGATTCCAGGCTCTTGACAGGCCAACTAACATCAAACTATGCTGAGCGAAATCTCCCGAGACACACCACTTTTCCGTTCTGGAATCTGTCGACAGTAGCGGTTATATGACGCTTGAAGCAACTGAAGCTTTTCTTCAACCCCGGTGCTCAAGTCAGCCCCGGGTTAGCATCCAAGCCCTCTGGAAGATCTTTGGCCCAGACCAAGGCCCCGATGTTCTCGAGAGAATCGCTGGGCTGTCTAGGGCTGAAGCTCAGGCCACCTACAACTGCGTTGTAGCTCTACAAGACGTAAACTTCGACGTGTACGATGGGGAGACGTTCGTCGTCATGGGCCTCTCCGGGAGCGGCAAGTCCACCCTGGTCCGCTGCATCAACCGGCTCATCAGACCCACCACGGGTTCCGTATTGGTGGACGGCGATGACGTTATGGGATACGACGATGCGGAGTTGACGGAGTTCCGCCGGACAAAGACTTCCATGGTCTTCCAGCAGTTCGGCCTCCTGCCCCACCGCACCGTTCTGGAGAACACCGCATGGGGCTTGGAAGTTCAGGATGTTCCTCTAGAAGAGCGGTCGGAACGCGCCCAAGAGGTCCTTGAGCTTGTGGGGCTTGGGGAGTGGGGAGAGTATCGGCCCTTCGCACTGTCCGGCGGCATGCAGCAACGAGTTGGTCTGGCTAGGGCATTAGCCAGCGACCCGGAAATCTTGCTTATGGACGAGCCATTCAGCGCTCTTGACCCCCTCATACGCCGGGACATGCAAGACGAACTCATGCGGCTTCAGGGACAGATGCAGAAGACCACTATATTCATCACCCACGACCTGTCAGAAGCCGTGCGGCTAGGCAACCGCATCGCCATCATGCGCGATGGGGCTATCATCCAGCTGGGCACTCCTGAGGAGATCGTAGCTGAGCCGGTGGATGAGTACGTGGCAGACTTCACGCGAGACGTTCGCCCGTCCACCGTCGTGACGGTGGGCTACATCATGGACCGCCACGGCACCAAGCAGGTGCCCGCAGAGATCAACAGACCCAATGCTAACGTGGCTTCTGAGCAAACGGTGGATGAGGCGCTCTCCCAGCAATGGTCTACCCCTGGCCAACTCCCGGTAATGGATGAATCCGGCGCTGTAGTAGGTGTGATTGACAGGGACGCCCTGCTCCAGGCTGCCTTTGAGCAGCCTGGCTTCTCCAGTGATAATAACGGGGCAGCCGCAGCGCCAGCCGAGGTCTCCCTCACTAAAGCCGCAGGAGTGGCTAAGCCCTTACCATTGGATGAAAGCGAACCGACCGCAGACCAATCTCTGGCTAGACGCATCAGCGCCAACTCTGGCCGGCTGGTCTACGTACCCGCCTTGCTGGGTATCCTGGCAATGGTTGTTTGCACAGCCATTGTGACCATCGTTTGGGGGCAAGGAGTCTCCTTTCCAGTGAATTGGGGGCCGGATATTGCAGCATGGGTCAATGATTCTCTTCGCTGGTTGACCCGCACCGGGGCTCCGGTGTTTGACAACGCTTCGGACGCAGTCCTATCGTTCCTGGTGTTCTTGGAAAACACTCTGCGATGGTTCCCCTGGCCTACGGTGGTGTTGGGCATAGCGCTGCTTTCTTGGCGGACCGTGAGCTGGAAGTTTGGGCTGTTCGCCGTGGGAACATTGGTAGCGATGGGCTTAGTTGGCCTGTGGGAAAGCGCCCTGGAAACGATTGCCCTGATCGTTGTGGCGGCGGCCTTCTCAGTGGTCATAGCCATCCCGCTGGGCATTCTAGCGGCCCGTAACAACACCGTGGACTCCGCCATACGGCCCATCCTGGACGCCATGCAGACCATGCCTCCCTTCGTCTACCTTGTCCCCGGCATCATGCTGTTTGGCATCGGCAACGTGCCGGGTATCTTCGCCACGGTGATCTACGCCGTGCCCCCTGCCATCAGGCTGACCAACCTGGGCATCCGGCAGGTGACGCCCCAGGTGGTGGAGGCCGCCCAGTCTTTCGGGACTACCCGCCGGCAGCTCTTGCAGAAAGTCCAGTTGCCCATGGCCATCCCTACCATCATGGCGGGCGTAAACCAGACTATCATGATGGCCTTGGGTATGGTGGTGGTGGCGTCGCTGGTGGGCGCCGGTGGATTGGGCGAGGACGTGCTCCGGGCCCTGGGCCGGTTCCGACCTGGCGAAGCGTTACTGGCGGGCCTAGCCATAGTGGGGCTGGCAATCATCCTGGACCGCATTACCCAAGCGTGGGCGCGGAACCGTCAAGCCTCGCTGGGCAAGAGAGACTAGCAAGGCAGAAAGTAAGCACAGAAGACCAAGATACAAGGAGGATCACGACATGAAGGTTAAAGCTTGGAAGACAGGACTCGGTCTGTTGAGTCTGATGGTGATATTGCTGTTTGCGGCAGTAGCTTGCGCAGGTGAAGAAGAGAAACCCACCGTCATCTTCTCTGACCTCAACTGGGACAGTGCCCAACTGCAAAACGCCATTGCAGCGAGGATCGTTGAGTCGGGGTACGGCTATCCGACCGACAAAGTGTTTGGCGGCACCGTGCCACTGATGGAGGCCCTCACCAGAGGGGACACCAACGTCACCATGGAGATCTGGCTGCCAAACCAGCAGGAAGCCTATGACACGGCCATCGCCGAGGGCACTATTAAGCCAATAGGAAAGAGCTTGGAGGATAACTGGCAGAGCGCCTTCATCATTCCCCAATACGTGGCGGATGCCAACCCAGGCCTGCAAAGCGTCCAGGACCTGCGGGATCATATGGAGCTCTTCGTAACTCCGGATTCCAACGATAAAGCCCGGCTGCTGAACTGTCCTCCAGGCTGGGAGTGCGAGATCACCAACACTAAGCAAGTTACAGCTTATGGTCTGGATGACGTGGTTGAGTTAATCAACCCAGGTTCGGGCGAGGCTCTGGAGGCCGAGATCCGGGGCGCCTATGAAAGGCAGGAGCCTGTGCTCTTCTACTACTGGGGGCCCACTACTTTGAGCAACGACCTGAACAACGATTACGACGGCTACAAGCTTTTGGAAGAGCCTCCATACACCCCAGATTGCTGGGAGGCCCGGGACTGCGGCTACCCGTTAGCGGAAGTGCTCATCGTCCTGCGGCAAGACCTGATCGACCAAGCGCCGGACCTGGTTACCATGTTCGAAAAGTGGGACTTCAACGCCGGCAACCAGCTGGAAGCGGAGGGGTATCTCTCCGAGCTGGATGGGGACTACGCAGCCGCAGCAGACCGGTTCCTACAGAACAACTCGGCCTGGAAGAACTGGGTGACCTCAGATGCCGCGGAGAAGGTTGAGGAAGCTCTCGGTTCCTAGAGTGCCGCTCAATCGCTAATGCTGACTAGCCCCGCCTTGTTTGCAAGGTGGGGCTAGTTGTCGTGAAAGACGCGTATGAGTATGCATAACCCGCAGTTGCCGGCCCATAGGTTGGTCGTCTGGGC
This sequence comes from Dehalococcoidia bacterium, assembly GCA_034422935.1. Classification (GTDB taxonomy): domain Bacteria; phylum Chloroflexota; class Dehalococcoidia; order Lucifugimonadales; family QGNO01; genus DAOUJH01. The sequence continues at coordinate 31,133 of DAOUJH010000013.1, read as the reverse complement.
CAGGTTGTGCCGGATTGTCGCAATGACTATAGCCATTGCAGCCACTGTGTCGGCCTGTGCCCCCGATAGCGCCTCACCGGTCGCCCCCAGCGTCATAGACGGACTGGCGTCGCCACGGGGGTTGACTCCCCAGGACGACGGCCGGTTGCTCATCGCCGAGGTGGGCGGCGGCCGTATCTTGGTATTGGATCGCCAACACCGGCTTTCGGTACTGCATGAAGACCTGCCGCGGCTGAAGAACGGGCCGGAGGGCGCGCCCGCCGGGGTCTCCGCCGCGGTACGGATGGGCGAGACCACTTATTACGTGGTGGGAGAAGCCCGAGCCAAGGAGTTCCGCGAGGTCTACAAGGTTACCCCCGGAGCCCACCCAGTGGGTCTGACCGGCCAGGACCCCTTAGGCATTCATCCCCCCAAACCCATCGTCAACCCCTATGACCTGCTGGTTGCGTCCTCTGGCGGATTGCTGGTCAGCGACGCGGGCGCCAACGTGGTCTGGCGCGTTAGCCTGGCCGGAGACATCCATCTTTACGCCAAGCCGGAACCCCAAAGCCACCTCATGCCAGATGGCATGGTGCAGGTGGAAACCGTGCCTACCGGAATGACGTCGGGCCCAGATGGCGCAACCTACGTCGCCACCCTGACAGGATTCCCCTTCCCCACTGGCGGCGCGCGGGTCTTGCGGTTGCAGGATGGCAACGGCGACGGCGATGCCCTAGACCCTGGCGAGACTACCGTCTACGCATCCGGGTTTACCACCGCAACCGACGTGGCCTTTGAGGCGGATGGGGCCTTGCTGGTCACCGAGTACAGTAGCGACATGAATGCCCTTACCGAAGTTGGATACAAGGAGTCCGGCTTGTTTCCTGGAAGGCTGGTTCGCTGGCGTGACGGCGCCATCACAGTAGTGGCCAGCGGTCTGGTTTCTCCAACGGCAGTGGCTGTAATGGACGGCCGTATCTACGTGAGCGAGGAGTTCGCCGGAAGGGTGCGGGTCATCGAACCGTAGCGCCGTGCACAGCAGCTTCTTGACCACGAACAAGAGACGCAACGAGCGACGACACTCTATACCTGGCTCTCTACGGCGGCCAGGGCTGCAGCTACATCCGCATGATTCGGGATGATCTGGTTGAACCCTATTATCTCGAAGACCTGCTGTATGTATGGCCTAAGGGCGCAAACGTGGAGGGTGCGGTCCTCCTTCTTGAGGTCCTGCCAGAGGTGCAGGAGTACGCGTAGACCCGCGGTGCTCATATAGGTCACGCCCGATGCGTCTATGATGACATCACGGTCGGTTCCCGCCAAGGCGCTCCTGGCTTGTACCTCGAACACGTTAGCGTTGAAAAAGTCAACGCGTCCCCAAGCTTGCAGCAATAGGACGCGACCCTCGGACGAGACAATGTCGAGCATCATGGAGCCTATTCTAGTGTGAGGTCATATAGACAAGTCAAGTCGCCATCTGACTCGCTGCAGTACCTTGACTCCAATGCTATGCTGTAGCGGCAATCCCAGAGTGTACTTTAGCCCACGCGGGCATGCTCGGCTATTGCTTCATCCGTAGACTAAATGACACGATACTGGCAGCCTGGTGACCAAATAGTGCTCCGCGAGATCTGGCGCGGGCAAGTCAAGTCTGGAAGACCCTACACCGTAGTTGAGGACACTCCTAGGCGACTGGTCCTATACGCTAGGTCCGGCGTACATTGGGTCAAGTCACTTAGTCCCGATGGCACTGCCCTCGTAAGGGGCGAACCTTCGATACTACACGAGGAAGTGGAGCACCGCGAGGCTTTACGTATCATCACTCCCGGTTCTCGCCACAGCGTCTTGCTTTTCTGGACGGCTACGTTCAGTGAGTTCTTACAGTGGTATGTGAACCTTGAAGACCCGTTGGTCCGCACGTCCATGGGCTTCGATTACCTGGACCAGATGCTGGACATTGAGGTGACGCCTGACCTCTCTCAATGGACATTGAAAGACGAGGACGAGTTCGAAGATGCGGTCGCCCGCGGCATACTGGCTCCTGAGGAGGCGGATGTCGTAAGGGCTGAAGGAGACGACGTTATAGCAGCTATAGACGCGAGACGTTCCCCGTTCGACGAGCCATGGGGACAATGGCGGCCTGACTCGTGCTGGCCGACTCCTAGCCTACCCCAAGACTGGACCGACCTCAGCAAGTATCCCCCTTACGGAAGCCGCTCTTGATCGACCGCCTCGAAGATTTGGCGGACTTGCCGAACTCCTCAGCTTACGGCGCCTCCGACTCTGCACTCACCGCGGTTATTGACGTCGGTTCAGGCTCAGCCCGCGCCGTGATCATGCAACTGACCTCAGGAGGCGTGGAGATTCTGGCTCAGCAACGGCTGGCCCTCAACCTAATGAGCCACGTGAGTCAGCAGGGTGCGTTGGACACCGAGGGCGTGACCAGCACGCTGGACGCCATTGAGGACTTTGTCCAAGTGTGCAGTGGCTATGGCATCACCACCGTTCACGCCGTGGGTACAGAGGCCCTGCGGAAGTCCCACAACGCCACTGAGATCACCCGGATAGCTTACCAAAGATACGGCGTCGACCTACGCATCATCAGCGGTTATGAAGAAGCAAGCTACTGCTTTATCGGCGCCGTACATGGCCTGCCTGTCTCCCAAGGCCTGCTGGCAGACTTGGGCGGGGGCAGCATGGAGCTGGTGAGTTTTGCCGACCGGCGCATGGACACGCGGGACACCCTTCCTCTGGGCAGCTTGCGGCTTGCCAACAGCTTCCGGCTCACGGACAGCCCCACTGCCGAGGACATGGCGGCAGCATTCCGATACGTCCGGCAATGCCTGTCCGCGGCCAAGGTCCCTTACCTGGGGCCTGAAGATATCCTGGTAGGGTCCGGAGGCTCAATGCGCCTTCTTTCCAAGCTGGATCGGCGGCGGCGTGCCTACCCTATACACACCATGCACGGCTACCGCATCGGCGCCAAGGGGCTGTCCAAGCTGGTGGGCCTGCTGGCATCCTGCGACCTAGAAGAGCGCTCCCTAATCCCCGGCATGAATCCGGAGCGCACCCACTCCATAGTGGGCGGCGCGGTAGTAGCACAAGCGCTGCTACAGCATACCGGGGCCGAAAGCATCATGCTTTCTGGCCAGGGGCTGCGCGAGGGCTTGGCGCGGCAGTGGGAGCCTTTGCCCGCGGATGGCCAAGTCTCGCTCATGCCTATTGACTCCGTGCGCCGCAACACTCTGAAGGACGTGATGAGTCGGTTCGCATCTCGGTTCACTCGCCGCGGAGCACGCCGCGCCTCCTTGGCTACCCGCATCGCCCGCACCGTATGGGACGGGCGGCGCAAGCGCCTCACATCGTCCCTGGAGTGCGCCGCCCTGCTCTTGGACGTAGGCAGCGTCGTGGACTTCTACAACCGCCTCAATCGGGCCGCTTCAATCCTGGCGTGGACGGACCTGCCAGGGTTCAGCCACCGCGAGTCGGCTCAGATAGCAGCCATGCTTCTGCTGGCGGAAGGGCGGAGGTTGCCCAAGAAGTACCGCAAGACCCGCATCTTGAGCGACGGAGACCGCCGTCGCCTGGGCCAGGCGGCGCTGGTGCTGGTGCTAGCCGACGAACTGGAGCGGCGGCTACCTCCCCACGTCACCACAGAATCTGTTAACATTGCCCTGGACAACAGCGGCCTCATCGTCACCACCCCCGCCTGGTCCAAGGCATCCGCGCCTGACTTGCATAGCCGCTGGGAGATGGAGTTCAACCAACCCATCCTAATCTATAGAGGTGAGGAATGAATAATCACAGCAACTCAACCGTTCCCATGGGCCCCCGATACGGCAGTCACCCCTACGATGGCGTGCTTCCCGGCCGGCTCATTATCGTGGAGGGCATTGACGGCTCCGGCAAGAGCACGCAGATAGACCTTCTAGGCAAGTGGCTGACAAGTATGGGCTACGTCACGGTCTTTACGGAATGGAACTCCTCGCGCATAGTCAAGCGCACCACCAAGCAGGGTAAGGACCGGCGGTTGCTTACGCCTATGTCCTTCAGCCTCATCCACTCCGCCGACTTCGCCAACCGCGTCTTCACGCAGATACTGCCGGCTCTCAAAGCCGGAACCATAGTCCTAGCGGATCGATACGTCTACACCGCCTTTGCCCGGGACAGTGCCCGCGGGGTCAATAAAGACTGGCTGCGGCGCGTCTACTCCTTCGCCATCCGGCCCTCTCTGGCCCTGTACTTCAAGGTGCCGCTGGCGGAGTCCATCCGCCGCATCGTCACAGGACGGTCCGAGTTGGGCTTCTATGAGTCCGGCCAGGATGTGAAGCCGAACTCCAGCCGGAAGAAGGCCTTCCGGCAGTTCCAGGGCGCCATATTGGAGGAGTACGACAACCTCGCCGATGAGTTCGGACTGGTGACCATCGACGCTACCCAGCCTGTTCACACTCAGCAGCAGATAGTGCGGGATCTGGTGGAACCCCTGCTGTCCGGCGTGATGCAGATGCCCGGCCACAGTGTAACCGACGCCTTGATCAGCTCCGGACTTACCGGGCGGTACATCCACCCGTCCGGCTCGCGACGGGTCCCGGAGTTCACCAATATTGATGGCTAGTCCCCCCAGCCGCAATCAGGAGGCAAACCTATGAACATGCCCAGATTCTACGGTCACACCCCCCTAGACCTGGGGAACACGGAGCTGCCCGGACATCTCATCGTCATCGAGGGGACGGACGGCGTTGGCCGCTCCACACAGATCGCCCTCCTCAAGGAGTGGCTGGAGACGGAGGGCTACGCCGTGATGGACACCGGCTTCCGCCACTCCAAACTCACCGGCGAAGGCATCGACCGGGCCATGCGAGGCCACACGCTGGACCACTTTACTCTGAACCTGTTCTACGCCACGGACTTCTGGGACCGCATGGAGAAGGGCATTGTGCCCGCCATGAAGGCGGGCATGGTGGTGCTGGCCGACCGCTACATCTACTCCATCATGGCGCGGGCGCGGGTTCGCGGCGTCCCGGCTCGCTGGCTTGACGACATGCTGGAGTTCGCCATTATCCCCCATCAGGTGTTCTACCTTGACATAGACGTGGACGATCTCCTTCCTCGGGTGCTCGCATACCGGGAACTGGATCACTGGGAGTCGGGGGAGGACTTCCTCCGAGAGACGGACCGGCACGCCAGCTTCGTCGAATATCAGGGCGCGTTGTTGAGGGAGTTCCGCAACTTGGCCGAGCAATACGAGTTTCAGACAATAGACGCTCGCCTGAGCGTGCGCGAGGTATTCGAGACACTACAATTGGGCATAAGAGACACCATAGAGCGAGTTGACCTGCTCCACTAACGACGTCAAACCGTTCTTGCTCCGATGGATTCCATGAGCAAGTAGCCGTCCAAGCACGCTAAGATTCATCTGCAGAGCATCGTCTTGGACTTCTACACAAAGTGTCAGTATCGGATGTCTCAATGACGTTCCAGGTGCGGCCCAATCGCCGCTTAACTCCTCAACTCTTCGGGATTCCAAAGTGGAATTAAGTAGTATAATGCCGCGCTATGATGAACAGGCTAACACACCTATCACGCCGGATAACCGAGTCCCCTGCCTTTGAGACCGGCATCATTGCGGTCATCATAGTCAACGCCCTGCTGCTTGGAGTCGGAACCTCTCCGACGCTTGAGCGGCAGTACGGGCAATGGATTGATGCAGGCTACCAGATCGCTTTGGCGGTGTTCATCGTCGAGGCGCTGCTCAAGATGACCGCGTCGTCGCCGCGCGTCGCCGGGTACTTCAAGGACGGCTGGAACGTATTCGACTTTCTGGTCATAGTTTTCGCGCTTGTACCGGCGACAGGAGAGTTCGCCATGGTCGCCCGGCTGGCGCGCCTGCTTCGAGTGTTGCGCCTGGTGTCGACGATCAGAGACCTGCGTCTGATCGTGAGCGCGCTCGTCCGTTCCATCCCCAGCGTGGGGCACGTCATGATGCTGATGAGCATCATCGTCTACATCTACGCCATCATCGGATACCACCTGTTCAGCGAGCACGACCCCGATAACTGGCGCAACCTGGGGATTGCCCTCCTGACCCTGTTCAACATCATCACGCTGGAGGGGTGGACGGAGGTGATGTTCACCGCAATGCAGCTCAACCCTCTGGCGTGGGTCTACTTCGTCAGCTTCGTGGTGGTGGGCACCTTCGTGGTGATCAACCTGTTCATCGCAATCATCATCAACAATCTTGACGAGGCCAAGCTGGAGCGTCTCCGTGAACTGGAGCGCCCGGTATCGCGAGAGGAGCTTCTGCGCGAGATCCGCACCACCCAGGAGGCGCTGCGCCGCCTGGAACGACGCATGGACGACAATTAGCGTTCGCCCCGTCCCTATGTGATATCCCCTATTGATGATACTATGTATCATTAGATTCTCTATCGGAGGATCGATGGCTGTCGCACCGGAGAATCCAAAAGTCTGACAGCAACCCGCGAATTAACGGAGGTCACAATGGACTCAGTGATCGAAGCTTGGCGAGAACAGATGCTTGCCCACGACCGGGAGATGGCCGCTCTGCGCGGCGGCGAAGGCGGGCAAAGCCGCACCGGCGGCTTCACCAGCCGGCCCATGGACCCGCACCGCACGGATGACGCGACGCTGAACAGGCTGTTCGCGGCGCTGGGTTCGGGTGCGGAGGTGCTGGACGTGGGAGGCGGCACGGGCCGCTACGCGCTGCCGCTGGCCACGCGGGCTAAGCGAGTGACCGTGGTTGAGCGGTCGGAGGATTCCGTAGAACTGCTGAAGTCCAGAGCGGCGGAGGCCGGCATCACCAACATCACCGTAGTCAATGAGCCGTGGGAGGATGCTGACGTGCCGGCAGCGGACATGGTGCTCTGCTCCCTTGTGTTGCACCACGTCCTTGAAGCTGCTCCCTTCATAGCCAAGCTGCAGAGGCACGCAAAGGACCGTGTAGTTGTCGTGGAGATGGGCGAGACACCCGGGTCGATGGACCGCCCCTTCTACGAGAGAGTATACGGCTCGGCTCCTACACCCCTGCCCGGTCTGTCCAAGGTGATGGGGCTCCTCTGGGCGATGGACATCCACCCCGACCTGGAGATGATCAAGCCTGAGCTTGTCATAGTGGACACCGACCGGAACGCGGCGCTGGAACAACTACGGCGCAGGCTGGCCGTGCAAGAGGATACCGCCGAGGATGAGCGGCTGCGCGCCGCAGCAGATGAATTGCTGGAGGAGACTCCCAACGGGGTTACCGTCCGCGGTGTGGCCCCGCGGCGACAGGCCATAATCACGTGGAGTCCCCCCAGCTAGACTGCTCTTGGCGCGCCGCAATAGCTATATCTGAACCGAGTACGCCGACCTGGTTAACCAGGCTGGAATAAGCTCGTCCGCGTCTGTGGCCATGCTGCCCGCCACTTCCACTAGGAGACGGGAGGGCGGTCTAGCGTTATAATCACGGCTGTCCCTACAAAGACAACAACTGATTCACAGCGGTAGAAGAAGGGAGTATTCCATGCAGTTCTCGTTCTGGAAACGGATTCTCGCGTTAGGCCTGCTGGCAGTTCTGGCAACGATGGCCGCAGCTTGCAGCGAAGACCAGGGAGGGGATCCGACGGTAGCGCCAGAGTCTCCTACACAATTGCCTTCCTTTAGAATAGGCGTAATGGAATCGCTGACTGGCCCCGGCGAGACCTACGGCACGGTGGCCGTTCAGTCTAAGGAAATGGCCCGGGATGAAATCAACGCGGCGGGAGGCATCGACGGGCGTATGCTGGAGTTTGTCGTCGAAGACTCCAAGTGCGGCCCCCAGGATGCAATTAGCGCCTACAGAAAGCTAACCGACGTAGATGGAATAAAGATCATCCTCGGCACCTCGTGCAGTGGCGCCATGCTGGGAGTCGCGCCGCTTGCCGAGAGTGACAGAGTAGTCCTGTTCTCCGGGCTGGCCAGCAACCCAGATATCGCCAACGCAGGAGACTATATATTCCGCACACAGATCAGCGATATAGAGGTGGGCATCAGCACCGGCAACCTCCTCTGGGCAGACGGTATCCGCATGCTGGCCACTATCACGGAAGAGACCGATTACGCCGAAGGTGTCAGACGCACCTCCGTGACGCAGTTCGAGAAAAACGGCGGCAGAGTTATAGCCGAAGAGCGATTTGCCTCCGACGTCACTGACTACAGGTCGCAGCTGACCAAGCTGTTCGAGGCAGGTCCGGATGCTCTCCATATAGCGCCCCAGTCCGAGTTTGCGGCGGGCGCCATCGTCAAGCAGGCGCGGGAGCTGGGCTACGAGGGCCCGATCTACGGCGAAACGATTACGGTGGGTACTACCGCACTCGACATAGCGGGCGACGCCGCGACCGGGCTGAAGGCCATTACGGCCACTCCAGACCCGAACAACGAGAAGGGGCAGGAAGTTCTTGCCAACTTCAGGGAACGCTACGAATACGTCACTCTGCCCTGGCATCTCGGCTCCGCTTACGATGACGTGTACATCGCGGCGGAGTGCCTCAAGCAGACCCAAGACGACCAGGACGCCGACGGATTTCGGGATTGTCTGTACAACATCACCTGGAGCGGCGCTATCGGGGACAACTACAGCTTCGATGACCAAGGCGAGGTCGTCGGTCTCTCTCGATTTGTCGTGGAGGTCCTCCCACCTGCTGAGAGGACGGAAGAAAACTACGGGTACAAGGTAATAGGCCGCGGTCAATCTTGATGCCTGACCGTTTGCCCGCGGAATCGGTGATTGTTGGATAGAAGCACTCACAAGAGCAGGCCCAGGATATTCTACGGATGGTGGATTGTACTAGGCGGCCTTGTAGGGATGCTGATCAGCGCCGGCTTCAACTACCACGGGCTCAACGCATTTGTGATTCCCGTGGCCGACACTTTTGGAGTCTCTCTCACCGCAGTTACCACGGTGCTTGCCGTGGCCAGGATTGAAACGGCCTTCATAGGCCCGCTGGAAGGCTACCTGATTGACCGTTTCGGGCCAAGGACCATGATGTTCATAGGCGTGCCGATTATGGGAGTTGGGTTTCTGATTCTCAGCGTTGCGCCTACCTTTACGGTCTTTGTAGCAGTGCTCTTCCTGGGAGTGATCGTTGGATCCAGCCTTGGCTTCGGGAGCCCCATCACTACGGCTGTGGCAAACTGGTGGCACCGGCACCGTGGTAGAGCCTTTGGCATCATGTGGTTGGGAATAAGTGCGGGGGCAATGCTGGTTCCGTTTGTGAACCAGTTGATTGAGCAGTTCGGCTGGCGCTGGGCGGTTCGCTTAATGGGCATTTTGGTGCTCCTGCTGGGACTACCGACAGCAGCCATCATGCGCCATAGACCCGAACAGTACGGAATGCTCCCGGACGGCGATGTCGCAACAACCCCAAAGGAAGAACCGCATCAAGAAGAACAATCGGCGCCTTTGCACAGCCCGCCTTCGCCTGATGGAGGGCATGAGTTCACCCTAATGCAGGCCCTGCGATCGGCGTCGTTCTGGTACTTCTCACTTTCATATGGCCTGCGTATAGGAGTGACCAGCGCCGTGGGGATCAACATATTCCCTCTTGTTTGGTCTATCGGCGGCACTGATCACCAGGCATCTCTCATCTTCCTGGTGCATGGCATATTCAGCGCCCCGGGTAGGTTGTTCCTCAGTTGGGCCGGCGATTATTTCAACAAGCGGTTTCTCATGGCAGGCCTGTTCCTATTGCTGGCCGCCTGCGTTTTCGGCATAGGCCGGGTCACCTCGCTGCCGGCGCTGTTCATTATCTACGCTCCGTATGCCGTTTCGTGGGGCGGGCTATCGGCGATTCCGCAATCTTTCCAGGCAGACCTCTTTGGCAGGCAGCACTATGCCACAATCCGTGGCGCCAGTGCGCCTATGCAGAGCATCTTTTCGCTAATCGCCCCGCCGTTCGCCACCCTGATATTTGAGCGAACGGGCAGCTACGCTATTCCATTTACAGTTCTTGCCGCAACCTCCGTTCTGGCCGCGGTGTTGGTGATGAACGCCAAGCCCAGCAGCCCCAAGACCTGATGCTGCCAAAGTCGTGACTACGCTGTAGAATAACTGGCGTAATTTGAGGAGGGGGATATGTCGTTAGGAATTGTCTCTTACAGACCAAGCGTGTCAGCTAGGACTCACATGGTTTCATCGGGCCACTACTTGGCCACGGCCGCAGGCTACAGGATCCTGGAACAGGGCGGTAACGCCATCGATGCCGGGGTGGCTTCCGGGATCGTGATAAACGTGACCCTGCCCCACATGACGTGCTTTGGCGGCGTCGCTCCCACCATGGTCTACGTTGCCGAAGCGAAGAAGGCATTCGCAATCAGCGGGCTGGGCCGGTGGCCCAAGGGCGCGCCTGTAGAGACCTTTAACGGCGAAATGCCGCCCGGCCTGGGCCACGCCGTAGTGCCGGCGGCCTGCGACGCCTGGCTTACGGCGCTGGAGAACTACGGCACTATGACCTTCAAGCAGGTTGTCACTCCCGCTCTGGAACTGGCCGAAAACGGATTTCCCATCTCCAAGAGGGTCGCGGACGCCATATCCGGAGCCGAGGAAAGGCTGTCCGAATGGCCGCAGTCTGCCAGTGTATTCATGCCAAAAGGTATCCCGCTGGCCCCAGGCGAGAAGCTTGTGAATCCTGATCTGGCGTCTCTATTCAGAAGCATGATCGATGTTGAGGAGTCCTCAGTGTCGGCGGGCCGGGAGACCGCCATAAGAAAGACGCGAGACTACTTCTACAAGGGCGAGCCGGCTAGGCTCATGGCTGAGTACTGCCGGGAGCGCGGCGGGTTCCTGGATCAGGACGATCTCTCCTCGTTCCGGGTGGGTATCGAAGAACCGCTGGTGGGCGACTACAAAGGATATCGCCTTCTAGCCTGCGGCCCCTGGTGCCAGGGGCCTTCCCTCATCCAGGTGCTGCAACTGCTGGAAGGTTTTGATTTCAAAGACATGACGCACAACTCGCCAGAGCATCTGCACCTGGTCGTAGAGGCGATAAAACTCGCCTTTGCCGACAGACACGCCTATTACGGCGACCCTGACTTCGTCGACGTGCCATTGCCTGGGCTGCTCTCCAAGGCCTACGCCAAGGAGCGGCGCGATCTGATCGATCGGCTTCGCGCTGCGCCGGGAATGCCTTCTCACGGAGATCCGTGGCAATACCAAGCTGGGGGAGGACAGCGCAGCGCCATCCAGGCTCCGGCCAGCCTGGACGCAGAGTGGGAACCCGATACGAGCTATACCTGCGTGATAGATCGCTGGGGGAACGCTTTCTCGGCAACACCGAGCGATGGCCAGCTAGGAGAGCCGCTGGTCCCGGGCCTGGGACTCACAATCTCAACCAGAGGGTCCCAGGCTTGGTTGGACCCCGACCATCCGGCTCGTGTTGAGCCGTGGAAACGGCCTCGGTTGACGCCGAATCCGGCCATGGTACTAAAGGACGGGGAGCTGTTCATGGCTTTCGGTACGCCCGGCCTGGATGCACAAGTCCAAGCCATGACGCAAGTGTTCCTCAACATCGTAGAGTTCGGCATGGACCCCCAAGAGGCCATCGAGGCGCCGCGGGCAATCAGCTACAGCTTCCCCGGTTCGTCATGGCCGCACCCCTATCTACCCGGCCGCTTGAACCTGGAAGGCCGCATCGACGAAGTGACCGCGAACGCCTTGGAATCGCTTGGCCATGACGTCGAGCGCTGGCCGGAGTGGACGGAGCTGGCCGGAGGAGCTTGTGCAATCGTAGTTGATCGAGAACGGGGTATCTTGGAAGGCGGCGCGGATCCACGGCGCGAGTCCTACGCTTTGGGACGTTAGAGGTGTTCACGCAGCGCCGGGTTTTGGCGCTATCCTAACTTCTACTTTGCCCAGGGTGCCAAAGTCCGCGATAAAGACGTCGCCCTCCGCAACGGGGGTTATTCCCGTGCACGTCCCTGTGGTCACTACCTGGCCTGCTTCGATGGACTCGCCTCTATCCAAGAGATGATTAGCCGTCCAATGCAACACCAGCAGGGGATCACCTAATACAAGCGAGCCCGTGCCCTCCCCTACCCTCTCTCCATTCCTAAACAGCGATATGGAATGTGACTTGAGGTCTATGCCGCGCCAGTTCGTTACCTCTTGTCCTGAAACAAAGGCTGTGTGCGCGACCATATCAGCGATCAGTCTGACGGGACCGAGCTTGTTGAAACCACCCTCGAAGCGGCCGCCAACTATCTCAATCGCGGGAAGCAAGGCATCCACCGCATCTACGACCTCGTCCATGCTGTACGGAGTCTGCCGTTTTGGTAGATCACGGGCGAAACGGAAGGCGAACTCGCTCTCCACACTTGCGCTCTGGCCGGGAAACACGGCGACATCGGCTGGGCTTTGGAAGGAGGTGGGTACAGACATAGGAGCCGTTGCTGGGCCATCAATATCAAGAACGCGTTGAGCCTCTTTACTGGTGGCGCCAACTTTCCAGCCGTATCTTGGCATGGCCAACAGTGTCTCTATTTTGCCTTGAACACCGTAAGCGGCTTCAACTGAGTCGATCCCGGATGCAGCCGCACTTGGAACAAGGCCGCCTAAGCTCCGTGCTCTCCAGAGAAGATTGGCAATTTTGTCCGTTGTTTCCGCTACCACGATTGTTATGCCGCCTAGGAATTCTCCAACGAGACGTGGCCCTCTCTGGATAGACCTTGGAATAGCATCAAAATATGGCGTGGTTCCAGGTCAAAGTTGAATTCAGCGCTAATGGCGTCGGAGATCTCATTCACGCTTCGGCGACCGTCTGTGAAATTCCATATCTCGTCCCCGATTATTCGCAGAGAGTCGAAGCGAGCCCTAGGGTCCCGAGCATTCATTTCCTCAGACATGCCGATCAGTGTCCAGTAGTCGGTGCCGGCGAGACCGGGCGCGTCCTTATCGATCAGTCGTTTAGGCACAACTTTACCTGGAGCAAACTCCTCCTCCGGGGTCGCCTCCGGCAGCGACTCTAGCGCCTCTGCCAGCCGGTCTTGGATTCGTTTCTGCAACTGGTCCTTGGTCGCTTCCAGAGCCTGTCGATCTTTGGGGTCGTCGTCAAGTACCAGGGCCGATTCAACTGCCCCTTGATCGCGAGCAGCCAGATGTACCAACCGTCTCCTAATGGCCGCATCCGACCCTTCGCCTCGCAGTGCAATATGGCTCAATCTAAACTCGCTGCGCGCCGTCACTTCCTTCATGATCTTGGCCGCTTCTTGCGAGCCTGCATAGGCCAACTCCAAAGCTGCTAGTGCAATAACCATCCCACATCTGCGGAAAACTGCAGGGTCAAGCACGTCGGCAGTCAGATAGTCCGTATGGAAATACAGGTCCGGCCATGACATCAGTAGCGGGGATGGTATGCCAAAGGCGGGATAATACTTGTTGTCGCTCCAAGGCGTGTAGGGCAAGTCTGTGAAGTTCACAAACGGGATCTCATCGTCATTGCTAAACACCCAGCGCGTATCCTTGGGAGTCGTTTCTATCAGAGACACGAAATAGTCGTTGATGAACGTAGGGACGGAATCCGGAGAGTGATAGAACAGCAACGCCGACTTGCTCTTCCTCTGGTCGTGTCCAACGCTGTCCAGTGCAATGGAAACAATCGTTTTCTCGGCCTCTTCTCTATGGTTCTGGATGTAGTGCTTGGTTCCGTGTCCTTCAACGTCTATGAGGAACCTTATGGTGCGGCGCGGTCTAGGAATACGTCCATCTGAAATGAGCCGGGACATCACGAGTCCTATTTCGGCCAGCATAGCGGGTCCTGAGGCACAGTTGGCGCCCGGCTTGGTGCCTGCTGTGGAATGACAAACAAAATGGATGAACTCATCCGCCTTGTCGGTGCCGGTTATGTCGGCAAAGAGATTCTGAGCTTCCCCCTTGAAGGTCTTGGCCTGGATGTCTACCCAAACCGTGGCTGTTCCTTGACTTGCTATGGCAGCAAGCCGCTCCGCGGCGTGGTAGTTCACGGCCAGTCCCCAAATTTTTGGGTTGGAAGGCATTCGCAGAAGCTGCACGGGATCTGGCAAAGATTCCCTGGTGCGGAATGGAGACGTCTGGTATAGCAAGGTGTCCGTGATTACGCCCACGGCGCCGTGCTTGGCAGCTAGATTGACTGCGTGCCCAAAGGTGCCGGGCACCGTAGTGCTTCGCACCAGTACCGCCTTACCATTAACATCCTGTTTCTCGTAATCCTCCGGCTGTTCGCCGGTGCCCACGTCCACTACCTCGACCGTCACTCCCCCTTCCGGAGTTGACGGTGTCCACCACGGCAGACAGGAGGGCGCGTCTTCGTAGGACACCAGGAGTTTGCCGTTCGCCGACCCCACGCGCAGTTCGGCGCTTACGGGTTCCCAGGCCATAGGCATGGTTTGACTCAGCAACTTGAACTCGCCGTCCAAAGGAAATCGTTCCACCCATACCTTGTCCATACCGTTGTCCCTGAGGAGCTGTGCCACAAAGTCGGTGGCGCGGTGGTATCCGGATGCCCCTGGCGAACGGTAGAACTTCGTCATATGAGCGGCGGATTCCAGCGCTCGTTCCCCGGATAGCTCGGCTTCGAGAAGTTTTACAAGCTCTTTTCTTTGCATTGATCGGGTTTCCTTATGAGGCTCTTATGTTACTTAAGATCCACTAGCTGATGTGGTATCCGTCAGGTGAGTAGGCGGTAGAATTGGGGTCGCTTGGGATGTACCGGGCCTTGCCCTGCTTCCCTACTAGCTCGCCGTCCTCTATCACCACGTTTCCCCGCACCATGGTAAGCACCGGCATTCCCAGCAACTCCGTCCCCTTGAACGTGGAAAAATCGCTCATGCCGTGCTCTTCATCTACCACGTGTCTTTTCGCCGGGTCCCAAACGACTATATCGGCGTCCGAGCCGGGTTGAAGGATTCCTTTGCGAGGGTATATGCCAAAGATTTTGGCGGGGTTTTCGCAGAAGACCTGAACGAACTTGGGCAGGGTCATGCGCCCGCCGTTGATTCCGTGCGTCCATACCACGGGCATCATGAACTCCAGGGTCGTAAGACCAGCCCCGATATTGAAGATGTTCTCATGACCCGGCTCCGGCTCTTCAGCATGGCCGTCCATCGTCCCGGTCAGCTTCAGAGACCGCGTGTATCCCGTGTAGTCGCTTCCAATCACATCTAGCGCTCCGTTAGCCAGCCCCTGCCACATGGCGTCCTTATCTTCCTCTTCCCTCAGGGGAGGAGCCACTTTCAGCAGATAGCCCTCCCTAACCAGGTCATCATTGGTCAGGGAGAGATAGTGCGGGCAGGTCTCTCCATAGATGGAAAGCTCCTGGTTCTTGTAGTACTCCAGTATGCCAACGACCTCTTTGGTGCTTAGATGGACTGGGTAAACCGGGCAGTTGGCGACGGTTGCCATAGTCGCGGCACGGTGTACCGCCTCTGCTTCTACTATGTTGGGAGCAGCATCCTTGTAGTGGTGGACGGATACTTTGCCTTCAGACCTGAACTGGCTTTCCAGGTAAGCCTTACAAATGCCGTTCTCCGCATGCACCATTGCCATGCCGCCGTCACGGCCTGCCAGGTCCATGACCTGCATCACCAGTTCATCTGGAATGGACAGGAGGTTGCCCTGCGATTCGGGCGCTCCCCACGGGTTCCAGGTCATGAACATCTTGTAGGAGAGCACTCCCAGACGAACCAGATCGGGGATGACCTTGTCGATGTCGTCCCGGTCTCTTGTGGTGATCAGTCCGTGGATGGCGAAGTCGGTGTATGAGGCCTCTTCCGCGTATTCTATGAACCCCTTCACTATGTCAGGGTTGTAGCTCCGCACCCCCCAGTGATTTCCAAACAGCTCGTGGCGGTGCGTCTCTGAACCAACGAAGGGGACCACCGTGGTGACGCCTCCATAAGCGGCACAGATGGAGTAGGTGTCCATTTTGTCCGCGTATATGGGATGTGCGTGGGAATCCAGGCCGCCGGGCAGAACATACTTGCCGGAAGCGTCTACGGTGCGTTTGGCGCTCCTGTTCGATAGGTCATCCCCGACTTCATTGACCTTGCCGTCGCAAACAAGGATATCCGCTCGGGTGATGCCTTGCCCGGAGGCCAACAGGCCTCCCCGGATGAGGACATCGGCAATTTGTGCAGCCATACTCTCCCTCCCTGTCCATCTGTGCTGCTATGACAGCGCTAGGCCCGGCGGGATTAGCCGGGCGGCGTTACGCTGATGTTACAGGCTTGCATCACCTGCATTGCCTGCGGTGGGAGTTGCGTTAGGTCACCCGCTATGGCGGGGAGAAACTGCTCAAGCCCAATCTGCTCATCCACACAGCGCAGCGCGGACGGCGGGAATTGCATGGGGGCGCCTGAGAACTGGGAAAGTACCTGCGCCTCCTCGTCGGTCAGACAGAGGAGGAAGCGAAAGCCCAAGAGAATCTCCTGCGGGTCTTGGCTGTCCCCCAAGGGGATGTTGCTGACGCCCGCCGTGGTGTATAGGGTACGCAGGCACGCTGCGCTTTCGTCGGCAAAGCCGCCAGCGACGGCGCCGATGCCTACGATGGCCAGCTCAGCGGCGTTCTCCGGCGCCAGGCAGTTGAGGATTGTATCGAGCTGGCCGGGGGCCGAGATGACCGCAGCCAGCGGCTGACTAAGCATTCCCTGGTACGCGGCATCACTCACCTGGCTGCTGATACAGGACTGCTCGCCCTCTGAGAACATGCCGAAGACGTCGCCCGCGGGCGAGAAGAGGGTTATCTCGGCCGGGGCCGCCGGGGCCATGGGCTCAGGCGTTGGAGTAGGGACTGGAGTAGGCGTAGCGGTCGGAGTCGGAGTGGGCGTTGGGGTTGGTGTGGGGGTAGGCTCCGCCGAGCACGCAGCGAACAGTAGAAGTCCCAACAATGCCACGCACAGCGGCAACAGTAAACGTAGGTTAAAAGCAGCGGGCATAATCGAGGGCATCTTGTTGCTCCTGCTATGGGTTCGTATTCAGCCTGTACTCTATTTGTAGGAGAGGGTCAGCGTCAAGGGAGTAAGAACTGTTAGAGCGGAGGTTAGGCATGGATCGGCTACGCCAGAAAGCAACCCTGCAACGATGCCGCGGGCTGGTGTGGGAGAAGGGTCATTGCAAGAGGAGAGACCCCTGTGGCATAATCTGCGCCGCCAGCAACAGAGGCGCTACATTGTGGCATCTATGAGCACAGACAACATTGTCATACGCACCAACGGCCTGACCAAGCGATTCGGGGAGAATACCGCCGTCGACGGGCTGTCCATGGAGGTGCAACGGGGACGCGTGTACGGGCTTTTGGGCCCCAACGGCTCCGGAAAGACCACCACCATCGGGATGCTGCTCGGTCTGCTCAAGCCGACCGCGGGCAGCTTCAGCCTGTTTGGACTGGACGGTCACCACGACGCCACGCTGCGGCGTGTGGGAGCCATCATAGAGACGCCGTCCTTTTATCCGTACCTGTCAGGCAAACAGAACCTGACCTACTTCCAGACGGTGTCCGGCGGCGGACCGCGCAGTGAGCCGGACGACCTCTTGGAACGTGTGGGACTGAGCGGCCGCGGCAACGACAAGTATCGCAACTACTCCCTGGGCATGAAGCAGCGCTTGGGCATCGCCTACGCCCTGCTGGGTGACCCGGACTTGGTCTTTCTGGACGAGCCCACGAACGGCCTGGACCCCGCCGGGGTGATCGAGATGCGGGAGCTCATCCGCAGCCTGGGCGACGGCAACCGTACTGTACTACTCTCCAGCCACCTCCTCCACGAGGTGGAGCAGACCTGCGACAGTGTGACCATAATCTCCCGCGGACGGCTGGTAGCGCAGGGCCCGGTGGCGCAACTGGTGGCCTCTGGTGGGCGCGAGCAGGTGCGTGTACGCACCACCGACAACACGCGGGCGCGGCCGATACTGGCGGCTCTGGATTGGGTGAGCGACGTTGCCGAGCAGAACGGCGCCATGCTGGTCACGGCGCCCATAGACCGTTGCGGCGATATGACGGCGGCGCTGGCCGGCTCAGAGGTGTGGGTCACGGAGATGACGCCCGTCCAGACGTCGCTGGAGGACTACTTCCTAGAGGTGACGCGCGAGGACGACCCAAGCGACACTATCCCCGCGGATGGAGGCGACGCTTCGTGATTGCAGAAGTCATACGCCTGACGCTGGCGGAGTGGTACAAGCTGCGACGTCGCTGGTTGCTCTGGATATTGCTGGGGGTCAGCATACTGATAAGCCAGGCGTTCGTCTGGGGCTTCAACACCGCCTACCACGTCAACGAGGAAACGTTCGGCGCACTCATCCCGTCCTACGAGTACCGAAGTGAGGACGGGATCATAGAACTGACCTGCGCCGACGTGGCCCAGGAGCGAGTAGAGGAGAAGCTGGCGCCCCTCTCGGAGGCGGAGCTTGGACAGATAGCGGAAAGCTTGCAGGAGTGGCAGTCCACCTGCGTGGGCTACACTACGCCTGAGGAGACTCGCCAGGTGTTCACGCTGCCATATGCCATTACGGCCACCAGCGAAGGGCAGCTATTCCCCATAGTGTTCAGCCTGATCCTGGGCGCGGCCATAGTAGGCGCGGAGTACGGATTTGGCACGCTGCGCTCCACCCTGACCCGCGGCGTGGGCCGGTTGCGGTACCTGGCCGCCAAGCTGATAATCGTGCTATTGGCCGTTGCGGCGCTGGACCTTGCGTCTAGCCTGACCACGGCGCTGGGAATCCTGGTCATGGACGTTGTGCCGCCGGACGAAGGAGCGTCGCTTATAGTAAGCGATGCTGAGCCGTGGCGGCGCTTTGCCGAGGCCACGCTGCGGACGTGGGTTGTGCTGTTGCCGTACGTGTCACTGGGCGCGCTGCTTGCGGTGCTGACCCAATCGACGGCACAGGCTATATCCTTCTCGATGGCCTACTACTTCGTAGAGTTCCTGCTGCTTGGCCAGCTTTTCGGGCTGACCTCCTGGCTGCGGCAGGCGCGGGAGTTCCTGCTGAGCGACGCCGCGGGCGAATGGATGCTGCAGTTCACGACCCAGACGGAGATTGCAACGGGCGCCATCACGGAGCAGCCCAACCCGACTGCGGCGCTGTTCATTATGCTTGGATACACCGCCGTGTTCATAGGAGCCACGGTGTGGCTCTTCCTCCGCCGGGACGTCGCCGGGGCCAAGGGAGAGTAGGCGCGCGGCCATCTTCCGTCATTGCGAGGAACCGAAGTAATCCGGCGGTGGTGGGCGGACGACTATTGGCGGTTGGCATTTCGTAAACTGTTCCACGCCCCCTGATCCGTCATTGACACCAGTTTTATGGCGAGCATATAATCCCCGCAACTTAACAATAGAACCACTGCCCGTTCAGGTGCCCACCCAGGGAGAATAGGGAAGGCGGTGAAAGACCGCCGCGGTAGCGCCACTGTAAGCGGGAGCTTGGCCCGAATCCACTGCCGGAAAGTCCGGTGGGAAGGAACCGGTGCACAAACCCCAGCCCGCAAGCCAGGAGACCTGCCTGAACGGAAGGTGACCACTCTCCGCCTCAGAGAGGGTCCCTCGAGTCCAGGGATGGAATTCCCGGCCAGCGCACATCGAGACCTCCGGCGGAGAACCGCGGGAGGTTTTTTCTTGATAAGGACCGTTGGCGCAAACGCGCTGCGCAGCTACCGGCAATCGGGCGTGGTGACCCGGCTGGCGGCCAGTTCCTGCGTCATCCTCCTGCTGGTGCTGGCTACCGCGCTGGTTTCCCTCAGCATGGGCCCCGTCAACATCTCCGTTGACCGTGTCGCCTCAATTGTGCTGTCCTACGCCGGGCTGGACTTGGCCCCCTTTGGCCGCACCGAACAGCTCATAATCGAGCAGATACGGCTCCCCAGGATTGTGGTCGGAGCCCTTGTCGGCATGGCTCTGGGCGTCGCCGGCGCGACAATGCAGGGCCTGTTCCGCAACCCCATGGCCGACCCGGGGATAATCGGGGTCTCGGCGGGCGGAGCGGTGGGAGCGGTCGTGGCCATCGCCACCGGAATGACCGGCCTGTTCTTTCTCGCCCTGCCTGTGTTCGCCTTCGTGGGCGCCATGGGAGCCGCGTTCCTCGTCTACGGCATCGCCGCGGTTGGTGGCCGGTTCTCCATGGCGACGCTGCTTCTGGCTGGCGTGGCGGTCAACGCATTCCTGGGGGCGATTGTCTCCGCAATCATCATCCTGCTCCCCGACAACGGCGCGCTCCGCGAGATACTCTTCTGGCTCGCCGGTGGCCTGGACTCCCGTTCCTGGGAGCACGTGCGGATTTCCGCGCCCCTGGTCCTGGTGGGAACAGCTGTGATCATGGTCATGACCAGGGACCTCAATCTGCTCACCCTCGGTGACGACCAAGCTCGCTCAATGGGCATACGGGTTGACGCGGCGCGGGTGCTCCTGCTAGCGGCGGCGGCGCTGGTCACCGGCGCCGCCGTGGCGGTGAGCGGGACGATAGCATTTGTCGGCCTCGTGACTCCGCACATTCTCCGCCTTGTCCTCGGGCCGGACCACCGCGTCCTCGTCCCCATGAGCGCCCTTGGCGGGGCCGCGTTCGTCATACTGGCTGACACCGTCGCACGGGTCGTCATTCAGCCGGCCGAACTCCGCGTCAGCATCATCACCGCCTTTGTAGGCGCGCCGTTCTTCATCTTCCTGCTCATAAAGAACAAGCGACAGGTCTACTCCCTATGAGAATACTGAAAGCAGAAAGGAGCCATTTTGATTTCTAGAAAGCGTTGCATCCCACTGGCATCTCTATCTTTCCTAATTGTTCTATTGCTGGCGGCGTGTTCATCAGCGACCCCGACGCCCACGGCCACGCTCGTGCCTACCGCCACTCCCATATCGCTGGCGTCTGAGTTTGAAGGCGTCCCCGGAATCGTTGATCCCGCCAACTTCGGCTGGCCGCGCCAGGTCGAAGGCCTCAACGGCATGGTCGCCATTCCCAGCAAGCCGTCAAGGGTCATAACCGCTTCCGTTGGCCATGACGAAATAGCCGTGTCGCTCATACCACTGTCCAGGCTCGTCGGAGTGGGAGAGGCCACCAAGAACACCACGTTTTCCAATGTGGCCCACTTGGTGCAGGACACCCCCACGATCACCAGGGATCCGGAGACCATTATCGCCCTCTCTCCGGACGCCGTCGTCACCAGCCCGTTCTTTGCGGCGGAGGGTATTGATGCCCTGTCCAGGCTCGGCATTCCCGTGGTACAGACCGACCTGGTACAGGGGCCTGAGGAAAGAATTGAGAGCATCCTTCTCATGGGGTACATTCTAGGGGAGGAGGAACGCGCCATAGAGTTTGCCGCGGAGGTACGAGACAGATACGACTCCTTGGTGACCGCAACGGACGCCGCCAGCCCCAAGCCCCGTGTCCTTGCCTTGACTCAATACTCGGATACCATCTGGACAGCCGGAGCAGGTTCAACGGAGGGCGGCATAATCACCGCCGCCGGAGGGATCAACACCGCCGAAGAAGCCGGTATTACGGGGAACCTGACCACCACCCTTGAGGGGGTGATTGCCATGGCCCCAGACGTAGTGATTATTCCCCAACCGGCGGATTTCGGCGCTGGGGAGTTCCGCCAGAGCCTGCTTGAAAATGCAGCTCTTGCTGAGGTCCCCGCAATCAAAAACGGCCAGGTACACGTCGTGGAAAGCAAGCGCTTTACCACACTGTCCCATTGGAATATCCTCGGGATTGAGGCTCTGGCCCGCATCCTCTGGCCGGACCTCTTCCCCAATCCGATAGATTATGAATTCAGCCTTGCCGAATAGGATGAACCTATGAAGAAACAAAGCTCTAGTGCCGTAAGTGCCGAGGGGCTCCGCTACGAGGTGGACGCCAAATCACTCCTGGACGGAGTGGACTTGCACGTCGAACAGGGACAGTTCGTTGGTCTAATAGGGCCCAACGGCGCGGGAAAGACAATGCTGCTCAGGGCCATAGCGGGAGTCCTCAGCTACAGCGATGGCGTGGTGCTGCTGGACGGAACCGACGTCAAGAACGGTTCCCCCCGGGACGTCGCCAGGGCCATGGCTCTCGTGCCCCAGGTGGCGCCCTACACCCAGGGCTTCACGGCGCTGGAGCTTGTGCTCATGGGAAGGTACCCTCATCTGGGCCGGTTCGAAATAGAGGGCAAAGAGGACGACCTTATTGCTAGGGACGCCATGCGCTTGACCGAGACCGAGCAGTTCACGGACAGGACACTGGACACCCTCTCCGGCGGCGAGCGCCAGCGCATCTTCGTCTCCCGTGCCCTGGCGCAGCAGCCCCACGTCCTCCTGCTGGACGAACCAACCTCCAACCTGGATATCCTTCACCAGCTCAAGGTAATCAGCCTGGTTAGGAAGATGGTGGACGACGGGCTGACCGCCATCGCCGCAATCCACGACCTGCAGATGGCGGCCCGCTACTGCGACCGGCTGGTGCTGATGAAAGACGGTAGAATCCTGGCCAAGGGCTCTCCAGAGGAGGTGCTGACCCCTGAGACTATTCAGGCCTCCTTTGGCGTGAAAGCCGCCGTATATCGGGACCCGGTTGCCGGCTCCCTGGCCTTGAGCTTGCTTGACCCGGCGGAGGAACAACCCGGTATCCCAGCTTCTGATGCCGTCCCAACGCCTCTGTCGCCGGAGCAGGACGCCCGGCGCGCCATTGGAATAGGAGGTCAATCATGAACACCCAGGACCCCGCCGCGACGCCCCGCAGACCGGACGGGCTTCGCCATGGCCGCATTGGTCTTGTGATAGTGAACACCGGCGACGGCAAGGGAAAGACCACCGCCGCCCTGGGTGTGATCTTTCGTGCCTGGGGCAGGGACTTTCGCGTCAAGATGTTCCAGTTCATCAAGCACACGGGAGCGCGCTTTGGGGAGCACCACGCAGCGGATCGGATAGGCATACCGATTGAGTCCTTCGGCGACGGCTTTACCTGGCTCTCCAAGGACATGGATCAAAGCGCGGCCATGGCCGTGGCGCAGTGGGAACGCTGCAAGGAGGCGATACTGAAGGGCGAGGAGGACGTCATTGTCCTGGACGAGTTCACCTACCCAATGCACTACGGTTGGATACCGGTTGGGGAGGTTGTGAAAACCCTAGAGCAAAGGCCGCCGGAACTGCACGTGATTATCACGGGCCGTTACGCCCCCCAGGAGCTCATTGACTGCGCCGACCTTGTGACGGAGATGAAGATGATAAAGCATCCCTACGAAGACCACGGAATCGTGGCGCAGAGGGGCATCGAGTTTTGACGCAAGGCCACTATTGTGACCACCTCCACCGCCCGTGGCAATAGCTAAGCCACCATAGGGAACAAATTCGCCTCACCCTTCGTATTATCTAGTGAACAGCCTGTACTATCGTATATACGGAGCTAGTGCGGATGAAAGCCAAGGTCAAGAACGCTCTGCTAGCCGCAATAGGCATTTCGGTCGTCCTGGTGGCGTTGACCGCTTGCGGGAGCAATCCCAACGCATCTGTGAGCGGCGCCGTCACCTATCGGGAGCGGCTGGACCTCTCTCCTGGGGCAAAGCTCGTGGTGGAACTGCGCGACGTGTCTTATATGGATGCTGCTGCCCCGCTTATCGCTCAACAGACTATCTCCGATCCAGGGCAGGTGCCCATCAAGTTCAAGGTGGAATACAACCGCGACGACATAGAGTCACGAAATACCTACGCAGTTAGTGCCAGAATCATCGAATCGGATGGACGGCTCGCTTTCATTAACGATACGGCATACGACGTAATCACCCGCGGCAATCCCACCAGTGTAGATATGCTCCTGGTACTCGTGCAGCCACCGCCCGACCTCGTCCAAGACGGCGTCGACTGGCGGACGTGGGTGGAGGTCCCGGCTCAAGTGACCTGGGCCAACCTGATACCGAACGAACGGGAGCGCTTTCTCCGCATCGGCTACTACCAGTCCACCATAGAGGGTTGCGCCCGGCCCGGCAGCCAGGGACTGAAGGTGGACGGCAACAAGATCATTGCCACCATTACGCTCATGCAGCCTCCTCCCACAGCATGGGCAATTCCCTGCGATGAACAGATGGTGGAACTCGACGCCGTTGAGCCGATAGAGGCTTCGCTTGAGCCGGGCCGGACCTATCATGTGATCGTCAACGACACGGCAACCGCATCCTTCAACCTGCCTAGGTCCAACCTTGGGCACACCTTCATCGCCGAGTCGCCTATCCAGAGCGCGGAGATCATGATACTGGAGAGCGCGCCGCCGCAGTACCAACTGCGCCTCGTCTCCGGTCTGCCAAAGGGAAGCGGCTGCTCCCAGTTCAACGGCTACGAAGTCCGGCGAGGAGAGTCGAATGAGATCGAGGTCGTCGTCACGCACCACGAGATCGCCGACCGGCAAGTCGTCTGTACCGCCGACTTTCCCATATTGGAGACCAACGTCTCCCTCGGTTCTAACTTCAAATCGGGCGTGGAGTACACCATCCGCGTGAACTCGGACACCACCGTGTCTTTTGAGGCCCAGTAGGCGGGTAGAGTGGTAACGAACATATCCTGGAGAGCAAGAGCGCACGGCTTAATATACAAGAAGCTTTAACGAGTCTATACTAAGCCCAGCATGAGGTAGATCAAGCATTTCCATAGGCTAATTCCAAATCCCCCTGGCCAAGGAGGTCTGCTTGTGTCTATCTCTACCCTTCCTCTCAAGAACCGCGTCGCCCTTGTCACCGGCGTAAGCCGGCTGCAAGGCATCGGCTTTGCCGTAGCCCTACGGCTAGCATCTATGGGAGTCGATCTGTTCATTCATTCCTATGCTGCCTACGATTCCACTCTCCCAGTGAAGCAGAAGCCCAACGAACAGGAGGAAATACTCGCTCGTCTAAAGGAACAAGGCGGGCGAGTCGAGCACATGGACATTGACTTTGCGGAGAAAGATGCTCCAGCTCGTGTCATCGCTAGAGCCACAAGGTTTTTCGGTCATCTGGACATCCTGATAGCAAACCACGCCCATAGTGCGCCCCAACCTTTGGATTCTCTGACTGCGGAAGCTATCGACCGGCATTTGGCAGTGAATGTTCGTGCTACCCTGCTCCTTATCAAAGAGTTCGCGGCACAGCACGATCACAGGCCAAGAGGACGCATTGTGATGATGGTCTCAGGCCAGCACAAAGACCCTATGGGACCAATGTTGTCCTACGGCGCTTCTAAAGGCGCACTGCACCAGATCACCACATCTCTATCCGACGAGCTAGTAGAGACGGGAATAACTGTCAACACAGTCAGTCCAGGGCCTACTGACACCGGGTGGGCAGGGCCAGACATATATGAACGAATTCTACGGATAATGCCCCAAGGCCGTTGGGGCCAGCCGGACGACGCAGCGCGTTTAGTAGTCTGGCTTAGCACTGACGACGCTCAATGGGTCACGGGCCAGGTGATTGACTCAGATGGAGGAGCTAGAAGGCGTCCCTGGCGACATGAGTAGATCGCTGCCGGTTATACGTCCTCAACAACCGGGGTTGCGTCTTGAGGGGCCCTCTCCCATAGCCACTCCACACTCTCGTTGCGAGGCGTCTTGATGGACGGACGGCCGTTCAGAATATGTTCCACGTAGCTGATAAGGTCATTGGCGCAGATGTTACAGTAGCCGTAGGAATTGACCAGCCTGGAGGTGATGCTCCTCCATCGCTGCATCCAATCAACCCGCTGTCTAGCAAATCGTGGCCGGGTAAGGTTCTTGCTGAGCTCATTCGGCGCGATGAGAATCCGCTTCTCTATGGCCTCTTTCAGGCGCGGTTCGGAGTCGTATTCCAGGGTTCCGCCTCTGCTCCGCAAGGCCTCTACGTGCTCGTGAATCTCGCGCCGGAACGCATCCTTGTTGCGGTCGGTGATTCCAAGCACGCGTTCCATATCCCGCATGTCGCGCTCCCTCCCGGCCTCGGCACGGGTCGGCCTTCGGCCCTTGGAGGCGTCCCCCAAATAAGAACTGAGGTCGGACAGATACGCCGTGAGCAGGTCCTTGGCCTTTGTCTCGAACCCATCCTCGTTTGCAATTCGTACTTCGCGGACCGCCAGGTCGTCGTACACCTTCACGGTGTCTGTGATCAGGGCAGTCTTGGTCGCGACGTCGGCATCGTACCCCACATTCTCACCCAGGCCTTCCCACAAGCTGCTTAGGGTGACAAAGGGTGTGATGCAACGGACGTTGGGGTCGCTGGCGGCAGCATCAATGCGGTTCATCACATACCGTGGTGATATTCCGGTCATGCCCTCCATGGGGTGTTGACGTTGCATATCGCGCACTGTCTGTCTGGAGAAGTTAGAGACAACATGGCCGTCATAGAGATTCAGCTTGTCCAGCAGCGACATCCCCTGGCGGTCGGGCGGATCCAGTCGCGCCAGAACGGAGAACGCGCTTGCCACCTGCAGGGTCAGGGGAGCTATGTGTGCATCCCCCATATTGCTCATCTTGAGCATCTTCCGGTAGATCTTGACCTCTTCGCTGACCTTCAAGTTGTAGGGAATCTGGATAGCAATGATACGGTCCTTGAGAGCCTCGGAGCTCTTGTCTCTTGAGAACTCGTCGAAGTCTCCTTGGTTGGAGTGCCCGACTATGACCTCGTCGGCGTATACGGAGCCGAACTTCTCCATCTTGATACTCTGCTCCTGCGCCAGGCCCAGTAGAGCGGTGAGGAGATGCTTGTCCGCCTTGAACATCTCAATAAGCTCAATCATGCCTCGGTTGGCAACGTTGAACTCCCCGTCTAGCCTGAACGCCTTCCCAGCCACCTCAAGACGATCACCCTCGAGCTGGTCCGTATTGACGCTCCCCACCAGCAGGGATGAGTCGGATGGGTTGGGGTTGTTGGCCACAAAGCAGCCAATGCCTATCGCCTCTTGCTCTGAGAACGTCACTCGCTCCACTGGAACATCCGCATACCGGCCCTGGTACTCGGTCCTCACCAAGTAGCGGCACCGGGGGCAGAGGTCGCCCTCCACGTAGATGCCGTACTGGTCATAGATCTGGGGCCTAAGCCTCTTGGGGATCAGATGCAGGGGCTCCTCCTGCATCGGGCATCCCTTGATGGCATAGACAGCGCCTTTGTCTGTCCTGGAGTGGGCCTCCATAGCGCGCTTGATAAGATCTACAACGGTGGACTTGCCACTGGCTGGAGGGCCTAAGAGCAGGAGTATGCGCTTGCGCACCTCAAACCTCTTTGCGGAGGCCGCAAAGTACTGAACTATGCGGTCCAGCGGCTCCTCCAGCCCAAATATTTGGTCCTGGAACAGGCCGTAAGTGCGACCTCCCTGGGGGGTCGCGTCTGAACCATTAGACGCAATGGCATCGTATATGTAGGCGTGGGAGAGGCGGCTCTTCAAGGGGTCGCTGACTACAAGGCGGAGATACTCCTCAAAGGTCCCCTCCCAGGAGTACCTGTCAGCCTCGCTCTGGGCCTCGGATATAATGGACTGGATAGTAATTTCGTTTGTCATAGCTTCCTGTATACACCATCCAATTAAGCCAGGCTTGCTGAATGGCGCAGACCGCACCAACCTCGGTGCGGGCTCAGATGGTCTCGCAGACCCTCGGGTTTGCTCTAGGAGTCTCTACGGAGAGGCCAACTCAACTACGCTATGACAGACGTGAGCGCCCAGAGGCCCACCAGTCCGGTTACGCCGCCGCCGAAGAGCATGAACCAGCCCGTGACTAACCTCAGAGTTGGTAGCTCAAAGCTATAGTAGAAGAATGCGATCGCGGAGACGATGGTGAGCATGAACGGTACGGACGACATTGCGAGCCATGTGCCAAGGGAGTGCTCGAACACACCGTTTTCAGCCATCGCTAGGGCGAATATGAGAAAGACTACCAGGGAGGCGACGGAAAGAAACAGGCTGTAGAAGCCTATGGCGCGCGGATCCGTGTCCCAGATGCCCTGTACTCCAACACCTATGGAGTAGATTGCCCAAAGGACTATGAACGCTGTCAGTGCGGTAACCAGCTCTGTCGAACCTTCCCCGGATATCAGGGTTGGCGTAATAGTCGTGCCAAACATGACGGTGCCCAAACTCAGCAGACCGAGCCCCGTGGCGAACACGCCCACAGTCCGACCCTCGGCGTACAGCCCAAGCACGTGCCAAGACTGTGAGAATATAACTGCGCCTATGAGAAGAAAGAAGATACCTTCCATGAGTCCCCATCCTCCAGTTAGGAAATATACGGTGATCATCGTAGCTGCCATACGCAGCATTCAAAGATCAACGTAGCAGAGCGCCTTAATTCTAATGGGAACTTAACGTATTGTCGAGCAAGCTGCTTGGGGATATGGAGGTCTGATCCTATGGTAGCAGTGCGTCATAGCCTTCAAATCGTAGTAAGACCCATGCACCCAAGGCTGGGTTTCCAGCCTTGCCAATCCTTTGCCAATTCCTTGGCAATTATTAATTCTCTCGGCCGGGAAAGAAAGCAGACTTAAGCTGCTCGGCTATGCCCTTGGCGTCTATCTGCAGATGCCGCCTCTGGTCCGCCGCGGTGCCGTGCTCTATGAACGAGTCGGGCATTCCAATGCGGTGGACCGCGGTATCCTCCATTCCTGCCGCGGCAAGAGCCTCCAGCACCGCCGATCCGAAACCGCCTGCAAGGACGTTCTCCTCTACCGTGACTATTCGTCCGGTTGCACGTGCCGCATCCAGGAGTAGATTTATGTCGAGCGGCTTCACGAAAATCGGGTTCACAACTCCGCAGGAAATCCCATCTTCGTCAAGCATTTCAGCAGCTTCCATAGCGGCTGTAAGCGACTTGCCCAAACCGAATATAACTACGTCTCGCCCCTCCCGTATCACGGAACCTCTGCCAATGGGCAACTCTCTCAGGTCCTCTTCCATTGGCACCCCTACTGCCTCCCCTCTGGCTATTCGAATAGCGAATGGGCCTGCGTGTTTGTAAGAGGTATAGACAAGGTGCTGTAACTCGTTTTCATCCTTAGGCGCGGCCAGGACTATGTTGGGAAGACAACGGATGTATGAGATGTCAAATGCGCCGTGGTGCGTTTTGCCGTCCTCCCCAACTATTCCTGCCCTATCCGCTATGAGGGTCACAGGGAGGTTCTGCAAACAGACGTCGTGGACTATCTGGTCGAATGAGCGCTGGAGAAACGTCGAGTAGATTGATACGAAGGGCTTTACTCCCGTGGACGCCATGCCAGCCGCCAGACTGACGGCGTGCTGCTCCGCAATTCCAACATCGAAGACCCTGTCAGGGAACTCCTGTCGTACACTGGCCAGTCCCGTACCTTCAAGCATGGCCGCGCTTATGCCCACTACAGCCTCGTCTTCGCGCATGATCCGCGTGACAGTTTCAGCAAATACCTTGGAGTAAGTTGGCGCGCCGGAGCCGCTGCCCAACGGAGAGCTTGGCTGATGGAACTTGACCGGATCGTCCTCTGCAGGCTCATAGCCATGTCCCTTGTGGGTCACTACGTGAACTAGCGGTACAAGCCCGGTGCGGCTCCTAGCCTGTCGAAGTGTTTGCTCAAGCTGCCTGAAATTATGTCCATCAATTGGGCCAAGATATTGGAAACCCATCTCGGTCCAGAACATCGTGGGAACAGTAAGGCCAGCCAGGGCCGTATTGAATCTTTTGACAAGGCTGTAGATTAAATCGCCTGTGGGCACCCTCTTGGACAGCGCCTTCATTCTATTCACCATTGCCTGATACTCCGGGTGCGTGATCAGGCGCTTGCGCCAGTTGGTCAAGAATCCAATGTTCTCTGAGATGGACATGCCGTTGTCGTTAAGGATGACAATGAATTTCTCGGGGTTGAAATGCACAATGTTGTTCAGCGCCTCAAAGCTAGAGCCTGAGGTCATAGCGCCATCACCGACAATTGCTATGGTCCATGAGTCCTGTTTGCGATTCGCGGTGCCCTGGGCGATTCCAAGCGCAATCGAGAGTCCGGTCCCGGCGTGCCCCGCAGCCATCGTGTCATGCGGGCTCTCTTTCGGTTCACCAAACCCTGATAAGCCTCCCTCCAATCGGATATCCTTGAATTCGTCACGCCTTCCCGTCACCAACTTGTGTGTGTACATCTGGTTGGTGGTATCCCACACTATCCTGTCGGCTGGGCTATCGAAAATCCGGTGCAGCGCTAAAGTAAGTTCCACAACTCCCAGATTGGAAGCCAGGTGTCCTCCACGCTCAGTTATGACGGATATGATGGTATCCCGCACTTCCTGCGCAACCTGCGCCAGTTCTTCATGACTTAGGGGCTTGAGGTCGCTGGGATTATCTATCTGGTCCAGAAGTTGGCTAGCCATAGAGGTAACTCCTCAGGTGATATCACTCCATTCACCAAGTTTATTCCCTGATTCGTACGGAAAGATTAGCATAGAATCGGCCTGTTTTGCCATGTGTGTGAATGTCCCTAAATGGTCAACCCCTAAACTGTGGCCCACCGCCGCTTACGTCGTGACGTTGACAGCCCCCAAGGGAAACGCTACTCTCCCACGTGTGAATATAGTTGAGACTAGGTATCGGGACAACGAGACCATCGAACACAGACCTATGGCAACGGTTGAGAACCTGGGGCGCCGTCTGACGGGGCCTCGTCTGGAGATCGTCAAGTTGCTTGCCTTGAAGCAGAAAGGATTCACCACGTAGGAGGTCCTCAATCAGCTGGCGGCTTGCTGTTGAAGTGCTACGGGCTCACCGTGGGCCCCAGGAGTTGAGCGATGTATTTTGACTTCCGGCTCTTCGAGCTGACCCGAGGTGTGAGGCTTCGAATCCTGTTAGCTGCTGCCCTGGGCCTGATCGCCGTGGGCGCCGGCGTTGCTCGACTGGCCGTATCCGGCGTCGTTATCTACCGGGTCATCACCGGGCAAGCGGGCTTCTCCGCGCTCACGCTACCCTTGCTGGTCATCGCAGCGCTCATCGTCGCTCGCAGCGTCTTCCAGTACTGGCAGAACGCGGTGAGCCATCACACCGCCAACCTCGTCAAGATCAGGCTGCGCCAGCAGGTCTACGAGCATGCATTGCGACTCGGTCCGGGGTACGCTGACCGGAACCGGACCGGTGACGTCGTCCTCACTATCGTGGAAGGCATTGAGCGGCTGGAGACCTTCTTCGGGCAGTACCTGTCCCAGATCATCGTCTCCGCCATCGCCCCCGTTGTCATCTTCGCCTACATGGTGAC
>DAOUJH010000012.1:0-163179 GCA_034422935.1 Dehalococcoidia bacterium | reverse complement strand
AGCCTGGAGGAACTGCCCATCGACGATTCCGTCACCCCCGTCCCGCCCAGCCAGCGCACGCCGACCGGCACGGGCGCGTCGGCCAGCGACGGGTACTGCTACACCCGGGTCGGCAACAGCACGACGGAATACGTCCGCTACCCGGACGGCCGGCTGGCCGAGACGCACGGGGTGAGCGAGTACATCAGGAGCCTGTACGCGTGCGAGTAGACGGAGGGGGCGGTTCGCGAACCGCCCCTACAAGTCCGCAATCGCCCGCTGGGGGGATGGATTCCCGATCGGGGTCGGGAATGACGGAAGGGAACGGGAGCCTGTGTCCGCTCGTGGTGAGCCTACCCCCGTTCGTGGTGAGCCTAGAGTTTACCCTGAGCGCAGCCGAAGGGAACCACGCCGGGGGGATGCGCCCTTCGACTATGCTCAGGGCGAACGGGGTTTGCGGGCGAGGCCAGGGCAACCACAAGGGTTGCCCCTACGATGACACCGGCCACGCCCAGTGGGTTCCCGCCGTCGCGGGAACGACGGTTGGGGGCGGTTCGCGAATCGCCCCTACAAGTCCGCAATCGCCCGCCGGGGGGATGGATTCCCGATCGGGGTCGGGAATGACGGAAGGGAACGGGGTTTGCGGTTCTATACACCAAGCTATACAAAAGAGACACCAAACGATACGCACACGATATGGCTTGTCGGGTATAGTTTCTGCAGGGTCCGTGCGTTCCCGCTACAAGGGGACGGCGCGAGCCATCACGACCAATCAAGCAGACCGTTGCTGGTAGGAGGTACCATAGCCATGTCCAAGGAAAGCAACAGCAGTAGGGCGCGCCGCCTGTTGAAAGCGGCCATGCCCTCTACCCCCCCCCCCCGAACGTTCGTTCTAGTCTAGCTCTCCGCCTCTCCCCATTCCTTCTCCTGGCCGCCGCGCTGGTTGCGCTGGCCGTCCTCTTTGCCCCCGGCGGACAGCCCGCCCAGGCCCAGACCTCCACCGTGTGGTCCGCCACGCTGACGGTGGCGAACGCTGGCGGGGATATGGGCTGCAACAACGCTACTGCTAATGCCGAGTGCAGTTCAACGAGTGTACTCACGGACGATGACTTTACGTACAGCAGCACGGATTATTCCGTAATATATCTCTTCATCAGAAGCGATTCACTCGCCATAAACCTCAGCGAGTCGATCCCGGATAACTTCAAGGCGGCCCTGACGCTGAACGTCGGCAACAGACAGTTTGCCTTTGCGGACGCCAGTGTCACCTCTACTTCTGCGCGATGGTCCAACTCCGGCCTGAGCTGGTCCGTCGGCGACACGGTGTCGCTGAGCCTGACGGAGCCCTCC
The DNA here is from genome assembly GCA_034422935.1 of Dehalococcoidia bacterium. Classification (GTDB taxonomy): domain Bacteria; phylum Chloroflexota; class Dehalococcoidia; order Lucifugimonadales; family QGNO01; genus DAOUJH01. Next base: position 161,850 of record DAOUJH010000012.1, on the reverse strand, counting down.
ACGACCACCCCGACGCGGCCCAACCCGCCCGCGGCACAGCCCACCGAGTACTGGTCCACCACGCTCTCAGTGAACGCCGTGGACTATGGACTCGGCTGTGGGTACAGGACAGGACAGCCGAATTGCTCCAGTGCGCTCAATCTCAACTGGATCACGTACCACGAAGGGATACACCAGGTCATGCTGGTGCACGTCGCCTACGGAGATACCCTCCAGCTCATCCTGGACAGCGATCCCGTGGACACGGACGGCACGAGGACGGAGCGGGCGCGCATGGCGCTGAACGTGGGGAGCAAGCAGTTCCTCGTCAAGGACGCCATGATCAGCTATGGCATTGCCGAAAACAATGCGTGGACCAACGAGGACGCATGGGTGCTGACCTGGACCAACTCCGGCCTGAGCTGGTCTGAAGGCGACTCGGTGCCGCTGAGCCTGGTCACCCTGCCCGTCGGCGGCTTGTAGGGGCATCCGTTCGTGGTGAGCCCTTCGGCTAGGCCGGGGATGCGCCCTTCCCTTCGACGATGCTCAGGGTAAACTTCAAGCTCAGGGCGAACGGTGTTGTGTGGGCAGAGCAGCGGATACCAAAGCCCGCTCATGGTGAGCCCTTGTCGAACCACGCCAGGATGCGCCCTTCGATAAACTCAGGGCGAACGGTGTTGTGTGGGCAGAGGTTTTGGATTCTTCACTTCGTTCAGAATGACCCGACCCCGCCCGTGGGTACCCGCCTGCGCGGGTACGACGGTTGGGGGCGGTTCGCGAACCGCCCCTACAAGTCCGCAATCGCCCGCTGGGGGGATGCGCCCTTCGGCTAGGCTCAGGACAGGCCTGTCGAACCACGCCAGGGGGATGCGCCCTTCGATAAACTCAGGGCGAACGGGGTTGTGTGGGCGGAGCAGCGGACTCCAAAGTCCGCTCGTGGTGAGCTCGTCGAACCACGCCAGGGGGGCGCCCTTCCCTTCGACGATGCTCAGGGCAGGCTCTATGCTCAGGGCGAACGGATATCAAAGCACGCCCCTGGATGCCGTCGTCACGGGCAAGACGGAAGGGGGGCGTGCCACCTACCTACGCTTGCTGCTTTAAGCGGTATATGTTGCGGTCGAAGGAGAGGATGTACAGCTCTCCCGCTTCGTCCTCGGCGAAGGAGGATATCTGCAGGGAGGAATCGAGCAGGAGTTGGGTATCGGACACCTCTTGCCCGTCGTAGACGAGGCCCCATATCCTGCCGCTGCAGAAGTCGCCGTACAGGTATGCGCCCTGGAGCGGAGGAACGCGGCTGCCGCGGTAGACGTAGCCACCGGTGACGGCGCAGTTCCCCGACGTGAGCGGATACTCCGCCAAGGGAGGCTCCAATCCGTCCTGCCGACAGGAGGAAACGGACGGCGGGTAGCAGTGGAACCCCTCCATGACGTTCCACCCGTAGTTGAGGCCGGGTTTCACCAGGTCGATCTCCTCGTAGCCCCTTTGTCCTACGTCGCCCGCCCAGAGGTCGCCCGTCTCACGGTCAAAGGAGAAGCGCCAGGGATTGCGGAATCCAAAGGCCCAGATCTCGTCGCGGAACCCGGATACGCCCAGGAACGGGTTGTCGCCCGGTACGGAGTAGTTGCCGTAGCTGCCGGCGACGGCGGGGTCTATTCGCAGAATCGATCCCAAGAGGGTGCCCGGGTCCTGCCCGTTTCCCTGAGGGTCGCCAGCCGAACCGCCGTCGCCCAGGGCCACGTATAGATAGCCGTCCGCTCCAAAGTGGATTGCGCCGCCGTTGTGGTTGGAATACGGCTGCGGGACTTCGAGAACCACCCGTTCGCTATCGGGGTTGGCCTGCTCCCCATCGACGGAGAAGCGGGAGAGCACGGAGCGGCGGGGGTTGGATGCGGAGTAGTAGACGTAGAAGTAACCGTTTCCGGCAAATCCGGGGTCAAAAGCCAAGCCGAGCAGACCTTCCTCGTTGCCCCTATCGCTGACCCTGTCCCGTATATCGAGGAACACCCCGGCGCTTGAAACGTCGCTCTGATTCGGGAAGACCATGATCCGGCCCGGCTGGAGCACCAGGAACAGCCTGTCCGTATCGTCGCCAGCATGGGTGAGGAACACCATGCGCTCGAAGCTGAGGTTGGGGAAAGCCACTTCGACATCGATGCTCTGAAGCAGCGGAGCGGATGGTGTCGTGCCGGCAGGGGTAGGTGTCGGCGGCGCGGGCGTATCGGCAAGCACGGGCAACTCCGCTGTTGGCGTGGAGGCGGGGGGTTGGGTCGCGGGTGTGGGCGATATGGGGCTAGGGGTCGCGGTGGAGGTTGGTGATGGCTGTGAGCACGCTGCCACCGCCAAGAGAAGCAGCGCCAGGAGGAGAGCCGTCCGCATCCAGGAGGAGCTAGGCGTCGCGCTGTTCGCGCTGCTCCAGCATGCGGCGCAGCTCCTGAATCTCGCGGTTGAGCTCGCTCTGTCGCCTGGTCATGTAGAAGGCGTAGGCAAAGAACGCCAGCCAGGTGATTGTGTAGAGGGCAAAGAGAAAGGGAAGGTTGGACTCCGCGTCCGAGCCGTTCTGAGCGTTGACGGCGGCGCTGGCGACACCGCCGAACACCAGCCAGAGCAGCGTTGCTACAAAAGCGGCCAAAAGCCCAGCCTTGCCAGTGAGTCGGCGTATCTCCATGTCAAGCAGTCCTTTCCCGGTAGCGCACCGAGACCAGAGTATCGAAAGCCCGGCGAATGGCCAGCCTCTCGGACACCAGATAGGCGAACAACAGGGTAAACGTAAGAGCGGAAAACATCAGAGCGGAACGCATGGTGGGGTCAAGGCTGCCCGATTCGGCGGCGGGGCCCACCACCATGCCCGGATGCACGGTACGCCAGAGGACGGTGGCGTAATAGACGATTGGCACGTTGATAAAGGCCACTATGCCCATGACCGCCGCGTAGCGCGCGCCCTGCTGAGGCGAGGGAGCGTAAGCCCGCAGCATCAGGTACGCTACGTACATGAGCCAGAGAATTGTGGAGGTGGTCAAGCGCGGGTCCCACGTCCACCAGACGCCCCATGTCGGTTTGGCCCAGATAGCGCCGGTGACCAGCATCAGCGTGGTGAACAGCACGCCCACCTCAGCGGAAGAGTGCGCCAGAGCATCCCACTTCTCCGAGCCTTTCCACAGATACGCGATGCTGCCGATGAGTACGATGAAAAAGGCAAGAAATCCCACCCATGCCAGCGGGACGTGGAAGTACATCCCTCTCTGCACCACCCCCATCACCTGCTCCGTGGGGACCCAGAAGTAGATCAGCGCAAGGTTGACGATCATGGCGGATGCCGCGGCAATAAGCAGCGCCATCCTTACGGCGAACCCTCCATCCGACCCACCGGTTAAGAGTGATCTCATGCCTATTCCTCCAGAACGGCGCCGAAAGTGAAAGAAGCCACAATCAAGAATATCACATCGAAGGCGACTAGCAACTGAACCCATCGCCCTATCCCCATCGAGGAGCCTTCCAGAATGGCGCGCGTCGATTCCACGGCGGCGATTATCACCGGCACGGCGACGGGCAGCAGAAGTATGGGAAGCATCACCTCCCGCGAACGGGTATTGACGGATATGGCGGAGAAGAGAGTGCCGACGCTAGCGAAACCTATCGTAGCCAGCAGAACCACGAGGGGAATCCTTATGTCGAGGACGGAAACGTTGAACAACACGGCAAACAGCGGCACAATCACAATCTCCACCACAGTCATGAAGATGAGCAGACCCAGCAGCTTCCCAAAGTAGATTACGTCGCGGCTCACCGGGCAGAGGAGCAGCCCGTCCAAGCTGCCCTTGTCCTTCTCCAGCACAAAGGAGCGGTTGAACCCCAGGACGCCAGCGAATGTGATGGCCACCCAGAGCGTTCCCGGCACAATCAAGGCAACGAGCTCTTCCGTGGGAGCAAAGACGAAGTTGAAGATTGCGCCGACCAGCAGGGCAAAGATGAGAACGGTCACCACGACGTCCTTGGTCCTCAGCTCGAGCAGGACGTCTTTCCAGGCGATGACCAGTATCGGCGACAGGAAGTCTTTCATTCAGAAGGTCTCTCTATAGCTGTCGAAGATGCGACGAAACTCGTCGGCGTCCAGTCCTTCCCGCGGCGCCTGATAGGCGATGCGCCCCTTTGCCAGGATGGCCACCCTGCTGGCCAGGCTGAGTCCCCTATCCAGGTTGTGGGTGGTCATCAACACCGCTTTTGCCTCGTGCTGTACCACGCCTTCAAACATTTCCAGCGCCTCCTGGTCAAGGCCGGTCTCCGGTTCGTCCATGATCAGAATGGGAGGGCTGTGGAGCAACGCCCTCGCCATGGAGAGACGCTTCTGCATGCCGTGGGAAAGGGTGCGCGTCCGCGCCTGCAAACGGTGTTCTATGCCCGTCAAAGCGGCCACTTGGCTTATGCGCTGCTCCAGGCCGGCTACCCCGAACATCCTGCCGTAAAAGCGGAGATTTTCGTAAGCGGTGAGGTCATCGTAGAGCAGTGGCTGGTGGGTGAGCACGCCCATGCTGCGACGCGCCTGCACACCTTGTCGCCGCACGTCCAGACCGGCTACCTCTATCCGTCCCGAATCGGGCCGGGCCAAAGTGGCCAGCAGCTTGACAAGGGTGGTCTTTCCGGACCCGTTGACTCCGAACAGCACCAGCCGTTCGCCCCAGCCCAACTCCAGATCAAGGTTGTGGAGTACGGGAACAGCGCCGTAGGACTTGACGGCTCCCCGGATGCGTATCGCCTCTGTGGAGGAAGAGTCTCCCATGATTCAATGGGGAATTACCTGCATGTGCACCAAAACTATGGGCGAGTAGTATGTTATATAAGGAGCTCGGGCGCGGGGATCAGTTTGTGATTGGTAGTATCAGGAATCAATCCAAGTATTTGGAGGGTCGTCGCTCCAATTAGGTACCGACCTTCTTCACCGAAAACAACGGGATTAGTAGCTTCTCTGTCTTCGATATAAAGACGCGCTTCTCCGATAGGGAATACCTTCTTTCTGCCATCGGCAAGCGTGAACTCCACTTCTCTATTGGGTTGAATGCCCACCAGTTCGCGCAGCAAGGAGAACGGTAGTACAGTGTATGTAGCGCCGGTGTCTACCAACGCCTCAATCCATTGAGGAGCGCCGCCGTTCCCGTCACTTATACCCAAGTGTGTCTTGAATGTTCCCATTTCCGTAGTGTCCTGCGTTTGCCGTATCAATATTACCACGCTCCACCAATCTTGATGCAAGTTTATTTCAAACGGTGTCAGGCCTAGGCTTTCTCGCATAACCTTAGCCAGGCCGATCCGTTCTTGCAAAGTGCTCTATACTGGATATCTCTACTGCCTTCCTCACTCCCTACATTAGCTGTGGTAAGGTTCAAGTAGGAGTAGGCAACGCGCAAAGAACCGAGGTGTTTACATGCTCAAGAAGCTGGGCAGGACCACTACCATCAAAAAGCAAGAGGGAGTCGAGGCTCCGCCGGGGCAGTTCGTCACCGATAAGTTCCCCGTCCTTACCTACGGCCAGACACCGGTGGTGGAGACCAAGGACTGGAAGCTCCAGGTTTTCGGCCTGGTATACGAAGAGATTGAACTGAACTGGGACGATTTCATGTCGATGCCGCAGACAACCCTGACCCGTGATTTCCACTGCGTAACCCAGTGGAGCAGGCTGGATAATCTATGGCAGGGCGTGCAGTTCCGGGAGGTGATGAACTGGCTCAGACCCAAACCGGAAGGCAGCCAGGTCATGGCGCACTGCTACGGGGGCTACTCCACCAACCTTCCGCTGGACGTGCTCATGGAGGAGGACGTGCTCTTTGCGCACATGCACGACGGCCAGCCGCTGGAGCGCAAACACGGCGGCCCCATGCGGCTGGTGGTGCCCAGCAGATACGGTTGGAAGAGCGCGAAGTGGGTAAGCGGCCTGGAGTTCATGGACGAAGAACGCCCCGGTTTCTGGGAGCAGCTGGGCTACCATAGGAACGGAGACCCCTGGAAGGAAGAGCGGTTTGCGTAGGGTGGAAGCGGCTTAGACCAACCGGGGAGTAGCTACAGCACCTGCAGAAGCAGAGCCGCGGTGCTGAGGAATATGGCGAATCCGGCCACGTCGGTCACCGTGGTCACAACCACAACGGAGGCAAGGGCCGGGTCGATGCCGACGGCACGGAACCCCAGGGGGACGAGAGCTCCCGCCAGCGCGGCCACCACCATGTTGGCCGTCATGGCGATGAACAACGCCAGACCCAGGACGGCCTTGTCCTCCAGCACAAAGCCCAGGCCCGCGATGAGCAGCCCCAGAAGCAGCCCGTGTATCATTCCCAGGAACACCTCTCTGAGGACAATACTGCGCGCCCTGCGAAACGTAATCTCCCCCAGCGCCAGGCTCCTGACCATTAGGGTAAGCGTCTGTGTGGCGGCGGCTCCTCCTTGACTTGCCACCACTGGTATGAAAGCGGCGAGTATCAACAGCCTGGATATGGTGTTCTCGAATGCGGCTATGACGGCGGCGGCAAGGACAACGGTGGCCAGGTTGAGGAGCAGCCAGGGGAACCTCTTCAGCACGGACCTGCCGATTGTAGAGCTCATCCTCTCCGTTGAACCCAGGCCAGCGAGGCGGTGCATATCCTCCGTCGCCTCTTCCTGCGCCACTTCGAACACCTCTTGCAAGGTGATGGTTCCCAGCAGCCTGCCTTCCACGTCCACCACGGGAACCTCCGATAGGCTGTAGCGGTCCATTAGCCTTGCCACCTCTTCCTGGTCAAGCTCCGGATCAACCGTGGCAACGGGTTCCTGCATTACATCCTGGATGCGAGAGCCGGGCTCGGAAAAGACCAGGTCTCCCAGCGCAACGGTCCCCAGCAGCTTGCTTTCCGTATCCACGACAAAGTAGCTGCCCAGACCCTCCGCGGAACGGCCAAAATGCCTCAGCAGCGACATGAACTGGTTTACCGTGGTCTCGTCGGAGACCGTGATGGTAACCGGCGCCATCAGGCCGCCGGCGCTCTCCTTGGGAAAGGCGATCAGGGGAGCTATCTCATCGGCGTGAGCGGACTCAACCAGGACGCGTCCGGCCCTTTCAGCGGGAAGCTGCTGCAAAACGTCCGCGGCGACTTCCGGGCGCACCTCGTCCAGCACGGCAGCCAGCGCGGGATGGTCCAGAGAGCGCAGGGCGGATGCAGCCTCTTCTTCGTCCAGATTCTCCAGGATATCGGCGAACTGCCCCGGAGTCAGGGCCGCGGCGAGCGCATTGCGCACACGAGAAGAGACTATTTGTATGACGCTGGCCTGGTCGGCGGGATGCAGTTGCGCCAGCATCACCAGAGAGTCGCCGCTGATCTCCCCTTCAAGGGCCGCCGCCACCCGGCGCACGCGGCGTCTTACGGAAGATGCCCCTTCCGCGGGCGAGGTCTCATCTCTGCTCTTCCTCTCCAAGTTCTCCAAGAAGGCGCCTTTCAACCGGTGGGTTTGCCCGCCAGTATAGCGACGGGGCAATAAAAAGGAAGTGCCCTCCAGGGCTCCCTGGAGGGCACTTCTCCAAACAGCCGGTTTTGCCTTAGGCCACCTCGGTAGTTACCTCCGCTACCACACTGGCAGCTATCTCCTTGCCGGAATCGCCATCCACGTCCGCCTCGTAGCCGCACATCAGGCACTCCTTGAACCAGCCGTAATGATCGCCGGTCAAAGTCATGTCTCCTCTGCAACGCGGGCAAGCCTTGAAGTAAATCATCTCCACCTCCTGTATCCCGGGCTTCAATCCTCTAACCTACCTTTCTTAATACCTGTTTATTATAGACTGATACGACGGAAACCCGCTACTGGATTCGTCGTATCACTGTCGATATACGTAAATAACGAATTCGACCTACTTTTTGTCAGCTAATTCCCCATCTTTTGCCAATTCCGTTCGGGAAACATCATACACCTTGACACGCTCCGTATCAAGGCCTATAATACAATTCATCGTCAACGATGTGACCCATAGGGCAACAATGACAAGCGAAACTCGAAGAGAGCAACCCCACAGTGAGAAGGCCCCAGGCCGCGCCAGCGAAGTCGTCCCCCCTCCCTTTCCGGGCGAATCGCTGCCCGTGCGCAGCGACGCACACGAGGGGGAAGTTCCCGGAAAAGGCAACCAAGAGCCCGTGGAGGGCCTCTACATCATCAGCGTTGCCGCCCGCCTGCTGGCAATGCACCCTCAAACGCTGCGCAAGTATGAGCGCGCCGGGCTTATACATCCGCCCAGGACAATCGGCAAGCTGCGGCTCTATTCCGAGCAGGACATAGCCAGGCTGAAGTTGATCAAGCACCTGGTAGACGACCTGGGCATGAACCTGGCCGGGGTGGAGCTTGTGCTCGACCTGCTGGGTCGGATCAGCCAGGCCAAGCAGCGGATCGCCGCTCTGGAAGCGCAGCGCGACTTCAGGAGAGTGGTGGCACAGGAGTTCGATAGGATGCTACAGTTGCTTGACGTAGCTATGGATACGATGGATTTTCCCAGAGAGGTGAAGTAGCCCATGCCAGGGACAACCGACTCACCCAATATGCCGGAAGAGCTGAACGACGGACCTCAAAAGCCCCGCACGTCCAGGGAAGAGCTGGAAGCCCAGCTTGAGGAAGCGGACCGGGAACGCGGCCAGTTTCGTGAAATGGCGCAGAGGGCCCAGGCAGACCTGACCAACTATCGCAGGCGGATGGAGGAGGAGCGAGACGAAATCTTCCACGCCGCTGCGTCTCGCGTCGTCAACAAACTGCTCCCCATTGTGGATGACCTGCAGAGGGCGCTGGAACAGGCCCCTTCCAAGGGAGAAGACGCTCCCTGGGTGGAGGGGGTGCGGATTATCGAGAAGAGCCTTAAAACGCTGCTCGAATCGGAGGGCGTAACCTCAATAGAGGCGGAGGGAAAGCCGTTCGACCCGTGGGAACATGAAGCGATCATGTCGCTGCAGAGCAGCGAGCATGAGCCGGGCATCGTGACCCAGGTGATCAGGCCGGGCTACAAGATGCGCAACAAGATACTGAGGGCGGCGCAGGTCGCCATAGCGCAGGAACAACAGACGAAGGAAGAGGAGTAAAGTTATCAAGGCAGGGAAACCGCCCTAGACGGAGGAACAAAGTGGCAAGAGTGATTGGCATAGACCTTGGAACAACCAACTCGGCGATGGCCGTTATGGAGGCCGGGGAGCCTGAGATAATCGAAAGCAGCGAAGGAGGCCGCACCACGCCCTCTACCGTGGCGCTCAACGTCAAGACCGGTGAGCGATACGTGGGGCAAGCCGCCAAGAGACAGGCGGTAACCAACCCGGACAACACCGTCTTCTCCATAAAGCGGTTCATGGGCCGCAGGTATGACGAGGTGGCGGAGGAGACAAAGCGCGTCCCGTACAAGGTGATCAAGGCCCAGAACGCGGACTCGCACGTACAGCTCGGCGACAAGGTGGTCTCCCCTCCCGAAGTATCGGCCATGGTGCTGAGGAAGCTCAAGGAGGACGCGGAGGCCAAGCTGGGCGAGCCGGTAAACCAGGCGGTCATCACCGTTCCCGCCTACTTCAACGACAGCCAGCGCAACGCTACGAAAGACGCCGGGCGCATAGCCGGACTGGAAGTTCTGCGCATCATCAACGAGCCGACCGCGGCATCTCTAGCCTACGGGATGGACAAGAAGGGCGACCAGACCATAGCGGTATACGACCTTGGCGGAGGCACCTTCGACGTCTCCATCCTGCACATAGGCGAAGGCGTCTTCGAGGTCAAGGCCACCAACGGCGACACACACCTCGGCGGCGACGACTTCGACCAGCGCATCATGGATTGGATCGTAGCCGAGTTCAAGAAGGACCAGGGCATAGACCTGACCCAGGACCGGATGGCGTTGCAGCGGCTCAAGGAAGCCGGCGAAAAGGCCAAGATAGAGCTGTCCAACGTGATGCAGACGGAGATCAACCTGCCGTTCATCACCGCCGACGCCTCCGGGCCAAAGCACCTGACCATGACCCTCTCCCGCTCAAAGCTGGAGCAGCTGATCGGCGACCTTGTGGACCGCACCGTGGGCCCCTGCAAGCGGGCAATAACGGACGCCGGGGTCTCCACCGGCGACATCAACGAGGTCATCCTGGTCGGTGGCATGACCCGCATGCCATTGGTACAGGCAAAGGTCAACGAACTGTTCGGCAAGGAGCCCCACAAGGGGGTCAACCCGGACGAGGTCGTGGCGGTGGGCGCCGCCATCCAAGCGGGCGTGCTCAAGGGAGACGTGCGGGACATCCTGCTGCTGGACGTCTCTCCGCTGACGCTGGGAATCGAGACGCTGGGCGGGGTGTCCACGTCTCTGATACCGCGCAATACCACCATACCCACTTCCAAGAGCGAGGTGTTCACCACCGCCGCCGATAACCAGGGATCCGTCGAGGTACACGTACTGCAGGGCGAGCGGAGCATGGCCAGTGAGAACAAGTCGATTGGCAGATTCATGCTGGACGGAATCCTCCCCGCGCCGCGCGGCGTGCCCCAAATAGAGGTCACGTTCGACATCGACGCCAACGGCATCCTCAATGTTTCGGCCAAGGACCGCGGCACCGGCAAGGAGCAGCGCATTACGATAACCGCCAGCTCCGGATTGGACCAGAGCGAAGTCGAAAGGCTGGTGCAGGACGCCGAAGTCCACGCCGAAGAGGACCGGCGTCGCAAGGAGGAGATCGAGACGCGCAACGCGGCTGAAAGCCTGGCCTATAACTCAGAGAAGATGCTGCGCGAGAACAAGGACAAGATCCCGGAAGAGCTGCAGAACGAGGTCAACGAGAAGATACTCGCTCTACGCGCTACCTTGCAGGGCGAAAGTGAGACCGCGGCCATAGTCGCGGCGATGAACGAGCTTCAAGAAGCCTTGCAAAAGATGGGAAGCGCCGTTTACGGCCAGCAGTCCGAGGCCGCGCCGCCCCAGGAGGGCGAGGTGGAAGAGCAGCCACCTGACGATACGGTTGAAGGCAAGTACCGCGAGGTGTAGGCGGCGACCTGTCGTGCCTTTGCCCCCCCATCCCCGTACCAAGTGTACGGGGATGGCTCTAACCTTCCCCCACAGAGGGGGGAAGGGACTCTAGGGTAGTCGCATGAAACGGGTCTACCTTCCCTCAATAACGCCGCAGGCCACCCGGCCACCGGCCCCGGCTTCCGCGCCGTAAGTGTCCGGCTTTTCATGGACGATGATGGCGGAGCCGTCCGTGTCGAAAACGGAGGTGTCCTCCCCCGTTGCCAGCGTGATGTCGGCGGTGAAGTAATCGGCGCGCGCTATGCCGTCCAACCCCGCATAGATGTTGGGCAAGTCCCCGGCGTGCATGCCGTCGGGGTTCATGTAGCCGTGTCCGACGCCGCCGGGGTTGAAGTGATCTCCGGCTGCTGAAAAGTCAGGACTGCACGAGCCGGTAGTGTGGATGTGGAACCCGTGGAAACCCGGTGACAGACCGCGCAAATCCGCCGATATCAAGACTCCGCGAGGCCCCTGGACCAGCTTGACGGTTCCCATGTCCGCTCCGTCCGGCCCTGCCATAGCCGCCGAGGCTTCCGTGCCTACGCCGGCAGGCTGGTTCGCCGCCTCCCGCTCACAGCCGGTCATAACCGCGAGCGCCGCTGCCAGAACAACAACGACCGTGATGAGTTTAGCAACCATGGTACACCTCCAAAACCACTGTCAAGAGCCTCATTTCAACAATGTTGCAACGGCTAAACGTGGTGGGGAAAGATGGTCTCCTCGACCATCCTCACGCTTGCCTCGGCGAACTGCCTTGTCGCCTGGACCGCGTCTCTCGTTATGGGAGGTTCCTCAATGTCCGACACCCTCTCCTTCCCCAGCCTACCCTTTTCCGACTCAGGCACGACATCCGGCAACTCCTGTCCGACCATGACGCCGTAAGCCAGCGTCCAGCACCTGGCCACGGCGGATAGGTCGTAACCGCCGCCGCCCAGGGCAATCCAGGGCATGCCCGTAGCGGCTTGCGCCAGGGATTCCACCACCGACACGAATCCCCTGCTGGTAAGAGCCAAGTGGGTCAGCGGGTCCGAGTAGTACGTATCCACGCCCAGCTGCGTGACCAGCGCATCCGGCTTGAACAGCTCCAGCAACGGAATCGCCGCCTGCTGAAACGCCCACAGGTACACCTCGTCGCCGGTATAGGGGGCAAGAGGCAGGTTGACGGAGTAGCCTTCCCCGGCGCCGATGCCCTTCTCCTCGACAAAGCCCGTCCCCGGGAAAAGGTACCGCCCGGACTCGTGCAGCGATATGGTCAGCACGGCATCCGTATCGTAGAACATCTGCTGCACGCCGTCGCCGTGGTGCGCGTCTATGTCCACGTAGGCCACGCGAAGGCCTCTATCGACCATCGCCTGTATCGCTATGGCGGGGTCGTTGAAGATGCAGAAGCCGGAGGCGTTGGACGGCATGGCGTGGTGAAGCCCGCCCGATATGTTGAAAGCGGCCCTCACCTCTCCCGACAGAGCTCTTTCTGTAGCAACAAGCGACGCCCCCGTGGAGAGCAGCGCCGCATCGTACATGCCGCCGTAGATCGGGTTGTCCCCCGCCGCGCTGAATCCGTACCTTGCCGGGTCGCTGGTGTGAAGGCCGGCGCTCAGGCCCCTGGTCGCATCCACGTAGTCCCTCGTGTGGCAGGTTAGGACGTCCTCCTCGGACGCGGGTATGGGTTCCACCAGGGACGAATCAGGGGGCTGGAATGCGCCCAGCGACTCCAGCAACTCGTACGTGTAGCGGAGCCGGACCGGTCGCATGGGATGGCCTTCGCGCAAGACATGGCGGGAAAGCCGGTCAGCGTAGACGAACGCCGCGCCGCTCATCGTTTACACTCTATACGCAAGAACTTAGCCTGAAGCACACGGATTGAACTCATCGGCTGCACTATAACCCCGCTCATATGTATTCTCAACGTGTGTTGACGGGCATCGTTAATGCTCCGTATGATTGTATCAGTACATATATTCGAGTACAGGGAGGACGAAAATGGCGCGGCTGGATAGTGAGCAAGACGCCTACGATGACGTAACTCAGGAACAGCGCAGGGAAGCGGTACGGCGGATGGTGGAACTGAACATCGAGATTCCCTTAGACCCGGCTGCGCTCTCCCGCCAGTTGGAGGAAGCCCATGAGCCCGGCGGCCTTTATTGAAGCACGGCACAATCACTGCATAGGAGGCACGAGAGATGGCTAAAGCCTCCCAACGAGCATTGCTGACATGGCAAGTCTTAATTGCTAAAGCGAGCGACCGACAGACAATCACCTATGAGTCGCTTGCCGTCATGATCGGCATGCACCCTTTGGGGAAACTGTCCTTACGCCATTACCTTAACCGTGTCGCGAACTACTGCAGCAACAACAACCTGCCAGATATCACCGTCATTGTCGTTGCCCTTAAAAGCGGTAGACCCGCTTACGTATCAGATGGCCAGGATGTAGACGCTGAACGGGAAAGGGTGTTCGCCCATAAGTGGTTCGCGGAGATGCCACCGACGCTCGGAGACTTGGCGTGACCGACCCCAACTTCACCGATAAGACGATATGGACGGGCGACAATCTTGACATCCTGCGAGGGATGAACTCCGAGTGCGTTGACCTCATATACCTAGACCCGCCTTTCAACTCCAACCGGAACTACGCCGCGCCCATAGGTAGCAAGGCCGCCGGAGCTGCGTTCGAGGACACATGGACACTGGATAAACTTGATATTGCATGGATAGGTTTGATAGCGGATACCCACCCCGCCATAGCCAACCTACTGCATACCTCCAGCCTAACACATGGCAAGGGGATGCAGAGCTACTTGACGATGATGGCTGTGCGGTTGATAGAGCTACATCGAGTATTGAAGCCCACGGGTAGCATCTATCTGCACTGCGATCCAACGGCGAGCCACTATCTTAAGCAGCTCATGGATGCAGTGTTTGGGGCTGGCAATTTCGTCAATGAAGTGGTATGGAAGCGCCAGTCGAGCCACAATAGGGCAAAGAGGTGGGGGCCTATCCACGATACAATCCTGATGTACAGCGGAGGAGGTCAATCGACCTGGAACCGAGTCCTGCAACCACTCGACCCAGAATACCTCAAGCGATTCTATCGCTATCAGGACGGGCGCGGCCAGTATCGCGTTAGCGATCTGACCGGCCCAGGTTTGCGGGACGGTGATACTGGGCAACGATGGCGCGGTATTGACCCGTCTGAGCGTGGCCGACATTGGGAATTGCCGCCGGACCGCGCGTTGCCAGAATGGTTTGTCTTTCCGGAAGGGTACGCCGAGATGCTCGCCCGTCAGCGGCTTGACGTGCTGGACAGTCAAGGTCTGCTGTATTGGCCCCCACGTGGCACAATGCCCGGATTCAAGCGATATCTCACGCCAACATCGGGTGCACCCGTAACCGATATGGTACTCGATATTCCACCTTTGTCGGCAGGCGCGAAGGAACGCCTGGGATATCCGACTCAGAAGCCGCTCGCCCTCCTAGATCGCATCATCAAGGCCAGTAGCAATGAGGGAGACCTAGTGCTCGACCCCTTCTGCGGATGCGCCACCGCCTGCGTCGCCGCTGACAGGCTCAACCGTAGGTGGGTGGGCATAGACATATCCCCCAAGGCCGTGGAACTGGTCAACATGCGGCTCCAACAGGCCATGGGCAGCCTGTTTCATCACGGCTACGCCACCGCCCGCACCGACGTACCCCAGCGCACGGACATCGAAGCACCCGTCAACTACCGCAAACAAGCGCACGTCATCTACGGAGAGCAGATGGGTTACTGTGCAGGATGCCGGGGGCACTTCGAGTTCAGGGGGCTGGAGGTTGACCACGTCGTCCCGCGTTCCAGGGGCGGCACGGACCACCGGGACAATCTACAGATGCTCTGCTCGCACTGCAACCGCATCAAGGGCGACAGGCCCCAGGAGTATCTGGTGGCAAGACTAAAGGAAATGGCGGTGCTGTGATACAAGCATCCGCCCGCGCTTACTATCGGCAGAACAGAAACAGGGGCAGGAGAAAAGATATGGCAAACATCGAATGGACAGTACCGAGCTTTATCCTCATAGAGGGTAAAGATGATGCCGGCAACACCCTTCAAATCAGATGGTACGCAGTTGATAAAGACTTCACCCTTGAGACGCAGACAATAGGAACTGTTGTGGGGGTATACGTACCGATCAAAAACGACGAGAAGTACGCTGCCTGTCCAACATTTGCAGGTGCTCTCGAGGTTCTTGAGTCACTAGCTAGCCCATAACTACCGCAGCTAGGCAGGAGAACTTCGCCTAGAGGTAACGGCAACTAGAGTCTGTTGTTTTCTGTTGTCCTTTGTGTCTCTTGCTCATAGCGCTTTCCTCTCAGCTTGTGGGGTTCATCGGTTGCCAGTTTTGCAGCTGCATACCGCCAGGGAAACACCTACTGCACAAGGCTAGGTCACGTCTCCCTGTGTTGAGTGCTATCCTCAGAGCTTCCAAGAAGGTTGCGATCCCATCATGGTATCCGCCTGTCGGGGGTGTAACACGACTTATCCCTCCCTGCTGTCTGATGAAGTTGCAACCCTCTCTGTGAATGGATGTGTAGTTGTTGGGTCTATTCCAATAGACGGTAAAAGTCATCTAAGCCATTTCCTACCTATCTACTCCTTGATGTGGAGACACAATGGCGCGATCCATGTCTTCCAGGCTCACGACCGGGCCGTCATACTTGAGGCTGCGGAACAGGCGGCTGGTAGACCGGACAGGCATTATCAGCGCTCCCCCTTCCACGATGACGTAGCGAACCTTGTCTCCCGCCTTAACCGCCAGCGAGTCTCTGACGGCCTTGGGCAGCGTGGTCTGGCCCTTGATGGTTATGCTGGATTCCAACATATGAATCTCTCCTTTACGGCGTGGCGGCTCAATCCTTGTATTATATGCAAAGCAATGCCCAACTCAATTAGGCAGGTCTTGCTCCGCCCCCGTCACAAGTCCAACGCGCCCCGTAGAAGCATGGCCGCTACCCCTTTGTCCAAGGGGTGGTTGTTGTTGCCGCACTTGGGCGACTGTATGCAGGCGGGACAGCCATCCTCGCAGGGGCACTCCTGGAGCACCTGCAGTGTCGCCGACCAAAGCTCCTCTATGATCCGGTACCCCTTTTCCGCGATGCCAACGCCCCCCTCGTGGCCGTCGTAGATGAAGATCTGCGGCCTGCCCGTGTCCGGGTGAAACGGCGTGGACACCCCGCCGATGTCGTTGCGGTCGCAGAGGGCGAACAACGGCAGTACGCCGATGGCGGCGTGCTCGGCGGCGTGAAGCCCTCCCGATAGGTCAAGCCGTTCGCCCTTGATCCTGGCGAGGTCATCCGCTCGCGGATTGAACCAGAGGGCAACGGTGTTGAACTGCTGTGGGGGCAGGTCCAGCAGCTCGTCCGATAGCGGCTCGTCGCTGAACTGGGCCTTCCTCTGGTAGCTCACCACCTGGTTCGATACCTCCACCTCACCCAGGTATACGTCTATGCCGCCCACGGACTTGCTCTCCATGACGTGCTGCACCCGGATATCGGTCAGTGAGTGGGTCTGGGTGTAATACTGCACGTCCCGGGGAGCGACGTAAGCCGTCCTAGAGTCCAGGTCCAACCGCTCGACCAGGTACTGCTCTCCGTAGTGGAGGTAGACGGCGCCCTCGTGGAGCTGGGAAAACGCGCTCCCCTCCTCCACCATCTCCATAAGCGCCCCGGACTCGCTGCTCACCACCGCGTAGGAACCACGCGAGCTCGACCTGATGTTGACCTCCTCCGCCGGATAGACCACGCCGGCGCTGGGGAACCACCGTTCGCCCTTCCTGTGCAGCAGACCTTCCAACTGGAGCGCGTCCAGGCGGCTTTGCAGGTCGGGGCCGAAGAATCTTTCGTCCCTTTTGCCAAGCGGCTTCTCGTAAGAGGCGCAGAGCAGGTGCTGGTCGAGTATGCGCGGGTTGTTGGGAGCGATCAGCGCGTGCTCATGCGACCTGCCGAAGAAGAATTCGGGGTGGCGCATCAGATACTGATCGAGCGGGTCGTTGCGGGCGACCAGCACGCTCAACGACCCTTCCTGTCGCCGCCCGCTGCGTCCCGCCTGCTGCCAGGCGCTGCTCACGCTTCCGGGGTATCCTCCCAGGATGGTCGCGTCCAGGGTACCCACGTCGATGCCCAGCTCCAGGGCGTTGGTGGATGCCACACCCAGCAGATCGCCGTTGAACAGGCGTTGTTCGATGGCGCGTCGATCCTCCGCAAGATAGCTTGCCCGGTAGGGGCTGACCTTGGACGCCAGGCTTGGAACGTGCTCGGCCAGGTAGTCCCGAACCGAGACGTAGACCAGCTCCACCTGTCGGCGCGTCTTGGTAAAGGTCAGGGTGCGGACGCCGCGCAGCAGCAGCTCCCTGAAGACCGCTGCCGTTTCGGCGATAGCGCTTCTGCGCCTTGTCCTGGAATCATCGAGGAAAGGCGGGTTCCAGAACAGGAAGCGCTTTCCTCCCCGGGGCGAGTGGTCCTGGTCGATCACCTTGACGGGTGTGCCGAGCAGGTCTCCGGCCAGCTCTCCGGGATTGGCTACGGTAGCGGAACAGAGGATGAAGCCGGGGCTGCCGCCGTAGTAGGCGGCCAAGCGCCTCAGTCTGCGAATCACGTTCGCCATGTGTGAGCCGAATACGCCCGTATAGGTGTGCGCCTCATCGATAACCACGTAGTCCAGGTTCCTGAAGAAGCGCTGCCATGTGCCGTGATTGGGCAGGATGCCCAGATGCAGCATATCGGGGTTGGTGATCACGGCCTGCGCCGTCCTCTTGATCAGAGGCCTGGCAGCGCCAGGGGTGTCCCCATCGAATATCTCCGCCTTGAGCGGAATCAGGTCGCCGCACAGGCCGTTGAGCGATTTGAGCTGGTTCTGGGCCAGCGCCTTGGTGGGAAACACCAGCAGAGAGCGGCTCGCCTTCTTGCGAAGGGCGGCCTCCAGAAGCGGGACCTGGTAGCACAGGCTCTTGCCGCTGGCCGCGCCGGTGGCGACTATCAGGTTCTCCCCGTCTCGGGCGGCCTGCACCGACTCCGTTTGATGCAGGTAAAGCTGTTCCGCGCCGCTCCTGGCAAGCGCCGCCTCCAACCTGGGGTCAAGCGGCGGGGAGAGCGATCCGTACCGAGCAGACCTGGCCGGCACCACCTCCTCGTGGACAATCTGGCCGTCGTAGTCGGAGGCTTGCCGTATGGCCTGCAAGAAGCCGGGTACGTCCATCAGCTACACACCGGAGATTATGTCCACTTCGTAGTCCAAGAGCTCGGCGTCACCGCGGAGATGCTGCACGTACTCCACCACGTTCGACAATACCTGGTTGGCGTGGCGCGAGTCGTTGCTCACGCAGGAGACCCCCAAAACGAGCGTATGGTGAGCGTCGTTCTCGTCCACCTCAGCAATGGAAACGTTGAACTTGTTTCTTACCCGGCTGGTGATGGAGCGGGCCGCCTGGCGCTTGCCCTTGAGGGTGTCATTTCCAGGCAGTCGGAGCCGTATTTTGCAGGTTCCTACGTTCATTGGTTAGAAGGTACGGCCAGTATAACAGCATTCCCCCGACTCCCCTGGATACCCGCCTGCGCGGGTATGACGGAAAGGAGGCAGAAGTTGCGGGCCTGGACGCTTATTCGATAAGGTCTGCCCTATGGAAGACCCAAGCGACTGATGAAACTGATCTGGCTGATGGCCATCGTCTGTGCCGGTCTAGTGCTGTCTGGATGTTCAGGCCCAACCCCAACTCCAACAGCCCCCGCGCTGGATATGGCAATCGTCCAGGGCGTGCAACAGGCGCTCCAAGACGCTGAAAGCATCCCCGTACTAAATACCCTGGAGACCGACGACCTTGCCATTGTTGAGGTCATAGACCAGATGTGCCCCATTGCAGCAGGCCAGCATACTGTGACGCTAGGCGACCTAACCGAGAACGAGTACATCCAGACCGAGATCCTGGAGTACTGCGCCGCTGTGCGTCCTGGCCTGTTCCCTGCTGCTTCTACGGATGGGCTACACCCCGGGTGGGTCACGCTATTCACCCTGACGTTTGAGCGCGTAGATAGCCCGGATGACATCCCCTCAATGTTCGAGGTAAGGGGGCTAGAAGCCTACAGAATCCTGACCTTGCTATGCGCCCTCGCAGACGGGGACTACGAGCCCGAGGTCTCCCTCAGTGACTTTAGCGAGGACACAGACGTGGAGACGGCGATCCACGATTCCTGCGCGACTTTCTAGGGAATGGCCCCGGCGGTCTCGCGCTGGACGCATTCCACCAGAGACTCCTCACCATCGACACCGCCGCCGGGCGGTATCCACCATGACTCGCCTCCATGGAGTTCGTCATGTTGATGCTGAACGAGGAGCACCGAGTCGCCTTCTACCACAAGGACTGCCGCCCTGATTCTGTGTCGCATATACCCAGCTAGTCTACCCGATACAGGTCTACCGTCCAATGCGGAGCCAGCGGATGGGAGGACAGGGAGTAAGCCGGCATGAAGAGAGAACGAGCACACTTTCTTGACGGTGTTTGTGAAAGCTACTACAATCAATTTCCCCAGGACAGAAATCGGTGAAAAGCTGGTTGGATAAGTGCGTTTTTGTCAAAGGTCTCCGGCTAAGGGTGGTCCAACATGACCACCAATGAAGCTAATATTGGAAGCTCATCCGCGGAAGTCCCCGAGGTGGTGATAATGCGCCTGCCGCAGTACTTGCGCATTCTGACGCGCCTGAGCAGCCAGGGGATCAGGGTGGCCAGCTCCCAGCAGTTGGGTGAGCTGATACAGATGACCCCCGCCCAAATTCGCAAGGACCTCAGCTACTTCGGCAGATTCGGGAAGCAGGGACGCGGATATAACATCGCCAACCTAATCGCGGAGCTGCGGAGCATCCTGGGCTTGGATAAGGAGTGGAAAGTAGGCCTGGTCGGGATAGGCCGCTTGGGGCGCGCCATTCTAAGCTATCCGGGATTCGCGCCGGAGGGGTTCAACATCGTTGCCGCATTCGATGCCGACTCGCGCCAGATTGGACAGATGGTGGGCGGCATAATGGTCCAGCCCATGCACAGGCTGGCCGAAGTGATCAGCGCCGAGGGTATTCAAATCTGCATCACCGCCGTGCCAGCCGACGACGCTCAACCCGTAGTGGACGAACTGGTGAAGTGCGGGGTGAAAGCTATCGTGAACTACGCGCCGGTGGGAATCCAGGTCCCGCCGCACGTCAAGGCGCGCAACATAGACCCGGTGCTTGCGCTGCAGTCGATGACGTACTACGCAGCGAACGCCTGAATCAGGACGGGGGTCGACGCTGGCGGCGACGCTTTACGTCAAGTCTCAACCTTGATCGCCTGATTGAAGCCAGCGCGCGCTGCAGGTCCTGGCCCTCTTCCCTTCTCTCCAGCCTCTCCTCTGCTCTGCGCAGCGCTTCCTGCGCCCGCTCCTCATCGATCTCTTCGGAACGCTCCGCGGTATCGGCCAGCACGATGACCCGGTTGCCCGTCACTTCCAGAAAGCCGCCGGTGACCGCCATGTACACGTCTTCCTCACCCGTCTTGTGAATGCGCAACTCTCCGGGCTGTAGGATTGTCAACAACGGCGCGTGGTGCGGCAGGATGCCCAGCTCCCCCTCCATGCCTGGAGCGACAACTATATCCACCTCGTCCGAGTAGACGAGGCGTTCCGCCGTCACTATCTCTAGCAGCATAGGCGCCATGCGTCAGCTCCCGGCCTCGGCCATCATGCGCTGCCCGTTCTCCACCGCCTCGGCTATGGTGCCCACCATATAGAAGGCCTGCTCAGGCAGCTCGTCGTGCTTCCCGTCCAGGATCTCCCTGAACCCGGCCACCGTGTCACTGATCGACACGTATCTTCCCTCGCGTCCCGTAAACTGCTCGGCCACAAACATCGGCTGCGAGAAGAACCGCTGCATCTTGCGGGCGCGGGACACGGTGATCCTGTCGTCGTCGGAAAGCTCTTCCATGCCAAGGATGGCAATCACGTCCTGGAGGTCTCTGTACCTCTGCAACACCTGCTGCGCGCCGCGCGCCACCTGGTAGTGCTCTTCGCCAACGATGGCGGGGTCCAGGATGCGCGAGTTGGACGCCAGCGGGTCAACCGCGGGGTAGAGGCCCTGCTCCGCTATGGAGCGCTCCAACGATATAACCGCATCCAGGTGACCGAAAGTGGTGGCCACTCCCGGATCGGTGTAGTCGTCGGCGGGGACGTAGATGGCTTGCACCGAGGTGATGGAGCCCTTGTTGGTGGAGGTGATGCGCTCCTGCAAGTCGCCCATCTCCGTGGAGAGCGTAGGCTGGTAGCCTACCGCGGAGGGCATGCGTCCCAGCAGCGCCGATACCTCCATTCCGGCGAGGATGTACCTGTAGATGTTGTCTATGAAGAGGAGTACGTCCTGGTTCTCCCTGTCGCGGAAGTACTCCGCCATAGTGAGGCCGGTCAAACCGATGCGCAGGCGCACGCCGGGCGGCTCGTTCATCTGTCCGAAGACCAGCACCGTGTTCTTGATGACGCCGGACTCCTGCATCTCATGCCAGAGGTCGTTTCCTTCGCGGGACCGTTCGCCCACGCCTGCGAACACGGAGTAGCCCTCGTGAACGTTGGCGATGTTGCGGATCAACTCCAGGATGATGACGGTCTTGCCGACACCGGCTCCACCGTACGCGCCCACCTTTCCGCCGCGGGTAAAGGGGCAGATGAGGTCAATCACCTTAACCCCAGTCTCCAGCATCTCGGTCTGCGTGCCCTGCTCCTGGAACGACGGCGCCTCTCGGTGGATGGGCCATCGCTCTTCCGCCGCCACGTCTCCCAGGCCGTCCAAGGGATCGCCTGTCACGTTGAACAGACGACCCAGGGAGGCCGGGCCAACCGGCACGGCAATGGGCTGGCCACTGTCCACTACATCAGCGCCTCGCGTCAGACCTTCGGTTGCGCCCATGGCCAGGCAGCGCACCCAGTTGTTGCCTACGTGCTGCTCCACCTCCAGGATGAGCTTTTCGTTGTTGAGCTCAATTTCCAGGCCGTTGAACAGGTCCGGCATCTCATCAGGGGGAAACTCCACGTCCACAACCGTGCCTATTATCTGGATGACTTTTCCCTTGGTTCCCGCTGCCATAGTTCACTCCGTTTTGTAAAAGTAGCCGCTCTATGCTTCCAAAGCGGCGACGCCGCCCACAATGTCCAGAAGCTCCTTGGTTATCGACTCCTGGCGCACCTTGTTGAGCAGCAACGTAAGGCCGTCTATCATATCGTTGGCGGCGTCGGTGGCGTTTTGCATCGCCACCATGCGCGCCGAATGCTCGCTGGCCACAGACTCCAGCATTGCGTGGTATATCTGCATCTCCACGAACCTGGGAAGAAGCTCCCCCAAGACCTGCAAGCTCTGCGGTTCGTAGATGTAGCCCACGGCCTGCCCCGGCTCCATCTCCGCAGGCTCCACCGGAAGCAGTCTCTGCATTGTAGGACGCTGTGTAGCGGTGCTGACGAATACACCGTATGCAAGGTACACCTCGTCGGCAAAGCCGCTGACGTAGTCCTCTATGGCCAAGTGGGCTATGGGCAACGTGTCTTCCAAACTGGGACGGTCGCCCAGATCGGTGAATACGGCGCGTAGGTCGCGGCCCGTTCTCGCCATGAAATCGCGACCCTTTCTACCCACGCTGAGTATGCTCACCGGCGGTTCCTTGTCCAATATGAACTGGCCCGCGGCACGGTTCAGGTTGGAGGGCAAGCCACCGCAGAGTCCTCTATCGGGGGTTATGTGCACTATCTCGATGCGCTTCACGTCGCGCTGTTGCAGCAGAGGATGGCTCTGTTCGTCCTCTCCGGCCTGCGAGGCGAGGTCCGCCAGCACGGTGCGCATCTTTTCGGAATACGGTCTGCCAGCGATGGAAAGCTGCTGAGCGCGCCTCATCTTGGATGCCGCAATCATCTGCATGGCCTTGGTGATCTTGGCCGTGTTCTGCACGCTCCTGATGCGGCGTCTTATTGTCCTTACGTTAGAGACTACTGCCATCTTCTACAGCTCTTCTTCTTCCAGGGTCTCTTCATATATCCAGGCCACGTGGGAAGTGTTGACAACCGTGGGCATATCGTTGTCCTGGTCGCGAACCAACAGATAATCGTCGTCGCCGTCTTCCAGGACACCGGCCACTTCCTGCAAGAAACCCTCGCTCTTTATGGTGGTCACAATCACTACAGGCTTGTTCTTGAACTGCTTGAGAGCCTGTTCCGCTAGTCCCATTGTCTTCTACTCCAAGGTGACGGTCTGCTTGTACGCCTCTATAGCGTCCCTAAGCGCTTTCTGAGTGTCGTCGTTTATTTCGTACGTGGTGGCGATGCTTTCCAGTATCTGGGGCTGGTTGGCCTCAATGTACTGATGGAAGCCGTTTTCCCACTCACGCACCCTGGCCACTGGAACGTCGTCCAGGTAACCGTTGGTAACGGCGAACATGATGGAAACCTGCTTTTCCAATGACAACGGCTGGTACTGGGGCTGTTTCAACACCTCAGTGATGCGCTGGCCGCGTTCCAACTGCTCTCGCGTGGCGCGGTCCAGGTCGGAGGTGCCGAACTGGGCAAAGGTCACCAGTTCCCTGTACTGCGCCAAGTCCAACCGCAGCCTGCCCGCCACGCTCCTCATGGCGCGCCTCTGCGCCGACCCGCCCACGCGGGACACGGAAAGTCCAGCGTTCACCGCGGGTCTTATACCTGCGTTGAACAGTTCCGACTCCAGGTATATCTGGCCGTCGGTGATGGAAATGACGTTGGTCGGGATGTACGCCGATACGTCCCCGGCCTGGGTCTCAATGATGGGCAGAGCGGTAAGGGAGCCGCCCCCGTGCTCATTGGACAGCCGCGCCGCCCTTTCCAGGAGCCTGCTGTGCAGATAGAAAACGTCTCCGGGGTAGGCTTCCCGTCCGGGAGGCCTGCGCAGCAGCAGCGACAACTGGCGGTAGGCCCAGGCATGTTTGGATAGATCGTCGTAGATGATAAGCGCGTCCTTGCCCTGCTCCATGAACTCTTCGCCTATGGCGCATCCGGCATAGGGAGCAAGGTACTGCAGAGGCGCGGGGTCGGAAGCGTTGGCGGCCACGACCACCGTGTGTTCCATGGCCCCGTTCTGCTCCAGGATAGCGACGGTCTGGGCTACTTTGCCCACCCGTTGCCCTATCGCCACGTAGATGCAGATCAAATCGCCGCCCTTCTGGTTGATGATGGCATCAAGGGCTATGGCGCTCTTGCCTGTCGAACGGTCTCCAATGATCAGCTCTCTCTGGCCGCGGCCTATCGGGATCATGCTGTCGATGGCTTTGATGCCGGTTTGCACCGGCACGTTCACCGCCTGGCGGGTCACCACGTTGGGCGCGACGCGCTCTATGGGGCGCGTGTTCTCGGTTCTCAGAGGGCCTTTGCCGTCTATGGGCCTGCCCAATGCGTCGACCGTACGGCCGATGAGGTCGTCACCTACCGGGACCTCGGCAACGCGGCCCGTGGAGCGCACTTCATCGCCCTCTTTTATTTGGGAGTCGTCGCCCATGATGGCGGCGCCCACGGCGTCCTCTTCCAGGTTCATGGCCATGCCGATGACATCTCCGGGAAAAGCCAGCAGCTCGGTGTACTGCACTCCTCCAAGGCCGTGAATCCTGGCTATGCCGTCGCCCACCTCGGTGACCGTGCCCACGTCCACCATTGTCAAATCGCCGCCAAACTCTTCAATTTGACGCTTTATTACAGCAGCCAGGTCCTGGCCTCGTGTGGTCATAGCTTCTACCTCTTCCGTTCTAGCTTGGGGTTGCCAGCACGCTTCGCCGCAGCGATTGCAGCCTTCCGCGCGCGCTCCCGTCGATTATTCTGTCTCCAATTTTGACAAGCACTCCACCAAGGACCTCTTCATCCGTCCTGGTGGTGAGCACCACTTCCTTATCCAGCAGAGCGCTCAACTGCCGGCCCAGCCTCTCCTCCTGCCCTTCATCCAAATCAAGGGCCGCCGTAACCTCAGCGCGCTCTCTGCCCTGGCTCTCGTCCAGCAGCCGCTGATACTCACTGAGTATGCCGGGCAGCGCCGGCAGGCCTCTCTTTGAAGTGAGCAGACCCAACAGGTTCAGCACCGTTGGGCTCAGGTCCTTGAGGGTGTCTTGCAGCAACTGAAGCTTGCGAGCCAAGCTCACTTTGGGCAGTTGAAGGAAGGCCATGGTCTCGCTATCGCTCAGGGCGTCAACTGCCGTCTGCAAATCGGCAAGCCACTCTTCCAAGCGGCCTTGCTCCTCTGCGATGGCAAACGCCGCCTGGGCGTAGCGCTTGGCTACAGGCCTTCGAGCCATCAGCCTTCGTTCCTCTGGAATAGATCGCTTTCCGACAAGGTCTGCTCAATAAGGTCTTTGTGAGCATCCTTGTCCAGCGAGCGGCGCACCACGCGTTCGGCAGCCAGTATAGCCAGGTCGGCGAACTGTCGCCGCACCTCCTCTACCGCTGCGTCGCGCTCTCTTTGTATTTCGGAGCGGGCATTGGAAAGAAAGGCATCCGCTTCCACACGAGCCTTCTCTCGCTCTTCGTCGCGGAACCTCTGAGCCGATTGCCTGGCCTGTTCAATCAAGCCTTGACCCTCTCGGCGCGCCTCCCTGATCTGCTCCTCCATCTCTTGCTGGCGCTGTGCAGACTCCACCTGTAGGTTTTGGGCCTGCTCCATGCTCTCTTTGATGCGTTGCGAGCGCTCATCGAGGACACGCAAGATGCGTTTATAGCCCACCAAGTACAGTATGACCAGCAGGATGGTAAAGTTGACCAGATAGACCACCAAGCTTGGTATATGGAAGCCTAGTTCTGCCATACCCCTCTCCGTTTTGTGCTAGGTCTGCCGACCTACAAGTTTATGCCACTAGGGCTAAGATAATCGCCACTACCAGGGCATAGATGCCCAGCGCCTCAGCGAACGCGATAGCCAGGATCATGTTCGTCTGCACTGCGCCACGGGCCTCCGGGTTGCGTCCGATTGCATTCATTGCACCGGCGCCCAGAATACCTATGCCAATTCCTGGACCTAACATACCCAGTCCAGCGGCTAGTCCGGCGGCAAGCAACTTCAAGGCATCTGCTTCAGGCATGAGTCCCCCTTTTTGTTGAACTGCGTGTTTTTTAATCCTGACGGGAGGTGGCGGCGTACAAGGCAAGTCCAATGCCAGCCCCCACCATTCCTATCACCACTATAACCAGCGCCAGAATGATAATTTCCATATCAGCTCCTCAGCCCGGAAGGCTAGTGGCCTTCCTCTGCTTCATGTTCATGAGGCGTAACCGCCGTGGTTACGAACACCAACGTAAGACCGGCGAATATCAACGCCTGGATGAACCCTACCAGCAACTCCAATCCGTAGAACGGCAGCGAGAACGCAAACGGTATCAGGAACGCCGTAACCAGCAACAGTATCTCACCGGCGGTCATATTACCAAACAACCTGAACGTAAAGCTCACTATTCGTATGAACTCGCTCAACGCCTCCAGCAAGCCGACGAATACGTCGATGACTCCTTCGAATATGCGGCCCTTGAGCAGGGCCCCGAACCGGAAGAACTTCCCGAAGTACGACAGTCCCAGGGCTCTGATCCCCCAGAACTCTACAAACACAAAGGAGACCAGCGCAAGGGCAAGCGGCATATTCAGATCGGTGCCGGCGGGGCGCAGCGTGTGCCGCGCCAGGTGGTCGCCTTCCACAACGCCAAAGCTCTGGTAGATGGGCACCAGGCCCAACCAGGCGTTTACTATCACATACAAGAAGATGGTGGCAAACAGGGGAAAGAATACCCTGGCGTACTTGGGGCCAGCCACGCTCTCCACAAAGCCGTACATTCCGCCGATTATGGATTCCACAAAGTTCTGCAATCCCCTGGGAGGTTTGTCAGCGCTTATGTTGCGCGTGCCGAAGTAGAAGAGGAGTATCAGCACGGCGCTTGCCACCAAAGAGGAAAGGATGGTGTTTGTCAGTATGAACCGGTTGGGCAGCTTGTGAAGCTCCTCCGCTTCGTGGGCATCCGCATCCAGTACGGGTTGCGGAGGAAGGTGGACTTCAGGAGTGGGAAGGAACGGTTTCCCGTCCTCTCCTCCAAACAGAGCGGTCCCTATGGCTCCTATTACGAATCCAAAAACGAAGAGGGCTAGAAGGGCTAGGCCAAGGGCTCTTATCAGGTTCTTAGTATCCATTGATCAGCTATAGATGCCGCCCTATCACTGGTCGTCCGTATCTTCAACCCCTTTGAAAAGAGGCTCAACCATTCTGTACAGTCCGTAAAATGCAGCCACGGTGCCCAGCAAGACCCCTAGCAGCGTAAATAGGGGAAGGGTGCCCGTCCTGTTGTCCAGCCAAATCCCTCCGGCTATGCCGAGTACAATGGCAATCGCCACGTACCAACCGAGTCCGAGCAGCCGCATGGCGATGATAAACCCACGCCTATTCATGGCTCCCCCGTCAGACTTTGAGAAGTTTATCACATATCCATTCACTGTCAACGCCGCGCCCGCTTGCCCGTCCGCCCGTTTGCTCGTATGCTCTACCCGTCATGAAGACCATTGGCCTTGACTTCGGTACCGAGAGCGTGCGCGGGGTTCTCGTGGACGTGGAGAGCGGCGAAGAGATAGCCACCGCCGTTTCGGAGTACGAGCACGGCGTCATCGATGGCAAGTACCACGATCCGGACGACTACCTCCACTCCATGGACTCCGTCCTCAGAGAGCTCGGCCCCTCGGACGCTATAGGCGTAGACGCCACGGCTTGCAGCGTCCTGCCTTGCAAAGCGGACGGGACGCCGCTTTCCCGCCTATCCGACGATCCGCTCTCTCTGGTCAAGATCTGGAAGAACCACGACGCTCAGCCTCAGGCCGACCGCTTGAATGAGCTGGCATTGCAGCGCGGCGAACCGTGGCTTTCCCGCTACGGGCGCGTATCCAGCGAGTGGTTCTTCCCCAAGGTTCTGCATACCCTGGAAGAAGCTCCCGCCGTCTACCAAGAAGCCGACAGGTTCATCGAGAAGGCGGACTGGATTGTCTGGCAGCTCACCGGCAGGGAGACCAGGAACGCCTGCGCCGCCGGGTACAAAGCCATGTGGCACAAGAGAGACGGCTTCCCATCCGAAGACTTCTTTCAATCGCTGAACCCGTCGCTGGCGGGTGTCGTGCGGGAGAAGACCGGCTCAGGCGTGCTGCCGGTGGGCGCGCCGGCAGGCCGGGCCGCCAACTACGGAGACGCACTGGTGGCGGTGGGCACCGTGGACGCCCACGCCGCCGTGCCCGCCGCCGGAATCACGGGGCCGGGCGCTATGCTGCTCGTGATGGGCACAAGCCTCTGCCACCTGACGCTGGCCGGGAAAGAGGCGCTGGTCGCCGGTATGTGCGGCGCGGTGGAGGACGGCATCCTCCCCGGTTACTTCGGCTACGAATCAGGCCAGGCGGCGGTAGGCGATATGTTCGCCTGGTTCTCGCAGCAGTTCAACCTTCCCCATGTAGGCTCCGACGAACCGGGTTCCCTGGTGGCCCTCGACTGGTGGAACGGCAGCAGGGAGCTGCAAAGAGCCGACCTCAGCGGCGTGCTGGTGGGACTCACCCTGGACACCACGCCGGAGGAGATCTACCGGGCGCTGGTTGAATCGGCGGCCTTTGGGACAAGGCGGATCATCGAGGCCCATGAAACGGCGGGGCTTCCCATCGCTGAGCTGCGGGCCTCCGGGGGAATCTCTGAACAAAACCCGTTCATCATGCAGGTGTTCGCCGACGTGACGGGGCGGAGGATACGGATAGCCAAGACCGGCCAAGCGTCGGCGGTGGGCAGCGCCATGCTGGCCGCGATGGCGGCGGGAGCATCGCCTCATAACATGGGCGGTGTGGGCCCGCAGGAATACCTGCCCGATTCCACCACCAAGAAGCGCTACGATGAGCTTTACTCCATATACACCGACCTCCACGGAAAGTTCAGCGACGGCGCCATCATGGCAAAGCTCAGAGGAGGGAGTTGAAGAGATGAAACAGCGAATAGCTCTATTCTGGCCCGGGGACTACAGGGACAAGCCCAACGAGTGGGCGCTTCCCGGAGTGGAAGAGGCCACGGCACAGTTGGAGAGAGCCCTGGCAAAGCTGGGGTACTCTCCCTACCGTGTGGAGGGGTTCATAAGCAGACCCCACCAGTCCATAGAGAAGCTGGGCCCCATAGACGACCCGGTAATCGGCGTTTGCACCCACTGGCTGTACGGCCCTCACACCACCGACGGCGTCGTGGGCAAGGACACTCCCCTGCTGCTGGCAAGCAATTTCTCCGGCCAGTGGCCGGGGCTGGTCGGCCTGCTGAACACCGGCGCCTGCCTGGAAAGCGTGGACCGGCAGTTCTCCAGGGTCTGGACGGACGCCCAGGACTGGACCGCCGACGAGCAGTTCATGTCCAGGCTGGAAGAGTGGTGCTCCACCGGAGCCATCGCCTACGCTGAAGACGAGCTTTCGTATCAGACGGGCGTCTCCTCCGACGCCGAGGCTATCGCCAAGAGTGTTGAGCAGGGCATACGAGACAGGCGGGTGCTGGCACTGATGCTGGGGGACACCTCCATGGGCATGATCAACGGCTACTTCGGCCCACGCCTGCTCAATCCCATCGGGTTCACCGAGCACAAGGTCGACCAAGCCTGGATCATAGACCGGGGCAGGAGCATCTCCGACAAGCGGATAGAGGACGCCTACCGGTTCGTCAGGAGCAACGGGGTCACCTTCCACTACGGAGAAGAGGGCGCGGGGGACTTCGACGAAAACGCCACCAGGGAGCAGCTGCGCGACTACCTGACCGTCCTGGACATGATCGACGAGTTCAAGGCGGACTGCCTGGGCTGGCAGTACCAGCTTGGGCTACTCAACCTCCGCCCGCCGTCCGATTTCGCGGAGGGGCTGCTGAACTCAGTGTGCAGGCCGGAGTCCAACGGAGACACCGTAGCCACCGCCACCGAGGCCGACCAAGGCAACCTTGTGGCAATGGAGATGATGAAGCGGCTTCTCAAAGCCAAGGGCCTGCACCAGTCCGTACTGTTCCACGACGTCCGCTGGGGCGCGGAACACGAGGGGCGGTTCATCTGGGTGCTGCTGAACTCCGGTTCCTCCGGGGCCTATGCCTTCAACCACGACCCGGATACGTTGAGAGGAGTCCACTCCTACCGGCAGCCGTCGGGATACTTCCCCACCCCCGGCGGCACCTTTGCCGGAGAAAGCCTGCCCGGCGATATAACCTGGGCGCGCGCCTACATCAAGGATGGCAAGCTCTGGATGGACATTGGCAGGGGGGAGGTGGTGAAGCTGCCGGAACAGGTGCGCGACGAATGGTGGAACGGCACGACCAGGGAGTGGCCGTTCATGGCAACCGACATGGGCATCAGCCGGGACACCCTCATGGCGCACTATCTAAGCAACCACGTTGCCGTAGCCTACGGCGACATATTCCAGGAGATGGCGGCACTGAGCCAGTCGCTTGGCTTCCAGGTCAGGATACTCGGCAAGGCAGAGGAGGGAGCATGAGAATTCTAGTCGCAGGCGAGTCATGGATTACGCACACTGTCCACATCAAGGGGTTCGACAGCTTTGTTACCAGCGGCTACGAAGAAGGGGTGCGCTGGTTGAAGGCCGCGCTGGAGAAGGCGGGGCACTCGGTGCACCACATGCCCAATCACCTGGTGGCAACCGATTTCCCTTCCACAGTAGAGGCCCTGCGCCAATACGAAGTGGTGATGCTCAGCGACTGCGGCAGCAACACGCTGCTTCACCATCCCGATACGTTCATCAACTCTGAGAAGACCCCCAACCGCCTCCATGCCATACGCGACTACGTAGCCGGCGGAGGGGCCCTGGTCATGATCGGCGGGTACATGACGTTTCAGGGCATAGACGGCAGAGCCAGGTATCACGGTACGCCGGTGGAAGAAGCGCTGCCCGTGAACATAGGCCAGGTGGATGACCGCGTCGAGGTCCCTGAAGGCGTGATCCCCCTGGTGACCAGCCCGGAGCACCCCGTTGTTAGTGGCATCGATGGCGAGTGGCCCGCCTTCTTGGGCTACAACAGGGTCGCTGCTCGTTCGGACGCCGACGTTCTGGCAACCGCCGGTGACGACCCGTTTCTCGTCGTCTGGCAGTACGGCAAAGGACGATCGGCCGCCTTCGCTTCGGACTGCGGGCCGCACTGGGGCCCGTCGGAGTACCTGAACTGGCGTCACCACGACCGGCTGTGGGCACAGCTTGTCGCCTGGCTGGCCGGGGGATAGGCGGCGGTGGTTAAGTCCGGGCCGTTCCAGAGGATATACAACCCAAGCCTTGGAGACAGAGAGCAGTGGTATATAAACGACCATTGCTTCATTCAAGGCGAGGATGGAACGTGGCATCTCATAGGGATAACCCACGCCGAACCGCAAAATCCCCAGGATGAAACGAACCTGGCTCACGCTACGGCCAGCGATCTGCTCCAGCCTCAATGGGAGAAGCAGCCGTTCGCTTTGTCGGCTGACCGTAATGAATGGGGAGAAAACCATCTCTGGGCGCCGCACGTAGTCGAGAACAACGGCCTCTACTACATGTTCTACTGCGCCGGAGATGACGATGACGAGAGGTACAAGATACACCTCGCCACTTCATCCGACCTATGGAGCTGGACCAGACACCCGGAGAATCCCGTGGTAGTCGGTGGATACCATGCCAGAGACCCCTTTGTTCTCAAAATAGGTGACGAGTGGGTCATGTACTACACCGCCACCAGCGCTCCTTCCGGTGGGAACCACATTGTTGCCTATCAGAAAAGCGCCGACCTTATCCACTGGGACAGCTACGGCGTAGCTTTTACGGACCCGTCCGTGGGCACGTTCAATGGCCCCACGGAGTCTCCGTTTGTGGTGAGGCGCGGGGACACGTACTACCTGTTCATAGGACCAAGAGGCGGTTACGTAGGCACAGAGGTCTTGTCCAGTCGGAATCCCTTTCAGTGGGAGCTGAAGAACAGCGTCGGCCACATAGCGTCCCACGCCGCTGAAGTGGTACGCGACTCAAACGGGAAGTGGTACATAAGTCACTGCGGCTGGGCTCAGGGAGGAGTCTACCTGGCCGAGCTGTTCTGGGAGGACGGGCTGGAAGGCCGCGATACGTCTATACCCCGTTCATGGTGAGCCTGTCGAACCACGCCGGGGGGCGCCCTTCGACAGCGCTCAGGGCGAACGGATACCAAACCCCGCCGAGGGGATGGATTCCCGATCGGGGTCGGGAATGACGGTTGGGAGCCTAGCTTGAAGCGGTCGAGGGCTGGCCTTCCATGCCCACCCACACCTCGCCGCCCTCAAACGCCTCCTTCTTCCAGATAGGCACGTTCTCTTTGATGCGGTTTACCACGTACTGGCACGCCGAGAACGCCTCGGCGCGGTGCGGCGAGGCCGCCGCCACTACCAGGCTGATTTCGCCCGGCTCCATGTGCCCAAGGCGGTGCGCAATCGACACCACGGTGTCGTCCCAGCGCTTCGTCACCTCCCCGGCAATGCGGGCCAGCATCTTCTCCGCCATCTCCTCGTAGGCCTCGTACTCAAGGTAGAGGACGCGCTTGCCGCCCGTGTGGTCGCGCACCGTTCCCAGGAAGGTGACCACCCCGCCATTGCCGGGAGCGCGCACCGTGGCGGTTATCTCGTCGGGATCCAGGACGTCCCGGCTTATCCTGATCACAGAGCGCCTCCGCTGACCGGCGGTATGAAGGCTATTTCGTCGCCCTCCTGGATGGGGTGGTCTCCGGTCACGTACTCGGTGTTGACGGCTATCATGATGGGAACACCGCCCTGCAACATGCCCCCGTAGCGTCTATCCAGCTCTCTTACGACGTGCGCCACCGTGGCCGTATCGGGCAGGTCCAACTCGATTTCCGACTCGCCCGCCCTCTCTCTGAGAGCGGCAAATAGCTTGACTCGTGCTTTCATAGTCCTGCTGCGTATTATAGCTTGGACAAGGGCGCTGTGCAGTGAGCTTGTCGGACTGTAGAGGGGTGAAGGATCAGTAGTCGGCCACCAGGTTGTGTTCGGCGCTCGGCGTCCTCCACGTATGCTTGAATACGGCCGCTACAGCGAAGGCACCGGTCGCAACCAGCGCCATGGCGGGCCCGGAGGGCATGTCGGCGTAGTAGGACAGGTACAGGCCGACGACCGCCGAGACGGCTCCTATGAGCGCGCCTGTTGCCATGACATGTACGAACCTCTTGACGAGCAGATACGCCGCTGCCGCGGGAGTTATCAGCATTGCCATGACCAAGACGATCCCCGCCGCCTGGATGCCAATCACGATGACAAGGGCAAGGAGGGCCAGGAGCACGTATTCCACAAATCCCGTCTTGATCCCGATCACCTTTGCCCCCACAGGGTCGAAGGTGGTGTATACCAGCTGACGGTGGAACGCGTAGAGTCCCACCAGCACCACCGCCGCCAACCCCAGCGACACATAAACGTCAGTTTGCGATACGCCAAGCACCTGGCCGAGCAGTAGATCTTCAATATTGACGTTGATGTTGTCGGCGCTGGAGAGCATCACCAGGCCCAGGGCAAACATGCCGGCAAAGATGATGCCTATGGAGGTGTCCTCGCTGACACCCGTGCGCCGGGCGACGGAACCCATGGATAAAGCGACTAGGATTCCCGTAGGAACCGCCGCATAGAAAGGGCTGATCCCCAGCAGGAAAGCGACAACCATGCCGGGCAGCACGGAATGCGCCAGCGCATCGCCCATGAACGCGCGTCCCCGCGTAATGACGTAGGCGCCGAGAACCGGACACATCACTCCAACGAGCACGGATACGATTAGGGCCCGCACCATGAAGCTGTATTGGAACGGCTCAAAGATATAGTCTATCATCACCGCTGCTACCGGGACTGAAGTGGTTGGGGTCGAATTCAATTCCGTGGGACCCGTACATCTCTTCCATCACTTCCGGGGTGAACGCATCCTCTGGAGGGCCGCAGGCGCACACGTGGTGGTTGAGGCACAGGACCTGATCGAACCGGTCGGCTAGATTGGTAAGGTCATGGGTGGCTAGAAGCACAACCCTCCCCTCGTCGCGCAGGGATTGGAGCACCTTTACGATCTCCTCCTGGGCGCCCACGTCGACGCCGCTGAACGCCTCGTCCAGCAGAATCACGCTGGCCTCCTGGGCCAAGGCGCGCGCTATGAAGACCCTCTGGCGTTGACCGCCGGACAGCTCGGTTATGAGCGACGAACGCTGCTCCCACAACCCGACCCGCCCCAGACAGGCTTGGACCATCTCCTTTTCTCTCTTGCCAGGCCGGCTGAACAGTCCGACATTGCAGCAGCCCATGGTCACCACGTCTTGAACCGTGGCGGGAAAGACCCAGTTGATGGCGGCGCGTTGAGGGACGTATGCCAGCGCGCCCCGCGGAGTTGCCGCGCCCCGCAGTGTCACCGCGCCATCCGTTACCGGCAAAACCCCCGCAATAACGTCGAACAGGGTGCTCTTGCCCGCGCCGTTGGGACCCAGGACGCCCATCAGCGTGCCCGGCCCCACGTCGAAAGTAACGTCGGTCAACGCCTTGTGGCCGCCGCGAACCACGGTTAAGTCTTTGACGGTTATTTCCGGATCAAAGGTCATCATCGCCAGATTCTTACCTCTAGCCTCTCACTCTCAGAGCCCGACGAGGCTCGGGATTTTGTCTCCAAGATGCCTATGCAGGCCATCATGATACTCAGTATCAATGAATGCGGTGAAGGTAAATTATCATTCTCCGTTGGGGGTATGTCAAGGAAGGGCTTAGGGGTCGGCTTCCATGTCCTCAATGTCTTCTATTTCGTCGGCATACTGGTTGTAACCAAGTCCCCGGACGTGGGGTTCGTTGTGGAGCAGGTTGCGCAGGCGAGCCAGCTCCTTTGCGTCCCAGCCCATGGCCTCGGCAACGGCCTCGTCCCACAGTCGCCGCACTTCGCACTCGCCATCGCGGAACTGCGGCACTTCCGTATCCCTGGTAGCTTCCCAGCAGTCGGCCAGGGTCTTGCGAACGCGGTCATCCTTAATGTTGGGGATTCTGAGGTTGCCTGCCTCTGCCGCACTATAGATTGGAAATTCTATTGTCCGACCAGGGTTCCGCATCAGTTGGAGGCGTCCAACTGTGGAATTGAGGAAAATAGCAAGCGCCTTCGCTCCTTCCGGCGACACCCCTGTTACGGGCATCCAACCATTGCCCACGTATTTCTCGTTGTTCGCGGTGGCAGTTAGGCGAGACGTACTGCCCCGTTGGCCCGCCGTCATGAGTAGGTACCCGGCCTTATCGAGGATTTTGTCCGCCTCGGGATAGGTGCCGCCGTATAGCTCTAAGTGATTCTCGTTCCTTTTCTTAGGAACCCAGTATTCATCGGGCTTGCTTTGTATGGTCTGCTGTCCTTCGCTCCCCTTCGATTTCAGTATGGGGAAGCTACCGGGGGTGCCGTGTACTGCGCGCTCAAAGGAGCCGCGCAATACCTGGCCTGTAGCGTGAACCGACAGGCCAGGTATTGCATTGATTGCCCATAAGTCTGGATGGTTGGCATATCTGGTGGCAGCCTCCGCCAGCTCGGGCGACCTCCAGATGGCCGGTGACCAGTCGCCCTCTTCCATCCTGTCGACGGGCCACTCGGAGATTTCTCCCCAGCCGTTCTGTATCTGGCCCTGGTCGCATTCTTGTAGGGCAGCGTGCAGGTCCTCAACCTCATTTTCATCTACCGGCATTCTATCCAGGTGAACGAATCGAGTGGGTGGCTTGGGACCGCCTTGATGGCGGCGCATGACGACTATACTCTCGTTGATGTTGGTCTGCTGGCTCATGTTGATGTTGCCTGGTTGATGGCAGGTCAGCACCGTATGAACGTGGAACCGCTCCGCGAGTATCTGGCGCTCCTTCAATCCCGACGTAGATGACAGGGCAATAGTCGGGTTGATCATCGTCACCACTCCATCGGGCCACTTTTGTATGTGGTCCGCAAGGGCCACAAAAAGTGGCCTGATGGAATTCTTGTCAGAGAATTCCATCAGGTTGGGATCCGCTCCCATCAGGATTCCCTCCATTGCGTCTGCCCTGGAACGCATTCTTTGCTGCGTGTCCTTAGGAAACTTCTCTCCCATTTTGGCACGGTTGGTGAAGGGCGGGTTCATAATGACTATTCGAGCCTTCTTGACAGCATCGACGGCATCTTCCAATTCAGCATCATCACCTTGGGGCCACACACTCTGCGACACAATTTTGTCGTCGGCCAGGTCGAGTTCGCCCTGGCGTGCAACTATGGCCTTCTGCCCCAGCAGTTCCAGCGTGCCTACGGCTACCTGGCCCGGTAAGTCTCGGCGTGGGCCGTAGGGCATAAGGTGCAGCCCCATGGAGCGGTAGCTGATGTTGTGATTTCCGGCGGTCAGCTGCGACGCCGCCAGTTGCAAGGACACAGGGTTGATATCCAGTCCCTTGATGGTCTCCTCTACAGCGAGCTTCTGCAGTGCGGTAACCTGTGGCTCGGTGGCTCCCTGCTCCTTGGCGCGGCGCTTCATATCGGTGAGCATGGCGGCCAGCAGGGTGCCGCTACCGCAAGCCAGATCCACGGTTTTGTGCTCTTTCCAGACCGCAGGGTCGGTCCAGTCCACGTCTCCGCAAGCGTCCAGCGTGAGGCGGGCGGCGATGGAGGCGGCCACGGGGCGCGTGAAGAAGGCTCCATCGCTCGCCTGGTTGCCCATGACGCGATTGAACAGAGGGCCGGCGTGGTCCGCCCCCATGTCGGCATAGGTCTCGGCGATGCGCTCGGCCTCGGCTGCGATGTGGCGCAAGGCACGCTCCAGTCCGGCCAGCTTGCCCGTGTCCTCAATAGCTTGGACGGCTTCGACCGCCGGTTCGAGTACGGGTCGGAAGTCGTGGCGCATGACTCGATCCCATTCCCGGCTGATCCGGCGCACCACGTTCACGTCGTTCTTGACCGTCGCCAGGTCGCTCACGCCTGAGAGCCAGCGGCCATTGGCGATGCGCTGGTGGAGCATGGCGGCGTTCATCATCAGCAGAGCCGCGATAGTACAACCGTCGGCCTGCTTGTTGAGGTCGCTCTCCCTCAGGTTGTCCAGCCCAAAATGGCGGTCGAGGGCGGGGCGCAACTCGTCGGCGTTCAGATGGTAGGCAGCCTCTCTTACGCTCTCCTCCAGGATGTTCAGGTCCCGGAGGACGCGGTCGTCCGAGAGGCCGGACTTTTCCAGCAGGTTCATGCGGATGGCCTCACCGAACTCCTCCATCTCCTTCAGCAGGCGCAGCTGACGCTCAATGGCTTTCGAGTCGTCCTTTGCGCGCTTCTTTTTCTTCTCTTCCAAGGACGGCAAGGGGTTACCCTCGCCCTTGTTGATCATGGCCTTGGCCTTGGCTTTCGTCCTTCTGATGTTGATCGTGCCAGGTTTTCCATCGGCATCGGGCTTCTCTCTGGCGACGGTGTCCGTACGCAGGTCCAAGCTGCCATCGTCGTTCAGTTTGCCCGTGAGAACCGTCGTGGGTTCGTCGGTTTGGTAGGGCGCTCCCTCCTCTCGGACAACTCTGAGCGCTTTGGGTTCTGGCAGGCCAAACTCCATTGACTCCGGCAGGGGGACAAATTTGTTCGTTCGTGGGCTGTCTCCCTTGAGCACCTGCTCGACTGCCTCTTGCGCATCCCCGGGGGCGCCCTCATGTATCCAATACTGGATGCGCTTGTTCTCCCCCTTTGCGATACCAATGAACGTATGCACCTTTTCAGGTACCTTTGGCAGGTACAGTTGCAGCAACTCTGCCAGGTTCTCCTCGATGCGTTGGTCGTGGGCGCGCAGGGCTAGGAGTATCTGCCCCAACTCCTGCCAACCCTCCTCCGGGGAGCTGTTGCTGAGCCACGCTTCGGCGTCCGCGTTGGGGGGGATGACAAACGGGCATATGATGTAACCCAGGGACTTGTCGGGCGCGGTGCGCATGGCGCGGCCAACGGCCTGAATGACGTCGATGGGGCTCTTGCGGGATTCCAGGAATGCGACGGCGCTCAGCGAAGGCGAGTCGGTGCCCTCCCCGAAGATGCCGACGTTGATGATGCCTTGGGGCTTGTCAACGGTGGCCGCCGCCAGCTGACGCTTGGCGTTCTCCCGCTGGGAGACGTTGCTTGTGGCGTCCAGGTGTTGTAGGCAATACTCCGCGGCTGCTTGACCTCCGGAGTGCTCGTTGAGCCAACTCTGGAGCCAGTCCCGCACCATGGGTTGCTGGAGGTCCTTAGCCAGGTTCTTGGACTTGTCCACCGTGTTCATGAAGGCGATGCAAGATTTGATGGGAACGCTGCCGTTCTCCGTGTCAACGGTGGCGCCGCCCATAGCCAGAGTAAAGGCCAGGCCGCGGAGGAAGTGGGTGGTGGTGAGCCTGTGGCGCCCCTTGCTCTCGGTGATTGTGGCAAGCTCGTTGGCGATGTCGTAGGCGTTTGGGTCGTTGAGGGCCACGGCGATGATTCGGTAGTCGGCGAGCCAGCCGTTCTTGACGGCTTCGACGTAGCTCTTGCGGTACAGCTCGACACCGAAGGTTTTCTCGTCGTCCATGGATCGGACAATCCAGTCGCTGTTGCGATCGAGCTTGGCTTTAGCAGAGTCGTTATAGACCCGCGGGGTGGCAGTCTGGTAGATACGGTAGGTAGCGGGCATTTCGTTGTTGTTGTGGCAGAGGGTGAAGTCGCGGACGCGTTGCTCGTCCGGAGAGAGCACTGTACTCTTGGCGCTCTTCTTGCGCCGCAGGCCGGCGGTGCGATGCGCTTCGTCGGCGACGAGGACGCGGACGGTGACGCCGGTCTCTTGTAGGGCGTCGGCGATGGGTCGGCCACTCTGGTAGGTGCCGAAGATGACACTGATGCGCCTACGGTTTTGGCCGTCGCGTATCCACTGGGCGATTTCTGCCGGGTCCGTGGTGACCTTGCCCTTCACCACGGAGGCGCTGACATTGCTGTTGTCCAGGGTCGGGTCGGAGACCGTGTCGCGGGCACCTTCCTTCTTGGGGTCATAACCCGCAGTGACGTCGGAGCACACGGCCAGCGCCCGCAGCCGGTTGTTCGCGTACTGGAGGTATTCCCGACGAATCTGGGCCACCAACGCGATGGACGGACAGAGGACAATGGACAGTTCGCCTGGTGGTGTCAGTTGCTCGATGATGCGCAGGGAGATTCGGGTCTTACCTGTGCCACAGGGCAGGATGATTTTCCCACGGGCCTCACCGACGGGTATCCCACCGCTGTTCGATTGGGCGTGCTCCTCCAGAATGCGGACGCTCTCTGAGATTGCCTCTGACTGCATACATGACTTGGTTCGCGGCCGCCACTCGCCGTCCGGGTTGGGGGCACAGTGCGGGCATTCCTCATCGGTAGGGGCAGTTTGCTGCTCGAGCAGGTCGCTGGTGATGTCCACAAGCTTGATCGGCTTCTGGTCTGCTGCAACACCTGCAACTACGTTGGCGCTCAGAGGGTTGTCGCCGTTGGTTACGACCCATCGCTCCGCCCAGAGTAAGCTCGAGGATGTGTTTGCAAATGTGTCGATTTCGCTCTTGCGGATGGGGTCTCCCTGACCATCAGCGTTTAGCTGCCGGGACTTGCACTGGATGGCGATGTACTCGCCGCCGCTACGGATCGCTACCGCGTCAATCCCTACGTCCTGCTTATTGCTGTTAGGGTAGTAATCTTCTCGTTCGGGCCATTTGGCCCAGGCGTAGCACTCGTCGACGTCCCACTCTCTAATATAGGGGCCTACTTGCTCCGTGAGTTCCTCAAGCCACGTGCCGTCCGTTTCTTGAGGATTCATCTCGTTCGCTATCTCAAGCGACTTGGAGATAATCTCCCGTGTGTTGGCATCTTGCACGACTCCTCCTTTTGCCGCCGAGTGAGATTCTCATTCCAGTCCATCCTTCTGAGCACTGCCTTCATCCGCCGCTATGTGTTCCCTGATCCTGCGGTTCAAAACGCTCCGCTCCAGCAGCACCCTTCTATTGCACTCCAGGCACCGCAGCCCAATGTCGGCTCCAAGCCTGACCACCCTCCACTGGTAGCTGCCGCATGGGTGCGGTTTCTTCAGCCTCAATATGTCGTTCAGATGGTATTCCCTTACCATTCAGTACCATTCAGCATCCAAAGAGGCCAGAACACCGTTGATAGCGTCTCGCAGGTCGGCGGTTGCCTTCCTTGCCGCTTCGGCGAAATCATCTCCCCGCGAAGCGTATATGATGCCCCGCGACGAGTTGATCAAGACACCTCTGCCCTGGGCCGTGACGCCGTTTCTCACCGCTTCCTCCAATGCCCCCTCCTGCGAACCTATGCCGGGAATTAGAACCGGCATGTCAGGGCAGAGGGCACGCACCTCTTTTATCTGCTCCGGGTACGTTGCGCCCAAGACGAGTCCGGCGTTCCCGTGCCGGTCCCACTCGCTCACCTGCAACGCCAGCTCCTGGTAAAGAGGCCTTGCACCCTCCACCGGCAGGTCCTGAAGGTCGACGGCACCGGGGTTAGATGAACGGCACAGGACGAAAACACCCCTGTCCGAGTACTCCAGGAAAGGCTCCACGCCGTCCCTGCCGCAGTAGGCGTTTATGGTGACCGCATCGAACCCCCAGTATTCGAACATTCCCCTAGCGTAGGCCGTCGCGGTGTTGCCAATATCGCCCCGCTTGCCATCGCCCAGCAGTATCACGCCGGGAGCCACGTCGCGTATGTGCTCAACCGTGCTCTCCAATGCCTTCCAGCCATCGAGGCCCAGTGCTTCGTAGAAGGCGAGGTTGGGCTTGTACGCACAGACCAGGTCGTGAGTGGCATCCACTATTGCCCTGTTGAACGCGGCAACGTCCGTGGTAGGCATCAGGTTTGGGTCGGGGTCAAGGCCCACGCAGACAAGGCTTCTGCCAGCTTGGCAAGCGGAATCCAGTCTTTGGGCAAAGGTGGTCGACATCTTCGTCTCCTGCTAGTCTAATTGTACCGTCAAACTTGCTGCAAGCAATGCTATCCCCGTTGAGGATGCCGAAACAAGAGATTGAGGCGTGCATTCTCAACGTGCGCTAGAGAACCGAAAAGAGAAGCCGTCACGCTATGAAAACAGAGTCCAACACGCCAACCCCAACCGGCAAGAAGCTGTTGCGTGTTTTCAACCGCCTCTACAGCGAGTACGGCCCCCAGCACTGGTGGCCGGGCGACGGCCCGTTCGAGACGATTGTCGGCGCAATCCTCACCCAGAACGTCTCGTGGAACAACGCCGAGCGAGCCCTCAACCGGCTCAAGCAAGAGGGCCTTTTGTGCCCGGCAGGGCTGCGAGAGGTTGCCACTGAGGAGCTGGCGGGTCTGATCAGGTCAAGCGGCTACTTCAATGTCAAGGCGAAGAAGCTCAAAGCGTTCGTGGAGCACCTTGGCAAAGGCTACGGGGACAACCTGGAGGAGATGCTCCGGCAGGAACCGGATGCGCTGCGCCGCGAGCTCCTCTCCATATACGGCATCGGTGAGGAGACCGCCGACGACATTGTGCTGTACGCCGGGGGCTGGCCCGTCTTCGTCATAGACGCCTATACTCGGCGCACCCTGGAGCGACTCCACCTTGTTCCTGAAGGGCAGACGTACGCCGAGCTCCAGGCCTTCTTCCACAGCCACTTGCCCAGAGACACCGAGCTGTTCAACGAATACCACGCCCTGCTGGACCACCACGCCGGCGTCACCTGCGTGCGCCGTGACCCGCGCTGCACCGATTGCGTCCTGCTGGATATGTGTCCCACCGGCAAGAAGCAAACCTTAGCGATGGGGGAAGGGACTTTAGGTTACACAAGGCCATCGGACTAGCGGGAAGAGGTCGCCGCTTTCGCCTTCCCGGCCCGTTTGCGTCTCCGTACCGGCTTGCGCTCGGTGGGCTGTGGCTGCTCTCCGGGTCTCAGTATCCCTATGAACGGCAGGTTGCGGTACTTCTCCAGATAGTCCAAGCCGTAACCGACAACAAACTCATCCGGAATTTCAAATCCCACGTAGTCCAGATTCACGTCCACAATCCGCCTGACCTTTTTGTCCAGCAACGCGCAGACCTTCAGGCTGGCCGGATTCAGTGATTGCAAGTAGCGGAGCAGGTAGTTGAGGGTCATACCCGTGTCCACAATGTCTTCCACCAGCACAACGTGGCGGCCTTCTATAGGTATGTCCGGCCCTTTCTTGACCTGCACGCCCCCATTTTCAGCGCCGTTGCCGTTGCCATTGCCACCGTAGTAAGACACCGACATGAAGTCCATGGAAAGCGGCAGCGTTATCTCTCTCATCAGGTCTGCCATGAAGCAGAACACGCCCCTGAGGACTCCCAGGAGAACGGGCTGCTTGCCCTTATGGTCGCGGGAGATGGCCTTGCCGATCTGGCGCACCCTTCGCTCTATCTGCGGCTTGGTGAACAGCACCCGCTCCACCTCAGGGACGTCCTCCTGGACCAGCGGGCCAAACCCGTACTTGGCGAGGAGGCGGTGTATGTCACGCCTATAGAGCAGCTTGACGTTCACGTCCGGGTAAAGCTCGCGCAGATGGCGCATCTTCCTGTTCTTCTCGGTCACCAGGCTCTGTTTGAGCGTGGTCAGCTCCACGTAGAGGTCCAGCTCCGGCAGATAGAAATCAGGGGTGAACATTTCCGCCACCCGTTCACCGTCCCATCTCAGCGGGAAGGAACGGGGCTCGTACAGCCACTTCACGCCGTAGAAGTCCAACAGGCTGGTGAAATCATCTTCACTGGGATGTGCAAAGGGCCGGTGCGTTGTGGGTACCGGGTAGTGCTCCATTGGCGTGGCTACGGGAGGGGTATCGATTGAAGGAGATTCGACCGCGGCTTTGGGGGCCCTCCGCCTGCGCGTACGGGGTTTCGCGGCAGTTTCAACCGCCGCCTGGGCGGTCTGGCCGTCCGCGTCCACGGCTAAGGGCGCGGCACGCCCCTTCCGCCTACTGTCGCGGCGTTTGGATCCATCGCTCTGGTTTACCCAGGCTTTACTCTGATCGATAGAAGAGTCTTGCTCTTCTGAAATCGATACATTCTCCATCAAGCTATGCCTAATAATAGCTCAAACAGTCAAAGAATGGCAACCTTCTGAGCCTCTTGCCTCTCATGCAAATGATTGTGATTGAATAGAGACATGACAACTACATGACCCGATGGACAAATCAGACCACGCAGCGACCACGCCAACGCGGTTAAGGTTGCTCAGATTCTGACAGGGGATGCTCAAGAAGATTATCAAGCTCATCCCTCAATAAGCGAATCCGCTCACGACCAAGAAAGAAGCGTATAGGAGAGTCCAGATGCTCAACGTCCTCTACGCCGTAATGAACTTCAACCACGTGTACGACTTCTCCGTTTTCTAGATCAAGCGTCTGACGCACAGAAAGAGACTGTACATCCCAACCCTCAACACGAGTCGGTTTGATAGGTTCGTCTGGATTCATAATTCGGGATTATATAGGCTCTACTCTAACTGCCCAAGTCAGTTGCACCTAACACCTGAGCCGTAAAGCATCGCATTTCCGTTGAGCGTGAATGACCCGTAGTTGCTACTACGCTTGAACGTTCTGCGAATCCTGCCAAAGTCCTGCTCATCCAAGTGCATTGGAATCACCGACCCATTCACAGTCACCGATAGCGTGATTTCGTCCTGAATACGAGCATTCAACCTAATTGTATTCCGTGCATTTTGTCCGGTATTGAGCCTAGTAACCCCACTAGCTACGTTGTGGTCGTAAAAAGTAGGGTCGGTGTGGTCAAAACTTGAATGCCCTTCAAATCGCAGACTCCATTTGCCTTGATTGTCTATCGTGAAGTATGCCGTCCTCCCGATGTAGCCGTTGTAATATGAATCGCTGAGACGCCAAAACTCGAACTGCAAGTCCCACGAAACACTGTTGCTTGCCGGATTGAGAACTGATACCTCCTGATAATCCGCTAAGGTACAAGATCCTCGCCCCTGACTTATGCAGGTTGCTCCAGATCCCCTACACATACGTTCTACAGCTGGGACGTGTGTTGCGGTGGGAGTTGGGGTCGGAGTGGCTACATGCTGAGCAGTGGCCTTAGCTGGCTTAGACCAATTCCCGTACTCCGTGCCGTT
The DNA here is from genome assembly GCA_034422935.1 of Dehalococcoidia bacterium. GTDB lineage: Bacteria > Chloroflexota > Dehalococcoidia > Lucifugimonadales > QGNO01 > DAOUJH01. The sequence goes on along the minus strand of DAOUJH010000012.1, from coordinate 117,723 downwards.
GAGGGCTCTAACGTATACCGTATAAACAACACCGTTTTTCAGATACTCGCCTTTGTAATTTCGCTCAATGAAGCCCTTTAGGGATGTGGTAGTGCGCCCTGACCACTTATCCTCGTTGCTTGACTTGTAGGCAATCTGGTAGCTGGTTGCTCCATCCACCTTGGACCAGGAAACCATGAATCCACCGCCTGCCGCTACGCCGCCCATGCTCACTTCAACAAGGTTTGTTATTGTAGGAGCGGATGGGAAGGATACAGCAACAGGCGTAGGTATGACGGTAGCTGTAGGTCTTGGTGTGGGCGAAGATACAGGTGTGGAACAGCCCTTGATACGAATCCCAGGGACGTGAGGACAAGGTGTGGGGCTAGATGTGCTACGCAAGCTGGTCGGAGTAGGCGTAACCACTGGATGGTTTGCATAATGGAGTAGGAATAAGTCCACCGCTTCATCACGGCTGATCTCCCCATCAAAGTAATCTCGGATTCCAGTAACCGCTTCGGATCTGTCTATCCGGTTGTTCCGGTTCTGGTCGTAGTTTCGAGCTACGGATGAAGCGTAGAGAATAGACGCGCCCAGTGCGGCCAGGGCGATAACTGCCATGATTGCTATGTATACTTTCTTCATGACCACTCACCTCCCCACTTACGGAAGAACAACAGCCAGACCACAAGCGGTCCTACGATGAATAGACCCAAGTGAGCATATGGGAGTGGCAATAGAAGGTGAAACGGCGTAGTTCCTATTCCAATCAGGAAGTAGGCAACAATGATCTTACCAATGAAGAGAAGGACTTTGCTTGGCAATGAGGTGCCCCCTTGCAGATAGGATGCGGCTTCTCTGCACGAGTCACCAGTCCTACATAGGCTACAAGAGGGCGCGGTTATGCCGCTCCATGAACCTATGCGGACTTACTCGTGCAGAGTGTGGGCAGGCTATAGCCCGCCTTTTGCAAAGTCAACAAGTATAGAATGGAGTTATATCTAGACAGACTATGATAGAATCCTTGCATGGATTGTGATCGCATCAAGGAACTAGAAACCGACTTGTCCGAGTCGGAAGGTCGGCTTATGAAAGCAGACGCGGATATAAAGGCAGAGTTGAGATTGCATTCGGAGATACTCTTACGAATACTCAACTCCGAGCAATTTTATGATCCAGTGAGAAAGCACTTTATTAAGGAATTGAAGCGTTCTCAGAGTTGTAAGCAATGCGATAATCCCACCTAGAACAACTGTTCTTTTTGTGCCTAAAATGGTATAATCTCATATGAGCTTGGGAACACTGGTCACGCCTGCAATGGCGGCTGGATTGACGGAGTTTCCCTTATCTTTTGGAAGAACTGGCGACCATCGTTTCAAACATCTCCATCTTGTACTTCTCAACAGGACGTGGTTGAATCCCCTTTATGACGACTGCTGAACCGCGTGGTAGCGCCACGGCGACCGCGACCTAGAGGGGGAATCTGGTGCAGCGTGACTTGGTAGTGATTCTCCTAGTCTTGGCGGTGACGGTGGGCTGCGGCCAAGGTGTTCCTGTGCCGACACCTACAGCCACGACCTCCGATGACTATCTGGCGCGGCTTTGGTGTATTCAAGCCGAGAGGCATGCAACTTTAGATGATCCATACCTGAGGTATGCAAAGGAAATGCTGGCCACTGAGCGGGAGTTGAAGGCAGTCGATCCATTCGAGCTGCAGAGTATCTATGCAAAGATGATTCATGCTGAACTCTTTGGTCCAGATGCTAGGGCTATAGACTTTGGTGGTGTTCAGAGAAATAACGCGCTTTGGTTGTGTGATCACTGGATGGCAGGGTATCCCTGGCCGCCTCCGGAGTTGATTAGATAGGGTGATGGAGGAATCTCGTCGTGATAACCCTTTTAATCAGTTCCGTCAGTATTCGTTAACGGGCAGCACACTATAAGAGCTTCCCCGTCCCAAGCTGTCCACGGCGGCGCGCGCCGTGTCCAGAGACGTAAAGCACGAGATGCGCCGTTCCACGGCGGCGCGGCGTATCTCAAAACCGTCTCGCAAGGTGGACGCCGACCCAGAGACCGTATTGATTACGGCCTTCACCGCTCCGTCCTCTATCACGTCCACCACGTTGGGATGGCCTTCCCCAAGCTTCTTTGCTATGCGGCGGACTTCAAAACCAAGGGCGCGGATCATTGCCGCCGTGCCTTCCGTGGCGTACAGGTCGCAATCGGCCTCGGCGAGGGCGCGCACCAGGGGAACCGCGTCCGCCTTGTCCTTGTCGGCGATGCTGAGCAGCACCGAGCTTCCCCGCTGCAGGTCAAGTCCGCTGGCCAGCAGGGCCTTGGCCACGGCGGGCATGAAATCATGGTCAACGCCCATGACCTCTCCCGTGGACTTCATCTCAGGCCCCAGATAAGTGTCCACTCCCACCAGCTTTGACATGGAGAACACCGGCGCCTTTACCCCCACCAGTTTCGCTTTCTTCCACAACCCGCCCGGGTAGCCCTGCTCTCGCAGCGTTCTGCCAAGCACTACTCTCGTGGCAAGCCGCACCATGGGCACGCCGGTGACCTTTGAGAGGAACGGCACGGTGCGGCTGGACCTGGGGTTGGCCTCCAACACGTATATCGCCGAGACGTCGTTATCGTCGTACTTGAACGTCGCCGGATCGCGATAGGGGTCCATTCCCATGATGACGTACTGGATATTGATCAGTCCCCTGGTGCCCAGCCCCAGGGCTATGCGCGTGGTGTAGTCGACCAGCGTGTCGACCTCTGTGGTGGTCAGGGTCAATCCCGGGTATATGGCCATGGAATCGCCGCTGTGGACGCCGGCGCGCTCCACGTGCTCCATGATGCCGGGAATCAGCACCTGCTCGCCGTCGCAGATGGCGTCGACCTCCACCTCACGGCCTTCCAGATACTTGTCTATCAGTATAGGTCTGCCGCGGCCTATCTCTACGGCGGTGGACAGATAGCGGATGAGCTCCGTAGCGTTCTGCACGATTTCCATGGCACGGCCCCCCAAGACGTAGCTGGGCCTGACCAGTACGGGGTACCCTATCTGCTGCGCTACGTTCAGCCCTTCCTCCACCGTGGTCACCGCCGCGCCGGGCGGCTGCGGGATTCCCTGCCTGGCCAGAAAGTCCTCGAACTTGTGCCTGTCGGCGGCGATGTCTATGGCCTGCGCCGACGACCCCAAGATGGGCATCCCCAAGCGCCCCAACGACTGCGACAGGTTGATCGCCGTCTGTCCTCCGAACTGCACCACCGAAGGAGGGTACTCAACGCCGCCGTCGGGCGTCTCTATAGCCTCGTTTTCCAGTATGTCCAGGACGCTCTCCTCATCCAGAGGTTCGAAGTAGAGCCTATCGCTGGTATCGAAATCGGTGGAAACGGTCTCCGGGTTGGAGTTCACAATGATACTGGCCGTACCCTCGTCCTGCAGGGCCCAGGCGGCATGTACGCTGCAGTAGTCGAACTCAATCCCCTGCCCTATCCTGATAGGCCCGCTGCCTATCACCAGGGACTTGTTGCCGGGCAACGGCGGAGCCTCGTTCTCCTGCTCGTACGTGCTGTAGAAGTACGGCGTCTGCGCCTCAAACTCGGCGGCGCAGGTGTCGACCATCTTGTAAACCGGCCGGACTCCCCACGACCGGCGCAAGTCGCGTATCTGGTCAGGCAGGCGGTCGGCCAGTGTGCCTATGTACTCATCGGAAAAGCCAAGCCGCTTGGCGGAGCGCAGCAGGCGCGGAGTGAGGGGTTCGGCCAGCAGCTGCCGCTCCATGTCCACGATGTTCTGCATACCGCTGAGGAACCAGGGGTCTATCCCTGTGCGGCGGCTGAGGTCCTGTACGGAAACAGAGCTCCTCAAAGCGGCCATGAGAGCCCAGAGACGCGTGTCGTTGGCTTCCGTGGGTAAGGTTTCCAGCAAGTCGTCTACGTCGCCTCTCCAAGCGGGGTCCTGCCAGAGCAGGGTCTCCGTCGATTGCTCCAACGAGCGCACCGCCTTTTGCAGCGCGGCCTCAAAGGTTCGATCAATGGCCATGACCTCACCCGTCGCCTTCATCTGAACGCCCAGGTTTCGTTCTCCCGTGGGGAACTTGTCGAAAGGCCAGCGAGGTATTTTGACGACGCAGTAGTCAAGGGCCGGCTCAAAAACGGCCAGCGTTTTGCCGGTAACCCTGTTTGCAATCTCATCCAGGCGCTTGCCGATTGCGATCTTGGCGGCAACGCGGGCTATGGGGTAGCCGGTAGCCTTGCTGGCCAGCGCGGAGCTGCGGCTCACCCTGGGATTGACCTCTATGACGTAGTACTGGGGAGAGGGCTCTTTGCCATCGGTGAATTCGTGGGGGGCGGCCCATGGATGCGGCGAAAGAGCGAACTGAATGTTGCAGCCGCCTTCCACTCCCAGCGCACGGATGATGCGCAGAGCGGCGCTGCGCAGCATCTGATACTCCTTGTCGGAAAGGGTCTGGGTGGGCGCCACCACTATGCTGTCGCCGGTGTGCACGCCCATGGGGTCTATGTTCTCCATGGCGCATACCGTGAGGCAGTTATCGGCGCCGTCCCTCATTATTTCGTATTCGACCTCTTTCCAGCCCAAGAGGTATTTTTCCACCAGCACCTGGTGAATGGGGCTGGCGTCCAGTCCGCTGGTTGCCGCCTGTTCAAGGTCATCCCATCCGCTGGCAACCCCTCCTCCGGTGCCTCCCAGCGTGTAGGCGGGGCGCACCACCAGTGGAAACCCAATCCTCTCGGCAGCTTCCCTGGCTTCCTCCAAAGAGGTTACCGTTTCGCTTTCAGGAACCGGCTCCCCCATCTCTATGAGAAGCTGGCGGAACAAGGAACGGTCCTCAGCCGTTTTTATGGTTTCCAGGGGGGTGCCCAGGAGACGAACGCCGTACTTTTCCAAGATACCCGCTTCGGCTACCTCAACAGCCAGGTTGAGGCCCGTTTGGCCGCCCAAGGTGGGGAGCAGCCCCTGCGGCCGTTCCCTCTGTATGATCCGCTCGATGACGTCGACGGTAAGAGGCTCTATGTAGACCACGTCGGCGATGCCCTGGTCCGTCATGATAGTGGCGGGGTTGGAGTTGACCAGAACGGTGGTCACGCCTTCCTCCCTAACGGAACGGCACGCCTGTGAGCCTGCATAGTCAAACTCAGCAGCCTGCCCAATGACTATGGGCCCTGATCCAATGATGAGGACTTTATTTATCTGGGGAGGAAGTTCTGTCACTCCATCCCTCGTTCACCAATAAAAAGCAAGATGAATCCTCGTTTCGCTAAAGCCGAGTTGTTAGACGCAAATTCAGCCAGTTTGGGCCTCATGATCTACTTACCTCCTTTATCATCGACAGGAACCTGTCGAAGAGGTACTCATTGTCCCAAGGCCCAGGAGCGGCCTCGGAATGGAATTGTATTCCCATGATGGGGAGCTCCCTGTGTATCATCCCCTCAACCGTACCGTCGTTGAGATTTACATGACTTACTTCCATACCTGGTGGGAAAGTATCCGCATCCACTGCGAAACCGTGGTTCTGAGCCGTGATGTAGACGCGGCCCGTAGACACGTCCCGTACGGGATGGTTTCCTCCGTGATGCCCGAATTTGAGCTTGTACGTTTGCGCTCCAAGAGCCTTGGAAAGAAGCTGATGGCCCAGGCAGATCCCCATCACCGGCAGCTTGCCAACCAGGCCCTTCACCATGTCCACGGCGTAACCCAGATGAGCGGGGTCGCCCGGTCCGGGCGAAAACACTATCCCGTCAGGCTCCAAGTCCAATACATCTTCGGCAGTGGTGCTGGCCGGTACAACCGTTGCCCGGCAACCCCTGGCTTCAAGATTCCGCAGTATATTGTATTTTAAGCCGCAGTCCGTGACCACAATGTGCGGTCCGGAGCCATGTTCGGCCGGCTTTCTATTCCATGCATAGGCATCACTGGTAGTCACGGTAGCAACGAAGTCCACGTCGTCATACCTTGGCGCACGGCCAAGCCGTTCCCGCGCCTCTTCCGGGCTCAGCTCGGAAGTGACGCACCCCATCATTGCGCCCTCCCGCCGGATGCGCCTGGTCACGGCGCGGGTATCCACTTTGCTGATGCCCACTATGCTCTGGCCTGCCAGGTACTCGTCGATTGCGCCGTCGCTGCGGTAGTGGCTGGGATGCCTGGACTGCTCGCGCACCACGTACCCGGCCACCTGAATCCGCCGCGACTCCACGTACCGCTCATTCACTCCGTAGTTGCCGATGAGCGGATACGTAGCCACCACTATCTGCCCGGCATAGGACGGGTCGGTGAGGATCTCCTGGTAGCCGGTCATCGATGTGTTGAACACAACCTCGCCGAAGGTGGTGCCAACCGCGCCCATCGATTCGCCCTCATAGACGGAGCCGTCCTCCAGTACAAGGTACGCTTCTTTAACCTCCAACGGTTCCCACCTCGGCCAGCTCTGAATGCACTATTCTGCCACCCGCTATGGTGGCTGCTACTCGACCTTTCAACGCGACGCCTTCCAACGGGGTGTTCTTGCCCTTGGAAGCGAACTCCTCGCTGCGCACCACCCACTCCTTTTCGGGATTGAAGACAACGATGTCGGCGGTAGTCCCCTCTTGCAGCGTCGCCAGATGAGCGTATCCCTCACCGAGTACGGAGAGGGAGCCGGTGGTCAACCTCGCAACCAACGTGTTCAGGTCTAATTGGCCGCTATGCACCAGCCTCATCAGCAATCCCAAAGCGGTCTCCAAACCGCTGAACCCGTATGCCGCGTCGTCATACGTCACCAGCTTGTCGATGACCGTCTGGGGCGCGTGATCCGTGGCAATTGCATCTATCCACCCATCTCGCAACCCTGCCACCAGGGCCTCCACGTCCCGTTGAGTCCTCAGCGGAGGGTTCACCTTGGTAAGCGTATCGTATGCTTCGGGGCCAAGCGGCCCGCTCAGGGGCCCGTCTTTGTCATGTCCCAGGGCCCAGGTCTCGTCCAGCGTGAGATGATGAGGCGTAACCTCCGCGGTTACCTTCACCCCCTGTTGCTTTGCCAAGCGAACCATCTCCACCGCGCCTGATGTCGTCAGATGCGCCACGTGCAGATGCCCGCCCGTTAGCCGGGCCAGCGATATGTCACGGGCAATCATCGTCTCTTCAGCGGCGGCGGGCCAGCCGCCCAAACCCAGACGGTTGGAGAGCCACCCTTCGTTTACCGGCGCTCCATGTGAGAGCTCGGTGTCCTCGGAGTGCTGCAGCACGGGGAGTCCCAGCCCGCCTGCATAGGCCAGAGCCTGGCGCATCAGGTGGGAGTCCTCCACCGCGCTTCCGTCATCGCTGAAGCCCACCGCGCCCGATTGGGCAAGCTCCCACATCTCGGCCAGCTCTTTCCCGGCCCGGCCTTTGGTCACGCTGCCTATCGGCAGCACGCGGGCCTTCCCCGCCGCCGCAGCCTGGCGCAGCACGAACTCCACCGTGGAGGCGTTGTCCATAGCGGGATTGGTATTGGGCATGGCGCAGATGGTGGTGAACCCGCCTCTGACGGCAGCTTCCACACCGGTGGCAACGGTCTCTCTATCTTCGTAGCCCGGCTCTCTTAGATGCGAGTGCAGATCAATGAAGCCCGGACAGGCCACAAGCCCGTCGCCTCTTATAACCTGGCAGCCCGGCGGCGCGGCGCCGTTGCGGAGCGTCCCGCCCGCTTGCTTTATGACCCCATCGACTATGAGCAGATCACCCGTTTCGTCCACTCCCCTCTGGGGATCGATGATACGCACGTCTCTTATGAGAAGGGAGTCCGCGCCGTTCACTGCTGCTCTCCCTGGGCTTGACTCTTCTGCCGGGAGCCCACCAACAGATAGAGCAATGCCATGCGCACGGCCACGCCGTTATGCACCTGCTCCTCTATCAACGACTGCGTTCCGTGGGCAACGTCAGGGCTTATCTCCACTCCTTCGTTCATTGGGCCGGGATGCATCACCAGAGCGCCGGGCTTTGCCAAGGCCAGCCTATCCTTGGTGATGCCGTACATCTTCGAGTATTCACGCAGCGTGGGGAGAAGCCCCGCCTCTTGGCGCTCCAACTGGAGGCGCAGAGGCATTACAACGTCCGCTTCGCTGATGGCTCTCTCTATACTGGTCTCCACCTTCACCGAGCCAAACGGATGTCCGCCTCTTAGGTGCTCCCCGGAGAGGAACTCCTGGGGCAACAGCGTGGGAGGCGCGCACAGCACTACCTGAGATCCCGCCGTTCGCAAAGCCCACAGGTTGGACCTAGCGACCCTGCTGTGGGTAACATCCCCCACTATGACAACTTTAGCGCCGTTCACCGAGCCCAGGTGGCGCTTCATTGTGTATAGGTCAAGGAGGGCCTGCGTGGGATGGGCGTGCCAGCCGTCCCCTCCGTTGATGACGCCCGTGCGCTCCAGGTTCCGCGCCATGAAGTAGGGAGCCCCTGAATGCGGGTGCCTTACGACTATGATGTCCGTACCGGTTGCCTGCAGCGTACGCACCGTATTGAGAAGGGATTCGCCTTTTTCAACGCTGCTGCCGGATGACGATACGTTGATGACGTCGGCGCTGAGCAGCTTCCCCGCCTCTTCAAAGGAGACCCTGGTGCGGGTGCTTGCTTCGTAGAACAGGGTGACAATGACCTTTCCCCTCAAGGTGGGGACCTTCTTGATGTCGCGGCTGAGCACCTCCCGCATAGCGTCCGTGGTGCTCATAACCAGGTCCAGCTCCTCCTGGGAGAAGTCGTCCAGGTCAAGCAGGTGGCGGCGGGCGCCGTCGACCATGCTTGGCCGGGCGATTGTCTTGGCTTGCTGTACAGTGGATGCCATAGCGTTCATTGCCTTCATCGCCGGATAGGAACCGGCACGAGCACAACCTCTTCTACACCGTCAATTTCGGCCAACCTCACCTGCACCTGTTCTTGCAATGTTGTCGGTATGTTCTTGCCCACGTAATCGGCGCGTATGGGCAACTCCCTGTGTCCGCGGTCTACCATCACGGCCAACTGCACCTGCCTCGGCCTGCCAAAGTCGATCAATGCATCCAAGGCGGCACGTATGGTGCGACCCGTGAACAGCACATCGTCCACCAGCACCAGTGTGCGACTGTCCACGTCCTGCGGGATCTCCGTTGAATGGACAACGGGCGGGCTGCCGGTCGCAATGTCGTCCCGGTATAACGCTATATCCAACGCGCCTACGGGCACGTCTCGCCCCTCTATATCGGCAATGCGTTCCGCCATTCTCTGAGCGAGAGGGGCGCCGCGGGTCCTTATCCCCGCCAGCACTAGCCCCTCTACACCCTGGTTGCGCTCCACTATTTCATGGGCTATGCGAGTGATCGCCCGCCTCATGTCATCCGCCGAGAGTATGCGTTTTTCCATCATTAAAAAAACCCCTGCCAGTGGGTTGGCAAGGGTCTACAACATTAGTATTCCTAATTTGGCCGCAGCCGTCACCTTACCAGCCTCACGGGACTGATTTGAAGGTCATAGCCTCGGCCTCCTTGAAGGCCTTGGCGCTACATCCAAAGTATAGCTTGGCATCAGCCAAGTTACAATCTACAATCGCCGGATTAAAACACCTTTTTACTCTTTCACATAAGTGTACAATGGGGCTGAGTTGCAACCTACGCCAATTGGAAGGGTGACCATGCCTATATACATCCAGCTGTTGACTTTGACCCCCGAAGGACGAGAACGAGCGCTGGAAGACCCGGAAAGCGTAAGACGGGCCCAGTATGAAATAGACATCCCGGGGATAGAGTTGCTTGGGGAGTACGGCGTGCTTGGCGAGATTGATTTTGTGAACATAGTGCAGGCGCCCGACAACGAATCTATCGCCAGGTTTTCGCTTGAGCTCGGCGTGAGAGCAGGGGTGCACATCAACACCATGCCCGCAATACCGATATCGCGGCTTGAAGGGGCAATAAGGAAAGAGATCCCCTCCCTGGTAACCGGAGCCCCCACGCCTGAGGATAATGAAATAATTACCATCGGGGAGAACCAAGACGAGGGCTAGCCTAGTGCTAGGCTAGTTCCGCTCTATTCCCAGGTGCTTGACCGTTCAGGCCGTTGTTCAACGTGTGCGGGGTAGGACCGCCGTTTCTAATTTGCACCTAAGCGGGTACATTCAGAAATCTGCGGGAGACTAGGCAATGAGATATTTAAGGCGACTACAATGGCGACCACTGTTTGCGGGATTTGCCGTAGGGACTCTCCTTACCGCGGGGTTGGCGCTGGGCATAGTGAACTCGCAGGAGATTGCCATAACGCTACTCCAGGGTTCATACGACTTGAGGGGTTGGAGGCATGACGACGACAGAGACATCACTCTGGCCCTTCGAGAGACGCAACACACCTTCGAAGACTTTCAGGACCATTGGCCAGAGATACGGTTGTATAATGACCCGCTTCTTTGGTATGGATGCTACTACTATGAGGGCTACTTTGACGGCTACGACGTCAGGGACAACCGCGAACCTCTCTACGAAGGGCATATCCCAGTTGACACCGACATTTACCCGTCCTCCCGTGTCGGCATTAACGCCGGCCTCAGCTCCGGGTACATTGTGATAGTTCTCCATGAGAACGTCTGCGAGTGGAAAAAAGACTGGTGGGAAACCGAAGTCACCGACCAGGGAACGGTTTACCGGATGTGGTGGCCGTACTGAACCACCAAGGCGAAGCCGGCCGACCAGGGCGACCAGGGCGAGGGCCTGAGGCGCGCTATACCTAAACCGGCGCACAGGATTGTATATAATTCCCTTAGGACGACAACTTCGTCCTATGTAGTAGCTTAGTATAAGAGACGCTCCGCATCAGTGGCGGAGCGTCTCTTAGCGCTTCAGGCTACCCCACTTTGAATCCAGCCTCTCAGGATGAGATCAGTCCCTCCTGCGGCTGTGTCCAAGCGAGGTTGTAAAAGGGCGCGAACTGCGGCGCGCGTGGTATCGGCATCGCTCCGAATGGCACGTCGATAATCACCGGGGCCTGCTGCGCCAGCGCCGTGGGGATCAGTGATTTCAACTGCATCGGGTCTTCAGCCCTCATACCGATTGCGCCGAACGACTCGGCGAACTTGACGAAGTCCGGGTTGTGAAGGTCTGTCCCGTAAGCCCCTCCAAACGACTCGTCCATGTCGCGCTCCACATTGCCGTAAGAGTCGTTTCTGAACACAACGGTTACCACATTGATGCCGTATCGGACGGCAGTAGCGAGCTCGGACGCATTGAACATGAACCCACCGTCTCCGGCCATGCAGACAACGGGCCGGTCGGGCCTGGCGACCTTGACGCCCAGAGCCGTCGGGAATGCATAGCCGAGGTTGAACGAGTAGCCGGAGTCTATATACGTCTTCGGATGATTCACCTGCCAGTGGGTGCGGGCATAATAGCCGAACTGCGTAACGTCCCAGACTGTGAAAGCGTCCTGCGGGATGCCGCTCTGGATCGCCTCCAGCACCGGGTATTGAGGCTCCCTTAGCCGGATGTCATAGTAGGCAATCAGGCTACGGGCCGCCTTCACGGCCTCCACAGGCGACGGACGCTTTCCCGCCCCGGCCTCCATGAGGAGCGGAAGCAGAGCCTCTATGGTTGCCTTGGCGTCCCCGTGGAGTGGAAGTGTGTTGGCCTGGACTCTGGTGAGCTCCGTGTCGTCTATGTTGATGTTGACCAGCGTGGACGCTTCTCCCGCCGGGTTGCCAAGCGAAAAGCGGGCGCCGATCCCTATAACCACGTCGGCGGACTGCATCACTTCGTAGAGCTGATTCATCTCCTGCCGCTCGCCGCGGGGGCTGAAGCATGAGCCGTATGACAGCGGATGGCTGTCGGGAATCGTCCCCTTGCCGCCGCTGGAGGTGACGACGGGTATGTTCGTCGCCTCGGCAAGCCTGACAAGGGCGTCTTCCGCATCCGAGCGCGCCACGCCGCCGCCGGCGTATATCAGAGGCATCCGCGACCTGGCAATAACTTGAGCGGCCTCTTGAAGGTCCTGCAAGCCTGGCACAATTCGGGAGATGCGGGCGGGATTGCGCAGCGAAACCTCCTCTCGTTCGACCCCGGCCTCGGGCGGCATTTCGATCAGAACGGGCCTAGGGCGGCCGGTGCGCATCTGTCTGAACGCCTCGAACACGGCATACGGCGCCTCTCGAGGCCTGGACGCCATTCCCCGCCACTTGGTCACGGAGCGCACTGCGTCGGACTGGTCGGCGATTTCGTGAACGGCCCCCAGGTTCTTGCCGATCGCGCCGCGGGGAACCTGACCCGCTATGAGGAGTACCGGCGTGGAGCGCGAGTAGGCAACCGACAGCCCGGACGCGGCGTTGTAGAGACCCGGGCCAGGGACGACCAGCGCCACCCCCGGTCTTCCCGACGCACGGGCATAGCCGTCGGCCATGAATGTCGTGGCCTGCTCGTGCCGGGTGGAGATCATGCGTATGCCGGGCTCGTCCCTGAGCGCCGCAACAATCCCATAGATCTGAATACCCGGTACTCCGAAGACGACCTCTACGCCTTCTCTCACCAGTGATCCGGCGAGCGCCTCGCCTCCGCTCATCTTTACCATGATTGCCTCTCTCAAAAGAGACGCTCCGCATAGTGGCGGAGCGTCTCTTTTACTACTAAGGCGGAATCCTTCTGCCTACTTGATCATCGCCTCCACGCCATAAGCCTTGCGGCGAGAGCGCCGAGCAACTCCGCTTCTCTGAGCGGCTAGGGCCACCGCCTTGGCCACGGCAGCTGCCACGTTTCTATCGAAAACGTTGGGCATTATGTACTCTTCGTTGAGCTGGCTGGCCGGCACGGTATCGGCAATGGCCTTGGCCGCCGCCAGCTTCATCTCGGACGTAACCCTAGATGCCCTCACGTCCAGCATTCCCCTGAAGAATCCGGGGAAGCACAGGGCGTTGTTCACCTGGTTGGGATAGTCGGAGCGGCCCGTGGCCATCACTCTTACGTGAGGCCCTGCCTCCTCGGGGAAAATCTCCGGGTCCGGGTTGGCCATGGCCAGGACAATGGCGTCTTTGTTCATCGCCTTCACGTGGTCGACGTTGAGTACGCCGGGGCCGGACAGTCCAACGAAGAGATCCGCGCCCTTCATGGCGTCCATCAGAGAGCCCTTGAAGTTGTCCTGGTTGGTATTCTCGGCAAACCACCGCTTGGATTCGTTGTCTCCGTAATCCCGATCACGATGCAGCACGCCCTGGCGGTCAGCGCCGACAACGTTCGTTAGTCCGGCGTCCATGATCATTTGGGTAGTGGCCATGCCGCCCGCGCCAACGCCCACCACAACAGCCTTCATGTCCTCTATCTTCTTGCCGGTGACCTTTACCGCGTTGAACAGCGCCGCCGTTGTGGTCACCGCTGTGCCGTGCTGGTCGTCGTGGAAAATGGGGATGTCCAGCTCTTCCTGGAGCCGCTCTTCGATGTAGAAGCACCGGGGCGCGGATATGTCTTCCAGATTGATCCCGCCGAATCCAACGGCTATGTTCTTCACGGCTTCAATGATTTCGTCCGGGTCTTTGCTATCCAGGCAGATGGGCCAGGCGTCGACGCCCCCCAGCTCCTTGAACAGCATGGCCTTGCCTTCCATGACGGGCATGGCCGCCGCCGGGCCTATGTCACCCAGACCCAGCACCGCCGTTCCATCCGTCACTACGGCCACGGTATTGGACTTCGCGGTAAGGTTCCACATGGCCTCCGGGTCTTCGTGGATGGCCATGCATACTCGCGCCACTCCGGGCGTGTACGCCATGGACAGGTCGTTGCGGGTCCTCACCGGACTCTTGGAGCGCATCTCTATCTTGCCGTTGAGATGGAGTAGGAAGGTTGGGTCCGAGACGCTGACCACGTTGACGCCGGGCAATGCCTTTACCTTGGCCACTATCTCCTGGCCGTGATTCACGTCCCGGGCATTGATGGTGATGTCCCTCACCACCTTGTTCTGGGACGACTGCACCAGGTCCAGCGCCGAGATGTCGCCGCCTATATCACCGATAGCAGAGGTGATGTCTCCAAGCTGTCCGGGCTGGTTGGGGTATTCAGCCCTTATTGTCACTCCGTACGCTATTGCAGGATATCTGACCGCCATTTTTGATGTCCTCCTTCAGGCAGATTCCTATTTGCGGCCACATAATACACTACAGTCGGCCTAATGGGTACTCCCTACCGTTGCCTGGCTCTGGACCTTGTGCTGCGTCTCCTGCGGCGAGCGACTCCTGTACGCCTAGCGGCGGCCGCTACCGCACGCGCCACGCTTCTCACCATTGTCCTATCGAAAACGCTGGGCATTATGTACTCCTCGTTCAGGTGACGGGATGGGACGGCGCTGGCTATGGCGTGCGCCGCGGCCAGTTTCATCTCGCTGTTCACCTCTCTTGTCTGGGAGTCCAAGAGCCCTCTGAAAACACCGGGAAAAGCCAGGACGTTGTTTATCTGGTTGGGGTAATCGGAGCGTCCCGTCGCCATCACCTTGACGTGGGGCAGCGCATCCTCCGGGCTTATCTCCGGCTCCGGATTCGCCATGGCGAACACAATGGGGTCACTGTTCATCACCTTCAAGTGTTCAACGCCGATAACGTTTGGACCGGAGAGACCGATGAACACGTCCGCCCCTCTCATTGCGCCCAGCAGGTCGCCGCGAAAGTCGTCCGGGTTTGTGTTTTCAGCAAACCATCTCTTGCCGGAATGTCCGCTGAAGTCCATGCCCCTGTGGAGGATGCCCTCCCTATCGTAGCCGGTGATGTAGCGGGCCCCCGCCTCCTCTATCAGCTTTGCGGTGGCGACTCCCGCCGCTCCCGCGCCCGACATCACGATTCTTATCTCATCTATTCTCTTGTCCACGACTTTCAGCGCGTTGTACAAAGCCGCCATTACCACAATGGCGGTGCCGTGCTGGTCGTCGTGGAACACCGGTATGTCCAGCTCCTCCTTCAGCCTCTCCTCTACGTAGAAGCAGTTTGGAGCGGCGATGTCTTCCAGGTTGATCCCCCCAAAGCTGGGCGAGATGTGCTTCACTATCCGGATGATCTCCTCCGGAACCGTGGTGTCCAGGCAGATTGGCCAGGCGTCAACGCCGGCCAGCTCTTTGAACAGCAGGGCCTTGCCCTCCATGACAGGCATTGCAGCCGCCGGACCTATGTCCCCCAGACCCAGCACGGCGGTGCCGTCCGTGACAACGGCTACGGTGTTGGACTTGGAGGTGAGCGCCCAAACGCCGGAAGGGTCTTCATGGATGGCGGTGCTGACGCGAGCCACCCCGGGTGTATAGGCCAGCGAAAGATCGTTGCGGGTGCGAATAGGCACCTTGGAAGCCATGGATATCTTGCCGCCAAGATGCAGCAGGAAGGTTGGGTCGGAGACGTTCCTTACACGAACGCCGGTCAACGACTTGATGGTGGTGGCAATCTGAATGCCGTGCTCGACATTCCGCGCATTGACCGTTATGTCCCTGACCATCCGCCCGCGTTCCGTGGAGACTATGTCTATGGCTCCAATGTCGCCGCCCACCTCACCGATGGCCGTGGTGATTACGCCTAGCCTGCCTGGCACATTGTCGTAGCTCACTCTTAGAGTAACGCTGTAAGCAACTGCGGGATAGCGATTAGTCATTTTTTGGTTTCATTTGCTGTCCTAGACATGGCGGTGAGCTATCATATCGCCTTCGAATGAATACCGCCACTATGCGCCCGCTATTAGTGTAGGGCTACGCCACCCTCCTGCGACGGCTGCTCAGGTAGTCGACCAGGACAAACTCGCCCAGCCTGTCCGGGGTGGTGTAGAAGGCTCTGCCCTTGTTGATTCGAGTCATCCGGTCAACGAAGTCCAGCAGGTAGTAGCTGCTCTCCAACATGAACGTGTTGATTACTATTCCTTCCTGCGTGCACCGTTTGACCTCTTTCAACGTCTCGTGGATGGTGCGGGGGCTGGGCGGATAGGCGAAGTAGGTGCGGCCGTCCTCCACGTGGGCGGTTGGCTCGCCGTCCGTAATCATGATTATCTGGCGAGTGCCCCCCTTCTCGCGGGAAAGCAGCCTGCGCGACATCATGAAGGCGTCATGCATGTTGGTGCCGGAAAGCCACGAATTCCAACTCGCCTCATGCAGGTCCTCTCCTTTCAACTCGATGGCCTGGTCGGAGAAGCCTATTACGAAAAGCCTGTCATTGCGGAACTGGGACTGCACCAGGGTATACAGAGCAATTGCCACCTTCTTGGCGGCAAGGAAGCTCCCGAACATGCCCATGGACCGGCTCTGATCAAGCAACAGGCAGGTGGAGGTGCGCGTGACCTCCTCCTTGCGGTTGATTTCAAAGTCTTCCGGTATAAGCCTCACCGGCTTCTGAGGCCCGCTCCTGGTAATGGCGTTCATAACGGTTCGGTTCAGGTTCAAATCGAAAGGGTCGCCAAACTGATGCGGCTTTGTTTCTCCGGACTCTTCCCCGGACAGACCCCTGCTGTGCAGCTCATGCTCGCCAAAGCGGTCCTTCTTCAGGCGTGAGAAGACTTCTTGCAGCACCTTGTGACCCAGTTTCCTCATCCCTTTTGGCGTGAGCTCAAATCTATTGCCGCGTCGCCTCACGTAGCCCGCCTCTTCAAGCTTTCCGGCCGCATTCTTCAGCGCTTCCAGCGTGCGCCGCGCCTCCTCGCCAAGCATCTCCTCCACCTTCTCCAGATCCACGTCATCCAAATTCCCCCGATCCAGAACGTTTCTCAACTGCCGCTCCAGGTCGTCCACGTTCTGCAGGTCGCGCATCAGGTCCATGGCCTGAGCCATGGTCAGAGGCTCATCTCCCATGAAACGATACTGGTCTCGCAGGTCTTCCATGGGGTACATCTGCCCCATGGCTGCGGCAAGCTGAGCCAGCTCATCCATGGTCTCCACGTCCAGCAAGGAGTCGGCTAGGTCTTCCAGCTCTCGACGCATCTCCGGCGACATGCTGTCCAGCAGCGATTGCATCTGGGCCATCTGGCGGGCCAGGTTCTCCATCAGCTCGTCCAGGTTTCCAGGCCGGTCCTCGCCAAACATGGAGCCGTACCTGTCCATGAAACCCTGGAAGTCCGGCTCGCGGCCCATGGCCCTGTCCTGCAGCATCTGGTTCAGGTCGCGCAGCATCTCCCGGATGCCCGCCATTTGCCCCGGCGTCATCCCCTGCATCTGCTGCTTCATCCCCTGGAAGTAGTTCTGCAACATCTGCTGTTGCAGAGCGTCGAGTAGCTCCTGGAACCGGCGCCTGGCTTCGGGGTCCATGAAGTCGTAGTCGCGCAGCTCCTGGATAGCTCCCGCCGGGCTGTCCGGCAGGTTGTCCAACCTGTCCCGGCTGCGGTTGGCCCGTTCTTCCAGCATCTTCAGCAGCTCCTGTATCTGCCGCGGGTCCTCCTCACGCCTCTGCGCAGCCTCCTCCCTGGCCTCCTGCAGCCGCTTGTCTATCCCTTCCCGCTCCGCGCTTACCACCTGTTCCAGCCGCTCCTCGATGTCCTGGAACATAGAGTCCAGGTTGTACCGTTCCAGGTTTTGGCGTCGTTGCTCTCGCAGCCTCTCCATCATCCGGCGCAGGCCTTCCAAGTTGTCCCCTTGATCGCCGCGAAAGCCGCGCCGCATGAAGTTGCGCAACGCCCTGGACACGTCGCCGTGCATCATCATGTCGTCGGCAAGCTGATCCATGAGCAAATCTTCATCCAGATCGAAGACCTGCTGCGTCCCGTCCCAGCGACCGTATCGGTAAACGTAGCTCATAGAGGCCTTTGCATAGTGCGGATTTTGCCCATTTTACCCTACTCTTGGCTAAAGGATGTCAAATAGTTTGCTATCCTTTGCCGCCTTTTCGTATAATCGGCAACACGTTCATCCGGGAGGGACATGTGAAACCGTTCTCTTTTGCTGGGCCAAAGACTCTAGAAGAGATGAATCAGGTACTGGCGCAAGCCAGTTCCCACGGAGATATCCGCCCCATTGTCGGCGGCACGGACCTTGTGGACCAGGTGAAGAGCGGTAGACGCACGCCCTCCGTCATTATGGACATCAAGCGCATTCCTGAAATGAACCGTCTGGAGTGGGTCCCCGGCGAAGGACTGCACCTTGGAGCAGCCGTCAACTGCACGGATACCGCGGCCTTCTCACCGGCCATAGAAAGCTACATGGCCATCAAAGAGTCCTGCGAGTTGATAGGCTCAATACAGATACAGAACCGCGCCAGCGTGGTGGGGAACATTGCCAACTCTGCGCCCTCCGCCGACGCCGTGCCCGGCATGCTGGTGCACGAGGCACGAGTCGTAATCGTAGGCCCGGCGGGACGGCGCGAGGTGCCCCTTGACGATTTCTTCACCGGCCCGGGCCGGAACGTACTGGCCCCGGATGAGGTCATCCTGGAGACGATAGTGCCCCCGGCCGAGGACAACAGCAGCAGCCACTACATGCGCTTCATTCCCAGAAACGAGATGGATATAGCCGTGGCGGGCGTGGCAAGCTTCGTTGCCCTGGAGCCGGGCACGCGCAAGTGCACCAAGGCCCGCATAGCCCTGGCCTCGGTAGCTCCCACGCCTGTGCGCGCCACGGCGGCCGAGGCGCTGCTTGAGAACCAGGAGATCACCGCCGAGCTTGTCCAAGAGGCAAGCGAAAAGGCCGTGGAAGCCGCCAGTCCCATAGACGATGTTCGCGGCACCGTAGAGTACCGCAAAGATCTGGTGCGAGTGCTGACCCGCCGCACCCTGCTCATGTGCATGGAGTCGCTCGGTCAGCCGCTGCAGGTAAACTAGCTAGCCAGGGAGGAGATTGTGCCAAAAATTCCCGTTTCTTTCACTGTCAATGGAGATCCCGTGGAGATACTGGTGGAGCCGTGGCAGACCCTGATGGACGCTTTGAGAGACGAGCTCCAACTCACCGGAACCAAGGAAGGGTGCAGCAACGGCAACTGTGGGGCCTGTACGGTCATGCTGAACGGGCGCGCCATAGATTCCTGCTGCATGCTGGCCGCTGAAGTGGAAGGCCAGGACGTCATCACCATAGAGGGCCTGGCAAAAGGCGGAGAGCTAGACCCGCTGCAAAGAGCGTTCATAGATTACGGCGCGCTCCAGTGCGGCTTCTGCATCCCGGGCTTTTTGGTTTCGGCGAGAGCGTACCTCAACAAGAATCCACACCCTTCCGAGGACGAAATCCGACACGCCATCGCAGGCAACCTTTGCCGCTGCACCGGCTACGATAAGATAGTGCGGGCCATACAGCACGTGGCGGATACAACCGACTGATGCGCATTTGACGTCCGCCCGTCAAGTATCTACAATGCCCACCAACAACTGAATATCCCGACCAAGGGGGAGCCTGAACTAGGCTGAGAGGTCCCATCCGGGGCGACCCTTGAACCTGATCTGGGTAATGCCAGCGTAGGAAATGGTTATAAGCGCTCCAAGGGGCCGCCGGTTTTCAAAGCTGGCGGCCCTTATACTTTGGAGCGTCACATGTCCACAGAGACCCTGGCCGTCATCATCGCAGTACTCACCGCGCTGGTATTCGCCGCGGTAGGAATCCTGTACATACGGGGCCGACGGCTCAGCGTGGAAGAGTTCATAGTGAACCGCAACACCGCCGGCGCCGGGGTTGCCGTCGCCACCGTTGTCGCTTCCATAGCCGGCGCGTGGATACTCTTCAGCCCGGCCGAAACGGGGACGTGGGCCGGACTCATAGCGCTCATTGGCTACGGCATCGGACAGGCCGCGCCTATCGTAGCCTTCGCCGTCATCGGGCCGCGAATGCGGCGGCTCATGCCGCAGGGGCACTCCGTAACCGAGTACGCGTGGCACCGATTTGGCAAGGCCATGTACGTGTTCGTGCTGGCCGTGATGCTGTTCTATATGTTCGTCTTCCTCTCCGCCGAGCTTACCGGCACCGCCCTGGCCCTCAATCTCATCGCCGACGTGCCGCTGGTTTGGACGGCCTTGATAGTAGCCATAGGGACGCTGGCCTACACGGCGTACGGAGGAATTCGAGCTTCCGTATTCACGGATACCGTCCAGTTCCTGGTCATCCTGCCGCTCTTCCTCATCGCCTTTGTGGCAACCGTGGTAGCCATCGGCGGATTCGGCGACGCCTTCGAACCCGTGCGCGATTCTTCACCGGAACTCCTCTCGCTGTCGCACACGCCCGGCATAGAGTTCGGTCTCACGCTGGTCATCGCCGTGTTCGCCGCCAACATGTTCCACCAGGGCTTCTGGCAGCGCGTATACAACGCCAAGGACAACAGCACTCTGCGCAAGGCGTTCACGCTGGGCGGGGTGCTGGTAATCCCCATCATCATCCTGGCCGGTCTCTTTGGCATCATGGCCGTCGGCTATGGCGTCCCCGCCGACCAGGGCTCGGTAGCGTTGTTCTGGCTGATCCTGGAGGCGTTGCCCACCTGGGCGGTAATGGTGATATTGGTGCTTGCCCTGGGACTGGTCATGAGCAGCATGGACACCCTGCTCAACGGCATAGCCAGCGCGGTGACCAGCGACCTGCCCCGGCTCAGGCCTTCCATCGGGACGGCATTTCTCCTCCGCTGGTCGCGCGCCATCACCGTGGTGGTGGCCATTCCCGCCGTGTTCATCGCCGCTCAGGGTTACAGCGTGCTCTACCTCTTCCTAATTGCGGACTTGGTCTGCGCAGGAGCCGCGTTCCCCGTCTTCTACGGGCTTTACAGCAGGCGGCTGAGCGGTACGGCGGCCCTGGTAAGCTGCGTCGCCGGAATAGCGGTTGGCACGCTCTTCTTCCCCAAGCCCGACTTCTCACCCTGGTTGGACATACCCTGGGGCGGCAAGTTCCTGGTCAGCTT
Source organism: Dehalococcoidia bacterium (assembly GCA_034422935.1). Taxonomy (GTDB): domain Bacteria; phylum Chloroflexota; class Dehalococcoidia; order Lucifugimonadales; family QGNO01; genus DAOUJH01. The sequence continues at coordinate 96,958 of DAOUJH010000012.1, read as the reverse complement.
TGGCGCCGCGCTTGCCGTTTCCACGGTTATAGCGGTGGCTTGGAGCATGATTGCATCGAGGTCCGGCGCCGCGCAGGAGTACGATTTCGAAGGGCTGCCGGATCGGGTGGGGATAATCCACGGTTAGGAGGCGAACTTGGAGCAAGACCATGACCCATAAGCGCATCGCCATGACCATCGCCGGCTCCGATTCCGGAGGAGGCGCAGGCATCCAGGCCGACCTCAAGACCTTCGCCGCAATGGGGGTATTCGGCACGTCCACCGTCACCGCCATCACGGCGCAAAACACGCTGGGAGTCACCGCCATTCACGAGATACCCGCCGGGATCATCGAGGCTCAGATAGACGCTGTCCTCACCGACATCGGCGCTGACGCGGTGAAGACCGGAATGCTCTCCTCCTCCGAGATAATCCAAGCCGTGGCCTCCAAAATGACCGAGCACAGCGTAGCCAATCTGGTGGTAGACCCGGTGATGGTGGCCAAGGGCGGCGACCGATTGCTCAGGGAAGACGCCGTGGAAGCGTTGCGCGGCAAGCTTCTGCCCCTGGCGACTGTGATCACGCCCAACCTGCCGGAAGCCGAGGCGCTCAGCGGACTGACCATCGGGTCTCTGGAAGACGCCAGGGAAGCCGCCAAGCAAATCCTGGATGCAGGCGCGGCAACCGTGGTGATCAAGGGAGGCCATCTCTCCGGCGATGAGTCGGTGGATATCTTCTATGACGGCACGGAGTTCCACGAACTGCGGTCAGAGCGTATCAACACGAAGAACACGCACGGCACCGGTTGCACCTTCGCCTCAGCTATTGCTGCGGGGCTGGCCAACGGCCAGTCGCTGTTGGATGCGGTGACGCAAGCCAAAGAGTACGTCACCAACGCCATACGCGGCAACTTGAGCATCGGCAGCGGCCACGGCCCGCTAGACCACTTCCACGAGATGGAGACCTTTGCGTAGCTGCCCGCCAGAATCATTCCAAGGACATTCCATTCGTCATACCCGCGGCGGCGGGTATCCAGGGACGGAGATGGGACACCGCTCACCATGAGCGGGGATGCATAACCTCTTCCCCCTCGACGGAGGAAGATTGAGATGGGGGTGATAACCCCCTCTACACAACCTCAGGGTTTACGCAGTTTGGCATAGCCTCACCCCTGAGCCTGGCGACTATATTGCGGGCGGCCAGCACCGCCATCGCTCTGCGGGTGCGCACGGTCGAGCTGCCGATGTGCGGTGTTATTACAACATTGGGCAGGGTGAGCAGCGGATGGTCGGTAGGTATCGGCTCAGGTTCCGTAACGTCCAGGCCCGCGCCCGCTATTACACCGTCGCGCACCGCCTCGTACAGCGCCATGTTGTCCACTACGGGCCCTCGCGCTATGTTCACCAGGATGGCGTTGCTTTTCATCAGGCGAAGCTCGTCCTCACCTATGAGGTGGTGTGTCTCCGCGGTCAGCGGCGTGGAAATGCAGACGAAATCGGCCTCGCCAAGGGCCGTCTCCAGACTGGCGCAATACTCGAACTCGTCCCCCACGCCGTCGCGGCGGTTGCGGTTGTGGTAGACCACCCTCATCTCAAAGGCCAGGGCGCGTTTCGCCACCTCCAAGCCTATCTTGCCCATGCCTATCATGCACAGCGTGGAGTCCGCCAGGTCCTGGCCCAGATACAGCGACGGATGCCAGTACTTCCACTTCCCCTGCCGGGTCTCTCTGTCACCCAGTACAACCTGCCTGGCCACGGCCAGCATCAGCGCAAAGCCCAGCTCTGCCGTAGTCTTTGTGAGCACCCCCGGAGTGTTGGACATAGCCACGCCGAGACGGGTGGCAGCAGGCACGTCGAAGTTGTCGTATCCAACAGCCATGTTGGCCACCACTTTCAGACGGCCGCGGCCCTTGGAGAGCAGGGCTTCATCGATACTGTCCTCGTTCGTGGTAAAGATGCCGTCCACCCCCGCCGCCTTTTCCAACATCACTTCCCTGGGAGGAGCCGCGTCATCCTCCCACACCTCGATATCGGCTTCGGAAGCAAGCAGGTCCAGCGCTTCCTGGTCAACTCGCCTAGTGACAAATACTCGGGGACGCGCCATGCACTCCTCCTTATCCCTACAAATGCAAGATTGCCCGGATGCCTAAGCACTCAGCCATTGCTGGCACCGTTATCAATTCTCTAACTCATCAAGGCGGGCGCGCAAGACTCTTTCCACCAGCGACACCGGCAAGTCGGCGCCTGGTTTAATGTGGAGCGTCGTGCCCGATGTCCCAATGCCAGCCGCCTTTAGTTCGTCCTTCATGGCGACCGGTACGGTTTTGCTCATGGTGTGCAGGCCGCAATGATCTTTGGATGCCGATAGAGCCACGAAGTCCTTCTTGAGGCGGAAGATCGGGATCCGGTAGCTGACGCGTTCCGTGCAATCGGGTGCGGCCGTCTTGATCATGGCCCGCAACCTCTCCAGCGTAGCGCGGAATTCGGGCGCTTGCGCCGCCAGGTATTCGTCAACCTCCCGCGGCGCGTGACGGTCCGGCCCGGCGTTACTCATTGCGAAACGCCTTCTCCAACTCAGCGATGTCCAATTTCTTCATCTTCAGGAATGCCGCCGTGACGCGTTCCACCGCCGCCGCGTCATCGCTCGCCATCATTTCGCCCAGCGCCAACGGTACAATCTGCCAGGACACGCCGAAGCGGTCGGTAAGCCAGCCGCACTGACCTTCCTCGCCGCCATTGGACGTCAGGCGTTCCCACAGCATATCCACCTCGTCTTGGTCTACACATTTGACCAGCAGCGATATCGCCGGGGTAAGTTTGTAGTGGGGGCCGCCGTTGATGATGCAAAACTCCTGCCCCGCCAGCTCAAACTCGGCGGTCATTACGTCGCCGCTTTCGCCCATGCCTTCCTCGGTGTAACGTAGAACGCGCGTCACGCGTGCGTCTTCAAAGCACGACGTGTAGAGTTCGAGCGCCTCCTCTACCCTTCCATCAAACCACAGATTGGTGACTATTTTCTGCACGACTCAATCTCCTTTGTTCAAGCTAATCGCGTACGACATCATCGACTTGATTTTCTTGCTGGATGCCGACGTGAACTGGTAGACGTCGCAGAAAGCGAACGACCCGCCCTGCTCTGTAGTAATGACGCCGTTGACCGCGCCCTCAGACCCGTGCGTGATGATGGAGAGGATGACCAGCTCGCTGGCGACCATGCCTTTCATCGCTTCCAGCGACTCGCGGACAGCCTCCTTGCCACGCAGGTCGGCCTCGCCAACCATCTGCCAGCGGATGTCATCAGTAAAGTGGTCAAGGATACCCTCGACGTCGGCCTTGGCAAAGGCGATGTTCAGGTCCCTGAGCACGAGCTTCTTAGGGGCGTTGCCGCAGTCGGCGTGGACGGTGACCTTGGTCAAGACAGTCTCACCAGCGCTTCCTAGTCGACTCGCCTGGTAACAATACTCGGGGACGCGCCATGCACTCCTCCTTATCCCTACAAATGCAAGACGGCCCGGATGTCCGTCAGCCATCACTGACACCGTTATCAATTCTCTAGGTCTCGTCGAAAACGGACTTGCCGTCCGTTGTCTCGGACTCCACCATCGCGAGTCCACCCCATGGCCTCGTAGAAGGCGATTCCTTGCTCGTAGCCTTCAACTGTCCATAGTATCGCCTTACGGTAGCCGTCGGATACGAGATGCTGCACAGCGAGTGAAATCAGCGCCTTTCCGATTCCCTTACGCCAATAGGGTGGATCGACGGCGATGGTGTCAATCTCTCCGATTCTGGGATCCACGGGGTCTCTACTTGGTCCAATCCCGACGAACCCAACGAGTGATCCCCTCTGCTCTGCGACCCACCAACGGTGTGGAACCGGCTGGGCAAGATCATGCCTCCATCTTTCGATGAGTTCGGGTGTTACCGTCCTGTTTGCCCGCGATAGCAACTCTCCAAAGCCTGTATTCCATGAATCGACATATATTCGAACTACGATGTCGGCGTCGGCTGGTGTCGCAGGTCTGATATTAAGGAGCGGTCGTGAACCCACAGCAGGCCTCGGTAGGCAATTGATGCCTCGACAATAGCATATCGTCGTGAGACTTCCCCACAGTTGCCTCTCCAGAGTTCTGGTTGGTCTTTGCTCGGACTAAACCGGGAACCTAGACAGCCCCGGCGTCCTTCATGGCCTGTACTTTAGCGTCGTCGTAGCCAAGCTCCGACAGCAGATCGTCCGTGTGCTCTCCCAGTCCCGGAGCGGCCCTGTACTCCTCCTCCTGCCCCATCTTCAAGGGATTGCCGATTGTCCTGTACTCGCCGGCCTGCGGGTGGTTGACGAGTGGGGTCATGTTGCGGTTGATCACGGACGGCTCGGCAAACGACTCGGCGAGGGTGTTGACCCTGGCCACGGGCATGTCGTTGCCCAGCTCCGAGTCCCACTCGTCGGCGGTCTTCTTCGAAAATACGCCGGTAAGGAACTCCACAAGCTCCGCCTTGTTCTTCAAGCGCTCGCCGGGATTGGCGAATCGAGGGTCGCTTGGCAGGTCCGCGTACTCGTCGGGATACATCTCCGCCAGCTTGTTGGCCAGCTGCATGTAAAGCGGCTGGTTGGCGAACTGGATCTGCACGTAGCGACCGTCCTTGCACTCCAGGGCGGTGACGGGAACGTTCGTCGGGTGAGTGGAACCAAGAGGTCCCGGCTCCGAGTCGAACATGAGGTAGTACTGGCCTATGTACGCCTGGAGAGTGAGCATGGTGTCCAGGAGCGCTACGTCCACGTGACGGCCTTCTCCGGTCCGCTCTCGGTCTACCAGCGCCGCCAGAATGCCCGACAGCGCGGCATAAGCGCCCGCCAGGTCGCCCACCGGCACGCCCATGGTGGAAGGAGCATGGCCGGGATGGCCTATCACGCTCATCACGCCGCCACTGGCCTGGATGGTGGTGTCGAATGCGGGGCGGTTGGGATTGGGCGCTCCGTCGTGCCCGAACCCGGAGATGGAGCAGTAGACCAACCGCGGGTTGATCTTGTGGATGGTGTCGTAATCGATTCCCAAGCGTGGCGGCACCGACGGACGGTAGTTCTCCACCATAACGTCGGATGTCTTCACCAGGTCATAGAACGCTTCCCTGGCCAGCTCTTCTCGGAAGTTGAGAGTGATGCTGCGCTTGTTGCCGTTCAGGCCCAGGAAGTAGTAGCTCTCCACGTCCTTGTACTTGGGCGGGAAGTTACGAGACGGGTCGCCCGTGCCGGGCTGTTCCACCTTGATAACGTCCGCTCCCATGTCGCCCATCAGGCGACAGCAGAACGGGCCTGCCAGTACCTGGGTCAAATCTAAAACGCGCAAACCTTCCAGTGGCTTAGTCATGAAATGCCTCCCTATTCTTCAATGAAAACGCGCCGTAGCAACGCAGCACGAGTTTAGGTGTGCCCCCAACCACTGTCAAGGGCAGCGGCTATGTCCGCCCGTTTGCCCTCCTTCCCGTCTTGCCCGTCCGCCCGATTGCCCGATATACTCCGCCCTACCTAGCACTTGTTGGGAGGAGCCATGCCTACCGTAGCTGAGATGAAACAGGCCGCCATAGCCGCCATAGAGGAACGCAAGGATGAGATCATGGGCATTGCCCAGCACGTCCTGCGCAACCCGGAGACGGGCTTCACCGAGCAAAAGACGTCCAAGCTGGTGCAGGAGAAATTCCAGGCCATGGGCATCCCCTTTCAAAACGGTCTGGCCCTCACCGGGGTCAAGGGTTCGGTGGAAGGCGGAGCGGGGCCTGGGCCGTCGGTGGCGGTGATCGGAGAACTCGACTCGCTGCGTGTCCTGGAGCATCCCTACCACGACGAAGTAACCGGGGCTGCCCACGCCTGCGGCCATCACTGCCAGATAGGCAGCATGATGGGCGCGTTGATCGGGCTGATGGCGCCGGATGTCCTGCCGAATCTATCGGGGCGAATTGTGCCCATCGCCGTGCCCGCGGAAGAGTTCATCGAGGTGGAGCGTCGCATGAACCTGCGAGAAAGCGGCAGCATCGAGTTCATGGGCGGCAAGCAGGAGTTCATTAAGCTCGGCGTCTTCGACGACGTGGACATGGCAATGATCTGCCACACCATGGCGGATGATTTCCATCTGGCCGTCGGCGGCACAAGCAACGGCCACGTGGTCAAGTTCGTGCAGTACACGGGCCGGGGCGCGCATGCCGGCGGCGCGCCGCACATGGGCATCAACGCCCTCAACGCGGCGATGATCGGCCTCAACGCCATCAACGCCAACCGGGAGACCTTCCGAGAGCAGGACACCGTACGCGTGCACGGCATTCTGACCCGCGGCGGCGACGCGGTGAGCGCGGTGCCGTCCAACGTTACCCTGGAATGGCGGGTGCGATCCGGAAACCTGGACGCCGTTGTGCAGAACAGCGCCAAGGTGGACCGCAGCTTCAAGGCCGGAGCCCTGGCGGTAGGGGCAAAGGTCAGCATCACCAACATAGCGGGGTATCTGCCCATGCGCAACAACAAGACCATGCAGGACCTTTTCGCGGAAAACGCGGCGGACGTAGTGGGTAGAGAGAACTTACTGGTACGGCCCGACACCCACAACGGCGGAGGCTCCACCGACATGGGCGATCTTGCCCAGATTATGCCGCTGATCCACCCCTATTGCGGCGGAGCAACGGGCACCGGCCACGGCAAGGACTACGTTATCCAGGACTACGAGAAGGCGGTGATTCAGCCGGCCAAGTCGATGGCGGCCACCGTAATAGACCTGCTGTCCGAGGGAGCGGTTAAGGCTGCGGAAGTCAAGGCCACCGACACGCCGCCGATGACCAAGGAGCAGTACCTCAAGTTCCAGCGGGAACGCAACGAGGTAGTAGAGTTCGACGGGGCCACCGCCTAGCAATTGCCGCGTAGCCCCGCTACCCCTTTGCTCATATGCCTGCCCGCTCATCCTGAGCGTGTCGAAGGAAATGAGCGGAGAGATGGACGGATATCGGCGCAACTCGCGTTCCCTCAGGTTGTATTCGCAAGCCTCGTTGTGTCAAGATAGGGCATGCCGCAAATGCCACCAGGAGTTGAGCCTATCACCCTAATCCCCGCGGCGTTCATAATACTGGCCGCGGGGGTGGTCAAAGGCACTACCGGCTTTGGTTTCGCCCTCATAGCCACGCCGCTGTTGCTGCTGCTGTGGGAGCCCAAAACGCTGGTGCCCGTATTCATCCCCCTCAGCATCGTGGCCGACACGTTCATAGTAATGCAGACTTGGCGGCAGGTTGAATGGGGCAAGGTGTTGCCCCTGGTGGCCACCGGGGTGGTGGGCGTCCCGCTTGGCACTTACGTCTTGCTGGTGGCGCCTTCGGAAATACTGCGCGTAGCAGTGGCGGGCATTGCGCTGACTGTGGCAACTCTCTTGCTTCTGGGAATTACCGTGCCAATACGCAGAGAGAGAATAGCATCCGGTGTCACCGGGTTCCTCAGCGGGTTGCTCTCCACCAGCACAACAATGTCCGGGCCGCCTGTGGTGCTTCTGATGATCAATCAGGGTTGGAACCGGCAAACGTTCCGCGCCTGCCTGGGCATGTTCTTCTTTGTCCTCCAGATATTTGCCATAGCATCCCTGACCTTGGCGGGTTCTCTGACATTGCAGACACTGGCCGTATCGGTAATCCTGTGGCCGTCGGTGATCGTGGGCAGCGCCCTGGCTCTGCTCATACTGCCTCGCATATCGCAACGGGTGTTCATGCGCATAGCGATCGTACTGGTGATGACCACGGCAACCGTGGTCATAGTGGAAACAGCGCTGCAAGTCGGCTAACCGGCCAGCTCCGCCAGGACCTCGCGCACCAGGTCGTAGGGAACGTCGTTGCGCACCACCGCCCTGCCAACCCCCTCCAGGAGGACCCAGCGCAGGTTCGAACCCTCGGCCTTCTTGTCCAGGGTCATCGCCGACTCCACCCGCTCCATCTCCACGCCGGAGATACGCACCGGCAGGTCGAAGCGGCGCAGCACCTCCTCCTGTCGTTCCAAGAGGTCGACGGGTGTGACTCCCATGCGCACCCCTATCTTGGCGGCGCCCATCATGCCGATGGCCACAGCCTCGCCGTGGAGCAGCCTCCCGTATTCCGTGGCGGCTTCCAGAGCGTGTCCAATGGTGTGGCCGTAGTTGAGCAGGTTGCGATAACCCAGGGTCTCGCGCTCGTCCTGGGAGACCACCTCGGCCTTGATCGACATGCTTCTCTTGATTACTTCCGTGGTCAGCTCATGTTCCAGGCCAATCAAATCGTTGCCGTGTTGCTCGAAAGTCTCGAATAGACCTGCGTCCAGAATGAGGCCGTGCTTTATAGCCTCCGCCCAGCCCTCCATCGCCTCTCGCAAGGGCAGGGTCAGCAGGGTCGAGACGTCGGCAACCACAATTAGCGGCTGGTGGAATGCGCCGACCAGGTTCTTGCCCTGCGGAAGGTCGACCGCGGTCTTGCCGCCTATGGACGAGTCCATCATGGCGGCTATGCTGGTGGGCACTTGGACGATGCGCATGCCGCGGGTATAGGTGGCGGCCACGAAGCCAGCCAGGTCACCGACCACGCCGCCTCCTAGGGCGACGACGGTGTGCCCGCGCTGCGCTCGACGCTCCGCCAGCCAGTGGTAGATTTCACTTGCCGTGGACAGTGTCTTGCTGGCCTCGCCGGGGACAAAGGTGTACAGGTGCGACTCTATCCCGGCAAGCTCCAATGCCGCCTGGACAGCCTCGCCGTAGAGACCGGCCACCGTGTCGTCCGAGATCAGGTAAACCGGCCCGGCCACACCCGACTTGCTCAGGATCTCTCCAACCTGCGATAGAAGCCCCCAGCCAACCAGCAATGGGCAGTCGCCAACGGAAGAGTGGACCGTAGCGGCTAGATGCGGGTTACCGGCAAGCGGCTGCCCGCCGGAGGCAGGCCTGCCGGACAGTATGCGCCAGGCGCGCACCACCTCATCGGCGGCTTGCTGCGCGGAGATGCGGTTTGTGTTGACCGTCCAGTGCGCCGTGGCATAGGCGGCCTGTCGCTCCGCCTTTTGCTGTCGTATCCTGGCAAGCTGGTCCTGGCTCTCCAGGAGCGGCCGAACCGCCTCCCGCCCGTACTGCCTCTTCTGCTCCTGCAGGCGCTGGTGGATGGTTTCAGGCGGGGCGTCCAGGCAGACGACCACACCCGCCGCCTCCATGGTCTCTCTGTTCTCAGGAAAGGTTATGGCTCCGCCGCCAACGGCAACCACCCGGCCTTGACCAGCGCATGCTTCGCGCACGGCGTCGCGTTCCAGACCGCGGAAGTGCTCCTCGCCGTGCTCCTCGAAGATAGCGGCTATGGTCTTGCCCGCCTTCTCCGCAATCTCCCGGTCAACGTCGATGAACCGCCAGCCCAGGATGCGGGCAACGACCTGACCCACCGTCGATTTGCCCGTTCCCGGGTACCCTGTGAGGATGATGTTTCGCAAGGTCAGGCGTTCCTCTCTCGCAACGAGACAATGCGCTGGTCGGGCCTCAAGCTATGTCCTTTACCATTTCCACGTGCAGGATGCCGGCCTCCATGAACGTGTCGCCGCGCTCTTGGTAGCCGCGATTGGCGTAGAACTGCCTCACGTAGTGCTGGGCGTGGAGCGATATGAGCTTGATCCCCTCCGACCGGGCCTCGTTTTCCAGGAAGGCGAGCACCTCGCCGCCAATTCCGCCGCGACGCAGCGACTCGTCTACCGCCATGCGACCAATGCGCGCTTCGGTAGGCGTGTCCAGAATGAGCCGTCCCGTTCCAACCACCACGCCGTCCTGGAAAGCGACGGCATGGACGGCGGTGTCATCCAGCTCGTCAACCTCCAGTTCAGGGGGAACGCCCTGCTCATCTACGAAGACGCGGTTGCGGAGGACGCGCACAGCCTCCATCTCCTGGGTAGTCTCCAACCTTTTGATTACAAGTGACATACCGAGATTATAGCAAAGGAGACGGAAAAAGGCCGCCTGCCTTCCTACACCGTCTTGTCCGTGACGACGGGCATCCAGGGGTCGGAGACAGGGTTCCGCTCGTGGTGAGCCTGTCGAACCACGCCGGGGTGAGTGCGCCCTTCGACAAGCTTAGGGCGAACGGGCTTTGGGCGGGTAATATCCCCGCCAACTGTCATTCTGAACGCAGTGAAGAATCCAAAACCTCTGACCGCAAACTCACGATGTGTACGTCCTCCCGCACGGCCCGCCCGCCTTGCCCTCTTGCCCGCATCCCCCCGCCCCATACTGACACCATCCACTTCCCAATCAACCCTCATCGCCGCTAACATTCCTCCATGATCGCATTAACCAAAACATGCCCCAATCCGTTGCAAAAACCGCACCACTTCTACAGGTGTTTCGGGATTTGTTTCTCACACCCAAAAAATTTTCGGCCCGTTTTAGCCTTGCTACTTGACATAACGTCTGAAACAATTCCTCTGAGATGACCTTGAAAACGTTGAAGCAAACCGTAACCGGCCTGCTGCCGGATATGCGCACGGGGCGCTGGGGCCTCTTCTGCGATATCGACGGCACCATATCGGACATAGCCCCCAGGCCGGAGCAGGCGCGTGTTAGGCCGGGCGCAAAACGGGCGCTGGAGGCTCTGGGAGCGCAGCTTGCCGCCGTGGCAGTGGTCACGGGCCGTGACATGAAAGAGGCGCGATGCATGGTGGAGGTGGACAACATCGTGTATTTCGGAACTCACGGGCTGGAGCGATGGGAGGATGGAGAGCTGATGGTTGCCCCTGAAGTGGAGCCTTACCTGGACAGGCTCAGGAGCGCCACGTCGGAGTTGATAGACCGTTTGACCCTTCCCGGAATAGTCGTGCAGACCAAGCAGGTGGGCTTGTCGGTGCACTACCGCATTGCAACCGATCCCGAATCGACGCGGGCCGCTATCCTGGAAGCCGTCGAATCCAGCGGCGCCGGCGATTGGATGGTTGTGCGCGAAGGCCGCATGGTGGTGGAGCTTCTTCTGCCAGTTGCCATAGACAAAGGCACTTCTCTGCGCGCCTTGGCAAATGAGCGCAACCTCAACGGGGCGCTGGCGCTCGGTGACGACGTGACGGACGTGAACATGTTCAAGGCGGCGGCGGAGCTGCAAGCCACTGGCGGCGTGAAGGCGGTCAACATAGGCGTGGTGGGAGAAGAAACGCCCGCTGAGGTCATAGCAACGACTGATCACACGCTGGCTGGCGTGGACGAGGTGGAGGCGTTCCTGACCTGGCTGAGCAGCAGGCTGGGGGCTAGCTAGTCAGCGAGCCAAGCTCCTCGAACTGGCTTTGGAACCAGAAATTGATGTCCTCTCTCTCCACCGCCTCTATCATAGAAGCGCTCCGGCGCTGTCGCTCCTCCTGAGGCATGTTGAGCGCTTGGTACATCGCCTGCATGGTGCCTTCCACGTCGGCGGAGGCCACGGGAAGCACCCCCTCCGCAAGCTGGGGGTAGGCGCCGGCGGTCTCGGAAAGGATGACAACGCCGTCCCTCTGGTTGATCAGCGGCGCCTCTTTGGCCACCAGCGTCATGCCGTCTATGACGGCGTTCTGCAACAAGACGTCGTATTGGCGCATACCGGCCACCGCCTGAACGTAGTTGTTCTCCATGAACAGTTCAATGGGCTGCCATTCGGGAGTGCCGTAGCTCTGGTTGATAGTCCTGGCCGTCTGCTGGATCTCCTCCATGTAGCGCTGGTACTGGCGGATGTGCGTGCGAGAAGGAACGAGGAAGGCAACGAATTTGACCTGACCCCTCATCTCAGGATAACGCTCGAGGAGTAGCTGGTAGGAACGGAATCCCCGCAGGATGTTCTTGTTGGGCTCCACCCTATCCACGCGCACTATGTTCTTTTCGGCCCAAACGCCGGAAAGCTGACGCTCGTACTCCTGTACCCGGGGAGAGGAGCCGATGCGCCGCACCTCGTCAACGCTGATGGAGAGCGGGTAAGCGCGAACAGCCGTCTCTCTGCCTTCATAGCGCACCGTGGAGGTAGCGTAGTCCACCTCTGCGGAGGGGAGGAACTCCTCGCACGATTGCAGGAAGTTGCGGCAGTCTCGCCGGGTCTGGAACCCCACGACGTCGGCACTGCAGAGGCTGCTGCAAATGCTGCGCCTAATGTGCGCCGGGATCATTTCCCAGTAACCGGAGGCGGGCCATGGTATGTGGACGTAGTGCTGGATGACCGCCTGGGGAAGGCGCTCCCGCACGTAGCCGCTTACCAGGTACAGGTGATAATCGTGGACCATCACGCAGACGTCCTGGTCCACGCTTGCCGCCTCTTCAATCACCGCGTCGGCAAAGGAGCGGTTGACCCTTACGTAGCCGTTCTCCCAGGCATCGTATACCGTGCTGTCCACGCTGGGGGTATACGATGTGCTCCACATGTAATGCTGAAGAAACCAGAGCAGCGGGTTGCAGAACGTGTTGTAGTACTTGTGATAGACGCGACGTGGAGTGTTGACGTAGCGGAGCGAGAGCTTGTAACCGGGAAGAGCGGCGGGAATGCTGGACCCGTCGCTGTTTTCCCAGATGCGTCTATCCCCCTCACCCATGGCGGAAGATATCCACGTGAAACCCAGCTCAGAGACCAGCGAGGAGAATGCGGTGACCAGACTGCCGCTGCTGCGCCTGGCCTGAAGGTCGCCTGAGGGGGTTATCTGGTGCCCAACGGGGCCTCGGTTGCTGACCAGAATGAGACGCCGGCCGTTCAATGCCTTGGCACAAAGCTGCAACAGCTCAGCACGCCTAGCCTGGCCAAGAGACGCCACACTCATAGATTCGCCATCCATTCAGAAGCAACGGTACGGTCAACCGCCGCTATCGCTTGAGCCGCCCCGCCCGTTAGGTGCCTCCCGAGGGCTGAAACGGCATCTTCTCCTAAAGCGGCACGACGTTAGCACAGGGCATGGGTACTGTCAAGGAAACGCCAACCTTGCGTTGACACCCCCCAAACGGCACACCTACAATCGACAAGCCAAGCTGGGCAAAGCCCTAAACCTACCAAGACCACGTGAGAACGTCTGAAGAGATACGAAACGCCTTCCTGGACTTCTTTCAAGAGAAGGACCACCTTCTCATGCCCAGTTCGTCGCTGATTCCGCCGCCGGACGACCCTACACTCCTCCTGACCAGCGCGGGCATGGTGCAGTTCAAGCCGTACTTCATGGGCGAAAGGAGACCTCCCAAACCCAGGCTCACCAGCGTGCAGAAGTGCTTCCGCGTCACGGACGTGGATGAAGTGGGCGACGCCAGCCACCTCACCTTCTTCGAGATGCTGGGCAACTTCAGCGTAGGCGATTACTTCAAGGAGAAGGCCATCGAGTGGGCCTGGGAGTTCGTCACGGAGCGCATGAAACTGCCCAGTGAACGGCTCTGGGCCGCCATCTACCGCGACGACGACGAGGCGCACGGCATCTGGCTGAAGACCGGCGTGCCAGACGAACGTATACGCCGCTTTGACGAGAAGGAGAACTTCTGGGGCCCGGCAGGCAACGAGGGACCCTGCGGACCCTGCAGTGAAATCCACTACGACTTCGGCGGAACATGCCGGCTGGGCAAGCCGGAAGAACAGTGCGGGCCCAACTGCGAGTGCGGACGGTTCCTGGAGCTGTGGAACCTGGTGTTCATGCAGTTCTACCAGGACACCGATGGCAGCCGGACTCCGCTGCCCAATCCCAACATCGATACCGGGATGGGCCTGGAGCGTGCCGCCCTGATCCTGCAGGACGCGCCAAGCATCTACGAGACTGACCTGTTCCAACCGCTGGTGTCCAGGGTCTGCCAGCTATCGGGCAAGGAGTACGGAAAGGACGCCGAAACGGACGTGGCCATACGCGTAGTGGCGGAACACGCCCGCAGCGCGGCGTTCCTCATCGCGGACAGCGTGGCGCCCGACAATCAGGGACGGGGCTACGTGCTGCGTCGCCTCATACGCCGTGGTATTCGGTTCGCTCGGAAGCTGGGATTGGAGACCGGCAAAAGCGCCGTGCTGCCCCTGGTTGCGGAGGCGGTCATCCAGAAGATGGGCCCTGTCTACCCCAACCTGGCCGAGGGGCGCGACTTTGTGCTCAGGGTCTTGCAGGAAGAGGAGGAACGGTTCAGCCAGGTCTATGAGACAGGAATGCGTATCCTGGAAGAGATGTTTGCCAGCCAAAGAGACGGTTCACTTGCCGGAGAGCAGGCCTTTCTCCTCTATGACACCTACGGCTTCCCCGTGGAAGTCACGGCGGAGATAGCGCGTGAGCATGGCATGGAAGTGGACATGGATGGCTTTCAAAGGGAGATGGAAGCACAGCGACAGCGGGGCCGCGTTGCCGGGGAACGCTTCGCCGGAGGATACGACGCTCAGCGGCTGTACCAGGAGATGGGCATAGGCGAGGTCAACTTCCTCGGCTATGAGACCACTACCGCGCCCTCGGTGATCAGCGGCCTAATAGTGGACGGACGCCCCGTGGATGAAGTGTCGCAGGGGCAAGAGGTGGAGGTCATCCTCAGAGAGACGCCCTTCTACGCCGAAGGCGGCGGACAGGTGGGCGATACCGGCATCATGGAAGGCGCCAGCGGCGATATTCGCGTCGAAGACACGCAGTCGCCGGTCGCGGGAGTCATCGTGCACCGGGGACACGTGGCTAACGGTACGGTGGCCAAGGGCGACGAAGTCGTGGCCACGGTGGACGGCGATCGTCGCCTGGACGCGGCGCGCAACCACACCGCCACCCACCTGCTGCACGCCGCCCTGCGAGCCGTCCTGGGCAGCCACGTGAGGCAGGCCGGGTCGCTGGTTACGCCGGACAGACTCCGGTTCGACTTCACCCACGTCAGCCCGCTGACCCCGGAGGAATTGGGCAAGGTGGAAGCGCTGGTCAATGAGCGCATACGGGCCAACGTGCCAGTGCGCAAAAGGGAGACCACCTTCCGCGATGCGGTGTCGGAAGGGGCGCTGGCCTTCTTCGGGGACCGCTACGCCGATGAGGTGCGCGTGGTGGAGATAGCCAACGGCGACAGGTTCAGCTTCGAGGTCTGCGGCGGCACCCACGTCAGGGCCACCGGCGACATCGGTTACTGCCGTGTCACCGGAGAAAGCAGCATCGGAGCGGGCATGCGTCGCTTGGAAGCGGTAACCGGCCACGCCGCGGAAACCCTGGCCATGGAAAGAGACGCCCTGCTCAACCGCATATCGAACAAGCTGGACACGTCGCCGCAGGACGTAGAAGCCAGGGTCGCTTCCCTACTGGACGAGGTATCGCGCTTGCGACGGGAGGTCGCCGCCAAGGAGCGAGCCTCTTCCAGGGAGCAGGCGCAGGAACTGCTGGAGTCGGCTAAAGAAGTCGCCGGGTTCAAGATAGCCTCGGGAACGATGGACGCCGGCTCAATGCAAGCCTTGCGGGAAGCGGGCGACTGGCTGCGAGACAAGCTGGGAAGCGGCGCGGTGGCGCTGGGCGCCGTGGTCAACGAGCGGCCCACGCTGCTGATAATGGTCACCAACGACCTGGTGAGGAGAGGCCTGCACGCCGGAAATGCGGTGAAAGCGGCGGCCAAGGTGATGGGCGGCGGCGGCGGCGGGCGTCCCGACATGGCGCAGGCGGGCGGACGCCAGCCGGAGAAGCTGGAAGAGGCGCTGCGGGCGGCGGTCGATATCCTGGGCAGCCAGGTAAAATGAGGGTACTTGGGCTGGACGTTGGCGAGCGGCGTATCGGTGTTGCCATATGTGACTACTCCGGTCTGCTGGCCACACCCTACACCGCTATCGTGAGGCGGAACCTAAAGAGTGACGTGGAGACCATCGTCAAAATCGCCGCTGAGGAAGAGGCGGAACGGATTGTGGTCGGCATGCCTTTCTCCCTGGACGGCTCTGAAGGTTATCAGGCGAAGAAGACCCGCCGCTTCTACGAAGAGGTGAAGGATGCCGCCGCGCCCATGCCGGTGGATGTCTGGGATGAGCGCTTCTCCTCGGAAGAGGCCGAGAGACGCCTACACGAGGCAGGCGTCTCTCCGTCGCGCAACAGGGGCCGTCTCGATGCCGCCGCCGCCGCTATAATCCTGCAAAGCTACCTGGACAGCCGGCGCAACCAGTGATGACCTCCACGGTAGGAATCATCGGCTACCCGCTGCGCCACTCGGCTTCTCCCGCCTTCCAACAAGCCGCCTTCGACCATCTCGGAATCGACGCCAAGTACCTGGCTTGGGAAACCCCACCCGACGCCATCGCTGAGCGGATGGAGTCCCTGAGAGGCCCCGGCGTTCTGGGGGCGAACGTGACCGTTCCACACAAACAGGCGGTGGTGCCGTTCCTGGACGAGGTATCGCAGGCGGCGCAAGACACGGGCGCGGTGAACACCATAGTGAACCGGGAAGGCAGACTGACGGGGCACAACACGGACGTGACCGGCTTCCTCAGGGCGCTGCAGGAAGACGCCGGTTTTCAGGCCCAGGGCAAGCGGGCGCTGGTGCTCGGCGCGGGCGGCTCGGCAAGAGCGGTGGTATACGGCCTGCTCAAAGAGGGGGCTGGACAGGTGACCATCGCCAACAGGACCGTGGAGAGGGCGCACCGGCTTATCGAGGCGCTGGGCAGTCCACGAAACGCAAACGCCGTCCTTCTAGAGCCGACGGAACTGTCGAACGGGTGGGACCTGATCGTGAACTGCACCACGCTGGGCATGCGCCACGCCCCGGGCGAGAACGAGACGCCGTTGCCAGGCGATGCCATCCCCGCGAACTCCCTGGTCTACGACCTTGTGTACAATCCGGAGGAGACGCCGCTACTGCAAGCAGCCGCCAAAGCGGGCGCGCGCACCCTGGGCGGTCTGCCCATGCTAATCTACCAGGGCGCCGAGGCCTTCCGCCTCTGGACAGGACGGGAGGCGCCGGTAGAGGTGATGTTTCAAGCGGCGCGTCGGGCGTTGGCAATACGTTCTTGAGCCTGTTTGGGCTTGACGAAGGGTCAGCCTTTACGTTCCTCTTCGTTGTTCTCTTCTTCAAACGCGTCGACTATGGGCGTGATTTGCTCAATAAATCTTCGGGTCATTTGAGCTATACGGTTGGCAAAGTCATCGTCTAAAGCGCCACTACCAATTTTTACTCTGATACCTTCTTCGCCTCTAAGTTCATTGCTTTGTTCCGGGTCTAGGCTGACGTTGGTTAGCTTCGCTTGTAGACCTTTAAGATTATGCCTGAACTCTACATTTCCGCCCCACGTGTTTTCCTTATCTTCTTGCCATAGGTTGATTCTATAGTCCACGCTCCAGTTACCCCACGGATTACGTCGGTACCAGAAATGGTAGTAGCGCCAGATTTTGCCTTCTCCCCCAGCCCATCTGCTTGTCCTATTAGGTCGAATTGTGTCTTCCAATTCTTGTAGCGTCAGCTCACTTACCTTCCTGAGAAAGCGCGTGATCTCGTCGTTCTTGTTCTGCTGGAAGGTCTTGCGCAACTTATCTCCCAAGCTGCTGCCGCTTGCCTGGGGTTGTGAGTTGCTGCCTATACTAACTACGTATCCCTCTTCTCCTGGCACGGGAATAATAGTTGTCGCTTGGATGTACAGCGAGTCGGTGTCAGAATCCCGGTACGGCGTCAGAGTGACGCAGGTGATCAGGTCTTCGCCGGGAGCTTTATTGTTAAGCCACAATGCGGCTGAGGTAACCTCCGGGGCGAACCTGTGGCTAGCCAGAATTATGCGCTGGTCGTTATTCAGAGCATTGAGGTCATCGGCACCCAGATGTTGAAGCAGCAGGTTCGTAGCGTCTTCTTGGGAGACCCCTTTGTATTCGGCCAGCATTTCCAAGATTTGCTCGGCAGTGGCGCGGCGTAGATAGCTAGCATACTTTATGGCCTGCCAGTGGGCGTCTGCGCCGGTGTCGTCGCGCTTCAACTCAATGACTACCAACTTACCGTCGGAGTCCACCGCCAGAAGGTCAAGCCTCTCGTCAGTGAGATCGAATCCGCTAAACTCCTTGCCTATTATCAGCAGGTCTTCACCCAGGATGCCTGGATTGGCGGCAATCCATTCCTGAATGTCCCGCCGTTCTCTCAGCCCCATCTGTGCGAAATCCACTTCCTCTATCCGTTCGGATGCCTGGCTGTCTGGGTTGATTCTAAACAACTGTGGTTCGTGGCTCACCGCATCCTCCTCATCAGTCTGTGCCGCACATTATCCGCAGGCGTTGAAGTGCCGTCAAACCACGCCTGTCCTGAGCTGCCCAAGAGAACGGGACTTACGGGTTCGTGGTAAGCTTATCGGGCGTAGATTATCTACACATCAATTGAAGGGAATCGCAAATGTTTCGTTATCTAACAGCGGGTGAATCGCATGGCAAGGGACTGACCGTGATCGTTGAGGGCGTGCCGGCGGGGCTGTCCCTCAGTGAAGAGTACATACTGCGCGACATGGCGCGACGCCAGCAGGGGTACGGGCGGGGACCGAGGCAGCAGATAGAGCGCGACAAAGCGGAGATACTGTCCGGGGTGCGGCACGGCTCCACGCTGGGCAGCCCCATAGGAATGTGGATAGAGAACCGCGACTTCGCCAACTGGACCGAGGCCATGTCGATAGAGCCCGTGGGCGAAGACGCCAAGATTCGACTGGTGACGCGGCTGCGGCCCGGCCACGCCGACTTCCCCGGCGTGATGAAGTACAGCCACCACGACGTGCGAAACGTGCTGGAAAGGGCAAGCGCCCGCGAGACGGCGGCCCGGGTTGCCGCCGGTGCGGTGGCGCGACGTTTCCTGGAAGAGTTCGGCATCAGCATACACAGCCACGTCGTGTCCATCGGCGACGTCAAGGCAGACGTGCCGGAAGATATCGACTGGCAGGCAGTCGAGGACTCCCCGGTTCGCTGCACCGACGCCGAGGCGGCGGAACGGATGATGCGCCACATAGACCACGCCCGCGATACGGGAAATACGGCCGGCGGGGTATTCGAAGTGGCCGCCTACGGAGTGCCCGTGGGACTGGGCAGCCACGTACACTGGGAGCGGAAGCTGGACGGGCAGATAGCCCAGGCAATGATGAGCATCAACGCCGTGAAAGGCGTCGAAATAGGCACGGGGTTCGCCAACACGGAGAAGCCCGGCTCAGAGGTGCACGACATCATAGAACCGTGGGACGGCGATGCCCGTCCCTTCCACCACATTACCAACCGCGCCGGTGGTATAGAGGGTGGTATGAGCAACGGAGAGCCCGTAGTGGCGCGGGTGGCGCTGAAACCGATATCCACGCTGAGCAAACCGCTCCCTTCCGTGGACATGGCGACGGGAAAGAGGGTGCAGGCGCACTACGAGCGCAGCGACGTCTGCCAGGTTCCGCCCGCCTGCGTCATAGGCGAGTCCACCATGGCGCTGGTCCTCATCGGCGCATTCTTGGAAAAGTTCGGCGGCGACCACCTAGAGGAGACGCGGAGCAACTACCTCGGTTTCCTGGACGGCCTGAAGCAGTTCCGGCCAAGCGAAGAAGCGGAATCCTCCGACGAGCGTCCCCCAGACAACGCCGTCTAGCAAGCTTGCTTTGCTCCCCGGGGCCTGTCCGTTTGCCCGTTTGCCCGCCCACCGCTCATGATGAGCTTGTCGAACCACTTGAGAGGGGCACCCCCGTTTGTCATGCTGAGGAGTCGGTCAGACCCCTTAGCCTTCAAACCACGCCCCGCCGACGAAGCATCCCAAGCCTCCGCTTGCAAAACACACCCGCCATTCCGGTGCTTGACACGGGCATCCAGGGGCGGTGGTGGTCTTGGAATGAACGGGCTCCGACCTGCCTATCCACTTTCGAACGGATTCACATAGTCAACGCCAAGGTCGTTAAAGTCGGCCACGTTTCTAGTGACCACCGTCAACCTATGAACCATGGCTGTCGCTGCTATCATGGCGTCTTCGGTCATAGCGCCTGATCTCCTGTGCATCAGCCGTGCCCATTCTCTGAAGGCGAGCGCATCCATTGGGAGTATTCCGTAGGAAGCCAGGACCTTGTCCAGCCACGCTCCCAACTCCTCAGCCTTGGCTTCATCCTGCTCGCGAGTGATCTCAATCCCCGCCTGTATCTCGCCAACGGTAACGGCAGACACAAAGAGCTGCTCCGCCGGCACGTCTGCAATCCAATCTAGAACTGCGCCATGCGGGCGGGTGCGGCGCAGCTCCGAAACCACGTTGGTATCCAAGAGGTACATAGGCTACTCCACTGCTACGGGTGGTCGGCGGCGGCGCTGTTGGCGCGCCGCCGTAAGGGTCTCCGTTCGTGCCTCAGAGGCAAGCAGCAACTCTTTCAAATCCGGCTTCGCCATCCGCTCCAGCCTCCGCCACTGCTCAATGGGAAGAAGCACGGCGGTTTCCACACCTCGCTTGGTTACAATCTGCGGCCCTTCCGCGAGGGTGGTGTCCAGAAGCTCGCTGAACCTCGATTTGGCATCCTGAACCGGCCATCTCTTGCTCATGGTTAACCTCTTTATCCGTTGTGCTGACTAGTCATCAGACTAGGTTAAAACAGCACTGGTGTCAATAGCGTATCCTTGCCCACCTGCCCTATTGGCCGTCCAATTGACAGCCCCAATGCGCAAGCGTAAGATGTTCCCCACTCGTTGAGGAGGCTTGGACTCTAGAATGTTGGAAATGGTAATAGATAGCATTCGAGTGAGCTTGATGAACTACCAACGAGTAGTGATTCTCAAGGAAAAGGACTCGGACCGCTACCTGCCTATCTGGGTAGGCCCGGCCGAGGCGGACGCCATAGCCGTCAAGCTGCAGGACGTTTCCCTTCCCCGACCGCTTACGCATGATCTGCTCGGCTCCGTCATCAGCAGCCTTGGCGCGTCCGTTCTCCACATCACGGTAAATGACCTCCAGAACGATACCTTCTTCGCCAAAGTCTCCATTCGCGTCGACGGCAAGTCGGTAGACGTCGATTCAAGGCCGAGCGACGCCATCGCACTGGCCGTGCGAGCCCAAGCGCCCATATACGTAGCCGACGACGTGCTTGACAAGGCGGGCATCAAGCTTGACGATTCCGGCAAGCCCATAGCCCCCGAGGACGAGGACAACAAGCCCCAGCAGCTAAGAGAAGAGGACCTGCGCCGCATATCTGCCTTCACCGACTTCATCAACACCCTGGACATGGAAGGCATCGGCAAAGAGGGACAGCAGGGCTCAGGCCAAAGCAGCTAAACTACTCAACACCCCGCATTGCAAAGGCTCCAACCATCAGGTTGGAGCCTTTTTCGTCGGCCCTCTCTGCAGCGCCCAATTTTGGCAGTGATTACAGCGGGCGCTCCAAGCGCAAACTTGACACCCCATCTCCAACGGCGGTAATCTGAAACTGCTTACTAGTCCTCGCGGGCGAATCTTTATACTACGCCACGCGATGGAGCGAAAGGACGGTGGTTTTATGGACGTATTAATCGTCTTGATCGTCCTTCCGGCTCTGGGGCTGGGGGCAGCAGGTGGTTATCTCGCACAATCCTTCCTGAACAAGAGAGGATTGGCAACAGCCGCGCAGAAGTCGCAAGGCATCATTCAAGATGCGGAGGAGCAGAAGAAGCGAATCCTCCTAGAGGCCCAGGAAGAGGCCTTGAAGCACAGGACTTCTGAAGAACATGACCTTAGGGAGCGCCGCTCTGAACTGCGACGGCAGGAACGGGGGCTGAGCAACCGCAAGGAGCAGTTGGAGCGGCGAAGCGAAGGTCTGGAAAAACGGGAACGGTCTGTAAATGAGCGAGACCGGGAGCTAGACGGACTTAGACGAGAACTGGAAGATTCTGTTCGGAAAGAGCAGGAGCAACTGGAGGTCATATCCGGCCTCTCCAGCGCAGAAGCTAGGGAACAGTTGCTCAAGCGCGCCGAAGGAGAGATACAGCACGAAGTAGCTCGTCGCTACATGGATGTGGAACAGCAGGCAAAGGACGAAGCCGACCACAAAGCCCGGCGAATCCTCGCCTCCTCCATACATCGTCTCGCTTCCGAGGTAGTCTCGGAGACAACCACCGCTGTCGTACCCCTGCCCAACGATGAGATGAAAGGTCGTCTCATTGGCCGGGAAGGACGCAATATCAGGGCCATTGAAGCGGCTACCGGTGTCGACCTCATTATCGACGACACACCCGAGGCCGTCATGGTTTCATGCTTCGATCCGGTCCGCAGAGAAATTGCCAGGATCGCCATTGGCAAACTTGTGCAGGACGGCCGCATTCATCCGGCCAGGATAGAGGACGTGGTCAAAAGGGCCCATCAAGAGGTGGAAGAGACCATCCTCAAAGAGGGCGAGCGCGCCGCCGTGGAGTCCGGTGTGCGCGGCATGCACCGCGAGCTCATACAGCTTCTGGGCCGGTTGAAGTACCGCTACAGCTACGGCGAAAACATACTGCAACACAGCATGGAAGTGGGCTACATATCGGGCATGCTGGCCGCGGAAGTAGGCGCCAACATCGAGATTGCCAAGGCGGGCGGCCTGCTTCACGATATCGGCAAAGCGCTGACCCACGAAGTGGAAGGCCCCCACGCCGAGATCGGCGCCGCGGTAGCCCACAAGTACGGGGTGCCGGAAGCCGTGGAGACCTGCATATTGGAGCACCACAACGACCACATGAGCTCCGTGGAGGCTTTCCTTGTCTCAGCAGCCGACGCCGTGAGCGCGGCCAGGCCCGGAGCGCGGCGGGACACCCTGGAGAACTACATGAAGCGCCTGGAAGCCCTTGAGGGCGTGGCCAATAGCTTCGACGGCATTGAGAGATGCTACGCCATCCAAGCCGGCCGTGAAGTACGCATCATGGTGCAGCCGGAAGCCTTGGACGACGTGGCTGCAGCCGGTCTGGCGCGCGACGTAGTGAAGAAAATAGAGGATGAACTCGCCTATCCCGGTCAGATCAAGGTGACCGTAATCCGGGAAACCCGCAACATAGAGTTCGCCAAGTAGCCTTGAATCCACAGGCTGGGCAAATGCAGTCGCATTTGCCCAGCCTCTACCATGAGACGTGAGGTGCCGGGCCCATATGCCGGTTGAGGTTGATCTACATCTGCACACCACGGAGTCCGACGGCAGGTTGGCGCCCGCCGAGCTGGTCGACTTCGTTGCCGGGCGCGGGCTCAAAATAGTCGCCATCACCGACCATGACATCACCGACGGTCTGGAACCCGCCTGGGAAGCGGCCAAGGCGCACCCTCACCTGCACATCATCCCGGGGATAGAGCTCAGCACAGACATCCCAGGCAACGAGATACACATACTGGGCTACTACTTTGACTATGAGGACAGGGAGTTTCAGGCCAAGCTCCGCGACTTCCGTGAATCCCGCATCGGACGGGCCAAGGAGATGGTGGACAGGCTGGGAGAGCTTGGACTGCCGCTGGACTGGGATCGGGTGAAAGAGATAGCGGGCCAAGGGGCCATAGGCCGGCCTCACATAGCGCAAGCCATGGTGGAGAACGGCTACATCTCCCTACCCAAAGAGGCGTTTGACAAGTACATAGGGCGCAACGGGCCCGCCTATGCCGAGCGCGTCAAGCAGACTCCTGAAGAAGCCGTACAGCTGATCTCCAGCGTGGGGGGAGTTTCCGCCATGGCGCATCCGGCGCAGGTAGAGAACCTGGATGGTATCCTGGAAAAGCTCAGGGCCGCCGGTCTGAAGGGCATGGAAGTGCACTACGCCGAATATGATCAGCCCACTCGCGACCGGCTGGCGGAAACAGCCCGAAGGCACGGCCTTATCCTCTGCGGCGGGAGCGATTATCATGCCCTGGGCGTACCGGGCGAGCATCTGCCCGGCGAAGCAGGGCCGCCCTTGGAGGTTGCCCGTAAACTGAGAGAAATGTCCGGTTCCGGGTGAGGAGGAGACCAAATGAGGCTTGAAGGAAAGGTAGCTTTTGTCAGCGGTGGCGCCAGGGGCATAGGCGGCGGTATTGCCAAGCTCTTCGCCAGTGAAGGCGCAAGTGTCGTGATTGGCGATATTCGGGAGCGCGACGGCATTCAGACGGAGAACCAGATTCAAGAAGCAGGCGGCGAGGTGCGCTTCGTCCACATGGACGTACGCAGCAACAGCCAGTGGCGGCACGCCATAGGAACGGCGGTATCCCGCTATGGCAAGCTCGACATCCTGGTCAACAACGCCGGCATCAGCAGGTCCGGCACCGTTGAGGACATGCCCGTGGAGACATGGGACGAAATCATGTCTATCAACAACAAGGGCATGTTCTTTGGCGTCAAGGAGGCCATTCCCCATATGCGAGAGGCCGGCGGCGGCTCCATAGTCAACATCTCTTCCCAGTTCGGCGTGGTGGGCACGGACATCGCCGACCCGGCGTATGTAGCCTCCAAGGGAGCGGTCACCCTCTTCACAAAGGCGCTGGCCGTGAAGTACGCCATGGAGAATATCCGCGTCAATTCGTTGCACCCGGGGCCTATCAAGACGCCGGCCAACGACAACCTGTCCGACCCGGAGCGCCTCAGCCGGGTGCTTCCCTTGGTGCCCATGGGACGGGTCGGCGAAGTGGAGGAAGTGGCGTATGCCGCCCTCTACCTGGCTTCCGACGAGTCGTCCTTCGTCACCGGGGCCCAGCTGCTGGTGGACGGCGGATGGACGGCGATATAGGATTATCCACACGAGTTAACACAGGAGGGGGAAATGAGAGTAGCGGGTAAAGTTGCCCTGGTATCCGGCGGAGCACGCGGGCTCGGCGAAGCCCAGGCAAAGCTGCTGGCCGCGGAAGGCGCCAAGGTCGCCATTGGGGACGTGCTGGAGGAGGAGGGTCGGAAGGTGGAAGCCGAAATCAACGAGCTTGGCGGAGAGGCGTTCTTCATGCCGCTGGACGTCACCCAGGCGGACCAGTGGAACGCAATCATAGACGAGACCGTAGCGCGCTTTGGCAAGCTGGACGTCCTGGTCAACAACGCGGGCATCGGGGGGCGCGGCGGGCTTGAGGACATGACCGAGGAGGAATGGGACGAAGTGATGGCGGTGAACGCCAAGGGCGTATTCCTCGGCACCAAGCTGGCTATGCCGGAGATACTGAAAGCGGGCGGCGGCTCCATCGTCAACATATCGTCGCAGATGGGCATAGTGGGCAGCGATACCAGCAACCCCGCTTACCAGGCGTCCAAGGCGGCGGTGCACGTCTTCACCAAGTCCATAGCTCTGCGCTACGCCACACAGGGCGTCCGCGTCAACTCGGTGCATCCCGGCCCCATAGACACGCCCATGCTTCAGGCCGGCTTCATAGACCCTGAGCGCATGCAGAGGGTGATGAGCAAGGTGCCCATGGGCAGAGTAGGCCAACCCGAGGAGATAGCCTACGGGGTGCTCTTCCTCTCATCCGACGAGTCTTCCTTCATTACGGGCGCGGGCCTTGTCATAGACGGCGGGTACATAGCCCATTGATTCTAGCCGGCATCAAGGAGTTGCTTTAGTATGGCTGACCAAGAAACCGCAACGCTACCCATTGTCTTCACAATTCACGGCTGCGACGCCTGTGTGAAGCTGTTGAACAAGTGGAACGCGGACGGAATAGAGTACGAGGAGCGCCGCGCCGACCTCAGCCAGGAGGTCCTGGACGAGGCGCGGAAATACGGCGACGTCGTTCCCATAGTGGTCTATCCGGATGGCCGCGTGGAGGAAGGGTTTGAAGGCGGTATTGGCTGCCACATAGGCTAGCGCTGCCCCTCTACTCTATGACGGTCATCGTCTCCGTGTTCGTGTAGTCCGACAGCATCTCGTAGCCGTCCTTGGTGACCAGAATGGTGTCCTCTATGTGATACCGCTCGTCGTAGGGCTCCTCCGTGCTGCCGTTCTCGATGCACAGCACCATGCCCTCTTCTATCTCCCACGGTTCGCCGGGGGCAGCCACCGGCCTCTCGTGGATGGTCACGCCTATGCTATGCCCAACCATGGTGCGCGAACCCAGTCCCAGATCCACGTGCGCCTGAATGGAAAGGTCGAACAGCTCCTCACCGGTGACCCCGGGGCGGGCCGCCTGGATGCTGCGCTGCTGCACCTCGTAGAACTTGGCGTACGTATCCTTCTGCCGCTGCGACGGCTTGCCCACCACCGCCATCCTGGCCAGGTCGGTGAAGTAGCCGCCGAAATTCGCCCCGAAGTCGCAGCGCATGATGGTGCCCTTCTCCAGGGGAACATCGGCCCCCAGGAAGTGCCCGCTGGTGCTGCGAATGCCGGAGGCTATGATGTTGAACGTGACTATGTCCGCCCCGTTCCGCATTACGTTGTGGCTCATGGCGTCGCCGACCGACTTTTCCGTGTCGGTTGGTCTGGCGCCTGCGTAGGCAAGGAAGATGGCCTTGTCGGTGGCGCGGGCCGCCGCTCTGAGCAGCTCGACCTCCTTGGGAGTCTTGATGAAGCGGGTGCGCTCCATCACGTCGGTGCCGTCCGCCCAGTAGACCTCGGGCAGCTCGTTGTTGATCACGTCCCAGTAGTGCGCGTTGAGGTACCTCTTTTCCACGCCCACGCGCTCTCCGCTCAGCCCCTTCTCCTTCAGGATGTCGACCAGCGTCCAAAGCGCCGTGTCGACCTCCGAGTAGCCGGGGAAGCGACGCACGTCCTTGATGAAGGTGCGGAACGGGTTCCTGCTGTCGTAGACCACGAAGGTAGGTTCGCCTTCCAACGGCCAGATCACGGCGTGCATTATCTCCGGAAGCAGGTGCATGTCCAGGTTGTAGTAGCCCGACAGGTACACCACGTTGGCCGGAGAGAAGCCGATGACGGCGGAGAGTCCCTCCTCCTTCATCAGCTGCTTCAACCTAGCCTCATTGAACAGGTCCTTGTTCTCTATGGAGATTTCAGACATTACGTCAAGCATGTTTTCACCCTCCTCTGCAAAGCCAGCCCAGATTACCACGACGCTTTTGTGTGGACAAGGGCGCGTCCATCCTCAGATTTGGCAAGGTTCCAGAGGGCGCCGAGCAGGGGGTATTCGTTTCAGACGTTATGTCAACTAGCAAGGCTAAACGCGAACCAACTATTTTTTTGAGGTGAGAAACGAATCTCCTTCGACTAAGCTCAGGATAACTCCCCGCCCCGCCAGATTGCTTCGCTGCGCTCGCAATGACGGATGGGGGCGCCAGGATGACCGCCCCCGTGTCGGGGCACGAGGACAAGCCTCCGCGGGGCAAGACGATGAGGGGTGGTAGTTTGCAGATGGCGCTCATGGATAGAGGATACGGGCAGAGCGCGGGTGTGGGGAAGGGGCAGGTGGCAGGGGGCAGACTGCAGGTGGACAGTGGCCTGGTGTGCAGAGGCAGGGCAACCACGAGGGCTGCCCCTACGGCGCCCCGCCGCCCCTAGGTTCCCGCCCCCGTGTCGGGGCACGAGGACAAGCCTCCGCGGGGCAAGACGATGAGGGGTGGTAGTTTGCAGATGGCGCTCATGGATAGAGGATAAGGGTAGAGCGCGGGTGTGGGGAAGGGGCAGGTGGCAGGGGGGTGTAGCGCGAGCTACTTGTTGTCGGGTTCTCGCTTCTCGATGGTTTCAAGCACCTCTTTAGCAGACTGTCCTTGTTCAGCCGCACGGCGTACTTCTTCAATGATCTCTCTGCGCCCTTCTTTCCGACTCGCCTTCTTAAACTGTTCTGCTAACATCTCTTTTACCTCACGTATCACGAAGGTCAAAGCAGCCGAGACTACAATGACCGCTTCCATTGCTTGAACGCCATCTATCCAATCTGGGGCCTTCCAGATGGTAAGTACCAAACCCATCACCACAAAAATGAGGAAGAGTCCTAGATAGACTGGTGCGTTCCATCGCTCTGGCATCCGAAACCTATTATAGCAGTTGTCAAATAAGTTGGGTACAGTTTGGGCCCTCACCCGTTTGCCCGCTTGCCCCTTTGCCCCCGTCATCCTCTCCTTGACACTGGCACAGCGCTTTACTATCGTGAACCCACTATGGCACAGCCCAACTTCAAGAACCGCACGCTGTGGACGGGCGACAACCTGGACATCATGCGCGGCCTCAACTCCGAGACCGTAGACCTGATCTACCTAGACCCGCCCTTCAACTGCTGTGCGGCCACTGCAACTCGGTGAAGGGCACCAAGACGCAAGAGGAGTTCCTGGCGGCGCTGCGCAGCAGGTAGGAGAGAACGCAGTGGCAATCAGTTCGATAGTTACCGATGCTATCAAGAGAGTTTTGGCATATGTGTTCGGCGTACACGATTTAGATACTCCGTACCCGGCTAAGTTGAAGCTGTCAAACGGGGACATGCTTCACGACAGCGGAGTGGCGATGTTCACCATTGACGACGGTAGACTCATTGCAGAATTCTTCGGGTACGACTACAACCATGAAAGTGCTTTCATAGCTCCCAATGGCCTCAGAGGCGGGAAGTTGGTTCTGACAGATTGCGAAGTTGAAATGCCAATATTGTATGCAGACAGCAATCCCAAGGCACGAACACTGCATACGCAGATAGATGTACATGTACTTAACACGTACAAACTGGTTCCAACGTTCGATTGGATCAGCCAACAAGAGGTTCCCAATCTGTCGTCAATCACAATGATAATCAACAACCTGCCGGACTTGCACTTACCGCAATACTCCACGCGCTCGTTCACGGAGTTCTCAGTCAAGAAGGAGGGAGCACATCTACAGGATGACGACTGGCAAGTCGTATTGTATCAGCCGCCAGTACAGCAAATCCGAGAGACACCTGTCTACGAAGTGGTCATCAGAAAGAATGAAGGGACTATGCCGAGTCCGTGTGTGGGAGGAAACGGAACCTCACGCACTCTCTTATGTATTGAGTATTTCCTGAGCTTCCTCACCGGGCGTTGGATTAACCAAGCGGTAGCGATTGGATATTCACCTGGGTACCACGGGCCTGTATGTGCCAAGGTTGGGCACTTAGAAGCTAGCGAACCAGGAAAAGTTGACCGCTTCATCGCAAAGCCATATGCAATAGCGAGCGAATGGCCTGTCCTGTTTACTGAGTTCTCTCGTATTTACGCAGACGAGGAAAAAGGCCCCTATCTAAGGAACGTAATCGAGCATTTTGTTGAATGCCAGATGACGCTGCATGCTGGACGGATTCACCAAGCCATGACTGCATCGCAATCAACCCTGGAAGCCATCTTGAAATGGTGGTGGCTAAAGAACGAGGTAAAGCCGTTCGCTAAAATGTTAAGGAAAACTGTAGAGCAAGCTGAACTAGGGAAGGGCGCAGGGAAATCTATTGACTGGGACGCTTTTGATCTTATGGTCAACCAGGCAAGAGACCTTAGGAAAGAAATAGCCCATGGTGACGTGGTACAAGAAGACAGCCAAGACCCTGCAGTAGTGAGAAGGTATCAGCGATTGGTTTATATGTGTTCATTCTATATGGAATTGGCGCGGCTACTCATCTTGGCAAAACTAGGCGATAGAGGCCCCAACGGTATTGGAATGATTGTAGGTGTGCCTTGGGCAACTGCAGCGCCCCCTTTACAGGCTGGGAATAGCTAAAACGTCCCATCTGCCCCCTCCCTTGCCCGCCTCCCCTCCCCTGTGCTACGCTTTTCGTGTCAAAGGCTATGACGGAGACGAGTACGCGTCGCGGAACGGCACAGCGAGTCCGGCACGGTGGAAGCGGACGCCCAGGCGCACGCGGAAAATCACTCCCGAGCCGCCGGCTGAACGGCACATAAGCCAAGTAAGCCAGGCCGGTCTTGCCGACCGTTACAACGGCAGAGGCGTGATTGCGCCTCACTGAGCGTTCCAATATTATCGGAAAACAAGGGTGGTACCGCGGCTTTCAAGTCCCGTCCCTTAGGGGGCGGGTTTTTTTGTTAGCGAAAACACAGAGGAGCCGACAGTGGCAGAAAGCGAAACTCAAAAAGCAGCCGTGTTCAAGCCGGTCTCGCCCAGGGTGAGCTTCCCCCGCATGGAGGAGGACGTGCTCGCCTTCTGGAAGGAGACCGACATCCTCCGTCGAATCGACCAGGCGCGGGAAGGCGCGCCCCTGTTCACGCTGTACGAGGGGCCTCCCACGGCCAACGGCGCGCCGGGCATCCACCACGTGCTGGCCCGCGTGTTCAAGGACGTGATACCCCGATACAAGACGATGAAAGGCTACCGGCCCGTGCGCAAGGGAGGATGGGACACTCACGGACTGCCCGTGGAGCTTGAAATCGAGAAGGAGCTGGGCATCTCCACCAAGGGCGAGATCGAGGAGTACGGCATCGAGAAGTTCAACGCCCTCTGCCGCGCCAGCGTGATGCGCTACGTCCAGGAGTGGGAAGCCCTCACCGACCGCATAGCCTTCCTGGTGGACATGGACGACCCCTACGTCACCTTCACCAACGACTACATAGAGTCCGGCTGGTGGATATTGAAGGAGCTTTGGGACAAGGGTCTGCTGTACCAGGGATACCGGGTAGCGCCTCACTGCCCGCGCTGTGTCACCACCTTGAGTTCGCACGAAGTGGCGCTAGGATACAAAGAGGACACGCCTGACCCGTCGGTGTTCGTGCGATTTTGGATGGATGTAGGTAAATCTGCTCAGCACAATCTTGATTTCGTACAACGACTGCCCGAAGGACAGACCGCTACATTCCTGGCTTGGACGACGACCCCATGGACTCTTACGGCCAACGTCGCGCTGGCCGTGGCGCCAGAAGCCAGGTACGTGCTGATCAGACTAGAAGAAGGCATCCGCCTCATTCTTGCAGAAGAGCGTCTCAAGGACGTGATCACGGATGAGTACGAGGTCCAGGACACCTTTCTGGGGAAAGATATGGAAGGCCTGTATTATCGACCCCTGTATGCTACCTCTGACGGCGACGAAGCCGACGCCTACAAGGTTGTCACCGCAGGCTACGTCTCAATGGACGACGGAACCGGTATAGTCCATACTGCCCCGGCCTACGGCGCGGAAGACATGGAACTGGGCCGCACTCACGGGCTGCCCACCATCCACACCGTGGGACTGGACGGGACCATAGAGCATCTGGAGCCGCCCGGAAGCGGAAAGTTCGTCAAGGAGGCCGACGAGGACATCATGCGCGACCTGGAGCAGCGCGGCCTGCTCTACAAACGCGGCATATACAGGCACACCTACCCCTTCTGCTGGCGCTGCGACTCTCCCTTGCTCTACTACGCCAAGTCGTCCTGGTACATCCGCACTACCGCCAAGCAGCAGGCCCTAGTTTCGGGCAACCAGGAAATCAGCTGGTACCCGGAGCACATCAGGGACGGCCGATTCGGGGAGTGGCTGCGCAACAACATCGACTGGGCGCTGTCTCGCGAGCGCTACTGGGGCACGCCGCTGCCCATCTGGCACTGCGATAGCTGCGACGCATACGATTGCTTCGGCAGCGTGGCCGAGCTCAAGGAACGCGCCATCGGTGAGCACAGCGAGTCGCTGGACCTGGAGAGTTTCGACCTGCACCGTCCGTACATCGACGCCGTGCGCGTCTCCTGCCGGAAATGCGACGGAGCCATGAGCAGGGTGCCGCACGTTCTGGACGCCTGGTTCGACTCGGGAGCGATGCCGTACGCGCAGCACCACGTGACCTCGCTGAGCGACCTGGAAGCGCTGCGCGACAGGCACCTGTTTCCCGCCGACTACATCTGCGAGGCCATAGACCAGACCCGCGGCTGGTTCTACACCCTGCACGCCCTGGCCACCCTGATCGCGGATGAGCCGTCATATCGCAACGTCATCTGCCTGGGACACATCCTGGACAACAAGGGCGAGAAGATGAGCAAGTCCAAGGGCAACGTGGTGGAGCCCTGGGAGGTCATCAACGCCCACGGCGCGGACGCCGTGCGATGGTACATGTACACCGCCGCTCCTCCCGGCAACTCCCGCCGCTTCTCCGCCGACCTGGTCAGCGAGTCGGTGAGGCGGTTCATGCTCACGCTGTGGAACGTGTACTCGTTCTTTGTCACCTACGCCAACCTCGACGGCTACAACCCGGCGCAAGCGTCCCAAACACAGCCGTCCTCCGACCTGGACAGGTGGATACGCTCCGAGCTGGAGCAGCTAACCGCCGAGGTGACCCGGCTCATGGACGAGTACAACGCCACCGACGCCGGACGCCGTATCCAGGAGTTCGTGGAGGCGCTGTCCAACTGGTACGTGCGGCGCAGCAGACGGCGCTTCTGGAAGAGCGAAAACGACGACGACAAGGCATCGGCATACGCCACCCTCTACGAGTGCCTCACCCGCTTGTCCAAGCTTCTCGCTCCCTTCACGCCGTTCGTCGCCGAGGAGATCTACCGCAACCTGGTCGTCTCGTTGGACCAAAGCGCGCCGGATAGCGTCCACCTGGCCGGTTTCCCAGAGGCGGACGAGTCGTTGATCGATAAAGAGCTATCCGAAGGAATGCGCCTGGCAATGCGAGTGTCCAGCCTGGGCCGGGCGGCGCGCAGCAAAGCCAAGATACGGGTAAGGCAACCCCTGGCCAAGGTGCTGGTGAAGCCGCGCTCCTCAACCGAGTTGGAGGCGCTGAGCAAGCTGGCGTCGCACGTAATCGATGAGCTGAACGTGAAAGAGGTCGTCCCTCTTCAGGATGAGGGCGACGTGGTGGAGTACACCGTGAAGCCCAACCTGCAACTGCTGGGACCCAAGCTGGGGCCTGAGCTGCCCAAGCTGCAGAAGCTGCTCGGTACAGCCGGCTCGGTTGAAATAGCCGGTCTGGTGAACAGCAACCGGCAGGTACAGCTAGACGGGTTCTCCCTGGAGCCCAACGAACTGCTGGTCGAGACCTCCGACAAGGAGGGGTACGCCTCTGCTATGGAGGCCGGATACCTTGTGGCGATTGACACCAATCTCACGCCCGACCTGGCCGACGAGGGCATGACCAGGGAGCTTGTCCACCTTGTGCAGAACATGCGTCGCTCGGCGGGCTTCCAAATCGCTGACAGGATAGTGACGTGGTACCAGGGCAACGACCACGTTGCGCGCGTGATGGAAAAGCACGGCGGCTACATCAAGGAGGAGACCCTTTCCCTGGACCTGCAGCCCGGAGAAGCGGAAGAAGGCGCTTACGTCGAAGAGCACCGGGTCGACGGCGCAACGGTCACGCTGGGCGTAAAGCGGGCTGGGTAGGCTGGGTTCTCGCCCAGCGGATCAGGTTCGCGCTGGCGCTACTCCCCTAGCCTGGCGGCCCTGCCTGGGTACCCGCTTGCGCGGGTACGACGGAGGGGGTTCCTATTGTTGGTCGCAGCCTCCCTACGGTAGAATGTGCCTGTAGAGAGATGCCTTTTGACAGTAGGTGATGAGATGACCACGCCAGTACGCCGACCCCGAGAGGAGACGGCCCGCTTGGGCGATGAGATATATGAGAGAGACATCCGCCCGCAGGTTGAGGCGGAGCACGACGGAGAGATTGTATCCATTGACGTGGACACTGGCGCTTGGGCTATCGCCGACGACCTTTTGGCCGCAGCAGGCCGACTGCGGGCGCAGTGTCCGGAGGCTATAAACGTCTGGTCCCTGCGTGTGGGCTATCGGGCGGTGTACAAGTTCGGGGGCGGGTCTCTGCGGAGCGCCCAGTGATCCAAGGTGTGGTCAATGCCGCCTACGAACCCATAGTAACTCTTGCCATACAAGGCCCGTCGGGTCAGAGCCGGGAAATAGAGGCAGTCGTCGATACTGGCTACAACGGATACTTGACGCTGCCGCCGGCGGTGGCGCTGGCACTGGGATTGCCCTTCGTTACCACCAACCCGGCGTTCTTGGCCGACGGTAGCGAAGTAACTTTCGATGTCTACAGCGTCACGGTCCTGTGGGACGGTCGACTCCGGGATGTCGATGCCCACATGTCCGACGCCACTCCCCGGTGGGACGGTCGACTCCGGGATGTCGATGCCCACATGTCCGACGCCACTCCCCTGGTGGGTATGCGTCTGCTCCACGACCATGACCTGAGCATCCAGGTAAGGGCCGGTGGACGCGTCGTCATACAGGCCGGAGAGTAGGGGCGGCGGCCTCTCCCTCTGGGAGAGGCGGAGAGACGACGATGTGAGCTCAGAGGCTGCCTATAGCTTCTTCCTGCACCCTAAACAGGTAATCGATGCCCTGCTTGCCCAGAGCCAAGAGGTTGTCCGCGGCCTCGCGGGAGAATGGCGCGCCTTCAGCGGTGCCCTGAAGCTCCACGTACTCGCCTCTATCGGTCATCACCACGTTGAAGTCCACCTCCGCCCGTGCGTCCTCTTCATAGCAGAGGTCGAGGTAGGGGACGCCTTCCACCACCCCGACGCTGGTGGCGGCCACCGCGGCTTTCAGCGGCACCGACTCCAAAGCACCCTGCCGCACCAGATGAAGCAACGCCTGGTACAGCGCCACGTAGGCGCCCGTGATGGAAGCGGTGCGAGTGCCGCCGTCGGCCTGCAGCACGTCGCAGTCAAGGGTCACCGTACGCTCCCCAAGCGCTTTCATGTCGGTCACGGCGCGCAGGGAACGTCCAATCAGCCGCTGTATCTCCGATTCTCTGCCCCCGGGACGCCCGTAGCCTCTCTGCGTGCGTGACAGAGTGGACCTCGGCAGCATGGCGTACTCCGCGGTGACCCAGCCCTGTCCGCTGTATCTGAGGAAGTTGGGCACGCGCTCCTCTATGGAAGCGGCGCAGATCACCTTGGTCTTGCCCACCTGGATAAGGCATGACCCCTCGGCGAACTCCTGGTATCCCACGGTTATGCTCGTATCCCTGGCCTGATCGGGGGTGCGTGCGTCTATTCTCATCGACTCTCCATACTATCCAGTCGTGCAGAGACTGCCTGCTACCCGTGGGTGGCGGGCTCTCCTACCCAATGTACACTCCGAGCAACGGGACTTGTCGCCCGGTAGAATTTCAAGAGATACTCCTGGACTCGCGCGTCTCCCGAATGTCCTCAGCAACGTCCCCCGGTAGAACCTTGTCGCCGAACGCCTCCTCCTGGAGAGCTACGAGTCTCTCTATGTTGAAGCTGCCTGCGAGCGCCTCGTCTCTAGCCAGCTCCCTGTCGATGGCGGCCAAACAATACCGTCTCATGCTGACACCCTTAAGTGCGGCCACTGCCTTCAGACGCCGATGCACAGGAGGGTCTATGTCCAATGTGAGTCTCTTCTTCCGAGTCTGCATTCTTCCACAAGAAACCTTAAACCTCGGTGTGCAATCTGACAACCGTTCCGTCCGAGACAAGGGTTATATCGCCCAGCGCGGAGGTGAGCAGGACGCGGTCGGGACTGCCCACGGCCTCTTGCAGCCGGCCCATCACCTCGGCGTTGGGATGCCCGAAGCTGTTGCCCGCTCCTACTGATACAACGGACAGCCTCGGGTCCACCGCTTCCAGGAACGCCCTGCTGGACGACGTTTTGCTCCCGTGATGGGGGACTTTGAGCACGTCCGCTTCCAGATCAAGTTCCCTGGAAAGCATGGAAAGCTCGCCCTCTCTGAAAACGTCGCTGGCAAAGAGAAAGGAGACCTCGCCATGGCTGAGACGGAGCACCGTGGCGTTGTTGTCTATGTCGGAAGACGTCCCCTTTAGCTGCGGTTGGGGCGGGTTCAGCACCTCTATCGTTGTCTCTTCGTCCAGCATCAACCTCTGCCCCTGCTCAGCCTGAATAACCGTGGCGCCCTCCAACTCCAGGGCGCTGAGCCACTCCTCCCGTACGGAAGACCGGTGCTCGTACCCGTTGTCCAGCACCGCCGACGCTTCGTAACGGCGCAGCACCTCGGGCAGACCGCCCACGTGATCGGCATGGGAATGAGTCAGCACCACCAGGTCCAGGCTCCTGTCCCAGAACGGCATCCGTTCTCCAAGGACGCGCAGCACAGGGCCTGGGTCTCGGCCTCCATCTATGAGCGCCTGTCGGCCGCTGGGCGTCTGAACGAAAACGGCGTCGCCCTGGCCGACGTCTATGAACGTGACGTGCAGCTTGCCATCGGGAAGCGCCCAGTTGGCCGACCAGATGAGGACCGCAACAGCCGCTAGCGGCACAAGGCTCAACAGACGAACGGGCACGTTGACGTAGCCGGGAGTTTCCCTGCGTACGGCGGGAGCAAAGTGGAAGGGACGCCTTCTCAGCCGGAACCAGGCCAGAACGGAAATGAGCGCGCCGTAGTAACCCCAGACCAGCAGTTGCGACACGCCGTCGAGCTCTATGACCCACTCTGGCAGGGCCTGCACCGTTCCCAGCAGATACGTCAGCGGCAGCCAGGCCAGCCAGCCTACGGCCTGACCAAGCACGGGGAGAACCAATCCGGCTATCGCCGTTGCCAAAGAGGTTGCCAGTATCAGTGGCAGTGCGGGCAGAGCTATCAACGTGGCCGGAATGCTCAGCAGGGCGATCCGGTGAAAGTAGAAGGCGAGTATGGGCAGCGTAGCTACCACGGCGGCGGCGCTGACCGCAACGGATGCTATGACCCAGTAGCCCAAACCTTCCAGCCAGCCATCGCCCGGCGCAATCTTTGCAAAGAGGGTTCTCATCGCAGCTTCCATCGACGGCCAGAGGGTGATGATACCCGCCATGGCGGCAAAGCTCAGCTGGAAGGAGACGTCGTAGACCACTTGCGGGTCCAGGGCCACCATGAAGGCAGCGGCAAAGCCCAGCGCCGGTAAAGCGCTGCGCTGCCTGCCCAGAGCTACCGCGGCCAGGTAGAGGCTGGCCATTATCGCGGCGCGCTCCGCTGAAGGCGATAGCCCGCTGAGAACGACGTACAGCCAGATGACCCCCAGCGGAAGCAGCAGGTACAAGCTCCGCCTTCTGCCGAATAGACCCGCCGATACAGGCACAACCAGGCCGAGGACCACGCCAACGTGCAACCCGGAAATGGCCAGCAGATGAGATGTCCCCGTGTTGCGAAAAGCCTCGACAACGTCGGAAGGTATCGTGTCACGGATTCCCAGAAGCACGGCCTTGGCAAACGAGGTCTGCGGCTCCGGCAGAGACGCGTCCAGCGCACCAGCCAGCGACCGCCTCAGGCTATGCAGAAGGGCCAGCGGCCTGGAACCTTGCCCCTCCGCCAACAAGGTCACCTCCGGCTCGAACATCAGGGCATTTATCCCGCGGCGAGCCAGGTACTCCCTGTAGTTGAAGTCGGCGAAAACGGGCGCATCCTCCAACTCCCCATCGAGCAAAAGGCGGTCGCCATAGCGGAAGAAGGGCGCTTCTCGCTGCCGGGCCAGGTCCAACGAAGGCGAAGCGGTGACCAGTACGCCGCCCGACACCTCTCGCCAGCCGTAACCGTCGTTTACGCGTTCCAGGTGAAGCAGGAACCGTGAAGCGCCGCCTCCAGCTTCGGGGACCTCCCCCACCACTCCCTCCACTTCCACGCCGTCCGGTCCCAGCCAGGGGCCAAGCTCCGGCGGCGTCGACGGCAACACGCCCACGCGCAGCATGCCAACGATCAGCGCCGCCAGCGCAACGGGAATCAGCAAGCCCCGCTTCCCGATCAATAAGACCAGCGCCAGCAGGCCGGAAGCTCCCAGAAGCAGCACCAGGGAAACAAACGGGACGTCCCACTGCAGGGCCAGCGCCACTCCCGCGACCCATCCTACGGAAACGGCAAGCAGTCTCAAACGGTAACCATCTCTCTGACACCGTTAAACGTGCCGCTTCCTATGCCGGGCACGTCCAGAAGCTGGTCGATGCGCTGGAAGCGGCCTATCTCCGCCCTGTAGTCCACTATGGCCTTCGACCTGACCTCGCCTATACCCGGCAGCGCCATTAGCTGCTCCGCCGAGGCTTGGTTTATGTCGATGAGACCGCTCTGCATAGCGGTGGTCGGAGCCTGGGCGACGGTGGTAGGCGGAACCTCACCGACAGAGGAAACGTATACCTGGTCTTCATCGGAGACGCGCTTGGCCAGGTTGACCGACGTCATGTCGGCATCGGGCAAAGCGCCGCCCGCGGCCTGAACAAGGTCGTTCACCCTGCTCCCGGGTTGCAGAGTATAGACGCCCGGAGTGACCACCGCGCCCGTGACGTAGGCCTGGATGGGACCGGCTTCAGTGGGAGAAGGCGCTATGACGGTTACGCCGCTGTCAGAAGGCCTGTTGATGAGGAAGAAGATGGCTCCGGAAAGGGCCGCCCCTATCAACACCCAAAGCAACGGCTGGACAGCTTTACCCGTGGATACCCCCTGAGATTACAGGATGTGCGCAAGTCTATTTGCAAGCTCGCCGAGCGGTCAAGCATGCACGGCTGTCCGTTTGCCTGCTTGCCCTAATCCCCGCTCGTGGTGATCTTGTCGAAGGGCGCATCCCCCCGGCGTGGTTCGACAGGCTCACCACGAGCGGGCTTTGGGGCTCACCACGAACGGATGCCTGTTTCCACCCCTGGATTCCCGATCGGGGTCGGGAATGACGGGAAGGGAACGGGAGCCCGCCCCGTATGCCTGTTTGCCCGTCTGCCCGCATATCCGCCTGCCAACTTGCCCGTCTGCCCGCCTGCCCGCTATAATGCCCCCACTGCTGACTGATTAGGACGGGGAGAACACATGCCTGGAATCGCGTTTCACAAAGGTGAGTTCATGCCTCTGGAGCAGGCCTCGATAGGGATAATGACCCACGCCCTCCACTACGGCACTTCGATCTTCGAAGGTATTCGCGGCAACTGGAACGAGGAGGACGAAAAACTCTACCTGTTCCGCTTGGAGGAGCACTACGAACGGTTGCTGGCCGGCTGCAAGATAATGCGCATCAACCTGCCTTATTCCGTCAGCGAGCTCTGCAGCATCACCACCGACATGGTGCAGCGCAGCGGGTACAGGCAGGACATCTACGTCCGCCCCTTGGCCTACAAGTCGGAGGAGCGGGTAGCCACCCTCTTCCTGGGTCACCTGGAAGACGGTTTCTCCGTGTTCGCCATCCCGTTCGGGGCTTACCTGGACCTTGAAGCGGCGGCGCGCTGCTGCACCTCATCCTGGCGACGCACCCAGGACAGCGTGATTCCACCCAGCATCAAGATAGGCGGACTCTACGTCAACAGCATTCTGGCCAGGACGGAAGCGATAACCAACGGTTTCGACGAGGCCATCCTGCTCAACGACAGGGGGCAGGTCAGCGAGGGCAGCGGCGAAAACCTGTTCCTCCTCAAGAACGGCAAACTGTCCACGCCGTCCATATCGGACAGCGTACTGCCCGGTATCACCAGGGACACCATCGTGGAGCTGGCGCAGAACGAACTGGGCATCGAAGTCGTGGAGCGCAGCATCACCCGCAGCGAGCTCTATCTAGCCGACGAGATATTCCTCACCGGCACCGCGGCGCATCTCACCGCGGTCGGCTCGATCGACAACATAGACGTCGGCAATGGGACTATGGGTCCGGCGACCCGGCAGCTGCAGGACATGTACTTCGACGTGGTGCGCGGCAAGAATCCAAAGTACCTGCACTGGTGCACCCCGGCTACGCCCAAACTCGTAGAGGCCTGATTGGCCAAACCGCAGAATGGCTGAATTCGCGCCCGACTACTTTGTATTGGTCTTCTTCTCAGCGCTGGGCGCGTTGCTATTCGTCACCGCCTACTACCGTTTCCACGGCCTGATGCTATTTCCCAGGCGCATCTCCATGGCGCTGGGCGCGTTGCTCATAGCCGCCGCCGTGACCTGGTTCTTCGCATCGGAGTACAGGAACCTATCCGACACAGAGGGCGGCCTGGACGGCAACGGGCAGGCGTTGCTCTTCGCCGTCGGCGCTGCCCTGGCAATCATCTTTCTACTGCTCGTCTCCTCCTTGCGCAACCGGTCTATGAGGAGCAACGAGGACGTAACCGGCTTGGACATGCTGCGCCACAGCAGCTACTGGCGACTCATCACTGGAGCGTTGAGGCAACCATGGGACTCCTGGAAAGAGCGGACGAATCGGCATTCCTCTGGCTGAACGGCTGGGTAGGGCGGTTCTCACCACTGGACCGCGTGGTAGAGCTAACCGTCAGCGATTACCTTGTGCCCTTGACCATGTCGCTGGCGCTCTTGGGCCTTTGGTTCGCGGGCCATAGCAGCGCCCAGAGGGAGCGTAACCAGCTTGGCGTGATGACGGCCATACTGTCGGTGGCCGTGGCGAACCTAATCGTAGAGTTGCTCAATCTGGTCCTGTACCGTCCCCGCCCCTTCGAGGATTTGGACGTGAACCTCCTGTTCTATATGCCCACCGATTCATCGTTTCCGGCAAACCCCGCCGCCTTCGGCTTTGCCCTGGCTTTGGGCGTGTGGTTTTGGAACAGAAGGGTGGGGTGGGCGCTGCTGGTTCCGGCCGTGGTGTTCGGCCTATCCAGATTGTACGCCGGTGTTTTCTATCCGCTGGACGTGATCGGCGGAGCAGCGATTGGGGCCGCCGCCGCCGCATTGTCCGGCTGGCTCATGCATACCTTCAAGGTCGTACCGCTGCAGGTCCTGCGATTAGCCAGGGCGTTGTACCTCGCCTAGCTGCGGAAGGTGAGCTTGTGGAACGCTTCAGCGTACCCCAGGCCCGCCTGCTCTCCCAACCTCTTCGCTCCCTCCACGACAAACCAGGCGGGCTCCGTATTGGGGTCGCGGCTGCGTCTATCCACAAACTGGCTGCGGTGTTGCAGCATTGCCACTCTTTTCTGCTCCACGGTCCGGCTTATGTCCACGTATTCGTTGGGAGTGGACGAGCTCCATAGGAGCGCCGTGCCGACTTTGTGCGGTTGATACCCCTGCCGGGTGAGTTCCGCAAAATGTAGGGGGTCGCGGGCGTACGGGAAGATTGCATCCAGCGTGGCGGTGCCGCACATGCGGTGATCGCGGTGGGTGTGCCTCATGCTGTTCAGCGGCGAATGGGTGAACACCACCTCCGGCCGGAAACGGCGGATCTCCCGCACAATCTCCATGCGCAGCTGCCTGGTATCCTCAAGTTCGCCGTCCGGGTATCCCAGGAAGACGACGTCATCTACGCCTAGCTCACGGCAGGCGTTCCGCTGCTCTTCCTCTCGAATCCTGGCAAGCCGGTCAGGTGTCATTTCCGGGTCTTCGGTGCCTTTGTTGCCGTTGGTGCAGACTACAAAGGCAACCTCTGTGCCCTCTCCTGTCCAGAGGGCAACGGTGCCTGCGCAGCCTATCTCGTCGTCGGGGTGGGCGGTCACCACCATGGCTCTAGCCGGTCGTTCAATCATAGGGACGTTCTCTCAACTAGGATGAGCAGGAAGGTTACCATACGGTTGTCCGGTTGAGAAAGGTATCTAATTCTCTCGTTACAACTGGCTGCGTCGCCGCAACATTCCGCTCCACGAGCGCGCTATAATGTTAGCTGGTGTAGCTGAATCATGCCCTACGAACATCGAGACTTTCCAGAGTTCTCCTGGTCGCACAGCCGCCGGGATGTCTTCCGAGAGTGCCCTCGCAGGTACTATTTTCGCTACTACGCCTCCCACAACGGGTGGTACGAGGACGCTCCTGATGAGGTTCGTCTGGCCTACAGGCTGAAGAACCTGACCGGCCTCGCGCTGGAGATAGGCGCAGCGGTGCACGAGGGCGCCTCCACCGCCATACAGAAGGCCCGCATCGGGGACGAGGTCCCAACGCCTGACGAGTTGCTCTCCATGTCGCGGAACCGCCTGAACAAGGCTTGGGTCGAGTCGAAAGACGTACCGGCCTGGGGGCGGTCTCCCAGGTGGCGGCGAATGTTCCGAGAGATCTACTACGACACCGGCATCGGAGAGAACCAGTACGCCGAAACGAGAGAGCAGTTGAAGACCTGCTTTGAGAATCTGCTGGCCTCCACCAGCTTCAGGGAGGCGGTGGAGGCCCCTCGAGTCGAAATCAGGAGCAACGAAGAGTTCATCACCTTCGAGGTCGATGGGACGAAGGTCCACGCCGTCCCCGACCTCATCTATCGAAGGGGCGACGACACCTGGACCATCGTTGACTGGAAGTCGGGGCGCAGCGTGGCCGACAACCGTGATCAAGCCCTGGTGTATGCCCTGTACGTCCGTGAGCGACACGGCGTGCCTGATGAGAGCATCCTAGCGCGAGTGGAACAACTGGCCTTAGGGCTGCCTGCGGAGGAGTACTCGTTTACCAAGGAGGAGTTGGATGGCTGTGTCGACAGCATTCGCGACAGCATAGCCGCCATGAAGACGTATCTCATCGACGAGTCGCTAAACCGCCCTCGGGAGAAGCAAGACTTCCCAATGCGAGAGGACACATCCTACTGCAGCGCCTTTTGTGAGTTCTACGAACTGGACCGAGCGGAGATCGCATCCCTTCAAGAAGGGCCGTTCTAGTTTGCGGGCGTCACGCCCAACTCAGCGTACACATCCGCAATCGATGATGCGGTGGCTTTCCAACTGAGCCTCTTCGCCAGTTCCCTGGCCTGTATTCCCAGGCTCCTGCGCAGGGAGTCGTTGGTTAGCAGCACTTCCAGCCTATCGGCGAACGCATCCGGGCAGCGCCACGGCACAAGATAGCCGGACCGGTTGTCCTTCACTACCGTTTGCAGTCCGCCAACCCGCGACGCCACCACCGGCGTGCCGCAGGCCATCGATTCAAGCGCCACCAGGCTAAAGCTCTCATAGTAGGACGGGACCACGCACACGTCCGCGGCCTGGTAGTAGAGGGGCATCGATTCGTGCTCCAGCGTGCCCAAGAGGTCTACTTTGTCCGCGACTCCCAAAGCGTTCGCCAGCTCCTGAGCTTTGTTGAACTCCCTGTCCTGCTTGCTGCCGCCTATCACCAGGACTTTGAGATTGCAAGGCGTCTCCATGTAAGCCACGGAGTGTATGAGAACGTCCAGGCCCTTGATGGCGTCCATGCGTCCCACGTAGAGGAGTATCCTCTCGCTGTTCAAGCCCAGCTTTTCTCTTGCCAGCCTCCGGTCCCCCGGTTGGAACATATCCAGGTCAACGCCTGCGGGAACCACCCGGATCCTATCCCGGTCCGCCTCATACAGGGATACCAGGGAGCCGTACTCATGCCGTGTAGAGGCGACTACCCTATCCGCTGAGCCTGCTATCTTACGCTCGGCGCAGCTCCGCAGGCTGGATTCGGCCTCTCCGACCACCGCCCTGCTTTTCAGCTCGGCCGTGGTGTGGAAGGTAGTGACGTGGGGAACGCCCCACTCCCGCGATAGATTGTCGCCTACCCAGCCGGAAAGCCAGTAATGGCTGTGTATCAGGTCGTAGTTGAGGCCGTTCGACGCCCTGAACTTCTCCAGTTCATCGGTAAATGAAGGAAGGTACCCGTGCAACTCCTCCTTGGGAGCGTCTACCGGGCCTGCCTGGAGGTGGACGACCCTGACGCGCTCGTTGAGGGGCACCACTCCCTGATGATCGGCGCAGCGCTCTCTGGTGAAGATGTCGACATGCCAGCCCAGTTCCGCCAGGGCGGAGGATACCTGGCGTACGTAGACGTTCATCCCCCCGGCATCCTTGGAGCCCGGCCGCGACAGGGGACTACTGTGAACACAGAGGAAAGCTAGCCGTTTTGGCAACCGCGCACCAGCCAATCACCCGGGGCAGAGAGTCAGCGCCGCACCACCATCCTGTACAGCGTAACGTCCTTTGCGCCCAGATCGTATTTGTAGCGTTCATTGCCGCGCAAGAAGTCGAAGTAGTCCATGCCGTCCTCTATGGCGTCTCTGAGGCACATCGCTTTGAGGAGGAGCCCCACGCTCAAGGAGCCGAACTCAGGGTTGAACCCGCTGTTGTACAGGTAGCGGATGTTCCCGATGTCAAAGCACAGAGCGGCAGCCACTCGCTCTCCGCCTATCTCCATGAAGAACAGCTTTAGGAAACCCGCCTTAGCCATCTCATCGGCCATGCGGCGGAAGAACCGTTCTCGCTCGGAAGTAAGGAACATGGCCTTGTCCTCGCGGCTGCCCCTCATCAAGGTAAAGAAATCGTCCAGGCTGCCGTTCGTGGAGGCCGCCCCGCTGACTGAGTAGTAGTCGAACGAAGCCTGCGCCTCCAGCCGCCTCATCTTGCGCCGCAACTCATGCCTGTCCTTCTTGTTCAGGGTCGCCAGGTACTCATCCCAACCGGCGGGAAGCGCTACGCCCGGAGAGACGTCCTCCTCGGTCAGCTCCACCGCATACGCGGAGTCCCTGGTCATCTCCATGAACTTCTGATACGTGGAGGAGGTTTCCAAAAGCGAACGCAAGTCCATGGTAGACCACTCCGCTTCCGTCAAATAGCTGAAGAGCGCACTATAGAACTCTTCCGACCTGGAGCCGTCCACTACGATCTTGTGGTAGTCCCAGAGGTCTTCGTCGCCTACAAACATGAGCCTGCCGTCGTCAGAGAACATGAACGGGGCCACTCCCACCAGCTTGCCGTCCTCTCTGGCCGCCAGCAGGTGGAGCTTGGCGTCACCGGAGAATTCGTCCCACCACAATTGATGCCAGATTGGGGTCTGGAAAACGGTGGGCTGAACGCACGATTCCAGGAGAGCCGCCCACTCTTCCCAAAGCTCAGGCAGGTTCTCTTCAGATATGTGAAGTGTCATGGACGCTCCATTCGAATTGATCTTGCAGGTCAGTGGACTGCAATGAGACCCAGGGCTTCCTCAACGGTATGCATCTCGGCAGAGGTCTCTTTGGGTAGGGAAGCGGCCTCTTGTGAAGCTAGCTCCGGCTCTTTGAGACCGGTGCCGGTGATGACGCAGACCACGCGCCGACCCTTGAGGTCCAAGCCTGAGGCGGTCATCTTGAGCAGACCCGCGACTGAAGCCGCCGAGGCGGGTTCGCAGAAGATCCCCTCCCGGCTGGCCATTAGCTTGTACGCATCCAGTATCTCATCATCACTGACCGTGTCAATGGCGCCGCCCGACTCATCGCGGGCGGTGGTGGCCAGGTTCCAACTGGCCGGGTTTCCAATGCGGATTGCAGACGCCACCGTTTCCGGGTTTGCCACCGGAGCGCCCCTCGCTATGGGGGCCGCCCCCTCTGCCTGGAAGCCCATGAGCTTGGGCAGCACCATGGACTTTTCCAGGTGGTAGTACTCGGTAAACCCCATCCAGTAAGCGCTGATGTTCCCCGCGTTGCCTACCGGGACGAACAGGTAGTCCGGGGCTTCTCCCATAGCGTCTATCACCTCGAAGGCCGCCGTCTTCTGCCCCTGCAGCCGGTGGGGATTGAGCGAGTTGACCAGTGTGATGGGATGATCGGCAGCCAGCTGCTT
Source organism: Dehalococcoidia bacterium (assembly GCA_034422935.1). Taxonomy (GTDB): domain Bacteria; phylum Chloroflexota; class Dehalococcoidia; order Lucifugimonadales; family QGNO01; genus DAOUJH01. Next base: position 51,960 of record DAOUJH010000012.1, on the reverse strand, counting down.
GACCAGTTCCAACGTTCTGTCAAAGTTGCCGTCCACCACCAGTACCTGCGCTCCGTAAGCTATGGCCTGAGCCAGCTTGCCTGAGGCGACGCTTCCCTTTGGCACCAGCACCACCGTCCTCAAGCCGCAGTGAGCGCCGTAAGCCGCGGCGGAGGCGCTGGTGTTGCCCGTGGAGGCGCAAACTATCGCGGTGCTTCCCGCTTCCAGCGCCTTGGCAACCGCAACCACCATACCCCTGTCCTTGAAAGAGCCCGTGGGATTGGAACCCTCCAGCTTGAAGTACAACTCTTCGCACCCCGTTTCAAGGGCCGCGTAGCGCGAGCGCACCAGGGGTGTATTGCCCTCGCCAAGGCTTATCAAGGGCGTATTGCTCGTAACGGGCAGATGGTCTCTGTATCTTTGCAGCACCCCGTGGTAGGGCCACATGCCACTATCGCTGTCCATCATCTCCTTGTCGCTCTAATAGCATCGACTGTCAAGTCCACCGCTCAACCCTGATCAGACTGCCCACCTCTCTCACCGCCTCCAGGCTCTCCATCTGCCGGATTGCTTCCCTCAGGTGTGATTCACGCGAGAGGTGAGTCATCACCACGAATTCCGCCGTTCTGCCATCCAGGTCGGCGCTCTTCTGAATAACCGAGGCAATGCTGATGTCCAGGTCTCCCAAGATGGCGGTTAGCCGGGCCAGCACACCGGCGCGGTCGGCCAGCGTCATTCTAACGTAATACTCGGTAGCCAGTTCATCCAGTGGGGCGACTCTCAATCCCTGGTTCAAAGCGCCCCGCTGAGGAGGCTTTCTCCCTATGACAATACCCCTGGCAGCTTCCAGGATATCACCAAGTACCGCGCTGCTGGTAGGTTCAGGGCCCGCGCCCTGGCCGTGAAATACCACGCGCCCTACCAGGTCGCCCTCGAACTCGACGGCATTGAACGCGCCGTCTACCTTGGCCAGGAGATGCTCCTGGGGCACCAGGGCGGGATGGACGCGCAGGGACAGCTCATTGTCCTTGCGGCGCGCTATTCCCAGCAGCTTGATTTCAAACCCAAACTCCCTGGCGTACTGAAAGTCCCTGGGAGCCAGTCCGGTAATCCCTTCCCGGTATATATCCTGATCGGAGACTTGGGTGTGAAAGGCAAGCGAGGTTAGAACGGCCAGCTTGTAAGCGGCGTCTATGCCTTCAACGTCGTTCGTCGGGTCGGGTTCGGCGTAGCCCAGCGCTTTGGCGTTGCGCAGCGCCGATTCAAAGTCCAGCCCCTCTTGAGACATCCGGGTCAATATGTAGTTGGTCGTCCCGTTTATGATGGCGTGGAGGGAGGTGAATTCGTTGGCCAGAAGGTCTTTGCGTAAGGAGCCTATGATGGGAATGCCCCCCGCTACGCTCGCTTCGTATAGAAGATTGAGCCCGGTCTCTTCGGCAAGCTGCAAAAGCTCCTGCCCACGGGTGGCCATGACCTCTTTGTTTGCGGTAACAACGTGCTTCCCCTTCTCCAGGGCAGCCCGCAGGTGTCGCACGGCCGGGTCCACGCCGCCCATGAGCTCGACTATTATGTCCACGTCCGGGTTGTCAATCAGCGAAGCGGGGTCCGTGGTCAACAGTCCGGGTTCTATGGGCAAACGCCTCTCTCTGGCGGGATCACGCACCAGGACGCCTTGAAGCTCCAGGGGCCGGCCCACGTGCTGTGCCCAGCGCTCAGGTTTGCTCAGGAGTGTTTGAGCAACCTGGGAACCTACCACGCCCAAGCCAAGCAGACCTACTCCAATTTTGCTTTTGCCGTTCATGAGGATGTCAAAGAGACTTCTTTGCCTCTTGGGCTAGATACCTGCAACCCGGTATGACCGCGCCTATCTGTCCAGAGAACGAGAGATGTTGGTCAACTCTATTATCTTGCTGATGACCCAATCGTAGTCGTCCGAATCGAAGGCTACCACTACGTTGTTGCTCTCGCGCTGCTCTTCCAGCCAGTTTTCCAGCGCCCGAGTCTTCAAGACCTCTCTCATATTATCGTTGACTTCAACAATGTCGGGCCCGTCGGTGACTTTGAGCATGTGCACGCCGGCACGCGACCTCAGCGGGTGGGAGACCACCCCGTGTTCGATGCTGAACAGGGTCTCTTCCAGCTCAAAGAAAGCGCCCCTGGGCACCCAGCCCACCTCTCCATCGTGGTTCGCCCATACGGTGTCCTGGTTGTATTCACGAGCCAGGCTAACGAAATCCTCGCCGGCTTCCAGGCGGCCAACGACCTCAGACGCCACCGCCTCATCGCTGACCCTGATCCAGTGAACGTATACGGACTCCTCCAATGAAGGGACTTCCTGGCCTACTATTTCCCGTATCTGCGTGCGCAGGATGTTGGACCTGGCTATTTGCCTGTACGTCTCATCGGAAAGCTGCGAGACGGTGAGGAAATCGGTGTATCTCTGCTGAAACTCCCTCTCCAGGGCATCGGGGTCCTGCTCTTCTCCGGGAGTAGTCCGTGGATAAAAGGTGGACCTTACCTCCTGGTCGATGTCATCTCTGGTAACCGTCACGCCAACTGAAGGCGCGCCCTGGGTGAGAAGCTCCTCATCCACAAGGCTGGTGAGAACTTCAAACGGCACGTTGGCTATCTGAGGTTGGGCGCCGGCCTCGACCTGGGACGCCACCCTTGCCCTGGCGCGGTCCACCATTTCACCCATAGTCCGCTCCACGTCATTCACGCTGACTATCACTTGCCTGGGCGGCGTGACGAACGTGATGTAGTAGCCGACAGCCGGAATGGCCAGCACCACCAGCACCACGAACGCCGCAAACAGCAGTACCCGCCGCTGACGCCGCCTCTCCTGCTGCATGCGAGTCGCTTGCCTTCTACGAGTTGGTACTCTGGCCTCTTGATTACGGCCGCTTGTAGTCATCCAATAACCAACCTGATTCTCTTATGGTCAATAAGTACCCGGAGACGGTGTGGATGCGCGCAGCGCCGGAACGCCGACGGTCGTCTATCCATGCTCTCCGGTGTACGGAAGCATGGCCAGGTGCCGGGCGCGTTTCAAAGCCCGCGCCAGACCACGCTGGCACTTGGCGCAGTTACCCGTTTTACGGCGAGGCTCTATTCTAGCTCTGTCCGAAAGATAACGCCGTATCCGGGACACGTTCTTATAGTCTATGTGCTCCATCTTTTCCACGCAGAAAGAGCACACTCTGCGACGCTGGTAATATCTTGGGCCGTCTCTGCGGCGACCTCTTGGCCTCTGGGTCATGCGTTCATTACTCCTCTTCCCTTGCTGTTAGAAAGGCAGGTCCTCCGGGTCCACCCTGCCCCCGGGCTCGTCCTGCATGCCGGGGCCTTCAGATTGCGATCCCGGAGCCCGGTCCAAGAACAAGATTGTAAAGGCATTTATTTCGTTGACGAATCGCGTTTGACCGTCCTGTCCCTCCCAGCTTCTGCTGCGCAGCCGTCCCTCCACGTACGCCCGGCGGCCCTTGGTGAGGTACTGATTCACCTGCTCCGCCAGCTGGTTCCAGGCCACTATGGTGAACCACTCCGTTTCCTCTCTACGCTCGCCGTCCGAAGCGGTGTAAGACCTGCTTACAGCCATCCTAAAGTTGGTCACCGCGCTTCCACTGGGTGTGTAGCGCATTTCAGGGTCAGTGCCCAGATTGCCGATCACCATAATCTTGTTGAGCATTCCCTATATCTCCACTTGCTGCTGCGCTAGTCTTCTCTTTTTACCACCAGATGCCTGAGAAGTTCCTGATACGCTCTCAGGGCGTCATCCAGTTCTTTGGCCGCGGCGGGTTCCGAGTTGAACTGTGTCAGAACATAGTTCCCTTCCCGGTAGTCCTGAATGGGATATGCCAGTCTTTGAGTTCCCCAGTTGTCCTGGTTTGTTATCTCTCCGCCCCGGTCCGTGATGAACTTGCTCACACGCTCCACCACACCGGTGGCGTTCTCTTCATCAACTTCCGGGCTAATTACCATTACCAGTTCGTATTCACGCACTCGGCAGTCAACTCCTCTTAATCACTAAAATGTGCCTCAGACGCAGGCACCGAGCGAGATTATAACACGATTCGACAGGCGCCGCACAATGTCGCAAGCCCCCATTCAGGCCGCCAAGTCCTAAGGTACGGGGAAGCCGGAGGAAAGCCCTTCCACCTCCCGGCGTAGATCCTCTTCCATGGCTTCATTCCCCATGTTTGCCAGCGTTTTCACTATGAGGCGCGCCACCTCCGCCATCTCTTCAGACCCGAACCCTCTTGTGGTCAGCGCCGCCGTGCCCAGCCTCAGCCCGCTGGTCACTCGCGGAGGCCTGCTATCGAAGGGAATGGCGTTCTTGTTGACCGTGATATGAACCCTGGACAGCGCATCTTCAGCTTCCTGGCCCGTGATGCCCATGGATGTGAGATCCACCAGTATCAGGTGGTTGTCCGTGCCGCCCGACACTATGCGCAGCCCGCCGTCTTCCAACGACCTGGCCAGCGCCCGCGCGTTTTCCACCACTTTGTGCCCGTAATCGGAGAACTCCGGCTTGAGAGCCTCGCCGAAGGCCACCGCTTTTCCCGCTATGGTGTGCATCATAGGCCCCCCTTGCACCAATGGGAAAACGGCGCTGTCTATGGAGCGCGCCAGGTCCTCATTGCCCATGATCAAGGCTCCCCTGGGCCCTCTCAGCGTCTTGTGCGTCGTGGACGTGACCACCTGGGCGTGTGGGACGCAGGAAGGATGAGCGCCCGCGGCTATCAACCCGGCCGTGTGGGCAATATCCACCATGAGAATCGCGCCCACTTCATCCGCAACGGCCCGGAAGCGGCCAAAGTCTATGGTGCGGGAATAGGCAGTGGCTCCCGTAACTATCATCTTGGGCCTGTGCTCCTTGGCCAGCCGTTCCACCTCTTCGTAATCTATAAGCTCGGTCTCGCGGGTGACGCCGTAGGAGACGAAGTTGTACAGCCTGCCGGAGAAGTTAACCCTGCTCCCGTGGGTAAGGTGGCCGCCCTGGTCCAGCCGCATGCCAAGGACTGTATCGCCGGGCTGCAGCAGGGCAAAGTAAACGGCCATGTTCGCCTGGGCGCCGCTGTGAGGTTGAACATTGGCGTACTCAGCGCCGAACAGCTTTTTCAGACGGTCTCTGGCAAGGTTTTCCGCCACGTCCACGTATTCGCAGCCCCCGTAGTAGCGCCGTCCCGGGTAGCCTTCCGCGTACTTGTTCGTCAGGACCGATGCCTGCGCTTCCCTGACCGCCTGGCTTACGTAGTTTTCGGAGGCGATGAGGACCAGGTTGCGCCTCTGTCGCATCTCCTCATTTGCTATGACTTGGGCGATTTCAGGATCGGCCTGTGCCAGAACTCCCATCGGTGTCCCTCCTCCACGGAACAGAATGAAGGGAGAGCCTGAAGACTCTCCCCGACTGTTCCTATAGCTAGCCGCGCTTAAAATATGGCCTGTATAAAAAGTGTATTGCCAGGCAATGAGCGTGTCAATTATCCCAACGCCCCTTCGTCATACCCGCCGTCGCGGGTATGACGAAGGGAAGGAAACAAGCGGACAAAGTTCGCCGCATTATTCCCGCTCGAATGGTTCGACAAGCATGTCCTGAGCGTAGCCGAAGGGAGTGAGCTAGGCCGTCTCTACTGGCTGGGGATTTCGTAGTCGAGCATCCAGCCTATGCCGAACTTGTCGGTGCATGCGCCAAAGTAGGAGCCCCAGAACATCTCCTGCGCCTCCATGGTCACTTCCCCTCCATCGGACAGCTTGGCCAAGAGAGCGTCCACCTCATCCCTGCTCTGAGTCGTATAGGCGATGGAGAAGTTGCTGCCCATGACCGGGGGCGGACCGAACATGGAGGGGACGTCGCTGCCCATGAGCACGCTGTCGCCTATGGGCAGCGATACGTGCATTATCAGGTGCTTCTCCGACTCCGGGACGCCCATGTCGGGAGGGCCGCCCTCCATGGTCTCCATGATGGTGAACTCACCGCCAAACACAGAGCGATAGAACTCGAACGCCTCGCGGCAGTTGTCATTGAAGTGGAGATAGGTGTTGAGAGTCATGGATGGCTCCTTTTGTTCTCAGTCGTTAGTTACAGAGTAAGGCCGCTTCTGCGCAGCGTCAATGCGGAGTTGTCCTCCCAACCATGTTGGAGAGACCCCCTACACCTCCCTGGCCAGGGTCAGGCCGTGTGCGGAGACCGCTCCCGCCGCTTTCAGCGCCAGCGAACATGCCTCCAGGGTAGCGCCCGTGGTGCATACGTCGTCCAGTATTATGACGCGCTTTCCGCCCACCAGGTCCGGCGACGCCTTAAATGCGTTCGCTACATTGACCTGGCGCTCCTCCTCGCTGGATACGGATGCCTGGGAAGGGGTGTTCTGCACACGGCGCAAGGCGTCGCTGCTTGTCTTCATGTTCAGCAGCGCGCCGGTCTCCCTGGCCAGAAGCATCGACTGGTTGTATCCCCTGCTGCGCTCCCTCTTGGGATGCAACGGCGCAGGGACCAGAAGGTCAGCCTCCATGCGCTGCGACACGACAAAGTCGGCAAGGAGACCGGCCAGCACGGGAGCCATCGCCCGCAGGTTTCTGTACTTCAGCGAGTGCACTGCGTTACGAATGGCGCCCTCAAAGCGGTACGCCGAACGGATGCCGTCTATCTGAAGTGGCCTCTCCCAGCATCTACGACAGAGGCGCACCATCAGATCGCCCGGCTGAGAGCAGATGAAGCAGTAGGGAGGTTCCAGGAGCGGCAGGTCGTCGCTGCACTCTTCGCACAGGAACGCGCCTTCAATGTCGCATCCCACGCACCTCTTGGGGAACAAGAGATCGACGGATGTCGAGACGGTGTTCCTCAGGATCCGGATGATTCGACTTCCTTGTTGCACAGCCATGGACGCAGCCATGTTAAAATGAGCCTCAGGTAGGCGCAATGGCGATAAAAGCGGTCTTCTTCGATTTTTACGGTACTCTTGCCGGATTTCACCCACCCAAAGAAGAGGTGCAGGCCCAGGCCATGGCCAGCATGGGCTTTCAAGCCAGCCATGAAGGGATCATCCGGGGCTATCTGGAAGCCGATAGGCTGATGTCCGAGGTGAACTCCACAGATTCTCCCCTTAGAGGAATGTCGTCCCAGGAGCGGCTCGATTTCTTTGCCAGATACGAGCAGCTCATATTGAAAGGCGCAGGCATAGAAACGGACCTTGAAACGGCTGCAAAGGTCTGGGCCAAGGTGCAGGCAGTCCCCCACGGCTTTGCCCTGTTCAACGATGTGCTGCCCACCCTTGATCTGCTCCGTGCCAGGGGATTAACCGTAGGCCTGATCAGCAATATAGGCGGCAACGCATCCAATCTAACGGCGCAACTGGGTCTGACCGAGCACCTGGACTTCGTGGTCACGTCCCAGGATGCGGGCATCGAGAAGCCGCACCCGCCCATCTTCCGCCTGGCCCTGGCAAGGGCAAGCGCAAAGCCGGAGGAGGCGATTCACGTGGGCGACTCACCTGTATCGGACGTGGCGGGTGCGCGCAACGTCGGCATACAGCCCCTGCTCATAGACCGTGACGGCACGATGGCCGGCTACAACGGCTGTCCGCGTATAACCGGCCTCGCCGAGGTTACGGAGTACCTTTAGCCGCCAGCCGGTCGATTACCCGCGGTGACCAGGTCAAGTACCTCTGAGATGGCGGACACCGTAGGGCCTCGCCACTCCTTGGCCTCTGGGCGGTGAGGGTCGTCCAGGTCGTCGCCGGGTGTCCGGATCAGCGCCGGATGCAGCCCCACACGCCTCGCGCCCTCCAGCTCGCCGCTGCCCCCGTCGCCAACGAAGAGACACGCATCCGCCGCTAGTCCAAGACCTTCCAACGCCAGTCGGTAGATGCGCGGGTCGGGCTTGGACATCCCCGCTTCGCATGAGAAGACGGGCGCGTCAACCAGTGGCGCCATCGGCGTTTCCAGCCATAGCTCATCGGTCTGCGCGCTCGCGTTGCTCACCAGCCCTATCCGGAACCCCGCTGACCGGAGAGCGGCCAGGGTTTCCACGCTGCCAGGCCTGGGAACAAGAGAACGACGGTAGAGGTTTAACCGCAGCTCCGCCGTGGCCGTCACCTGAGAGGCGTCGCGCTGGATCCCCAGGCCCTGGCATACGTGCCGGATGTTCTCCTCGATGGTTGGGAAGACTCCCGTCTCTCGATCCGAGAACGTCTCACGCCACAACCGCCCGAACTCGTCTCTGGGCACATCCAAGGTTGCGGCCATCTCCGTAATGCTTGTCCGGCTTTCTTGGGAACGGAAGGGCTCCACAAGGGTCCCGTAGAGGTCAAAGATCACTCCCTTGTACTCAGGTGTACTCACGGCGTGTTTTCTCTAGTCACCCGCTAGCCGGTCTGCTTGGTCGCAGGCCCAAGCTCCTCCGGCACGGTCAGCGCGTTGCTCGGCTCTTCTTTATCGGGCTGCTCAAGCGCCTCCATCACCTTGTCGGCGAAGACAGCCTCCGGCACCGCGCCCACGAACTGTATCCTGTTGTTGATCACGGTCTTGGGCACCCCGCTCACCATGTACATCCTGGCGACGGTGGGGAACTCCTGCACTTCCACAACGTCGGCGGTGACGTTCTTGTTCTCCATGGCCATTGCATGCGCGATGCGCGCCATCTGGGGGCAGTATCCGCAGCTTGGCGTGACAAACACCTGGATGTGCACGGGCTCTTTGATGCGCTTCAGCTTCTTCCGCGTTTCCAGGGAAAGCGGGCTGACCCCGCGAGATACGGTTATCAGGTCTTCGATAATCGTGGCGAACTCATACCCCAGGGGAATACCGTAGAACCTCACGTTGGACTCTCCGTTCTTGGATATGACCATCGCCGGTATTCTCTCCACCCCGGCTTTCCTGGCCTCCTCCGCCTCGGAGTAGAAGTCCTTGATCTCCAGGTGCAGCTTCTTGGAAAGCCCCGTGACCTCCTCCAACAGCTTCTGCGTCTGCTCGCAGTAGGCGCATTCACGGCCCGGAATTGTCAGGCCAAAGGTGCGCTGGGTGAACAGTCGGATGGTAACGTCCTGCTTGAGCTCACGCTTGAACCTGTCCTTGAGCGCCTGCGTGTCGTTATCCGAGAGAATCGTAGTCATAGGTCATCCTCCCAATAGTCAAGGACAGTCTAGCAAAACACCACCCGCCGTTCCACGTCATCCGCGAATGCGCCTCGCGTCCTCCGTCTCGTGGTACAATGCCTTCAGGAGCATTCTTATGACTACCGTTGAGGCCAACGCCGCACGCATATTCGCAGACGCCCGCCTTATGCGGGACGCTGCCCTCGAGCGCATGTCCGCCGGCGACGTGCGGGACGCGGCGGAGAAAGCTTGGTGCGCCACCGTCCGCGCCACGGAGGCCTTGGTTCTTGTGCGCACAGGGCAGGCTCCCGGAACGTCCACCACCGCCAGTCGCAGACTGAAGGCCCTTACAGTCGAAGACCGTTCCATTGAGAACCTTGCACACCTTTATTCCTATCGTCAGGACGTGCTGCACGGCGAATGTTTTTACCACGACTACTGCCAGCCGGTGGTGACTGAGCAGCTCATCCGCGAGACCTCGGACTACATACGACACGCTGAGCGCTTGGCCCAAAGGTAGCGGCATTTTGCCCGCCTACCACCTGCCCGTCTGTCAGTCTGCCCGTCTGGTACCCCTCCACAGCGTGTGCACTCTCTGCGCCAGTGACACTACCGACAGAGCGATCATGATGGACAACGCCGGGATCAGCCAGCCGGTGAGCAGCCCTACGGTCAGCACCAGCACCCGCTCCGTCCTGGTGAACAGGCCGCTCTCCTTCATGACCACCCCCAGCCCCTCGCCGCGGGCGCGGAGATAGCTCACTGAGAAAGAGACAACCAGGGCCAGGAAGGCCAGCAGCACTCCGGCGTCGCTATCACGGCTGAGGAACAGAGCGGCTACTCCAATTAATACGACCGCTTCGCCAAGACGGTCCGCCAGCGAGTCCAGGACAGCGCCAAAGGCGCTTTCGACGCCCTTGAGTCGCGCCACCGCTCCATCCAGCATGTCCATAACGCTGGCAAAGAGAAACACCAGACCGCCGATGAGAAGTTCGTCCTGGGACACCAGGTAAGCCGCCGCTGCAGTGATCAGCAGCCCGGCCACGGTTATGGCGTTGGGGGGAATCCTCAATCGAACCAGAAGCCGGGCCGCCGGGGTCTCCAGGTAGCGGCTCAGCGAGGCGCGGGCCCTTTCTCTAATGGCCCACCGCCGCCACGGATGAGGTCGAACCGGCGCGGCGGTCCAGTGCGTCCCGGTAGATCTCCACCACCTGCTCTCCTACCCTCTCCCAGCGAAATTTCTGCACCGTTTTCAGGCCGCGCCTCCCCATGTCAAAGCGCAACTCAGGGCTATCCATCAGCTGTTTCAGTCCAAGATAGAGCATCTCATCGTTCTTGGGGGGCACCAGAAATCCTTCCCTGAAGTCGGTCATCACGCTGGCAAAGCCCGATATGTCGGAGGCCACGATGGGCTTCCCCGAAGCCATGGCTTCCCCCAGCACAATGCCGAAGCTCTCCTTGCCCGTATTGGGTGCGCAGAAGATGTGGGCGGTCTTGAAGTAACGCCGTTTCTGCTCATCCGTGACTCTGCCCACAAAGACCACGTCCTGCAGGTTTCGCTCCGCCATTATGCGGTAGTTCTCCTTGCCGGGATTGCCCGGACCCACCACTATGAGGCGCGTGTTGGGGTACTCCCACTTCAACCTGCTGAAAGCCTGCAGCAGGTACTTGAGACCTTTGCGCTTCTCCATACGGCCCACAAAGAGGATGTTCAGCTTCCCGTCGTTGAAGGCGTCGAAGGGGGGCGTCTCCTCGGCGAAGAAATCGACGTCTATGCCGTTGGGGACGATGTGATAGTCAGCGGGAAACGACCCGCTCACAAACTGCCGGGCCGGCTCTGAAACGGCGATTCGCGCATCCAGCTTGTTGAACCACCGCCTCATTATCCTCTTGCTGAACCAGTACATGTAGCCCCTTCCGTGAAAGGCGTGGAAGGTGCCCACGTTCACCGTGTTGGAGAAACGAAGCACGGTCAAGGGAAGCACCGGCGCAAGGGGTTCGTGGAGGTGAATTACGTCGAAGGCCTCCTCCTTCAAGATGGCCTTCACTCTACGCTCTCGCCACACGGAAAGGGAGATGCGGGCAATGGAACCGCCGCTGGGCACCGGGATAGGGCGACCCACGGGAATGAGGTTGTTCTGGTCTATAGTGTACGGAGACTTGACCGGGGCCAGCACCTTGACCTCGTGCCCCATACGTTCCAACTGACGGCTTAGCTGCGAGATGTGGGCGACCACTCCCCCGTGGTAAGCGAAATCGTATGGCGACACCAGCCCTATTTTCATGGGAAACAGGCTCTTATGCTAGCTGATCGTTGGCCGAACCGTCTCCTTCTATGTACGCCTCAACCATGTCGTGGGCGGCGGCGTCCGTGAACTGGATCGGAGGCGATTTCATGAAGTATGAAGAGGGCGCCACCATGGGACCGCCCCACCCCCTATCCAGGGCCAGCTTTGCGCAGCGGATGGCGTCGATGACCACGCCCGCCGAATTGGGGCTGTCCCATACCTCCAGCTTCAGCTCGGCGTTCAGCGGCACGTCGCCAAACGTCCTGCCTTCCAGGCGTATGTAGGCCCACTTGCGGTCGGTAAGCCATGGCACGTAATCGCTGGGGCCTACGTGGACGTTGTCATCACCCATATCGTAAGGAAGCTGAGAGGTAACCGAATTTGTCTTGGATATCTTCTTGGAATCCAGGCGCTCGCGCTCCAGCATGTTTTGAAAGTCGGTGTTTCCGCCGAAGTTGAGCTGGTAGGTGCGCTCCACTTGCACGCCGCGCTCGTGAAATAGACGGGTCAGCATACGATGCGTGATGGTAGCTCCAACCTGCGACTTGATGTCGTCTCCTATGATGGGCAGGTTCTTGTCCTTGAACCTCTTCTGCCAGTAGCCCCCGGTGGCTATGAACACTGGAATGCAGTTGATGAAACCCGTGCCCGCCTCCAACACCTGGTCAGCGTACCACCTGGTGGCCTCTTCACTTCCCACCGGCAGGTAGTTGATTACAACGTCGGCCTCGGTATCCTTGAGCACTTGGGCCACATCCACCGTATCGCCGGGCGCTTTCTTGACCTTATCCGAGATGTACTTGCCAATTCCGTCGTGCGTCATGCCGCGCATTACCTTCACGCCTGTACGCGGCACGTCGTGGAACGTGACGGTGTTGTTAGGCGGAGCGTATATCGCCTTGCCAAGGTCTTTGCCCACCTTGTTCTTATCGATGTCAAAGGCGGCGACAAACTCTATGTCTCCAACGTGGTACCCCCCCAGCACCGTGTGCATGAGGCCGGGGATAAAGCCGTTCTCAGATGCCTCCTGATACTTGTATACCCCCTGCACCAGAGACGAAGCGCAGTTGCCAACGCCTATGATTGCAACTTTTATCTTTCCCAATTATGCCTCCTTACTAGAGAAGAGTGCCATCAACTCAGGTATTAGCTTGCTATGAATTAGCTGCGTGGAATTCGTCGGACCCATATGGGTAGTGACTGTAACCTGATTCATGTCTAAAGCATGTCATGGAAAATGTCAAGTGTAACGGAGCGCCTGCGCTCCCCGGCCCAGGCATGGCGGAAGGGTGTTTCAACGGGGGAACGCCTCCACCAAGCCGCCGTCCACGGTGATCATGCAACCGGTTGTCTTGGCGGAACGGTCGCTGGCCAGGTATAGCGCCGCTTCCGCAACGTCACGAGGGGTAATGAACTCTTGGAGAAGGTTGCGGCGCGAGTAGAACCCCTCCAACTCTGAGACCGCTACGCCGTGCGCCGCGGCGCGCTGCTTGCGGAGCTCCTCCGACCACAGCCGGGAGTCCTGGAAAACGGAGTCCGGATTGATGATGTTGCTCCTGATGCCGTACCTGCCGTTTTCAATGGCCAGCACCCGGGCAAGCTGCGCCTCGGCGGCCTTGGCCGCGCTGTAAGCGCCAAAACCGACGCCGGGCGCCGTAACGTTCTTGGTCGCCACAAAGATCAGACTGCCTCCCATGCCCTGGGCGCGCATAATCCGCACCGCTTCCTGAGAAACGAGCAAATGAGCCGTGGCGTTGACGTCGAGACTCCTCTGCCATTTGGACAAGTCCATCTCGTCCAGGGTTCCCGTGGGCGCAATTCCGGCGTTGGAGACCAGGATATCCAGCCCTCCGAACGCCAGCGCCGTGCGCCGGAATGCCCCGGCCACCTGCTCTTGATCCGTAACGTCCGTAGCCACGCCTATGCACCTGTCTTCGCCCAGTTCAGCGTTGATCTCTTGCACCGCTTCGCCCACTCCGTCAGCGTCTATGTCCACCAGCGACACCTGCGCTCCCTCCTGGGCAAGACGAAAGGCGATGGCTTTGCCTATGCCGCTGGCCGCGCCCGTCACCAGGGCTATGCGCCTTGTCAGTTCCCTTTCAGGCGGCAGCAGGCTCAGCTTGTACAGCTCCAGGGGCCAGTACTCGACGTCGTAGGCATCCTTGGGCGGCAGCGAGACGTATTCATCCACCATGTGGGCCCCGGCCATGATCGAGATGGTGTGATGATAGATGTCGGAGACGGTGTTCAGACCCCTGGTGTCTTTGCCCGACACCCACATGCCCAAGCCGGGAACCAGGACAACCCTGGGATACGGGTCGCGCATCTCTACAAGCCCCTGCTTGTGGCTGTTGAACCAGTCGGTATACGCCCTACGGTACTGCTCCACCCCCGCCTCCAGGCTGCGCTGCACATCGCCGGCGTAGGAGGGGTCCGACACCTCCACCAGCAACGGATTTCTCTTCGTGCTCAGCATATGGTCCGGCGTGGCCGCGCCAGCTTCCGCGAACGCCCCGGCTCTCTTTGAGCCAGCGAATTCGAGCACGTCCGGGCTGTCTTCGAACCGCACCAGCATGCGTTTCTCCGAGGAAGCGCTGAGCAGCAACCTGAGCACAGGCGTCACCATACCGGCCACCCGCCGTCGCTCCGCCTTCTCCAGTGCGGGCGTTTTTACTCCGCCGAACGGTACCTTGGCGGACGCTCTCACCTTCAAGAACTGTTCCGCTTCGCTGATCAGCGCCACGTGGGCCTCATAGCTGGCCTGTGGAGTGAATCCCCAGGTGATCAGGCCGTGGTTGAGGAGCACCAATCCCCTGGCTCCGGGTCGCTTCAACACAGCGGCAGCCACCTCTTTGGAGAGGAGAAAGCCCGGCCGCTGGTACTCCACCACTATCACGTCCGAGCCGAAAGCTTGCGCCAGCGCCTTGTGCGGGTTGCGAGTGTTGGTCAGGGAGAGGATGGCGTCCGCGTGCGTGTGAACAACACTGTTCTGCGGCAGGAAGCCGTGGAGCAGCGTTTCTATGGAAGGACGCGGCGAGCCGGGCTCCATGACGCAATGCGACAGGTACTCCACCATCCCGTCATCGGACATCTCAGTCAGCTCGAAGAGGGGCAGGATATCGTCCATGCGCAGGGCTGGGAAGTCCTTTCGCAGCGCGGACTTCATGTCGGAGCCCGACCCCTTGACCAGCATAGCCTTGACCTGCCGGCCTCGGAAGTCCGTGCTGGTCACTTTCAGGGAGGTGTTTCCTCCACCCCAGAGCACCAGCGACGGCTCTTCCCCGATAAGGCGGCTCTGATAGACGAGCAGGTCCAGCTCGTCCAGGATGTTGACGTCCTCTGTAGACCAGCGGTTTTCCATACCGGTTGCATCCTAACAGAGAGTCATGCGTTCCTACAGCAGACCGTACGGGGCAGCTACTGCAGGAACCAAGAATACGCTGCAACGGAGCTCGCGCTGCGTTGCAGCGTATTGCCCTATGTCAAACGGTGGACTACTTCTCCACCGGCACGCCCACGGCGGATCCCCACTCCGTCCAGGAACCGTCGTAGTTGCGCACGTTGGGATAGCCCAGCAGCTCGCTGAGGACAAACCAGGTGTGGGAAGACCTCTCCCCAATGCGGCAGTAGGCTACTATCTCCTTGTCACCGCTTATGCCCTTTCCGCCGTATATCTCGTTGAGCTCATCGGCGGACTTGAACGTGCCGTCCTCAGCTACGGCGGTGGCCCAGGGCACATTGGCCGCGCCCGGGATGTGGCCGCCGCGCTGCGCGCCTTCCTGCGGTAGGTGCTCCGGCGCAAGAAGCTCGCCGCTGTATTCGGCGGGCGACCTCACGTCGACAAGCTCCAGGTCGGACAGGTTGCTCGTGATGTAGTCGCGCAAAGCGCGTATGGAGCAGTCCGGCTCCTGCGCCGTGTAGCTGGCGGCGGCATGGCTGACCGCGTCCGTCGTGGTCGGCCTGCCCTCGGCAAGCCACTTGGCGCGGCCCCCGTCCATCACGCGGGCGTCCTTGTGCCCGTAGTACTTGAGTTGCCAGTACGCCCAGGCGGCGAACCAGTTATTGTTGTCGCCGTAGACCACCACGGTGGTGTCGTTGCCTACGCCGGACTCCGACATCAGCTTCTCGAAGTCTTCTTTGCTCGTCAGGTCGCGGCGGACGCCGTCCTGCAGCTGCGACTGCCAGTTGATGCCCACTGCGCCCTCTATGTGGCCCTGGTCGTACGCCGTGGTGTCCACGTCGACCTCCAGCAGTCGCACGTTATCGTCCTGGCCGTGCTGGGCCACCCATTCGGTGTCTACCAGGACATTCGGGTTTGCGTAATCAGCCATCGTTTCTTTCCTCCTGAGTTTCCTAACTCTCGCACAAATAAAAAACCCCTCGGTCTTAGTTTGCGAGGGGCTTTGTTGCTATTGAACAGCCACGTACTACAAGCGACTTTGCCCCACATGGTGAGTACATGTACATGTGCACGTCAGAACAAAGGTCGCGTTAGTCATGGCGATTAACATGCTAGCCGCTAATGCGCGAGGCGTCAAGCGAGGGGGTTGCTCCATGGGGGTCTGCGGCCGGATTAGCGGGGCGGATTCTCACAGCCGGGAGAAGCCGTCAACTGTTCAGCGCGCTGGGCGATTGCTTTTGCAAGCCCGCCAAAAATCCAGGAGTGAACAGGATACAGCGCGTACCAATAGACCAGGCCGGCCAATCCCCTGGGTACAAATGCCGCCGTTTGCTCCAGATGGGTTACGCCATCCTGCGTCTGCCACACCTCGTATTGGAGCCAGGCCTGCCCTGGGAGCTTCATCTCGGCTCTCAGTCGAACCAAGTGGTCGGCTTCCAGGTCTTCCACTCGCCAGAAATCCACGGCGTCTCCGATACGCAGGTCATCGGGATGACGCCGTCCCCTCCGCAGACCGGCGCCGCCAAGCAAGCGATCCACCATTCCACGCAATCGCCATGCCCAGTTGGCGAAGTACCAGCCGCGTGCCCCTCCTATGCCGGTGAAAACCCGGTAGACAGCCCGGGCCGGAGCTGCAACCATGCGGCGCCTACGCTCGATAATCATCCCCTTCCGAGATTCCAAGCGGACCGGTTTCTCCAGCTCCTTGGTCGTGCCAGTGGCATCGCTCCACGACGTGTCTATTCTTCCCTCGTCGAGTTCCCTAATCACGCTGCCGATGGCCGAGGCGTAGCCCTGGGGTTCGATATGGGGGAACAGAGTGCCAGCGAGACAGTTGGTCACGACGACGTCGTTGCGGAGCCCCTCAACGAGAGCTGCGCTGATACCGGCAGGGATGGGAGTCACCCAGTGCACCCAGTAAGAGGACAAACGAGGAGTCAGAACCGGGACGGGAAGCAGCAGTCGTCTGAGACCTCTTGCCCCGGCATAGCCGAGCATCAGTCCCTTGTAGGTAGTCACGTCCTTCCCCCCAATCTCGATGGTGAGCCCATTGCTTTCCGTAACGTCCAGGGTGGAAACCAGATACGCCAGTAGGTCATCCACGGCGATGGGCTGGATGCGGGAGTAAATCCATTTGGGGCAGACCATGACCGGCAGACGCTCCACAAGATAGCGAATCATCTCGAAAGAGGTGCTGCCCGATCCGACGACTACGGCGGCCCTGAACTCCGTGACAGGAACGCCGCTCTCCCTAAGCGCTTCTCCCGTCTCTTGGCGGGAGCGCAAGTGGTGAGAGAGATTGGCTTTCGGGTCCCCCAAGCCACCGAGGTAAATGATTCGGTTCACCCCTGCTCTCCTGGCTTCTTGACCGAACGTACGCGCAGCCTCGATGTCCAACTCGTGGAATTTGGAACCCTTGGACATGCTGTGAATAAGGTAGTAGGCGGAGTCCACCCCAGCCAACGCTTTCGACAGGCCTTGAGGGCTGAGAACGTCGCCGACCGCTACCTCGACCTGGTCGGACCAGGAGCGGGAAAGAGCCCGGGCCTGACTGCGTACCAGAACGCGTACGCGGCGCCCCTCTTCAACCAGCCGGGGCACCAACCTTCCTCCTATGTACCCGGTGGCTCCGGTGACCAGAACCGTTTCGGGGCGGGTCATCTGACTCCTCACGTGACTTCAGGAACGATGCGGTGACTTAAAGCATTATAGACGGAGACACCGAAATGTACGCAAGCCAGACTGGCGAGTCGGAGACTGCGGTTTTCTCCTTTTTACCGTTTGCATACCAAATTTCTGCCGCGCCATCCGCCCCTTGACCCCAACCCCCATCTCCTCTACACTACCCATACCCCCTGGGATGGGGTATTCACTCGCAGAGGACAACAATGCTGCCTGAAGTAAAGCAAGACTCGCTGAAACGGCTGAACTACATTGAAGGACACCTGGCCGGCATCCGGCGCATGATCGAGGACGAGAAATACTGCGTCGACATCCTCAAGCAGACCTACGCCGTGCGTCGCGCCATCCAGAAGGTGGAGTCCAGGCTGCTGGAAGGCCACCTGCACACCCACGTCCTGGAGGGCGTGCGCAACGGCCACGACCAGGAGGTCCTTGACGAACTTACACAGCTCTACAACCTTTCGGAGAAGTAAAACCTTGACCCTTCAAGACATCGAAAACCAGCCCAGTCAGAAGATAGGCCTGAACATAGCTGGCATGACCTGCGCCGCCTGCGTGTTCCACGTGGAAAAGGCGCTCAAAGAGGTCGATGGAGTGGTCTCCGTCGACGTCAACCTTGCCACGGAGCGCGCCACCCTTCACTACATGGACGACGTCGCTACCCTGGACGATTTCGACCGCGCTGTGGCAGATGCCGGATACTCCGTGGAGGGCATAGCCGGCGAAGAGGAGGAGCAGCGCGACAGGGAACGGCTGGCCCGCACCAAGCTCATCAAGGACCAGCGCAACCGGTTTCTCGTCGCTGGCGGCCTTGGCATAGTCATCTTCCTCGGCAGCTTCAAGGAGTGGTTCCCATGGATGCCCTCCTTCCTGCAGAACTGGTACGTGCTCTGGGCGTTGGCGACTCCGGTGCAGTTCTGGGCCGGCGCACAGTTCTACAAGGGAGCTTGGAGCGCGGCCAGGCACGGCACGACCAACATGAACACCTTGATCGCGCTGGGCACCGGTGTAGCCTACGCCTTCAGCGCCATCATAACCCTGTTCCCCGACCTCTTCGCCGCCGAAGGCGTGCAGCACGCCGTCTATTTCGACACCGCCGCCATCATCATCGCGCTCGTCCTGCTTGGCCGGTTCCTCGAAGCCAGGGCTAGGGGACAGACCTCCGAGGCCATCCGCAAGCTGATGGGACTGCGGCCCAAGACGGCCCGCGTCGTGCGCGGCGACGCCGAGATCGACGTGCCCATCGAGCAGGTGGCCGTCGGCGACCTTGTCATCGTGCGCCCCGGCGAGAGTGTCCCCGTGGACGGCGAGGTGACCCGCGGCTCCTCCGCCATAGACGAGTCCATGCTCAGCGGCGAGAGCATCCCCGTGGACAAGGAGGCAGGCTCTCCGGTCTACGCCGCCACCATCAACAGGACGGGCAGCTTCCGGTTTCGAGCCACCAAGGTAGGCAAGGACACCGCCCTGTCCCGCATCATCCGGCTTGTGGAAGAGGCGCAAGGCTCCCGGGCGCCCATCCAGCGCCTCGCCGATGTCGTATCCAGCTACTTTGTCCCGGCCGTAATTGGCATAGCAGCCGCCACCTTTGTCACCTGGCTGCTGCTGGGGCCCGACCCGGCCTTCACCTTCGCCCTGCTCAACATGGTAGCCGTGCTCGTCATCGCCTGCCCCTGCGCCCTGGGACTTGCCACGCCGACCGCCATCATGGTCGCCACCGGCAAGGGCGCCGAGGGCGGCATCCTGATTCGCAACGCTCAAGCCCTGGAACGCGCCCACAAGGTCGACACCGTGGTGCTGGACAAGACCGGCACCCTCACCCTGGGCCAACCCGCCGTCACCGACATCCTTGCCGACGGCATGGCGGAAGACGACCTGCTCAAGCTGGCCGCATCCGCCGAGCACGGTTCGGAGCACCCCCTAGCCAGGGCCATCGTCGTCGCTGCGGAGGAACGCGACCTTGTCCTTGACCAAGCCGGAGATTTCCAGGCCCTACCCGGCCAGGGCATAGAGGCCACCGTCCAAGGCTCGGTGGTCACCCTGGGCAACCTGGCGCTGATGCAGCAAAAAGAGTACACCCTCAACGGATTGGAAACGAAGGCAAGCGACCTTTCCGATCAAGGCAGAACACCCATGTTCGTTGCCGTGGACCGGGAGGTCAGGGGCGTCATCGCCGTGGCCGACGCCATCCGCCCCGAGTCGAAACAGGCCGTGCAGGTCATGCAGACCATGGGGCTTGAAGTCGTCATGCTCACCGGCGACAACCCTCGCGCCGCCCAGGCCATCGCCGCGCAGGCCGGCATACAACGCGTCCTCTCGGAGATGACGCCCGACCGTAAGACGGAGCAGGTGCAGTCCCTCCAGCAGGAAGGCCGCACCGTGGCCATGGTCGGCGACGGCATCAACGACGCGCCGGCGCTGGCCCAAGCCGACGTCGGCATAGCCATCGGCGCAGGGGTCGACGTAGCCATGGAAGCCTCCGACATCACCCTCATGCACGACGACGTACGAGGCATACCAAGGGCCGTCAACCTGTCGCGCGCCGCAGTACGCACCATCAAGCAGAACCTGTTCTGGGCCTTCTTCTACAACACCGCGCTCATCCCCGTGGCGGCGGGCGTCCTCTACCTGCTCTTCGCCGACGGCGGCGTGCCCACCGCGCTGAGCTACTTCCTGGGAGAGTACGGCTTCCTCAATCCCGTACTCGCCGCCGGAGCCATGGCAGTCAGCTCGGTCAGCGTGCTCAGCAACTCGCTGCGCCTGCGTCGGTTTAGGATGGGGTAGGCATCCGTTCGTGGTGAGCATGTCGAACCACGCCGGAGGGGGGCGCCCTTCGACAAGCTCAGGGCGAACGGATACCAAAGCCCGCTCATCCTGAGCCTAGCCGAAGGAAATGAGCGGAGCGTAGGGGCAGTTCGCGAACCGCCCCTACGAGAGCCAAAGCCTCTTCCCGTCTTGCCCGTGACAACACCTTAACCAAGTGTTGCACTTCGTTTGTGAGTTTATGGCATCCATGGGCGGGGCGCCGCGTATCCGCTCACACCTCTACCACACCTTTTGCGAGAACCGCGTCAGATCCACAACTGAGGAAGAGATTCCTTGTGAACCCCCATGATCAATACTAGAATGATCAACATGTACACTGGTGAAATCCGTTTCCCATGCCGGCACTGCAATCGCACAGGCATATGCACATCAGGTGAGACTCCTGGAACTAGCTGCCGCGTATGTCTTCTTCATGCGCAACGTCCAAGCCTGAGCCGGAAGCTCTTGCGTTTACTGGGTCTGGCTCTTTCCCATAATAAAGAACCTGAGCAGACTAGAGTGCGGTGTTGTTATTGCCTCGGCATGTATACACCTTAGATTCCCATTTTCATCCAATACCGCCTGCCCAACCCCTGACATCTCCTCCTTCCCCACACCCCCCTGCACCCAATACCCTTATCACATGGACTCGCAGAAAAGCACTAAGCAGCACACGCGGCGACGGCGTGGCGTGCCGGTCGGCAACCAGAACGCCCGCACCCACGGCCTCTACTCATCCCGCGTCGCGGAGAACGACCGGGACCTGCTTCAGAACGCCGTCCATCTCAAAGGCCTCCAGGGTGAGACAGCCCTGCTCCGGCTCAAGATCCGGCGCATCGCCTCCTATCCCGACTCTTCCCCGGACCTGCTGTTCCGGGCCATCAACACTCTCGCCCACACAATGGAGATCAATGAGCAAATCAACAAACTCCGCCGCCGCCAGAAGCGCTCTGAAATCGCGCCGTCATCCGTCGAAGAATCGCATTTGTTTTCGCATATTTTCGAAAAAAGTTGGCCGTTTTAGCTTTGCTAGTTGACATAACGTCTGAAACAAATACCCGCTTGGGAGGAGGGCTAGGTGTCCGCTCATCCTGAGTGTAGCCGAAGGAAATGAGCGGGGGGGCTGGCAATGTGCGATGCCCCGCTCGAATGGTTCGACAAGCTCACCACGAGCGTCGACTAGCTCCTCCCATTCGACAAGCCCGCCGCCAGCAGGCTACAATAACCCGAACACACCCAGCCCTCGAAAGGAGCCGCAGATGACAACCGATACGCTCCGCATAGGTTCAGACGTCCCCGACTTCACCTTGCCCGCCCTCGACGGCACGCCCGTCAGCCTCTCCGCCCTGCGGGGGAAGCGAGTCGCCCTCTTCATGTGGGCCTCATGGTGAGCCTGCCGCGCCCAACTGCCCGTGTGGCAGGAGTTCTACAGCAAGCACGTTGACCAGGGCGTGGAGGTGGTGACCGTCGCCCTCGATGCACAGGGCGCGGAGAAGGCCCGCCCCTACGTGGAACAGGCCGGCGCAACCTACACCACCCTCGTCGATGAGGACAACCTGTTGAGCCGTCTGCTCAACTTCAAGGCCGTGCCCAACGCCCTACTAATAGACGAGGCCGGTCTGCTCGAATACCAGAAGTACGGCGGCTTCGACATCCGCAATCAGGAGTACGCCGAGATCGCCGAAGGCTGGGCACGGGGCGCATCCCCGCAGTGGCTCGCCGACCGCATGCAGGAAGACCCCAGGGGCGGCCCCGATCACGAAAAGGCCATCGAGTACTTCCAGCGCGGCGTCGATCTATACAAGGACGGCGATACCGCGGGCGCTCTGTCGGCGTGGAAGCTGGGACGGGACCTTGAGCCGGACAACTGGGTCATACGGAAGCAGATCTGGGCCGTGGAGCACCCGGAGAGGTTCTACCAAGGCGAGGTCGACTACGGCTGGCAGCGGGAACAGATCGAGCAGGGCGTCTAGCCCCTTTCCTAATTGCGTACCGTTGCGTATAATTAGCTTTCGCGGCCCGGTGGTGTAGTCTGGTTTAACACACCGCCCTGTCAAGGCGGAGATCGTGGGTTCAAATCCCATCCGGGTCGCCAGCACCCCCAATTCCTACTTGTGTGTTCCCGCAGACTAATCAATGAACAGCAAATTCCTAAAAGTTAGTTCAGTCATAGTTGCATGGATCGTGTTGGCTTCACTGTGGACGGCAGACCTGTTGATTCAAGTGATGCTCATTACCCGAACTAACGAACGGCGAATCCGGCCGACCGAACGCGTGGCCTGGCCGAAAGGTCTCAAGCAGCAACTAATGAGGCAACAAGACAATACGTGTGTCTATTGTGGTTATCGCCGAATTACTTCCAGCTTAGAAATTGACCACATGACTCCGGTTATCAGAGGTGGTTCGAACCACATAACCAACCTCCAAGTCATCTGTAGACCATGCAACCAACGCAAGGGTTTGCAAACCGACCAAGAGTTCAGGACTCGGTATAGGGCGCTTGTTCCGCAGACACCCTTAACACCGCCGCCCTACCGGATATCACAGCGTGATTTCACAAGAGAGACGCGGCGTACTGGACAGGTCGAGAGTGTCCGGCAGTTCAGACGGACACGCTTCATTTCCAAGAGCAGTAAAGTCAGTTCCGGCTGTTTAATCCTCGGTATTGCGGTCGCTGTGGTCGTTCTTCTTTCTCTTGATTGGGTGGGTGTTGGGGAAAACCTTATTATGATTCCATCGCTGGTCTTGGGGGGGGCCGTAGGCATAGGTGTTTGGCTCAGAGCCTACACAACTGGTGCCATGATAGAAGACGCGTAAGCCGTTATCAGTCAGGATGGGACTCAATCAGAGCAAGGGCTTGGTCAAGAAATGAAGGGAACCTACTGTGAACGAATTTATCTTTGATAACCTTCTAGCAATTTCTGTGACTATCGTGGTGATAGCGATACTTATTGGGCTAATTTTGAGATTCTACGATAAGCGAAAATAGCCCTTACCATTCCTCTCTTACCCATCCCCCAGCAGCGCCTCCAATCCAACCTTCGCAATCTTCTCGTCGTCTTCAGCGGATGGCAGGCCGCCCACGCCTATCGCGCCCAGCACCACGCCGTCTTTTCGCGCCACCACTCCCCCGCGAGTCGTAATCAGCTGAGGGTCTCCTATCTCGGCCAGGGTCCTCCCCTGCGCCGCCAGCCGCTCCGCGAACGCCCCGGTATCCGATCCCCTGATCGCCGACGTATACGCCTTTCTCATCGCGAACGTGGGACGGAAGCAGCGGTCCATGCGGGCATACGCCAGCAGGTTCCCCATATCGTCCACTATCGCCATGTCCACCGGTGAGCGGCCAGGCTCCCTGTTGAACTCCGCCGTCATCGCCTCTATTGCCTTCATGCAACTATCCAGGCTCAGCATACTCTTTTCGTACATCTACAGACCTCGTCTCAAAAATCTACGGCGCAGGGATTGTACCGACAGATGCGGCTAGCGGCAACCGCTCCCCTCAGCCCGCGTCCCGAGAACGGCCGTTGTTCTCCGGCGGCTGCGGCGACGCCGAGACGCTTCCTCCCTTCATCTCCACAATAATCTGGTGATGCCTTATATCTGATACGTTGGTGATGCTGTGCTGGATGCCGCATCCCACCTCGGTGTATTGAACGTACCCCTCATCAAACTCCCTCACCTCTCCCTGCCCGCCGCTGATCCGGCTCGGCGTCGTGTAGACAAATACGTAGTCGTTATCATGCTGGTGGAACGGCGAAGTTTCACCAGGCTCCAGCGCCATCCCCCATACCTTGACCCTGTCGTTCTCAAACAGCAGCTCCGTTCCCACGTCTCTGGAAATCCCCTCGCTATTGCCCATGGTTTCCCCCCTTTGCTTTTGCATCCGATTATACCCTGCGATAGTATTGCCTCTATCAACAAGTGGAGGCAATCATGGCAGACCTTTCCAGAGACGTCGTCCGCTCCATTCTGAACATCCAGGGCTTCGACCCGCCCGAACCTGAATTCACCGAGGTCTTCTATCGCATCAACTCACTCATAGAAGGTCTCGTCCAGCTTGACCAGCTCGATGTCTACCACACCGAGCCGTGGCCCATCCTCCCCTTCCGCGGCGTCCCTCAGCGTTCTCCGGGGGCCGCTGCCCCATCGGGAAACGGTACGCCTCACACTGACGACATCGCCTTCATGACCATCCGCGAGCAGGCCGGTCTCATACAGTCAAAGAAGCTCTCGCCGGTGGAGCTGACCCACACCTACCTTGAGCGCATAGAAAAGTACGACCCCTACCTATACGCCTTCAACCTGGTGCTGGCAGACGAAGCGCTGGCCGAGGCAAAGCAGGCGGAGCAGGAGATAGCCTCCGGAAACTACAGAGGCCCCATGCACGGCATCCCGATTGGCGTCAAGGACCAGTTCGATATCAAGGGACACCTCAACACGGGGGGCTGTGACGCCTACGACGACAACATCGCCACGGAAGACTGCACAATCATCGCCCGGTTCCGTGAGGCCGGAGCGGTGATCATGGGCACGCTTGCCACCCACGAGTTCCACATGGGAGGAACGCTGGAGTTCTTCAACAAACAGACTCCGCGCAACCCCTGGCGTATCGACCTCAGCCCCGCGGGATCGTCGGCTGGATCAGGGTCTTCTGTCGCCGCCGGGCTTCTCAGCGGCTCGATGGGCGGCGACACCGGCGGCTCCATACGCGGGCCGGGATCCGTGAACGGCATCGCCGGGCTGCGGCCCAGCTGGAGTCGTCTGAGCCGCCAGGGCATCTTCACCCTGTCCTGGGAACTGGACACCGCCGGCCCTCTGGCGCGCAGCGCCGAGGACACGGCCATCATGCTCCAAGCTACCGCCGGGTACGACCCCAAGGACCCCACCACCAGCCGAGAACCTGTGCCCGACTACTCCGCGTCGCTCACCGGCGACATCAAGGGGCTGCGCGTCGGCATAGTCCAGCAGATGATGGGCGACCAGGTGGAGCCGGAGACCAGGGAGATAGTGTCCCAAGCCATCGACGTCCTCAAAGGGCTTGGCGCAGTGGTGGAACCGGTCAGCATCCCGCTCATGGAGAAGATGTACGGCGTGCACACCGCCATCTGCGACGGCCAGGCGGCCAGCTACCACCGCGGCCACCTCAGGGAACGGTACATGGACTACGATTACAACACGCGCGTCCGCTTGCTGGTCGGCTGCCTCATCCCCGCCGGACTGCAGACGCTGGCTCCCAGGGCGCGGGCGCTGATGGGTCAGACCATGCTAGACGTCTTCGACAAATACGACGTCCTAGTCGGGTCCACCGGCCAGGGCCCCGCGGGGCCAATCGTGACCGAGTCGCCCATCAAAAGCCGCGAGGACGCCCGTACTGCGGTCATGGCCCGCGGCGGCGGGACGGGGTCGTTCAGCATGGCGGGCGCTGCCGCCATCTCCATCCCGGCAGGCTTCACCAAGTCCGGGCTTCCAGTGGGCTGGCACCTTGGCACTCGCCCCCTGGACGAGCATACATTGTTCCGCGTTTGCCACGCCTACCAGCAGGCAACGGACCATCATCGGAAGCACCCGCCCATGGACTGGGCCGGTTCTTAAATCTAATCCTCCAGCGTACTCTACGGCAGGAATGCGGCCAGGGTTTATATCCTGGTCTAGCGGTTTCTGGCGCTTTCGACTATAATGCATGGGCACGCCTGAATAATGCAAAGGTTTAACACAAGAACGGACCGCGCTCCTTTGCTCCTCCTCTTCTTGTCTTCCCCTGCTGATTCATCAGTGTTGCCACACTAAATTAGGAGTCCGTTCTCGTATGACTTATCGTTTTTCACCTGCGCACACGCGCCCAGCCAGCCGCGCCCGGCACCAAGCCGTTTGCGCCGACTGCGGCATATCCACAACCCTCCCCTTCCGTCCAATCCAGGGCAAGCCGGCATATTGCCGCCCATGCTTCAATCTCCGGCGCCATGGCTCTTCTCCAATGGCCGATACAAACGGAGGCAAGCCATCAACTGCCAGCCAGCCAGCCGCTGATGACGCCCCATCCGGTGTTCCCGTGTTTTCCGGGATGCCTTTGAAGGCTGTTACCAAAGCGGCGATTTCCCGGATGAACATATCTATTCCCACGCCCATTCAAGAGAAGGCTATACCTCATCTCATGGTGGGACGAGACTTGATTGGCCAAGCGCGTACAGGGTCTGGAAAGACGCTGGCGTTCGCGGCGCCTCTGGTGGAACGGTGCGACCCGTCGCTCCAGAAGGTTCAGGCGCTTGTGCTGCTACCCACCCGTGAACTTGCCATGCAGGTGGCCGGAGTCGTGGAAGCTCTGGCTTCTGCGCAGCAGATCCGCGTGACGCTACTGTATGGCGGTCGGCCTCCGCAGCGGGAGTACGCAGCGTTGCGCAACGGAGTCCATATAGTCGTTGGCACTCCGGGCCGGACATTGGACCATCTACGCCAAGGAACCCTTGATCTGAGCTCATTGCAAGTTCTTGTGCTGGATGAAGCGGACGAAATGCTAGATAGAGGGTTTGCCCCGGATGTTGAGTCCATCATAAGCCGGATGCCCAGCGAGCGGCAGACGGTACTATTTTCCGCAACTATGCCTAAGTGGGTAGCCCAGACCGCCGCGAAGCACCTGCGTCGGCCTGTTAGGGTGGAAGTGGACGCGGGCTTGCAAGCGCCACCCACCGTGGAGCACCTGGTCTACAGTATTCAGAGGAATGACAAGATGGAGGCCCTGCTAACGCTGCTGGACGAGCGAGATGATTCGCCGGTCATTGTCTTTCTCAAGACCAAGCGCAGCGTCAAACAGATGGCAAGGCGGCTCGATTCGCTGGACTACCCGGTAGGAGCGCTCCAAGGAAATCTAAGCCAGAACGCGCGTGAGCGAGTGATGGCGAACTTCCGCTCCGGCGCCGCGTCTATCTTGGTGGCAACTAACGTAGCCGCCAGAGGCTTGGACTTCGAAGGTATTGGCCAGGTTATCAACTATGACCTGCCGGACTCGGAGCAGCTATTCACCCACCGCGTCGGCAGGACTGGCCGCATGGGCCGCTCCGGCGAGGCGGTAACGTTCATTACGGTGGAGGATGAGCGGAAGTGGCGCGAGATTGAGCGTGGCCTCGGCCATCGCCTCACCAGGAAGTCCTGGCGTCCGGCTCGCAGAGCGACGACGCTTCGATAGCCCCGCTTGACAGCACCGTTTGGAAGCCCCCGGGAATCCGCAGAAAATAGAACTGCTGCTGGGTTACGTATTCCTTAATTGTAGAACGTCAGCGGACTCCCAAAAATACAAGCATTTTTTGATATTGACAAACCCAAACAAAGGGGTAACATTGCTGGATACCGGAAAAACATTTTCGGGTTCAAAGGGGTGTGCATTATGAAGTTCAGGTTTGATATCAGATATTTTCTTGGAGCAGGTCTGGCCGTGGCCCTGCTATTTGTTCTTGCCTGCGGGTCAGCGGAGGAGGCCACGCCCACTCCGGTGCCGCCAACTCCAACTATCCAGCCGCCGCCACCGCTGGTCACGGCGACGCCCACACCTGCGGCTGTGGCCACGCCAACTCCCCCACCTGCTGATGACCAGCCGAACTATGGTGGCAGCATAAGTATTTCCGTGCAGTCACAGGGTTCCTTTGACCCGTATCACCTTGACTCACAGTTCCGCTGGACCACTCTGGGTTCGGTTGGCAATGTCTGGGGTCAGTTGCTGCGCGTCAACCCCACGGACCGTGTCACCATTGAAGGTGACTTGGTGGAGTCCTGGACTACCAGTGACGACGGCTCCGAGTGGGTGCTCCAACTCCGCGAAGGTGTTACCGACCACGGCGGCGAGCCGTTTACCGCGGAAGACGCCTTCTGGCAGATCGTCCGCATAGTGGAGCGCCCCAACGACGTCCATGGCAACTACCAGGGTTGCATGCGAACGTTCATCAAGCCCATCTGGGATGACATGGGTAGTCCTGTAGCTGACGGCGGCGCCGAGATCACGGGCCCCATGGAGTTGACCATCAGGTTGAAGGCCCCCAGGGGCGCCTTCATTGCCTGCTTCACCTCCGGATTCCAGTCGGCTCAGCCCAGCAGAATCGTCAAGCCTATTGATACAGCCGAGGGCGGCGAGTACCGAGACCTTACCGCAGATGAGGTAGTCGGATACGGCCCGTTCATGTTCAAGGATTTCCAGCAGGACAGCTTCGTAACCTGGGAGCGCAATCCCGACTACTTCAGGGATGGCCGTCCCTACCTTGACGAAGTGACGATGCTGGTGATTCCTGACGCGGCGACACGCACCGCCAGCTTCCGCGCCGGACGCATCGATATGTTCCGGATCTTCGAAACGATGAGCAAGCGTGACGCCGATGCTCTAGTAGCCGAAGGCGACGCCGTATTCCCCATCGTTCTGGCTATGGGCTGGCGCGGCGCTGAGCTCAACGCCAAGAAGCCTCCGTTCGGGCCGCTGGATGATCCGGATGCTAAGCTGATACGCCAGGCGGTCCAGATGACGGTCGACCGTGGCGCGGTCAACGATCTGTCGAAAGACGGAATCGGCCACATCGCTCTTCCCTACTTCATAGGCTGGACCTGGATTCGGACCCCTGACCAGTGGTTTGAGGCCTTGCCCGGCTTTGACCCGGACCCCATGGTCAAGGAAGAGCTGATTGCAGAAGCCCAGGGCATAATGGAAGGCTTGGGCTACGGTCCCGACAACCGCATCAGCGTCAACTACATAGGCACCAACTCCTCCAAGGCTGAAATGGAGGTCGTTGCCCAGCAGCTTGAGGATATCTACATAGACGTGGAAGTGGTCATAGTCGATGGAGCGACCAGGCAATCGAGGATAGAAGCGGGCGACTTCAACATGGAGAACGAGAGCAAGGGCGCCAGCTTCCCCGATCCCGATGCCTTCAACGACATCATCTTCCACGACTTTGAAGACGGCGGCTTCAACTACACCGGCTGGTCCAGCCCTGAGTGGCAAGCCTTGCACGCCCAACAGGTGCTGGCCGTCACTGAGGACACCCGTGCTCCTTTCCTACAGCAGATGGCGGACATCTTCTACGACGAAGCCGCATACATAGGCCTGGTTCGCCCCGGCCTCCTTCAGGGCCACAGGGCAAACTGGAACGGATGGGTCAAGCCGGAACACCATGCATCCAACTTCACCCTTGAAAACGTATGGTTGTCAGACGCCTAGTCTAAAGAACCCTCGCTTGACAGTACGGGCGCTCATAAGAGCGCCCGTACTCAATATAAAACACCAAGATTATGCGTAAATACATTGCAAGAAGGTTGGTGCTCTTTGTCCCCACCTTACTTGGGGTATCCATTGCCATATTCACCCTTCTTCGCGTCATCCCGGGAGACGTAGCCGCTTTGATGCTGGGCGGAGCAGAGGGCGAAGGCTCTTACACGCAAGAAGACCTGGAACGCGTGCGTGAGCAGCTAGGCCTCAACGATCCCATATACGTGCAATACGGCACCTGGATCTGGCAGCTGGTCAGATTTGACCTGGGAGATTCCATTGCGCTTGGCAGGCCCATCGCCGGAGAGCTGAAAAGGCAGTTCCCCATCACGTTGCAGCTTGCGGCATTTACGGCAGTGGTGGTGGCGCTAATCGCAATTCCCGTTGGAGTTCTCGCCGCGGTGAAGCAGGACACCTGGATCGACTACATATTGCGGAGTATAGCCGTAATAGGTCTGGCTGCGCCCAGCTTCTTTGTTGGCATGTTGATAATACTTGGGCTATCGCTCTACTTCAGGTGGATCCCTCCCATTGCCTTTGTCAACCTCTGGGATAACCCTGCTGTCGCCTTCCAGCAACTGGTCTTCCCCGCTATGGCGCTCGGCTTTGCCAGCCAGGGTTTATTGCTGCGCATGACCCGCACCCAGCTCCTTGAGGTCCTGCGAGAAGACTTTGTCCGCACCGCACGCGCCAAAGGACTGGCGGAGCGCGCCGTCATCATGCGACACGGCGTAAGAAACGCACTGCTGCCAGTGGTGACCATCGCAGGAGTGCAGATAGGCTTCCTCTTCTCTGGAACAGTCGTGATAGAGACCGTCTTTAACGTCCCGGGAATTGGAAGAGGGCTCATCCAGGCTATGTTCATCAGAGACCTGCCCATGATCCAAGCCTATATCATGTACTTTGCACTGGTAGCGCTAACGGCAAACTTCCTTGTAGACTTGACCTATGCCTGGCTTGATCCAAGAATAAGATACGGATAGAAAATGAGAGAACGGATAGACGACAGCAGTAACGCAGCTCTGGCACCACCTCGGCTGGGCCAAGGCACGCTAGTAAAGCGGATCAGAGGTCTACAGCACTTCGTCACCACCAAACGGCTGGGAGCTTTCGGCCTCTTCATCGTGCTGGCTACCGCCGTTATGGCTCTCGGAGCCCCCATATTCTCTACCACCGATCCCTGGGACGTAAACCGCAGGGCAATCCTCCTTGCACCGGACGCTTCTAACTGGTTCGGTACCGACCGGCTGGGCAGGGACCTCTTCAGCCGCGTAGTCTACGGCTCGCGAATATCCATTTACGTTGGCTTAATATCGATGTTGTCTGCCGGCGCTATAGGATCGCTGATCGGCGTTACCAGCGCCTATTTTGGCGGCTACTTTGACCTGGTAGTACAGCGGTTCATAGACGCTACCGCCGCTTTCCCCACTCTGCTTCTTGCCTTAGCGTTGATGGCCGCCTTCGGCTCATCTTTGAACAACATCCTTCTTTCACTGACCATAGTGTTTACGCCAAGGGTGGCGCGCGTCGTCCGTTCTGTGTCGCTGAGCATCAAGGAAATGCCCTACGTGGAATCGGCCAGGGCAATAGGCGCTTCCGACTTGAGAATCATGCTCCGTCATCTGCTGCCCAATACATTTGCGTCTTTGATTGTGGTAGCCACCTCTCTCATAGGCAGCGCTGTGCTCATAGAGGCGTCTCTCAGCTTCCTCGGAGTAGGACTCCCCGCCGACGTCATCTCCTGGGGAGCCATGCTGGCAGGCGACGTCCTCATCGACTTCGCCAGCGCGCCCTGGGTGGGCATCTTCCCCGCCATGGCTCTCACCATCGCGGTATTTGGCGTCAACGTCTTTGGAGACGCACTGAGAGACGTGCTCGACCCCAGGATGCGCGGCTCCCAGTAGCTTCGCAGCCAGGTAGACCCTGCTCATGGGCCAGACCATATTCCAGGTAGACGCCTTCACCGACAAGCCGTTTGCGGGAAACCCGGCAGCCGTTTGCCTTCTGCCAGGCCCAGCCCCCGATGAGTGGATGCAGCACGTTGCCAGTGAGATGAACCTATCCGAGACCGCCTTCCTCTACTCTCACGGAGACGGCTTCAACTTAAGATGGTTCACTCCCTCGGTTGAGGTAGACCTCCGCGGACACGCCACGCTGGCCAGCGCCCACGTCCTCTGGGAAACGGGCCGGCTGGGCCACGACCAGCCCGCATTGTTCGATACAAGAAGCGGCAGGCTGAGCGTAACCCGCCACGGAGATCGCATAAAGATGGCCTTTCCCGCAGAACCGGAGCGGCAGACGCCGGAACCGCCCGGCTTGACCCAGGCCCTTGGATGTAGGCCTCGTTACACGGGCAGGAACAGGATGGACTACCTGGTAGAGGTCGAATCGGAAGAGGTGGTGCGCGGCATCACCCCGGACTTCACGCGCCTGGCGCAGATAGAGAGCCGCGGCTTCATAGTGACCGGCCGCTCCGATTCCAACGCCTACGATTTCGTATCCCGCTTCTTCGCTCCCGGCGTCGGAGTCAGCGAAGACCCGGTAACCGGCTCGTCGCATTGCTGTCTCGGCCCGTTCTGGGCAAACCGTCTCAACAAAGCTGAGATGACCGCTTACCAGGCATCGGCCAGGGGCGGCGTTGTCGGCGTCAGAGTGGATGGCGACAAGGTATACATCAGCGGACAGGCGGTCACCGTCTTCCAGGCTGAGCTTAGAGCCAACGCCCATGAACCGCAATAGATCAGCCGTCAAACAGCCGGACCAGGTCTACGCCGAAGACCGCGAGGCGTGGCGCGCCTGGTTGCAAGAGCGCCACGACACCGAAAAGAACGTTTGGCTGATCATCTACCACAAGAAGAGCAAGACGCCCAGCATCGCCTATAACGACGCTGTAGAGGAAGCGCTGTGCTTCGGATGGATCGATAGCAAGCCGAACAAGAGAGACCACGAGAGCTATCTCCTCTTCTTCGCCAAGCGCAATCCCAAGAGCAATTGGAGCAGGCTGAACCGGGAACGAGCGGAGAGAATGCTGAAGCAGGGGCGCATAACCCAAGCAGGCTTGGAAATGATAGAGACCGCCAAGCAAGATGGAACGTGGACGGCGTTGGAGGCGGTGCAGGACTCAGTCATTCCACAAGACCTTGACCAGGCATTCAAGAAGAATGAAGCCGCTTGGAGGAATTTCGAGGCGTTTCCACCTTCTTCAAAGCGCATCATCCTGGAGTGGATACTAAACGCCAAGCGACCGCAGACAAGGCAGAAGCGGATTGACGAAACGGTGGAGCTGGCGGCCAAGAACATAAAGGCCAACCACTACCGCCAGTAGCCTGTTTGTAGCGCTCGGCAGCGCCCTCCGGGCCTACCGCTGGGCAAGCCCCGTGAGCTCCGCCAACTGCTCCAGGTGCTCTTCCAGGTCGAATACCGGGTTTAGCAGAATGTGGCTTGCCCCGGTCTCTGCAACCGCTTCAATGCGATCCACCACCCGACCGGCGCTGCCCCAGATCGCAACCTCATTGGCCAGGTCCGCTCTGCCATAGTACTGGCCGAACCACTCCCGCAGCCTGCGTTCCGCCCGCGACTCGTCATCGTCAATCGCCAGGTACAGCCTCTTGGAAATGGTGAACTCGCCGGGGTCACGATCCGACTCCTCAAGGTAACGCTTGACCAAGACAGCGTGCTCTTGGAACTCCCCGAAGGCTGAGGAACCCGCTCCCATCCAGGCGTCGCCGTGCTTCACCGCCCGGCGCAGCGAGTCGGGATGGCGTGCCCCGAACCAGATGGGGACGCCAGGCCGCTGAGAAGGCTTGGGTTCCATGGAAACGTCGTTGAGCTTATAGAAGGTGCCATCGTAGCTGGCGCCGCCTCCGGCCCACAGAGCCCTCATCACCCGTATTATCTCCAAGAACCTGCGTACCCTGACTTCCGGGCCAATCCCGAATGCGGGGTAGTTGCCCGTTGCACCGCCCAATCCCACGCCAAGAGCCAGCCTGCCCCCGCTCATCTGGTCCATGCTGCTGACCTGCTTGGCAAGCTGCACCGGGTTGTGAAGCGGCAGCACAAGCACGGAAACACCGAGCTCTACCCGGCTGGTCAGCGCCGTCGTGTAGGCCAGCAAGCTCAACGGCTCCAGCACGGCGGTGGAGCCGAGCACCTGCTCCTGGGTCCACAAACCGTGGTAGCCCAGGCTCTCCGCCCTGGCGCAGTAATGGCGTATCAAATCCACGTCCACCTTTCCATCGGGAAAGGCCTGAGGTAAAGCGATACATACTTGCAGCTTGTCCATGGACATCCTTCTTCTCCTTTAGCTGGCTACTGGGTTGAATTCGCAATGCGCATACGGGCCGCCAGAATCGGCGGAATCAGGTGAAACCTGTTCCATGAGAGTGGTCCCTCTCCGCTCAGGTCAAGGCCATCGGGAAAAGACGGTTCCTCCATCCGATCCAGGACAAAGCCGTACTTGAAGCAGGTGTTGAACAGGAGACTCACCGGCCTGTGGAAATAGTGCTGCTGCTGAGGCTGGCCCGGTACGCCGACTCCCATGTGCACGTACGGCTCCAGGTAGCGGGTTACCTGCACTCCGTACTCGGTGACCATTGCGCCGTCTCTATCCCATCGCTCCGCCGTCTGACGCGATGTGCCCGAGTTGAACACCGGGTGCGCCACCGAAAAAACGAACCTCCCGCCAGGCTTGAGCAGCCGTGGCAGTGTCGAGATAAGCGGCTCTATCATCGCCATGTCCATTAGAGCCATTGTGCAGACCGCGGCGTCGAAGCACTCCGGTCCCAGGGTCAGCAGAGCTTCCGAGTCCGACGCGTTCATCACCCTGTAGTCGACTCTGCCCTCCACAGTACGACTCCGCGCCCTGTTTATGAAACGCTCGGACTGGTCTATGGCGACAACATCCGCGCCAAGGTCGGCCATGCGCCGGGCGAATCTTCCCGCTCCACAAGCAATGTCGAGCACGGTCTCACCCGCCTGCAACTCTAGCAGTCGTTCCGTCGCCGGCTCAATGAGGACTGTCTGAAAATCATTGCCGTCGCCTATTGCGTCGTCCCACCACTCGGCGAGGCTGTCCCACACCAGGACGGTTTCGTCCTTGAACTCCGGGAAATCGGGAGAAGGGGCGTCCGCTGCCATGACTGCTCCCCGCGCTAGCTGAACGCCTGGCTCAGCATATTCATCTGCCTTTCCGACAAGCGCCATCCCGACGCGGCGCAGTTATCCTCGACGTGCCCTGCCGAGTTGGCTTTGGGAATGGCCACAACCCCAGGCTGGGAGATCAGCCAGTTCAACGCCACGTTGGCCTCCGACCTTCCCGTTTCGGCGGCTACTCTGCTCAGGGCCCCCTGGCGGTCTCGGTTGGTTATATTGCGCATGCCCACGGCAAGGGGACTGTAGGCAATGACGGTGATGTCGTTCTGCTGGCAATAGGCCAGCAACTCCCTCTCCACCGCCCTCTTGACCAGGCTGTACTCCACCTGGTTGGACACTATCTTAGCCTTGGAGAGAGCAGCCTGCGCCGCTTTTACCTGGGCCGCTGAAAAGTTGCTCACGCCTATGTATCGCACCTTGCCAGCCTTAACCAGCGATTCCATGGCCTCCATGGTCTCCTCTATGGGGATGCTCGGGTTGGGCCAGTGCAACTGGTACAGGTCTATGTAGTCGACGCCCAATCGCGTCAAGCTCCCGTCCGCCGCTTTCAAGACGTCGTCGCGGCGGAAGTGCTCCGGCGATACCTTGGTAGCCAGCAGCACCTTATCTCGCACATCTTTGATGGCGCGGCCCACCGCCTCCTCCGTGCCGTACGATTCCGCCGTGTCCACCAGGTTGGCGCCCAGCTCGATGCCCCTGAGAAGAGGGCCGGCCCCCCCGGTGTAGGCCCAGGTGCCCAGGCCTATATCCGGTATTAGTTCTTTCGTCTTTCCCAGCTGCTTGTATTCCATGGCTTTCCTAGTCGTAGTGTGTTGGATTGAGCTGCCGTGCAACTAATCATAGCATCTTCTTTATAGCGCCGTGCTAGTCTTATTTGGCGGACATTGCATCTCTCCTAACAGACGGCGGTTGCGATGGAGTGAAGGTATCGTCTGAGCCATCGTCGGGTGTAAGGTCGTCGTACGCCCCTATCTCACGGTAGTAGTCCGCGAGACCATCGATCTTCTCGATCCTGCTGTCTGCGAACATGTCGGATGCGGCGGTGGCCGTTATACGCGCTCTCAAGTCGGCGAGGTTCTGCGAATATTCGGGATCGTCAATGTCCGCACCGTAACGCACCGCGTTGACTGCACCCTCTTCGTCTATCTGCAAATCCCATTGCTCTACCGCCTGCCACGCCTCAATCGCTACATCACCATACGCTCCCATCGGTGCGAGGAAGACCACTGCCGAACGGCCTTCCAGCAGGTCCACCAGGATGCTCTGAAGCTCTGCCAACTGTCCAGCAAGCATCTGCTCGTACTCAGATTCTGTTGGCAAAGATTCGAGGACGGAATCACCAGCCGCTAGTGAGCGTTTTAAGAGATCATATGAACGTGACTGGCTGAAGGGGACGTTGTAGCCTACGGTCACAT
Organism: Dehalococcoidia bacterium; assembly: GCA_034422935.1. Classification (GTDB taxonomy): domain Bacteria; phylum Chloroflexota; class Dehalococcoidia; order Lucifugimonadales; family QGNO01; genus DAOUJH01. The sequence continues at coordinate 15,910 of DAOUJH010000012.1, read as the reverse complement.
TACGCGGGCCCGAACCGAGAGTGTATCGGCTGACGTTGTAGTCGGCGTAGCAGGTCATCTTAAGTATCTCGTCCGAGAAGCCTCCACGCCAGATCGGCTCGTACTGTGCCCTCACGAAAGGCTTGTAGCGGGGAGCCATTCCATTGATATAGAACATGAACTCGGCCTCTACTTCGGGTGGCGAAGGAAGAGGCTCGTCATCATCCATGCCCAGCCAGAAGCGTATCGACTCCTCGCGCTGGGAGAGTGTCCTGGCAATGCCCCGCCAATGACAGCGCACGGAACCCGGATGCGCGGTTCCTTCAAGCGCGATGTGAACCGGCGACGCTTCCAACAGATAGAGTCCCTTCTCAAGTACATCCTCCACGCTTGGCGCCGTTACGCCTCCCCCATGCATACCTCCTAGGGTAAAGAGCCGGAAATCGCTCACGTCTCGGGGGGAACAGGGACCGTCCGGATCGTCTAAGCAAGTCTGTTCTATGGGCACAGGCGTCGGGGTTGGCGTAGGCGTCGGTACTGGTGTAGGCGTCGGAGTTGGCGTGGGCACGGGCGTCGGTGTGGCCGTGGCGGTTGGGATGGCAACAGGCGTCGGTGTGGCAGTGGAGGTTGGAATGGCAACAGGCATAGGTGTTGCCGTTGGAGTATGCTGGGGAGTCTCTGTCGCTACAGGCGCAGACCCGTCCAACGTCGGAGTAGCCGGTTCATTGGAACATCCGACCAGAAGCATGGCAACGAGTATCGGAGCCACAACCAGCCAACCTACGATTGATCTCAACATTGCTTCCTCTGTTGCGTGGTTAGCACCTTAGACCCAAAGACGGTTGCAGTCGACATTGTAGCAATCCTGGCCAGACCCCCATATACGTCTATACGTAGTGAACGGCTTTTTGGCTTGCCGCACCTACATGGATTGCAGACCAATCCCATCTTGGGGATTCGCAAAAACGGCGATTTGCGTGCATACTTGCCATGTCCGGTTCCGCTACAAATCCATGACAAGGAGCGAACATGGTTGACAAGATTAGAGTCGGTGTCCTTGGCGCAAGCGCAGCATACGGTTGGGGCGGACGCGCCCATGCCCCCGCAATCGAAGCCCTGCCTGAGTACGAGCTGACCGCGGTGGGCACCTCCCGCCCCGAGACCGCCGCCCGCGCCGCCGAGCAGCTTGGCGTAAAGCACGCCCACCACAATTACCGCGAACTGATAGCCAACCCGGAGGTGGACCTGGTCTGCGTCAGCGTGAAGGCGCCGCTGCACTACGAGATGACCATGGCCGCCCTGCGCGCCAGCAAACCGGTATTCACGGAATGGCCTCTGGCCGCCAGCGTGCAGCAGGCGGAGGAAATGACGGCGCTGGCCGTCGAAAAAGGCATTCCCAACATCGTGGGGCTGCAGGCCAGGGTATCGCCGGGGGTTATGCACCTGAAAGAGCTCATCGACAAGGGGTACGTGGGCACGCCGCTCAGCTGCTCCATGACTATGTTCCTCACCAGCCGCGAGCGCGACAGCGTGAACGTCTGGGAAGGCGACCGCAAGCAGGGCGGCAACGTGCTCAGCATTCACAGCGGCCACTCCATAGACGCCCTCTGCTTCTGCCTCGGCGATTTTGTCGAGCTGTCCAGCTACGTTCGCACCCAGGTCCCGACCTGGCACGTCAGCGATACGGGAGAGGACGTCTCCGTGGACGCGCCGGACAACATCCTGGTCAACGGCGTGTTGAAGAGCGGCTGCCTTGCCTCCGTGCACGTCGCCGCCGCACCGGGGCCCGCTCCCGGCTGGCGCATGCAGGTCTACGGCACGGAAGGCAGCTTGATCGCCACCTCCACGCTCATGCTCCAGTACGGAGAGGTTGCTCTACGCGGCGCACGCCGTCAGGAGGTAGGCGACTCCTATAGATACGTGGGCGAAGCCGCTTTCCAAGAGATTCCCATACCCGGCAAGCATACGTTCGTCCCCGACTCCGTGCCCGGCGGGCCGCCCTTCAACATCGCTCAGCTCTACCGCCGCCTCTCCGACGGCATGCTCCACGGCAAACCGGTGCACCCTGACTTCAAACACGCCTTGAAGCACCACCGCCTGCTTAACGCCATTGAGGTTGCGGCAGATATGGGTAAGGTACAGAAATTGGCGTGACGTACGAAGCTAAGGAATGGAATTACATACGAAAGTGAACGGGAGCCTTGTTAGCTCCCGCTCTTGTGATTCTTCTTGCGGTACTCCCACTCTTTAGGTGGTGGTGTCCTCATTAACACCCGTGCAGAGCACTGTCAAGCGAAAAACCCTGTTCCAAAGTCCATCATAAGGTACATTGCGAATGTGATACCTATTATGGCACCTACGAGGATTCTTAGAGCTTTCTCTTTTTGTTGTGGAGACATCCTAGTCAGTTGCTCGGCGTTTGAAGAACAGATATACCTGCTCGACTGTTCCGCCCCCTCTAGGTAATGGCACAACCTGCACCAACTCCCAAGAAGCCTTTCCGAATTGGTTCAGCCACTCGTTTGTTATGGCGTCAAGGTTAGGAACCACCATTCCACCAGTTTTGACCTTCTCTATTCTGTACTCCCACATAAGGAAACCCCCTCGTAGCAAATGGTTTAGGCTTCTCCTCCACGAGACACCTAACCACAAGAACGTGCTACTTGGGGGCACGTAGCCCAACCATGTAACGTTCTCATGGCTTTGTGCTCGTGGAGGAGCAATAACAACCTTAGAGGGTCACTCGTTTACGGTCAAGTCTTTGCTAATTGAATGGCCTGCCATACTCCGTTCGGAAACAGGTAGAATGAGCACGTGTCTGTGTTACAGGCATAGGGAAGAGGAAGGAGACCTAGATCATGAACAAACGCGTCTTCATACTTGGGGCAGGTGCTTCTAACGGAGCGGAATTCCCTTTGGCCTCGGAGTTGTTTAAGCTAGCTTACGACCAGATGGATAGTGATGACCAAAGCGACGTAAGGAAGACCCTCAGCTACCTTTACCCTGTCAGTGGACGCAATCACCAATCACCACAGAAATTGGTAAGTGTTTTGAATGTTGAAGAGTTTTTGAGCCTACTAGATACGGCCGAGGAGTTTAATGAAATCCTACCCACGACCTTCCTAGAACCAGTGGTGATCCGCCGACTCCGGTCCAGGATTCTGAGTAGCATCATGGAATTGCTGGTTGAGAAACAGTCAAAGGCCGAAAGCAGCAAGAAACTAGTTGGTCATGTGGATCGATTCTTATCCAGACTCGAGCCCGGAGACACCATAATAACATTCAATTGGGACCTGCTGCTTGAAAGAAGGATGAGCAAAGTAGGGCAGGCATTCAAGCTCTGCCCGCGTGAGGAGAGTAACGATGTAGCGTACCTCAAGGTACATGGGTCAATAGACTGGTACCGAGGGGCGGAGCTAGAATCTCGTAAGGGATTCAAAGTTGTATATAGACAGTTGTACAGGGCTCCCTGGCCAAAGGTCAGCAAGCAACGGGACAATTTTCTGAGTGACACTCTGCCATTTATCGTGCAGCCTACCTTCAACAAATCATATAAGGGATCCGCGGACCTCGAAGAAATCTGGGTGCAAGCCTTTCAACGCTTATATGAGGCCGATGAAATCTATGTGTGTGGGTACCGCTTTCCTCCCGAAGATCTTTTTGCAAGGTTCGTGCTTCGTAGAGCTATACGCTTCAACATTATTCGCAGAAAACGTCGCAGAAAACGCAAGATACCGACTCCTAGGCTGAGGCTTAAAGTTATCGATCCCTGTTCAGCAGTTGCTAAATTTGTGCAACAAAAAATCTACGCTGGCGTCCGACATGAGAAGGAATATTTCGAGACTTCCAGCCTGACAAGCTAGTATGGAATCGGAGATAGTAGAGCAAGGGGTGATTAGGAGTTTGGGCATGAGCATAACCAACAAAATGAGGCCGGTGCACCCAGGCGAGATACTGGGTGAGGAGCTAGAGGAGCTTGGACTGTCGGCGAACGCGCTGGCCAAGGCGCTGGACATGCCCACGAATCGAGTTACCTCTATCCTGAAGGGGCAGCGCGGGATAACGGCTGACACCGCTCTACGCCTCTCACGCTACTTCGGCACCACGCCCCAACTGTGGCAGAACCTCCAAAAAGGGTTCTGTAACATTTGCGGGGTAGGGTAGAGTTACCTCGTAAGGCCAAAGCAGGAGAGTTAAAATGGACTTGAAAAGATTCTATATAGGCGACCCGGCTGAGCACTGGAAAATCCCTAAGCCGCCTTTTGTCATGGCAGCTGGTGCTGGAGGCTTTGGGATGGCTATATACCTTCTGTTAGCCACAACCGTGCCGACACTGCTTGGCTCTGCTGTTGACAACGGATGGGATTTGCTTTGGCTGACTGGCATGGCTGGCATGGCTCTTTCTTGGAGTATCCCAACCCTATTTCGGTGTAGAGGACGACTGGCCAGTGTCTTCCAATGGGCATCTATAGCCGTTGTCTGGATAGGAGCGATTGGTAGTGGCGTAGTCGCCCCAGCAGATAGCGGTATGGGCAACCTTTTCCCTTGGAATATCACGGGAGGCGATGCTCTCGTGATATTGTCTACCTGGGCACTGTTTTCTGCTGGAAGCATCCCCGTCTATCTAGTAGTTCGGCTCTTGACTCATCTCCGTCCATTATCGGGTAAGGGGATCAAGGCACGAGTGCAACGACGGGAGACGGCGCAGGTCTGAACTACAGTGGCAGTATCCCCGCCCTCACAGCTCCAACAGGCGGGACGTGTCCATGAAATTGGTCACCAGCTCAGGGCCGTTCTCCGTGATGAGCACGGCATCCTCTATGTGGTAGCCCGCCTGTCCCGGCCAGCGCACCCTTGTCTCCAGGGAAAAGAACATGCCCGGTAGCAGAGGCGTATCGTCGTCTCCGGCAAGCATGGGAGTTTCGTGGATGGCGTAACCAACGCCGTGACCGGCGAAGGACAGTGAGAACGATATCTCCGCCCGCTTGTAGCCTGCCACCGCCGCCTTGAACACGTCGCTGGCGAGCGCGCCCGGCCTCATCGAATCCAGCGTCTCCACGTGCACCTGGTATATGCGCTCGTAGATCGACTTCTGCTCCGCAGTGGCCTTGCCCAGTACGGCGGTGCGCGCCACGTCAGAGTAGTAGCCTGAGAAATAGCCGCCGCAGTCCGTCTTCACCAGGTCGCCGGGCTGGATGCGGTAGTCCGTCGGGTCGGGATGGGCGTGGCCGGTGTTGGGGCCGGTGGTCAGGTAGAGGAAGGCGGGAAGCTCCGCGCCGCCTCGCAGGATCTCGCTGCCCAGGCGGGCCACCAGGTCCGACTCCACGTCTCCCGGCTTGATCGTCGCGTATGTGGCCATCAGGGCGCGTTCCGTGGCGACGGCGGCTCGCTTCAGCACCTCTATCTCGGAGTCGCTCTTTACCATGCGCACCCGCTCCAGGAGCTTCTCGCATGCCTGGAACTGCGCCTCGGGCAGGGCGGCAACCAGCTCTTCGTGGAAGTCGACGCTAAGGTAGCTCGGCTCGAAGCCTATGCGCCCCGCCGACAGCCCTTTCTCCTGCAGCACCTCCGCCAGCACGTCTATGGGCGACTTGACGTGCTGCACGTAGCCCCGGATGTCCTCTATCCAGCCCTTCTCCCTGCAGTAGCCCTCTTCTTGGGTCGCCACTATCAGGGTGGGAGAGCCCTCCTTGGGCCAGACCACCAGGGCCAGCCTGTCTCGAATGGAGCGTTGCGTCCAAAGCAGAACGCCGGACGTATAGGGAACGTTCTCCGGCGACATCGCCACCACGGCATCGAAGTCGCTGGCCTCTACCTCGCGCCTCAGTGAATCCAGGTTGCCTTGTACGGTCATGTCTAAGCTTAGAGCGGCACTGTGGCCTTGGCCACGGCAACCGTTTGGCCCACCTGGTTCACTCCCCTGACTTCAACGTCCACCAGGCTCTTGCCATCTTCCTCGCGCTTGTCGATCACCTCACCCGTGTAGGTAACCACGTCGTTGGCCTGGATGGGTTCCAGGGCTCGCATGCTGAAGCTTCCCTGGCTGACGTTTCTCGTGGGGAAGGCCATCTGCAGGAGCTCGACCATGAACCCGCAAGTGCTGACGCCGTAGTTCACCATCGATCCGAAGATGCCCTGTTCGGCGAACTCGCTGTCGATGTGAAGGTTCATGCCCTCTATCTCGCGTTCGGGACGCTCGTTCAAGATCAGGTAGTTATCGATGTCTTGCTGCGTCTCCGACTTCTGCATGGTAGGAAGCTGATCGCCTACATTGATTGAATCGAAACTGACTGTCGCTGCCTCAATTAACATTGGCCCACTCCTTAACTCTGGCGCACCTTTCTGCCCCTGGCGTACTCCCAGATGATGTTGTAAAGGTAATCGCACACCTTTTCACCGCGCTGGTTGTGCCCCACCACTCGGAACGATACGAACTTGTTGCCCGAGCGGCTTTCCCATGTGCGGTGAACGGAGGTAACGCTTGTCACCTCGTCCCCGGCGTATACGGGGACCTCCTGGAAATCGATCTCCGCGCCCACAAACGGCGTGCTCCTGGGTTCGCTGGTCTGCTCGGGCGAGAGATAGCCCAGCGAGTTGAACATCTCCCAGCGCTGCATGGGCGCGTAGGCGAACACCATGGTGGGCGCCGCGAAGACGCCGTCGTACCCCTCCGCCTTGGCCGCCTCGTCGTCAAAGTAGATGGGGTTGTTGTTCAGCACCGACTTGGCGTAGTTCGCGATGGACTCGCGGGTCACCGGCATAGTCATGGGCGGTGATTCTATACCAGGCTCGAACATCTCCCAGGTCCAGACCGGCATTTCCTCTTGGGTCTTTTCCTCTGCCATATCCGCCTCCTAGCTTGGTCTCAGGTCAAGCGGAGCATATCTTTACGGGAAAGCGGTGTCAATGAACGGAGTTGCGGGGGCAGTGGTTGAGGACTACCTACGATGATACACTTAATCCCGCAAGCACGGTGATAAGGTTGCAAGGGAAATCACATGAGCAAGCTCCACAAGCTTGGTAAGTTTAGCGGTCGATTTGGCTCGAACACTCAACAATCAGAGCACGTCGAGCAGGAGATTGATGACGGGAATAGCAAGGATACAAATACAGGCTTGCCCTCCATCCTTGACGCAGGAGCGAAGGCCACTGAACGATTGAAGAGTGGGTTTACGAGAGCCAAGGGCAGCACGGGACAATTCAGCCAGAAGGCCTCTGGCAAAGTGGCGGGGACTTCAGCGGCTACAGCGAATAGTGTTAGGCACGTGACCAGAAAGGTCGCAAGGACAGCAACTTCCCACAGTCAGGATGCTTCAAGAAGGATGGCGGACGTAACGGCCTCCGCACGCCGATTTACGGGGCTGAACGCAACGGTCTCGGTGGCTCGCCAACTGATGGAGACTACGCCGACACTCCTGGCCAGCAAGCTCTCTGTAGACCTCAACAACCTCCTTCAAGACATGGTCAAGGGAAGCGCTACGAAATATGACCAAGCCATGGATAAGAGATACCTCGAGGATCACATAGGGGGACCCAACCACCGGATGTTTGATGGCGGCCACACAATCGGCGGCGCTATAAGTGCCGGAAGGAACGCCTTGCCAGATGACAATATCTTTGAAGAAGCCTGGGGAACCATTCAGGCTCTCCTCAGAGACGTTACTACACCCAAAGGCTTGCCCATTGCTACCTGGAACAAGGATATGTATGACCAGGTTTCCGGTTGGCTGAACACAAACCTCAGCATACCAAAGAGTTGGTTTTACGATTTGAACAGCTTCGACGCCGCAGAACTGCTAGGAGGCACAATTGGCGCTGTTGCTCTGATCTTCAGTTGGAACCGTGCAGATACCGAGACCTTCGCCAAGCTCGTTGGAAGCTGGGGGGTATCCGCAGCAGTCACAGCAAATCCTCTGTTGCTGGTTGTCACAGTCGTGGCGCTGGCCAGAGCCTTCCAGAAGGCCCGCCAGACCGGCGAGTATGCCGAGTTCGTGGATGGTCAACTGAAAGGCGGTGTCGTGACACTGTCGGCGGTTGCTTTAGTCGGAGTCGCCGGCGGACCGGTGGGCATGTCACTCTTGGTTGGCCTCACCACCGTGATTCTCGTCAATAAAGCCACAAAGAACGTGAGCTTTGTGGCAATAAGTCAATTCGTGGCCACGAATGCAGTCGCTGCAGCGAAAGAGGCTAAGGCGGCAGCCGAACAAACTATGGAAGGGTTGAAAGAGGCGCAGGCTGCCCGGGTCGCCGGTCAATCCCCCAAGCTTTCACAAGGAGGGCCGAATGAGTAATCCCGTCCAAGACGTCCAGCGGCTGGGCCAGTCCATCTGGTACGACAACATACGGCGCGGCTTGCTCGATTCGGGAGAACTGAAACGCCTCATCGAAATGGGCGTAACCGGCCTGACCTCCAACCCAACCATATTCGAGAAAGCGATAGCGGGAAGCACGGACTACGACGAAGCCCTCACCGAGCTGGCCCGCTCCGACAAGTCGGTGGACGAAAGCTACGAAGCGCTAGTCATCGAGGACATACGCAACACCGCCGACCTGCTCCGCCCCATCTACGACCGCACCAACGGCGTCGACGGCTACGCCTCGCTGGAGGTGAGCCCCAAGCTCGCCCACGATACGGCGGGCACCACGGCGGAGGCGCGCCGTCTCTTCGGAGCTCTGGACAAGCCAAACGTAATGATCAAGGTTCCCGCCACACCGGAGGGCATTCCCGCCGTTCGCCAGCTCATAAGTGAAGGCATCAACATCAACGTCACCCTCATCTTCTCGCTGGAAGCCTACCGGCAGGTGATGGAGGCCTACATCGCGGGTCTGGAAGAGTACATCGCTGGCGGCGGCGACCCCTCCCGCATAGCCTCCGTAGCCTCGTTCTTCGTGAGCAGGGTCGATACCGCCGTGGACGCTCTCCTCGAAGAGCGAATGCGCCAGGGAGAGCCGGACGTGAAGGCGCTCATGGGCAAAGCGGCCATCGCCAACGCCAAGCTGGCCTACCGGGAGTTCCGGCAGGTCTTCGGCGAAGAGCGCTTTTCTACCTTGAAGGGCAAGCAGGCGCGCCCGCAGAGGCCGCTCTGGGCCAGCACCAGTACCAAGAACCCCGCCTACAGCGACCTGATGTACGTGGAGGCGCTGATAGGCCCCGACACGGTCGACACCCTGCCGCCAGCTACACTGACGGCGCTTCTGGAGTACGGCACGCCCGGACTCACCCTGGGGAAGGGAACCGAACAGGCGGAGGAGCACCTGCAGGCGCTGGAAAAGGTCGGCGTCAACATGGCCCAGGTTACGGACAAACTTCTGGCCGATGGGGTGAAATCGTTCGCCGACTCCTTCGATACGCTGCTGGCCAACATCAGCGAGAAGATGGCCAAGCTCACCGCCCAGTTGCCCTCGCCTCCAACCTCCTCTCTCGGCGACCACCTGCCGGACGTGGAGGCCGCACTGCGCGACCTGCAGGACAGAGAGGTGGTCAAGCGCATCTGGTCCAAAGACCATACCGTATGGAAGCCGGACCCCGCCGAGATCAGCGACCGCTTGGGATGGCTCAACGTCACCGAATCGATGGCCGATCAGGTACCGGCTCTACACAGCTTTGCCAGCGAGGTCAAGGAGGCCGGTTACCGCCACGTTGCCCTGCTCGGCATGGGCGGAAGCAGCCTGGGCGCGGAGGTGCTGTGGCAGACCTTCGGCAGCGCGCCGGGTTACCCTGAGCCTATCACTCTGGACACCACCGTCCCCGACTGGATTCAGGCCGTCAACCGGAACATAGACGTATCCAAGACCCTGTTCCTAGTCTCCTCCAAGTCGGGCGGTACCCTGGAAACGATTTCGGGCTACCGCTACTACCGGGGACTGGTGGAAGAATCGATAGGCAAGGAGAACGCGGGAGCGAACTTCGTCGCCATCACCGACCCGGACTCACCGCTGGAGAGGCTGGGGCAGGAAGAGGGCTTCCGCCGCGTCTTCACCAACCCATCGGATATAGGCGGGCGGTATGCCGTCCTCTCCTACTTCGGATTGGTGCCCGCCGCGCTCGCTGGTATCGCCATAGAGGACGTCCTGGAGTCCGCCGACGGTATGCGTGAAGGTTGCGCCTCCTTCGTCTCTACAAGTGACGACCCCGCTGCCTGGCTGGGAGCCGCCATGGCCGCGCTGGCCTTAAAAGGGCGCGACAAGCTGACCATAGTCACCTCACCGTCCATAAGCAGCTTTGGCCTGTGGGCGGAGCAGCTCCTCGCCGAAAGCACCGGCAAGGAGGGCAAGGGCATCGTGCCCGTGGCCGGGGAGCCACTGGCAGGCCCGGAGTCGTACGGCGACGACCGGCTCTTCGTCTACCTGCGCCTAGAGGACGACGACAACGCAAACACCGACGCGGAGATTGAGCGCTTGGAATCTTCGGGCCAGCCGGTCATCCGCCTGCGCCTCAGTAACAGATACGACCTGGGCGCTGAGTTCTTCCGCTGGGAGTTCGCCACCGCCGTCGCTGGCGCAGTGCTGGGAATCAACCCGTTTGACCAGCCCAACGTCCAATCGGCCAAGGACAAGACGGCGGACTTGCTTCAGGCGTACGACTCCTCGGGTGCACTGCCGCGGACCGAAGCCCCTAGCTCGCTGAAAGACCTGCTGGCCGAAACCAAAGCTGGCGACTATCTGGCAATCATGGCCTATCTGCGTCCCGCGCCGGAGGTGGAAAAGGCCATGGCGGACTTGAGGCGCAAGGTAGTGGAGAAGCACAAGATAGCCACCACTTTCGGCTATGGGCCGCGCTTCCTCCACTCCAGCGGCCAGCTGCACAAGGGCGGCCCCGCATCGGGCCTGTTCCTGCAACTGGTCATCGACCACGAGGATGACGTTCGCATTCCAGGCCAGGCCTACTCCTTTGCCACCCTGGCCGACGCACAGGCCACCGGCGACCTGCAGGTGCTTCAGGAGCAGGGACGACGTGTCGCCATGGTGAAGCTGGGCAAGGACACGGCAGCCGGTATACGCCGCTTGATAGAGGAGATAGGCTAAAGGCTCGGATGAAGGGCGCGCGCCCTTTCTACAAGGAGGCATGAAAATGGAACTGGGCATGATAGGACTTGGCCGCATGGGCGGTAACATGGCTCTGCGGCTCAGCAAAGGCGGCCACAACGTAGTGGGCTACGACCCAAACCAGGAGGTGGTGCAGGACTACGTGAAGCAGGGCATCTCCGGCGCATCTTCCCTGGAAGACCTGGTCGGCAAACTGTCCGCGCCCCGCGCCGTATGGAGCATGGTCCCTTCCGGAGATGTTACCGAAGCCACCGTCAACCGGCTCGCCGATCTGCTATCGCCCGGCGACATGGTTATAGACGGCGGAAACTCCTACTACAAGGACAGCATGCGCCGCGCCGCCGTCCTGGGAGAAAAGGATATCTACTTCCTGGACTCCGGGACCAGCGGCGGGATTTGGGGTGTAACGGAGGGATACAGCCTGATGGTGGGCGGCGATCGCGCCGCATTTAACAGGCTGGAGCCTGTACTGCAGACCCTGGCGCCAGCCGTAGACAAAGGCTACGGCCGCGTTGGCCCCGCCGGGGCTGGTCACTTCGTCAAGATGGTGCACAACGGCATCGAGTACGGCATGATGCAGGCCTACGCCGAAGGTTTCGAAATCATGGAGGCCAAGAAGGAGTTCGACCTGGACCTGGCCGGCATATCCGAGATCTGGCGCTACGGCAGCGTAGTCCGCTCCTGGCTCCTAGACCTAACCGCGGCTGCACTGCAGGAGGAGCCAGACCTGTCAAGCCTGCAGGCCTACGTGGACGACTCCGGAGAGGGCCGTTGGACGGTACAGGAATCGGTGGACCTGGCGGTGCCCGCGCCGGTCATTTCGGCATCACTGCAGGCGCGTTTCCGCTCGCGGCAGGATAACTCGTTCGGCGCGCGCCTCCTGGCAGCCATGCGAAACCAGTTCGGCGGTCATGCCGTGCGCAGGGCAGGGTAGAATGCCCTGCTGCAGGCAGATCGGAGGAAATCTTGGGAGTTAACCATGTCTGAAGGTACAACCACTATCGTGATTTTCGGAGCATCTGGAGACCTTGCGAAACGCAAGCTGGTGCCGGCCCTTTTCACGCTCGCCTGCAAGAACCGGCTCGACGATAACGTCCGAATAGTCGGGGCGTCGCGCTCCACCATGTCCGACGACCAGTTCCGCGAATCGATGTGGGACGCCTTGCAGGAGTTCGGCGACCTGAAGAACCGCCGCCATGACTGGGACCGCTTTGCCCGCCGTCTCCACTATATCCCCGCCGACATCTCTAATCCGATGGACTTCGTAAATATGAAGGAGCAGTTGGAAGAGTTGGAAGGAGACACCAGGCCTGCCAACCGCCTATTCTACCTCTCCATAGCGCCCTCTCTCTATCTGCCCGCGATTCTCAACCTGGGCGCTTCCGACTTGGCCACGGAAGATACGGGTTGGAGGCGCGTGGTGATTGAGAAGCCCTTCGGCTGGAACCTTGAATCGGCCCAGGCCCTCAACCGGGAGGTGCACCAGGTATTCCAAGAGGAGCAGGTGTACCGCATAGACCACTACCTAGGCAAGGAGTCCGTGCAGAACCTGCTGGTGCTTCGCTTCGCCAACGCCATATTTGAGCCCGTATGGAACCGCAACTACGTGGACAACATCCAGATCACCGTGGCGGAATCGGTGGACGTTGCCGACCGCGCCGCCTACTACGACGAATCGGGCGTGGTAAGGGACATGGTGCAGAACCACCTCCTACAGCTTCTCGCCATGGTGGCCATGGAACCCCCCAGCGCCGCCGATGCTGAGTCGCTGCGCAGCAAGAAGGTGGACGTGCTCAAAGCTATCAGGCGTTGGGAGACCGATGACGTGTCCAAGCACGCCATCAGGGGCCAGTACAAGGGCTACCTGGACGAAAAGGGAGTCGATCCTGGGTCGCTCACCGGGACATACGTGGCCATGCGTCTCTACGTGGACAACTGGCGCTGGCGCGACGTGCCCTTCTACTTGCGCACCGGGAAAGCCATGACCAACAAGACGTCGGAGATAATCGTCCAGTTCCAATCGCCCCCGCATCTCATGTTCTACGACCATATGCCGGACGATCTGTCGCCCAACATTCTATCGGTCTGTCTCCAGCCTAATGAAGGCACCCATCTCAGGTTTCAATCCAAAGTGCCCGACCAGGGGATGGTGATGCGGCCCGTGGACATGGAGTTCCGCTACGAAACGGCTTTCAGAGACCAGTCCATCCCGGAGGCCTACGAGCTTCTCTTGGAAGACGCTCTGAAGGGAGACGCATCCCTGTTCATCAGAAGCGACCATATAGAGGAGGCCTGGCGCATCGTGGAGCCGCTTCTCAACTGGCACGAGATCAGAGCTCCTTACGAATACGACCGCGGCTCCTGGGGGCCCCAGGCCGCCGATTGGCTGCTGGAACAGGATGGGCGCTCATGGGTGCTGGTCTGCGGTGGAGGCTGAACCCATGCCCAAGATACACGTATCAGCCACGGCGGACGAATCGGCGCGGCAAGCGGCTGAGCTTGTCGCCGCCTTGTCGGAGCGCGCCGTGCGGGACCGCGGCCGGTTTGCCATTGCCCTTTCCGGAGGGTCCACCCCTCGCCGCCTTCATGCCGTGCTCGCCTCTGAGGAGTACCGCGAGCGTATCTCATGGCCGCACTGGCGTGTCTTCTGGGGAGACGAGCGCGACGTCCGCCCGGACCACGACGAAAGCAACTACCGCATGGCACGGGAGACCCTGCTCGACCACGTGGCTTTGAGCCAGGCGCACGTCCACCGCATCCCTACGGAGTTTGGCCCCGCCCGCGCCGCCGACGACTACGAGCAGACCGTTCGCCAAGCGCTGTATGCGGATGTCCCCGTCTTCGACCTGATTCTGCTCGGCATGGGCGACGACGGACACACGGCGTCGCTCTTTCCAGGCAGCGAAGCGCTGCAAGAAGACAAGCGCCTCGTGGTCGCCGACTGGGTTCCTCACCTCGACGCGCACCGCATCACCTTCACCCTCCCCCTCATAAACCGGGCCGCCGCCGTAGCGTTCCTCGTGGAAGGCGCGCACAAGGCCAAGATGGTGCGTCGCGTACTCCGATCCGATGCCGGAGAAGAGCCGCTCCCTGCATCCCTTGTGCAACCCGCCAACGGCGAGCTCCACTGGTTCCTGGACAGCGCGGCGGCAGAACGGCTAGACACCTCCCACACCTAGCGCCCTCCACCCGCCTGCCCGTCACGCCCCCACAGCGTCGTTCCTGCGTAGGCAGGAACCCAGGGGCGGAGCGGTCTGCCTCTGATCATGGCGCACCGCCTCGCCCGCCTGCCGTCCCCTACACCTTACGCATCTCTTTAGAGAAGTACGACCAGACTGCGGTCAGCGCCACGCCTGAAACTGCAATTGCCGCCACCGCCGTACCTGGGCCCAGCTCCTCGGCCAAAGCTCCCAGACCCAGCGTACCCAGCGGCATCACCCCAATGAACATGCTCATGATCCCCATCACGCGGCCACGCATCTTCTCGTCCGTGGAGAGCAATACCATCGTTGCTTGCATGGAGCCAAACCCGGACATGCCTACCCCGGCCAGAACCAGGGCAAGAAAGGAGAGCGCATACACGTTGGACAAACCGAACAGGGTCAAGAACCCCATGCCGATCATTGCGCCCGTATAGTAGTAACGCGACTTCAGCCGGATGTTTCTCCGTGAAGCTATGAAAGACGACCCTATTATGGAGCCTATACCCTGTGCCGCTCCCAGCGCGCCCATGGCGGTCGGGCCCACCAGCAACACCTTCTCCGCGAACACCGGAATAAGCGACCGGTGAGAGGGAAAGGCCAGGTTGAGCAGTACCGTTACCCCCACCACGCCAATCAGAGCGCGGTTCCCCATGAGGGCGCGGAACCCTTCCGCGGTTACCCTGAAGAATGAGTGCACCCCGACCGACACCAGCGTCTGCTTCCTGGATGGACGTATCAGCGATACCAGGACTAGGGCGGCCATGTAGAACAACGCCACCACCAGGTAAGACCAGCCTACGTTCTGGAACCCCTCTTCTGGTGCAAAGTCCAGTATCAAGCCGCCCAGCAAGGGGCCTACCATCACGCCGACGGTTTGGCCCATCTGGTCGAGCGCAAACGCCGAGTGCAGCGACTCCCTGTTCACCAGATCCGCTACAAAGGTGCGGCGCGCTACTTGATCAAGCGTATGGGACATCCCTATGAGCAGGCTGAACCCCAGTATGTGCCACTCCACCAGCAGTTCGGAAAAGACCAGCAGCGCCGCCGCGGTCGCCAGCAGGCTGTTGGCCGCCAGCACCGCCATCACAACGTAACGCCTGTTGAACGCATCGGCCACTATGCCGCTCAGCACGCCGCCGAACAGCATCGGCGCGGTGAACGCCACGACGACCAGCGCCGTGCTGAACACCGAATCGGTGATCTGGAGCATCATGTAGCCGGAGACCAGCGTCCACATCCACCGTCCCATCTGCAGGCCGGTGCCGGCGGGCCAGAACAGGCGGTAGTTCCTATCGCTGAGCACCTGTAAGACGGGGCGCTTTCTGCCCGTCCTCGCCTCGGCTGCTCCGGGGATTGCGTCCTCTAGTGACAAAACAGGGGGTCCAGTACATGTCTCACAATGCCCCAATGATATGCTCAACCCAGGGAATGTCCAGACCCGCAGGGACGGACACGCGGACATACGGGCATAGGGCAGCCCGCAAAACCACCGTCGTTCCCGCAAGGCGGGAACCCATGAGCGGGGCGGGGCATACACGCAACGAGTAACCCTCCCCGTTCGTCCTGATGGTATGAAAGAGTCACCTGATTCCTGCATGCTGTATGGGAGAAGACCAACAGCAAAGGAGGGACCAGGTGACACTATATATTGGACTGGATGTACACAAAAAGGGAAGTGTCTA
>DAOUJH010000011.1:0-24777 GCA_034422935.1 Dehalococcoidia bacterium | reverse complement strand
CTCAACTTCCCCATCTCCAACCTGCGGTTCTCCCGCAACTTCAACCGGGGCCTGGCCCAGATCAAGCAGGCCGCGGCACAGGTCAACATGGAGCTTGGCCTGCTCGACAAGGACACCGGCGACATCATCGTCAAGGCGGCGCAGGACGTCATCGACGGCAAGCTGGAAGACCACTTCGTCGTCGATATCTTCCAGACCGGCTCCGGCACCTCCACCAACATGAACGCCAACGAGGTCATCGCCAACCGCGCCGCCGAGCTTCTCGGCCATTCCAGGGGCACCCGAGGCCCCGTTCACCCCAACGACCACGTGAACAAGGGCCAGTCCTCCAACGACGTTATACCCACCGCCATCCACGTTACCGCGGCTCAGGCCATCCAGGAAGAGCTCATCCCCGCCCTGGAGATGCTGCGCGACTCCATGCAGAAGAAGACCGACGAGTATTGGGGCATCATCAAGACGGGACGCACCCACCTGCAGGACGCCACGCCCATCCGGCTTGGACAGCAGTTCCTTGGCTTTGTCGGACAGGCGGAGCGTTCCATAGAGCGCGCCCGTGAAGCCCTCGACGAGCTCGCCGAAGTCGCCCTGGGCGGCACAGCTGTGGGCACCGGCGTCGGCACCCACCAGCAGTTCGCTCCCAAGGTCATAGAGAGGCTTAGCAAGGTTACCGGCGTCGAACTCCGCGAGACCAGCAACCACTTCCAGGCGCAGAGCACCCTGGACAACATCGTTGCGGCCAGCGGCGCAATGAACACCATCGCCACCAGCCTCATGAAGATCGCCAACGACCTTCGATGGCTAGGCTCCGGCCCCCGCGCCGGCATAGGCGAGATAGAACTGCCGGAGGTGCAACCCGGCAGCTCCATCATGCCGGGCAAGGTCAACCCCGTTATACCGGAGTCGGTCTGCCAGGTCTGCGCCCAGGTCATGGGCAACCACGTCGCCGTTACGGTGTCCGGCCAGTCGGGCAACTTCGAAATCAACGTCATGATGCCCGTCGCCGCCTACAACCTGGTCCAGTCCATCGAGCTTCTGGCCTCCGTGACCAAGAACTTCGTGGAGCAGTGCATCGACGGCATCAACGCCACCGCCAAGGGTCCCGCGATGGTCGAACAGGGACTCGCCATCTGCACCGGCCTGGTTCCCGCCGTAGGCTACGACGCGGCGGCCAAGATAGCCCAGGAAGCGGGGCGCACCGGCAAAACGGTGCGAGAGGTAGCCCGCGAGACCACTGATCTGACCGAAGAGCAGCTCGACGAGCTTCTGGACGCCGAAGCCATGACTGAGCCGACAGCCAAGATAGCTGCCGGCGGTTGAGGTCGGTCGATATGACGTACGGCCTGACTATAAAGCACGACCGCTCCGGCAAGCGCCTGGAGGTGCAGTGCACACACCAGAACGGTGTGGTCTACGTGGTGCCCAGCGAGGCAAGCTGGGTCTGCACCGAGGAGTACCTGCACGTCCACGCCCTGGCAGGGTTCTTTAGGGAACTGACAGGCTTGTCTGAGCCTCGCGTTAAGGAGCTTATGCAGAAGTGGGGCCTCTATTTCAGAGAGCGGCCCCTGGACACCGAGGACGACGAGTCGGAATAAAGAGGAGGCAGCCTATCGGATGATGGGCTGCCTCCTCTTACGTTTTCAACTTGCGTGGGCTAACCTTGCATAATCCCGCCAAGCGCCACACGGCCACCCTGAGGCCCCCAACGTCATTCTGAGCGGAGCGAAGAATCTGCGTCGCAGGGAGACAAGCCAACATATAGCCAAGGCGCACACTCCCACCGTCTTCCTGTCAAGCCTTTCCCGTGAGTACGGGACGGTTATGCAAAAGCCCAAGTAGCCTAGTCCAAGGACTTACCTGTAGCGGTTATCCAACCAGTTGCCACCCCAGCACTTCACGGTGCCGTTTTGGCGAAGTCCGCAGTTGTAGTTATCACCACTG
The DNA here is from genome assembly GCA_034422935.1 of Dehalococcoidia bacterium. Classification (GTDB taxonomy): domain Bacteria; phylum Chloroflexota; class Dehalococcoidia; order Lucifugimonadales; family QGNO01; genus DAOUJH01. The sequence goes on along the minus strand of DAOUJH010000011.1, from coordinate 22,836 downwards.
CTTATTGAGACGAATCGCTCCCCTCTCACAGGATCCGATCCAAAGTCATAAGTATTGTGCGCCGAACTAGCCCCCCAGCAGTGGACAGATCCGTCGGGGCGAAGTCCGCACGTGTGGCGGTTGCCACTGCTTAGCGCCACAAACGGTCCTGCAACAGTCAAGAGTCCAGTGGGGTCCGCATAAGGCCCCCAGCAGATTACGTCCTCTCTCGCACGAATGCCGCAGGCAAAGTCCCGGCCACCACTAGTAATCGCCTTGAACTGCTCGCCGCTGGGCGGAGAATCTATCGAACCCCAGCAGACGCTGGTGCCATCCGCGCGTATTCCACACGTATGGCTGCGACCAGCGCTGATCTCCGTGAATCGCTCTCCGGCCGGGGGGGACGTATGGCCATATCCATTTGGGTCGCCTCCCCAACATTCAACTGTCCCGTCAGTACGCAGCCCGCAAATATGCCGTCCGCCGTTGCTGATTTCGGCGAACGGCCCCGGGCTTGTCTCTATGCCAAGAATAGCCCAGTTGAAGATGGAAGGCTCAACGTCCCCCCAGCACGAAACGGAGCCGTCTTCGCGTAGTCCGCAGGCGTGGCCCACACCAGGCTCAATAGCAACGAACCGTTCATCCGGTGGCGGAATCGCGCCAAAGCGAAAACCGCCCCAGCAGTGTGCCGTTCCGTCAGTTCGGACCCCGCACGTATGCCCTCTATTTGTGGATATCGATGTGTATTTCTCACTCCAGAAACCGGATGTGCTCCCCACGCGCAGTACTACAACTCCGAGAACCAGCAGCATGAGCGCCAGCGCAATGCGCCGCATGCCAATGCGACGGACAGTCTCCATGGTTTCCCGATATAGTCGTTCAGGAGACCGCTCCGGAGCCCCGGAAGGCGACACGACTACCGCCAGAACTAGTCCGACGATGCCAAGGATCACTCCAAAGAAGGAGAAGACCATCACGACCACCCACTTCCCGAAGATAGGATCTCGTACGTCGGGAGGTGACGTAATCCCCCATACAACCAGGGTAATGGGAAGCAGAAGCGCGAGTGCGGAGAACGCCCAGCAGGTTCGACTGATGGTACGTCTGATGGAGGCAACCTCTACCGTGGCCCAATAGATCAACCCCACATAACTTGCCAAGAACACTAAGGCCACGGCTAATTGTACTTGAATAAGAGGCACGGTTTGATTGTCAAAATCAAGCCCCATCAAGATGAAGACCATGGCCTCAGCGGTGAAGAGAGCGGCAACCGGAATGGCTAGGGATATAGCCACCACGAACCTTAGGATGGTCTTCATCCTAAGCGGGGTAGTCCGTGGATGGCGTCGCTAGAGGTTCGACCGCCACCGGAGGCGCCTCCGAGTCCAGCAGCTTGATAAGCGCGTCGCCTTCAATGGTCTCGTTTGTTATCAGGTGGCGCGCCAGTTGCACCAGCTTTGCCCTGTTCGTTTTCAGTATCTCTTGGGCCCTGTCGTGGGCCTCCTGGATAAGGCTGTGCACCTCTTCGTCTATTTGCTGTGCCGTATTGTCGCTGTAGTCGCTCTGCTCGGATATCTCCCTGCCCAGGAAGACAAGCTCCTCGCGCTTGCCAAAGGTGCGCGGTCCCAGCTTCTCGCTCATGCCGTAGCGGGTCACCATGCTGCGGGCTATCTGCGTTGCGCTCTCCAGGTCGTTGCTGGCTCCCGTGGTGACCTCCCCGAATATCTGCTCCTCCGCCACACGTCCTCCCATCGCTGCGGCCATCATATCTTTGAACTGCGCCTTGCTGAACAGGTGTCTGTCCTCTTCAGGCAGGAACCGGGTGTACCCGCCCATACCTCCGCGAGCCACTATGGACACCTTCTGCACGGGGTCGGCGTGAGTAAGCTTGTGGCCCACCAGGGCGTGCCCGCCTTCGTGGTAGGCGGTGATCTCCTTCTCCTTGTGGCTGATCACCCGGCTCTTCCGCTCCGGCCCTGCGATCACCCTGTCTATCGCCTCGCCAAACTCATCGAACATGACGGTCTTCTTGCTGCGCCGCGCCGCCAGAATAGCCGCCTCGTTGACCAGGTTCGCCAGGTCCGCCCCGCTGAACCCTGGGGTCTCCTTTGCTATCACTTCCAGGTTGACGTCCTCGTCTATCGGTTTCCCTTTGGTGTGAACGCTCAGGATGGCCTGTCGCCCCGCGATGTCCGGCAAGTCGAGCACCACCCGCCTGTCGAACCGGCCGGGACGGAGCAGGGCCGGGTCCAGGATGTCCGGTCGGTTGGTGGCCGCCACCACGATTACGTTGGTGTTGGAATCGAACCCGTCTATCTCCACTAGGATCTGGTTTAGCGTTTGTTCACGCTCGTCATGACCGCCGCCAAGCCCTGCGCCGCGGTGTCTGCCAACGGCGTCTATCTCATCTACAAAGATGATGCAGGGAGCGTTGCGCTTCGCCTGGTCAAACAGGTCGCGCACTCTTGCCGCTCCTACGCCCACGAACATCTCTACGAATTCGCTGCCGCTTATCGAGAAGAACGGTACGCCCGCTTCGCCCGCCACCGCTTTCGCCAGCAGGGTCTTGCCCGTGCCGGGCGGCCCCACCAGGAGCACTCCCTTGGGTATGCGCGCCCCCAGCGATACAAACCGCTCCGGGTACTTGAGGAACTCCACGATCTCCTGCAGCTCGATCTTGGATTCCTCCACGCCGGCCACGTCGGAAAAAGTAACGCTGGGTTTGTTGCCAACCAGCAGGCGGGCCCGGCTGCGGCCAAAGCTCAGGGTCTGATTGTTGCTGCCCTGGGCCTGGCGCATCATGAACAGCAGAATAGCGCCGAAGAATATCAGCGGCAGGAAATTGAACAGCAACCCGAATATGTTGGACAGACCGCTGGAGCCTTTGACGGTGACCTGAACGCCGTTTTCGCTCCCCGTCTCTACTCCGGCCTGCGTCAGCACCTCCAGGATGCTGGTGCCCGGCTCCTTGCGAGAAGTGAACTCCCCACCTTCACGCGGGGCAACGGTTAGGTTGTCTCCGTCCACTACAATGGACCTCAAACGGCCCTCCTGGGCCATTTGGACAACGGTGGCTATATCCTTCTCCTCGCCGCGCGAGCCGGCGGTGAGGTTGTAGAAGACCAGGATGATGGCAATAGCCACCACCGCATAGATTATTGTGTTGCGCAGCCAGTGGGATCCCATAAACTTCTCCAGGGTTTGTCCGACACTGATGGTGAAGCTATGTTTATTGTACCTGAACAGCCATTTCAAAGGAAGTGCGGTCTTCGTATGCCCGCGTGGCCGTATGTTGACACTCTCGTACTGCACACCTACAATCAAGTGATAGTGACTGTTGAGGAAGCATCCGTGCAACCAACCACCCTTTCCGACGCCGCGGCGCAGTACCTTGAAACGCAAAAAGAGAAGGATGTGCATGCGGCTCAGAGGGAACTCTCTCGCTTTGTCCAATGGTGTGGACAGGACCGCCAGGTCAGTGCAATCCTACCCATTCAGGTTGAGGAATACAGCGCCACCTTGGAGTACTCCGGAGACGGCGGCGCCGTCAGGCTGGCTATAACCAAGCGTTTCCTTAACTTCCTCCGCAAACACGGCATGACCGAGACCAGGCTTGCCTCGTTTGCCAGGATTAGACGCAACGGCAAGAGAAGGGCGGCGGCGCAGGCTAAGAGGGTTGCATTGGAATCGCCCAAGAAGATAACACCGGAAGGCCACAAGAAACTTCTGGAAGACCTTGACTCCTTGAAGGCCGAGAGGGGCAAGATAGCGGAGGAGATCCGCCAGGCCGCTTCAACCGGGGACTTCAGCGAAAACTCACCCCTGGATGCGGCCAGAGAGCATCAAGGCCAGACGGAAGCGCGCATCAGAGAGTTGGAAAGCATTCTTCAGAATTCGGTGATTATGGATGGCTCTTCCGCTGGAGTCAAAAGCGCTTTCATTGGCGTGGGCTCACGCGTGGTTTTGCAACACCTTCAGACAGGGAAAGAGATTAGCTATCTCCTGGTTGAGCCCAGTGAGGCGGACCCTTCTTCCGGCAGGCTTTCTAGCGCCTCTCCTGTAGGCCAGGCTGTATTGGACCGCTCTGAAGGAGACCAGGTAGAGGTGGTCACCCCCAAGGGCGCGGTTACCTACAAGGTGACACATGTAGGCTGATTACTCACCCCCCTACGTTTTTCAATGAGAAGCCCCTGGAGCGGGCTTCTTTCTTTGTGAGGTAGGGCAGTGGAAGAAAGCTCGCCTACGGGCGGCGCAGGGACGGCATTCGAGACCTGGCGGCTCATTTTGCCGGCTCGTTCCGTGGACGTCCCTTTTAGAGCCTGTAGCTGTACAATCAAGGCATGCAGCCATCCAGTCGAAAGCGGTTCGCCGAATGTCCACGCTGTCACAGTCCTGCCGTGCACGTCCCCTGGCGTCCTCAGGCGGTGGCTTGGCGTAGGAAAATAGGGCTGTGGCTGGCTATGCTCTGGCTGACCGCTGTATTGTGGCTCATAGTGGGACTGGTCAGCGGGGGCGTTCTCTGGCTGGGCGCACTGGCCGTTTACGTAATCATAACCGTGATTGCCGCCGTTCTTGTCTACAGAAATGTTCGCGGTTACCGGTGCGACTCTTGCGGTCTGCGTTGGAGCATCTGAGCAGAAGCGGAAATTGACGCACCGATGGGTTGGAGATTATTCTCCGGCTGTCTCGAAAATTAAGAAGAGAGGTGGAGTTATGCCGAGCTATCTGGTACTGGGCAACTATACGGAGCAGGGGATACGGGACATCAAGGATTCTCCCAACCGCCTTCAGGAGGCCAAGCAAGCCGCCGAGGCTGCCGGGGGCAGGTTGATCTTCTTCTACCTGACCATGGGGCAGTACGATTTCGCGTCCGTGGTGGAACTCCCCAACGATGAAATGGCGGCAACAATCTTGCTCAAGCTGGGCGGCCAGGGCAATATGCGCACCACCACCTTGAAGGCGTTCACGGAGGACGAGTACCGGAGCATTATTGCCTCTGTCTAGGCTGGGCTAACCTACGCCCGATGCAGCCCGTTACCCCCCAAACCACTCCGCAAGCCCGGCCCGGTTCTGCTCCAGCCAGCGTATGTTCAGCCCTATCCGCTCCAGCGACTGCTGAATAGTGCGGCTTGCCGAGGGCGTGGGGTGCTCTTTGAAGAACTCCTCCACCTCTTGGAGCGCCTCGGGCGTGGTGAAACCGCCCGTAATCTGCACCAGCCGCATCATGGCGAAACCGCCCGCCCCGTACCGTCTGTCCAGCTCTTGCCAGTTCCTTTTGACATACTCCCAGGCGATCTCTCTTCCGTTCTTCAGGTTGCTCGCCACGAAGTTGACCAGCATTACGCTGTCCTGCGATCGTACCTTCTCCGATAGCGTCATCTCGATGGTGTTTTCCAGCAGTTCCTGGTCTTGGAAGCTGGACAGTGCCATGAGCAGGCGCACCTTCTCTTCCTGTAACTCCGCCTCGTCGTGCAGGCGCTCCATGGACGTGTAGGTATTGCCGTCTCCCCCTTGCGCCGCCAGGCCATACACCGCGGCGCGCATGTCCGGCGACAGCGAAGACGGCTCCTCCAGGTAGCGGTGGAACCGTTGTTGCGCCTCTTCCAGCGCCTCCCTGTCCCCGAATGCTCCCATCTGCCCTAGCACGGTGCTGCGCAGCAGGCTTTGCAGATGCCCTTCCTCCGCTTCTTTCTCCCAGCCCACCTTGTGAGCTATGCCGCTCAGCAGCCCTCTGCCGAACTCCTGGTATCGCTGGTAGTACGGTTCTTGGGCAATCAGCGATGCCAACCCCCGTAGGTTGGCGGTAAGATCGGCCCATACGGGATACGTGGTCTCCTGCCCGTAGGCCCTTGCCAGGTCCAGGAACTGCGTTGCTGGGGCCAGCCCTGCCCTTGCCAGCGCGTAGGCATCCGCCTGCAGCCCCAGCCGGTCGGCGGCGGGCAGTTCCAGCGACTCCACCGCCGGTATCAGCCTGGCCAGGTCTTCCTGCTTGTACTGGACTCTGTAGAAGCCGGTCTGTTCGGAGTTGACCTTCACCCAGAAATCGCTGACTCCCTGTGGCGGCTGGGCTTCCAGGGCGGCTTCCCTGTTGCTCATCACCATGGACACCGGCTCCGTCACACCTTGAACCGACGCTCTCACCGGGATCTGCCATAGCGTGGGGTCCTCGTTGGGCCCGGAGTAGAGGAACCGTTGCTGGGTCAGCCCTATGGACGCCTTGTCCGCGCGGTTTACCTCCACGTTGAGCACTGGGTATCCCACCTGGTTGATCCAGCTTTCCATCATCGCCACCACCGGCTGTCCCGTCTCTTCTTGCATCGCCGACCACAGGTCGGTGCCCGTGGCGTTCTGGTAGATGTGCTCTGAGAGGTACCGGCGCAGCCCTTTTCTGAACTGCTCCGGGCCAAGGAACTGCTCCAGCATCCGCAGGATGGAGGCTCCTTTCTGATAGCTGATGGCGTCAAAGAGCTGGTTGATTTCGGTAGGGTCCTTCACCTCTTGCTCTATGGGGTGCGAGTTCTCCAGGCCGTCCAGTCCCAATCCCGCGTTCACGTCGGACGATACAAACTGCGTCCACAGGTCCCATTCCGGGTAGAGGTGGTCTACCGCCTTGGTCGCCATCCATGAGGCAAAACTCTCGTTGAGCCACAGATCGTTCCACCAGTCCATGGTCACCAGGTCGCCGAACCACATGTGCGCCATCTCGTGAGCCACCACCTCGGCGATGAGCTGGCGCGCCCTTGGTGAGGAGTTCTCCGCGTCAAACAGCAGGGCCACCTCCCGGTATGTGATGGCGCCCCAGTTCTCCATCGCCCCCGCCGCGAAGTCCGGTATCGCCAGCTGGTCCATTTTCTCCAGTGGATACGGGATCCCGAAGTAGTCGTTGTAGTAAGCCAGCAGCCGTTTTGCAGCCTCCAGCGCGAACCGTCCCTGCTCCGATTTCCCCGGCGTCGTCCATATCCTCAACAGCGTCCCGTTGTCCGCCGTGTCCTCTATGGACTCCAGTTCGCCGACCACAAAGGCCAGCAGGTAGGTGGACATCGGCGGCGTTTCGGCAAACTGGACTCGCTTCTTGTCGCTGCCTTCCGCCGACTCGCCGACTATCGACGTATTGCACACGGCGGTGAGATGCGACGGAATGACCAGCGTTACGTCGAAGGTGGCCTTCTTGTTGGGCTCGTCCCAGCAGGGGAATGCCCGCCTTGCGTCCGTAGGCTCAAACTGTGTGGCCGCCAGCACCCGCGTTTCGCCATTCGCCGACTGGTAGGTGCTGCGGTAGAATCCGTGCAGCCTATCGTTCAGCTCTCCGGTGAAGCTCAGTTCCAGCCTGGCGCGCCCGGTGGGCAGTGGCTCTCCAAAATCGAAGGTAACCGTCTGCGCTTCCTCGTTGTAGCTTATGCCGCTTGCCTGCTTTGTCCCGCCGCTGTCCGTCGTGACAGCCGCCGACTGCACCTCTATATCGGCTGCGTTCAGCGACAGAGTGGCGGTGGGCTCTGTAATTTCAACGTCTATGGTCTCAGAGCCGGTAAAAGTGAAGCTCTCCAGGTCGGGAGCCAGAGTGATCTCATATCTCAATGGGTGTGAATGCTGCGGCAGTATCACACGGTTTTGCGTATTTGCCATGGGGGTTCTACCTCGTCTCGCTAGTGGTTCATTAGGGCAACGATTAAGGTAACACAACGCCGTAGTTGAGGACAGCCGCCGGACAACCGTCTTACCCACCGCCTCACCCGTCATTCCCGTGCCCGGCACGGGAATCCATCTCCCCACTGTCATTCTGAGACGCGCAGCGACGAAGAATCCAAAACCTCTGTCCGCAAAGCTACGACATGTACGTCTTGCCCGCTCCTGCCAAGGCCACACGGAGGTTGACAACGGCACTCCCCTATGTAGACTAGAGTTCGTCACGGAGCCTAGTAAGCACTTATCCACCTTTGTTGAAGGTATTGGGGCTACACGCCCCCCTTGTGGCGCAAAGGTGGATTACTGGCCTCCGTGACAAGAGCCTTGATCCTAGCCTCAAGGGGGTTCCTGTTGCAGTCTCTTTTTGCGGCGTCTGACCTCGCGGACAAGTACCTTGCCGGTGATGCCCTTGTCTGTAGTGACAATATCGATGTTCTCAGAGAGCTCACCAGCGAGTCCGTAGACCTCATCTACCTCGACCCTCCGTTTCAATCCGCCTCGAACTACGTAGCCATCTTTGGCGACAAGGGGCAAATTGACCAACAGCTAAGGGACATCTGGGTATGGACTGCGGAAACGGAGCGGACCTTTCAGCGTCTCCCTCACGGACCTCTCTTGGATACGCTCAAAGGGATACGGCTTCAAGCCGGAGATAAATCTCCAATGGCGGCCTACAGCGTCTATATGGGGCGGCGTCTCATGGAAATGCACCGGGTCTTGAAGCCTACCGGGAGTATCTACCTCCACTGTGACTGGCATGCAGACGCCTACCTGCGCATCCTGATGGATTCCATCTTTGAGACTAAGAATTTCCGCCGTCAGATAATCTGGCACTTACGAGCTGCTGCTGGATTCAAAAGCCTAGCTAACAACTGGATTAGGGGACATGACACGATTCTCTACTACGCGAAATCGCATCGTCAGTCTCGGTTCAACAAAATCTACTTGAAGTACGACAAGAACCAGTTGAAACGATTTTCAGGCAGGGATGGCGACGGGCGACGATACAAGAGCATTACTGCCGGTCGACGGTTATACCTAGACGAAGCGAAGGGTGTTCCTGCAACCGATGTATGGAGTGACATTGCCAGTTTTCAAACGGTTGTAAATGCGAAGGAACATCTTCATTACCCCACGCAGAAGCCGTTAGCGCTATTGGAGCGCATCATCAAGGCCAGCTCAAATGAGGGCGACTTGGTAATGGACCCGTTTTGTGGTTGCGGAACGGCGGTAGATGCAGCGGCCAAGCTCGGTCGCAAGTACCTGGGCGTGGATATAAGCGCCATAGCCGTACGGGTCATGGAGCAACGGCTACGCTCCAGAGGCGAGGCCGTCAAGCCCGCGGTCTACGGCTTGGATTGGAGTGAATACGACTGGGAGGAGTTTGAAAAACGGGCTCTCCAAAGCAGGGACGATGCCGAGGACGGTACGCCTGGCTGGGCCTGGGCCGAGGATAAGGTTGCGGGTTTGCTTAACGCTGTGCCCAACTCAAAGAAAACGGGCGATGGTGGAGTAGATGCTAGATACTACGGGGCGGCGGAAGAGGTGATACCTATTCAGGTCAAAATGCACCAGAAACCCATAGGCAGGCCGGATTTGGACAAGTTGTTGGGCGCTCAAACCGCTATGCGAAACAGGGGCGTCAATGCGCCTATGTCCCTCATGGTCAGCCTCTATCCGCCCGCCTCCAATTTGCGTACCTTTGCCGCCGAACAGGGCAGGGTGGAGTTGCATGGAGTGGACTATCCCGTAATGCAGGCGCTAAGCGTAGAGGAGATGCTGACCAAAGGAGAGCGTCCCAAGCTGCCCCCCGTTGACCCTCGGTCGCTGGTTGGCAACACACAGACCAGGATGATCATGGGAGAGTGAGACGGCCTCCGTCTGCTCCCTAGCCGCCTTGCCCGTTTGCCCGTTCCCCTGACACTCCCCACTTCCCCACACCACCGCCCTCCCCGTATCCTGTATCCATGAACACTGCCCCTAAACTACCGGCCCTCCACAACGACAACGGTCGACTCCACGTCGAATTTCCGATTTGTTTCTCACACCCAAAAAATTTTCGGCTCGTTTTAGCCTTGCTAGTTGACATAACGCCTGAAACAATTCCTCTCCTCCGCTCCTTGACAGCATCCCAAGCCGGTGTTATGCCTATGCCACTCCCGGCTCGCGGAGTATTGAAGGAGGTGGCAACATGAAGGCTTTAGTTGTGGGCGGCACGGGTCCTACCGGGCCATTGATCGTACAGGGGCTCCTGGACCGTGGCTATGAGGTCACCGTGTATCATCGCGGCTTCCATGATCCCGACGACCTTCCCCAAACACACCACCACGTGCATGGCGACCCTTTCACCAAAGAGGTCTTTGCCAAAGACGTCGAAGGCCAGGAGTGGGACATCGTCGTATCGATGTACGGACGCCTTCGCCACATCGCCGACGTGGTAGCGGGCCATACTCGCAAACTGGTCGGCGCAGGAGGGCCCAGCTTCATCCGCCCCGAGCACTTGACCTTCCCCCAGGGGTTGGAGATGCCCCTTCCCGAGGAGTTTCCCACCTACACTGAACGCGACCTCAACCCGTACGGTTTCGCCATTGCCCACACCGAGCGGCGGGTCATGGAGCACCACAACAACGGCGATTTTGCCGCCGTTATGTTCCGATATACGTCGGTGTACGGGCCAAGAGCCCCCCGGCAGTGGATGTGGTCCATCGTCAAGCGCGTGCTGGACGGGCGAAAGCGGATCATAATTCCCGGCGATGGAAGCCAGCTCCGCCTCACCTGCTACGCCGAGAACGCCGCCCACATGGTCCTACTTGGCTGCGACAAGTCGGAGGGCGACGGCCATATCTTTAACTCCGTAGACGAAGTGGGCTACACCGTCAGCGACACCGTCCGCATCGTTGCCGAGGCGCTTGACCACGAGTTCGAGATAGTAGAGATAGGCCATCCCATGGCGTATGACCTGGCCGGCGGCTATTCCAACAGGCGCACCGGTCAGCTCAGCGTCTACGGTATGAAGAAGCTGCTGGGTTACAGGGATATTGTCCCTCCGGACGAGGGCATGCGGCGCTCTGCCAGGTGGATGGTGGAAAACTGGTCCAGCATTGACCATGAGCAGATGCAGGTCCTCATGGCTGACCCCCTCGCCTACGATATAGAAGACCGGCTGATTGCCTCCGCCAGGGAGTGGGCGGAGACCGTGGAGAGTTCTATTCCCCAGCCGGAGATTCCTCAGCTCGACTCATCGCGAGACTGGCGCGGCGCATTCAGACCGCAGCAACAGAGTTCTTCCTGAGCGTAGTCGAAGGGCCTGAGCGGAGGGGCATGAGCGCAGACGCGACCCGCCCCTCGTCTTGCCCGCGAAGGCGGGCATCCAGGGAAGGGGATGGGGCCAAGAGTCCGCGAACCGTGATCCTGAACGGAATGAGAGGGCTTGGGTCGCCTCGCACAGTTATGAGGCCCGGCCTCTCCAGTCCAAGTATCTTTGCGCGTTGGCCTCCGCGCTGTTGCCTGAGGAACGCTTCCGGCTTTTCTTGCGGGCCTTGTCCTTCTTTTTCTTCTTCTTGCTCACCGCTCAACCTTTTCTGGCGTGCTTAGTCTCAGTTGCTGTCATCTTCCAACGACTAAAGGGGGCTAGCATCGATTCGTTGGACCTGAGAGGGACTCTAGCACGGCTTCCGCGTCTGTTCAATAATCATGCCATTCTGTGAGATGACTGGCGCTGACGGCGAAGGAGCGGAGCGATTAGGGACAGAAAGATATCGGACACCAGCAAGAGATGTGAATGGAGCGTACGCACGCTTGACTTCACACAGGCCCTAGCCGATACTCTTGCCTTGTTACCGCTGAACCATACATGCTGAGGAGGCACGGTTAAATGCAGGCAAGCGCACCCGCCTATAGCGCTCTCGGCACTTTGCGTCGAGTAGACAAATCCCTCTTCGATACCCTCTTTCCTAACGCTCATACGGGGCATCGAGTCCTTGCCTCGGTCTTTCTCATCGCCCTGATGTTCGCTTGCGCCAAGGCCAGGTTCTACCTGCCCGAAAACCCCACTCCGATAACCCTGCAGACCTTCGGCGTGCTTCTCACCGGCGGGGTCATGGGCTGGAGATGGGGAGCGGGGGCCGTGCTTGGATATATCGGGCTGGGCGCATTGGGACTTCCCATGTTCGCCAGCTCCGACCCTTGGGCGTTCCGCACTCCCGTGGATGCTTGGAACGCCTCCATCGCGGGCGTCACCGGCGGCTACATCATCGGTTTCGCGGTGGCCGCGGCAGTGACCGGGTATCTCAGCCAGATAGGCTTCACCCACTCAGGCTCCCTGTGGGCGGTTGCCCTCGGCGGGCTGGCCCTGTACATCCCCGCGCTGGTCTGGCTCTCCGTCATGGACTTCGGGTGGCCGGCGGAAGGCAAGCTATTCATCGACGGTATGTACATCTACATGCCCGGCGACATCGTCAAGATGCTGGGCGCTTCACTCGTCGTTACCGGGCTATGGAACCACGGCCAGCGCCTCAAAGGACTGTTCGGGAAGAAGCCGTAGCGGCGACCAGTGAGGACGATGTTCCCTGGTGCAACTTCCGTACCTTGCACCCCAAGCCGTGCACATTCGTTAGGATCTCGTCAAGTGTGCCGCTTATATCAAGGGAAGTAACTTCAATGGCCTTGTCGGTATGCCTTACACGGTACACTCGATTCTCCGCCTCACCTGCGTAGATTAGCATTCCGCCCTGCAGGTTGAGCGCGGTGACATAAGCCAGCATCTGGTAGATGTCGCTCTCGGGAACGGTCTTATCGGTGATGTTCTTGTACTTGGCGTCTCCCACGAACACGCAGGAAGAACCGTCACGCCAAACGAGGTCTGGCCTGAGATGCAGGCGGTTGCCCTCATCCAGAGGGGATATCCAATGCTCCCCAAATGTGCGCTCGGAGAGGCCCAGCGCCTCCCGTAGAGCCACCGTTACGAACTCTTGGAACAGTACGTTCATATCAACCAGGAAACCGGAGGCGCGTACAGCGCCCCGGCTGGACTGGAACGCGCTGTGACGCAAGATGAGCCGCGACAACTCCACCACGTTCGTGTAGTGTTTGTTCAGTCGGTCAAAAGGTACGTTCGGCACGTCGTTTGGTGGAAACTCACGCAGCGAGACGCCGTCCAGCATCCCTGCAATCCATCCCATACCTATGCGCGCCTTGGATGAGCGGAGGCGCATATCGACAAGCCGGTAGGCCGCCGTCTTCACCAACTGGTTCATTAGGATGTCATCCGTGAAATCGTCGTAACGTACTTCAACCGGCAAGGGGATGCCGAACCTGCGCCGTATCTGCTCATCGAATCGTATTCGTCCTCGCACGGTGTGCAGCGCCTCCTCTTCGACGCGGTAGCCGTGCAGAAGTCCGCGAGCGAACGCCCTGCGGGCCTGGTGGGCCAGCGCCATCGCCAGCACGTCGGGAAGGGCGTGCTCCTCCGAGAAGTAGAAATCCTCCCTGCGAAATCTGACCTTGCCAATGGCGTAGCAGGCCAGGTGAAGCAGCTGCGGGATGCCTATCTTGGGTCGTATAAGCACCGACAGGCCGTCTATCTCCACCGCTCCCACGATGGAGCCGGGCTTCAGTACGTAACCGCCACCCTCTCCGACTGCGGGCGTAATGGAGATGTCCAGGTCTTTTAGCGATTGCAACTCAGCGCGGGAGAGCGTCAAAGTCCCGCTTTCCTGATGCTCCTCTAGGTTAATCCGACGCATTGTGTACGCCGTCAGCCTGTTCATCGTTGCCGTCCGTACCACTACCGGAAGCGTCCGGCCTACGCAGTGCATCAAGGCTAAACCTGGAGCGCACATCGTCCTCTCCAAACAGACGCTCCTCTATGTACGGCAGCACGCTGTGCTCCCAGATGCGCTCGACCTTGGCCTGGTCAAGGTTGTCCTTCATAAAATGGCTAGGCCCTATGGCCGCGTGCCGGTCGTTCAGCTTCTCGTTCGCGCGGTTAACCACCTCGGCCACCCACGCCATGTCGGACGCTTTGTCATCCAGCCAACGGTGTAGCAAGCCCTTTATTGGCCACTCGTTCGGGTGGAACTCCACGAAGTAGAACCGTCGGCGCAGGGCTAGATCCACGAGTGCAATGGAGCGGTCGGCAGTGTTCATAGTACCGATGATGTACAGGTTGTCGGGAAACGAGAACGGTTCGCCTGAGTACTGTAGCCGCACCTGTGTATTGCGGTACTCCAGGAGAAAGTACATTTCTCCAAGAATCTTGGAAATGTTGCCGCGGTTGATCTCATCTATGACGAGATAGTATTTTCCGTTCTCATCTGCGTTTGCACATTTGGCAATCTGTAGCAACGGGCCGTCTCGTAGTTCAAACGCAACCTGCTCGCCATCTGTATCCTTGGGACGATACCCCTGCACAAAATCCTCATAGGCATAGGACGGGTGGAACTGCACAAGCGTAACCCTGTCCTCGTCACCCGCGAGGTGCTTGGCAAGCTCCTGTGCAACGTAGGTCTTACCCGTACCGGGTGGCCCTTGAAAAATGACCTGCTTCTTGTCCTCCAACAAGGCGTTGATTTCTTCCAGGAATTCAGCGGGAAGGCGCAACTCCGTGGCAAGCCGTTTCAGGTTAGGCTCAGATGGTATCGGTTCTTCTTCAGGTGGGTCGTCCTCAATGCCATTTTTTAGGATTGCCCATACCACAGATTGCGCGTCGAGACGGTGGCGCAGTTTCAATCCTCGCTTATCCGCCTCCTCAATAAAGCGGTCTAGGAAGCCGAGAGCGTGCCCGTACAACGTTGCCGCATCAGCGCTATGATCAGGTTTGTCGTACCCTGTGCGGTCGTAGGAGTCTTTGAACACATTTACCCCGAAGGGTGGATACTGTTGAACATCTAACCCCATGAGTAACACGGACGCGACCCTGGCACGGGTCCCTGCGCCGCTCGGTGCTGAATCTGGGAATGGCTTGACGAAGTCGCTGACGCGTTCGGCAACGGATATGTCATCTCGTGTCCACAATGCTTGGAGAGCGATGAGAGCATCGTCCGGAGACCCGTTAACCCAGTCGCGGAACTTCGCTGTCGATATGTGGTGAATAAGCTCTCCGTCATTGTTAAGTCCAGTTTTCAGCTTATCGGGCCAGTCTTTAGAACCGTTAAGCACCGCTTCCCGCGCTGCTGCAAACCTTTGCCCTATCTTAAGCTTGTATTCAATCTCTTCGGTTTCTAACCTGCCGGAGTCAACATACACTTGAGCGAGACGCACGAACTCGGACCAGAGATTGTCGGTGGGCGGTAGTTCATCTCTAAGCCATTGGTCCTCAATTTCACGCTTATAGAAGAAATAGTCGCTTGGCCCGTACCTGATTTCGAGCACACGTCGGATCTGTTCCAGTTGACGGTCTACATCATCAGTCGGCTCCAAGACAAAATAATAGAACGTA
This sequence comes from Dehalococcoidia bacterium, assembly GCA_034422935.1. GTDB lineage: Bacteria > Chloroflexota > Dehalococcoidia > Lucifugimonadales > QGNO01 > DAOUJH01. Next base: position 7,736 of record DAOUJH010000011.1, on the reverse strand, counting down.
TCTGTAATGCGCCTTTTATGATCGCTAGAGACTATAGCCTCAAAGGTGTCAGGAAACACGAGGTGAAGCAGAGCCTCGCGTTGCGCACTTGGCGTGTCGGGGGAATCCTTTAATAACTCACTCCGGAATTCAAGGCCCGTCACGAACTTTTTGAATTCCCATGGGTCAGAGAGCAGGTGGGTCTGTTTATCCGGCTCCTGCTCCTTCCACTGCTCGGCAAGCTCGATCAAGAACCCGAGATGAAAGTGTTGGCCTAAGTAAAAAAACGCCCCCGGGCTGGCAATACCCGGTGTAAGGGAGGCAATAAGATCCTGCGGAATTGATACTGTCTGAGGCGACAATCGGAGTATTTCTTCGATCTTCTCTTGTTCGTTGTTGCTACTCTTTGTGGTAACAATCAGGAAGTAAAAATAGAGTACCTCTGCCAACAACACGTAGACTTGCGGTGGAGCTCCTGCCAGTTGTCGTCGGAATTTCTCGATGGAGCTATCTCCTGACTTGTCCGGGGCATTCAAAAACCGCTCGCGGAGCTCCCCAAGCCACTTGCTTGACCAGATTGCCTCGCCTGGCGTGAAGAGTGAGTCGTCGCTCTTGAGCGCGCGTTCTACCCATAGAGCCGCTGCCTGATAGACTTTCTCAGTGCCGTTTGCGGTTATTCTTGTGCCCACTAATCCTCTATCTCCTTAGCCCTGTTGAGCTGTATCGCCATACTACCATCTTCCGCCCCGCATCCGCCCGCTACAAAATGCTGATCAGCTGTCCCCCCACCGCGGCGAGTACCACCACCAGCCATGGCGGGAACTTCCAGAAGGCAAGCAGTACAAAGGCGGCTAGAGCCAGCGCAAAATCGGCGGGTCCAAGGATGGCGCTCGTCCACACCGGGTCGTACAGCGCGGCCAGCAGCAGACCGACCACGGCGGCGTTGATGCCCATAAGCGCCCGGCGGAAATTGCCCATGCTCCGCAGCCTGTCCCAGAAGGGCAATACCGCCGTGACCAGGAAGAACGATGGCAGGAAGATGGCGGCCAGGGTGAACACGCCTCCCATCCAGCGGGCAGGCGTATCCTCTATCACCGCTCCTAGGTAGGCGGCAAAGGTGAACAGAGGCCCCGGCACCGCCTGCGCCGCGCCGTATCCGGCGATGAATGCGTCGTTGCTGACCCAGCCCGGCGGCACGACCTCCGCTTGCAGCAGCGGCAGGACTACGTGCCCGCCACCGAACACCAGCGACCCGGCGCGGAAGAAGCTGTCGAAAATCTCCAGAGCCTCGTACGACACCGCCTGTCGAAGCAGGGGAAGCCCGATCAGCAAGCCGGCGAAAACCGCCAGTGAGGCGATGGCCAGTCCGCGTCCCACGGGAGGCCTGCTTACCGTCACCGTCTCCGACTGTTCCCCGCGCAGAAACAGCCATCCCAGTATCCCGCCCGCCGCGATAACCGCCACTTGGAGCAGGGCGTTGGGTGCGGCCAGTATGGCGATGGCCGCCAGCACGGCCAGGGTAACGCGGGGCTTGTCCGGGCAGAGATTTTGCGCCATTCCCCAAACCGCCAGGGCAACTACGGCAACCGCCACAACCTTCAGGCCGTGCAACCAGCCCGCATCGGCTATGTCGAACGAGGTGACCCCGTAGGCGAACAGGATGAGCGCAATGGCGGAAGGCAGTGTGAAGCCAAGCCAGGCCACGAAACCGCCCAGCAGCCCGGCGCGTATCATACCCACCGCGATGCCCACCTGGCTGCTTGCCGGACCCGGTAGGAACTGGCAGAGGGCGACTATGTCGGCGTAGGCGTGCTCGTCCAGCCACTTCCGGCGCTGCACGTACTCTTCACGAAAGTAACCCAGGTGAGCCACCGGCCCCCCGAACGAGGTCAGCCCCAGCCGCGTCGTTACGAAGAGCACCTCCCACATCCGCGGAAGCCACCCTTTTGGCTTGTCGGTCATGTCTATTTCGGGTTGAATAGGCGCTTGCCCCCTGCTGGTATGGCTTTCGGGTATCATAAAGGCTAACGGACGTGGATTACAGAGGCTTACAGGAGCGATTCAACATCGCTTGCCCCAGACGTTTGGCGGTATACCGGTTGGCCTAGACACCAACAGCCGCTACCATATAAAACAAAGAATGGATATTTCGCACGTCCCCTTGAAAGGAGCACGACATGCCTGATCAGATAAGCCAAGCTCAACTAGACGCCCTCAAGAAGTACACCTCGCCCGAAATATCGGACACCATCCGCATGATGGGCGTCCGTCCCGCTACGGAGGGCTACCTGGGCTACGACATCCGTTGCCTCTTCCCCGATCTGGAGCCCATGGTCGGCTTTGCCGTCACGGCTGTGTTGGACAACCTCACCCCGGACCGGCCCGTTCACCCTGACGTGCAGCGCCGTTACCTTGAGTCCATAGACGCCTCGCCCAAACCCGCCGTGATCGTCATGAAGGCGGGAGGCCACAACAGAGTCCGCAGCCTGGTCTTTGGCGCCATCATGGCCAACACCGCCCGGTCTCTGGGCGCAATCGGGATTGTCACCGACGGCGGCGTCCGCGACACGGATGAAGTCCACGAGATCGGGTTCCATATGTTTGCCCCGGGCACGGTCTCCGCCCACGGCACCGGCGCGTTCGTCAACATGGTCGATACCGGCAACCCCGTCACCATCAGCGACCAGCTCATCCGCCCCGGAGACATAGTGTTCGCTGATAAAATAGGCGTAATAACCATTCCGCACGAAGTGGTTGCGGAGCTCCCGGCCAAGGTGGAGGAGCTTCATCAGCGCGAAACCAATCAGATATCCTTCCTCCAGAGCGAAGAGTTCTCTCTGCCTGAGTTGCTGAAACGGTCAGGGCTGGATTAGTCCCCGGTAATCCCTGGGAAGCGGGCGATGAAGACGTTTTGGGCCTTCCCTATTGCCGAACCGTTGTGCAGTGAGCCACAGGCGTAAAACTAGGATATAATTCACCCCATGCGGCGCGCCGGCTCCAGACATAGTCCACAACCTATTGAGCATTTCCTGCAACCTTTGCGGGATTTTGTTCACCAACAGGCCTCTAGCGGTATTGTCCTGCTTGCCTCCGCTGTTGTCGCCTTGGTTTGGGCCAATTCCCCCTGGTCGGATACCTATTTCGACTTCTGGCACACGGAGATTGCCCTTGAAGTCGGCGCTTTCCATATCTCCTACGACCTAGCCCACTGGATCAACGATGGCATCATGGTGATTTTCTTCTTTGTCGTTGGTCTGGAAATAAAGCGCGAGCTAATAGTTGGCGTGCTGTCATCTGTAAGACAAGCCGCCTTGCCCATGATTGCCGCCATTGGTGGGATGGTGGTTCCCGCGCTCATCTATACCGCCTTCAACTTCAACTCAGAGGGCGCGGTTGGCTGGGGTATACCCATGGCCACCGATATTGCATTTGCCCTGGGTATCCTTGCTCTGGTCGGTTCTCGCGTTCCCCTGGCCCTCAAGGCATTCCTCGTTGCCGTTGCCATCGTTGATGATATTGGCGCGGTACTTGTAATAGCCCTCTTCTACACGGAAGAGATATCTATGTTCAGCCTGCTCACCGGCATAGGTATTTTCGGTTTGCTGGTTGCCTTCAATCGCGTTGGAATACGTCACCCGTTGCCTTATGTAATCACGGGTGTCTTTCTCTGGTTTGCCTTCCTCCAGTCCGGCGTCCACGCCACCATTGCCGGTATCCTTCTTGCCGCCACCATCCCGGCGCGCTCGAACACGGATCCCAACGAGTTTCTTGAAAGCGGCCGTGAGATCCTGGATGAATACGGAGAAGTAGGTAATCTGGGTGAAGAGGTGCCCGTCCAACAGGGGCGGCAGGTGGCTCTGCAGCACATGGAAAAGGCGCTTGCCCAGGCTTGGATGCCATTGCAGCGGTTGGAGCATTTGCTCCATTCCTGGGTAGCCTTTGGCATTATGCCCCTCTTTGCCCTGGCAAACGCTGGCGTTGTCATTGGCTCTGACTTTGGCGCACATCTCTTCAATCCCGTGAGTACGGGGATCATACTAGGTCTTGTCATAGGCAAGCAGGTGGGCATCACCTTCGCCGCGTGGCTGGCCGTTAGACTGGATTGGGGGGCCCTGCCTGCAGGTGTCACCTGGCCCCAGATGTACGCCGTAGGATGGCTTGCGGGTATCGGCTTCACCATGTCCCTCTTCATATCCGGACTCGCTTTCGGCAAGGGAGACCTGCTCGATGTCTCTAAGATAGGCATACTCTCCGGATCCATTATCTCCGGCTTGGTAGGATACATCCTAGTCCGCAAGTTTACTGCGGCGCCCAGGCGGAAGGCACAAGGAGCTTAGGACATGGTCACCTTGGTCACAGGCGGCAACGGCTTCGTTGCTTCCAATATAGTGAGAGTCCTCGCCGAGCGCGGCCACCGGGTGGTGTCGCTCGATATATCGGAGCCTGACGATATGCTGAAGGCTTACTTGCAACCCTGGCGTGACCGCATAACCTTCCACACGGCGGATGTCCTCGACCTGAACGCCCTGGATGAGCTTGCCGGGGACCACTCCATCGACAAAGTCGTTCACGCCGTTGCCTACACTCCCGGGTCTCGTGGTCCCGTGGAGCGCGACTACAGCCGGAGCATAGTGGAGGTGAACGTCATGGGCACGGTCAACCTGCTTGACCTTGCCAGGCGGATATCCGTGCAACGCTTTCTCTTCGTCAGTTCCGGCGCAGTGTACGAGGGTGTGACCGCGCCCAGGCCTCTGAACGAGGAGACGTCCGTCCACCCCAAAGCCCTCTATCGCATCTCCAAATACGCCTGTGAGCGCATTGCGGAGCGGTACAGGGAGCTCCATGGCCTTGACACGGTGAGCGTCCGGCTCGGCGGCCCGTACGGCCCCATGGAACGCATTACCGGTTACCGCGCCAATATGTCCCTCCTGCACGACTGGACAGGGCAGGCGGTGCGCGGTGAACCGATAGAGGTCATGCCTCAACCGCCCGGCGATTACACCTATGTTCTGGATATTGCGGCTGGCCTCGCCGCCGTCCTGGATGCGCCCCGTCTGCCTCACCGACTGTACAACCTGGCCAGGGGCGTCGCCACCCCGACCAGCCGGGTTGTCGATGCGTTACGCGAGGCTTACCCCGCTGTCAAGTTCGTTGAGCCCGTACCCCCTGACCCGGTTGGCGACGAGACCCCGCACGTGGACGTCTCCCGCATCAGAGAGGACTTCGGCTTTGAGGCAACCACCGACGTCCTAAGCGGCCTGAAGGACTACTTCAAGTGGCGCGCGGAAAGCGGCTACACGGGCTGAGGCGGTGGTGAACTTTCCGTCATTCTGAACGGAGTGAAGAATCCAAAGCCGTCGATCTAATACAACCCGTTCGCCCTGAGCAGGCCCCCTCGTCATTGCGAACACAGTGAAGCAATCTGGTGGCGGGGGCGGGGAGTTTACCCTGAGCATAGCGAAGGGTCTTGCCCGTGACGACGGGCATCCAAGGGTAGGGTGGTACCCACAAGCAGTCGATTTGATGGTACTATTGCCGCCATGTCGTTCAGCAGCGCCGGATATGAAGGTGCGGTCATTGGCGGAGTCGTCTTCGCTCTTTCGCTCGTTGTGGCCGCGGCAGTTGCTTTTGCGATCCGGTTTGTAGCTGCTCGCCTGGACACGACGACCCCTTACGGCGTCGGAGGCGTCGCCCTCAGATCGGTTCGAAACTCTCTCGTCGCCTTCGTGGTCGTCCTCGGCGCATATGTTGGGCTGGACTTGGTCGAGCAGTTGGACCAGTGGCACACCGAAGTGCAGCGAGGCTTCACCATTCTCGGCATCCTCATCGCTACCCACGCTCTCTCCGCTGGGAGCAGCGCGACGCTCAATTGGTACATGGTCAACATCTCGGCGCAGACGGAGACAACCTTCGATGACCGTCTCCTACCGCTGATACGGCGCTTCTTGCGGGTCTTCATCTACGGCCTGGCGATCATATTCATCCTGGATACTCTTGGCTACTCCATCGGGCTGCTGCTCGGTGGCCTCGGTATCACCGGTCTCGCGGTCGCGCTGGCGTTGCAGCCCACGCTGACAAACTACTTCGCCGGCACCTACGTTATGTCGGATCAGGCCATCAAGCCCGGAGACTACATTGAGCTCCAGGGCGGGCCGGCCGGGTACGTGGTTGATGTGGGCTGGCGCACCACGAAGATCAGGACATGGTTGAACACCCTGGTCGTCATCCCGAACGCGGTCATGGCCGACACCATCATTACCAACTACCAAGGGCCCGACCCGGCGCTTAACATCCTCGTCTACGGAGGGGTCAGCTATGCCAGCGACCTGCAGCATGTCGAGGATGTGTCGCTGGATGTGACGCGGAGCGTCATTGCCGACAACGACGAAGCCGTGAAGAGCATGGATCCGTGGTTTGGCTACGACTCCTTTGGCGACTCGAACATCAATTTCTGGATATTCCTGCAGGCCACGGACCGGGTTGGTTCGTTTGTGGTCACCAACGACCTCATCAAGCGGCTCCACGCCAGGTTCGCCGCGGAAGGCATTGAGATCAACTACCCGGTTCGCAAGATAGTCTTCGGTGAGGAACCCCCGGACGCATCCTCCTCAGGGTTCTAACCGGTATGACCCGCCTCTAGGAGTTGGTCAGATTGATATTGAGCGGCTGATTCCAACTCCTAGAGGCTCCTTCCAGTAACGCTAGCACGCGAACATCGACCTGATGACCGGGTCCTGCTTGGTCGTCTCCTCGATGCGGCCGTCCGGGTATCGGATGTACTCCGTGGCGCCGTTGCCCGCCCCGACGTAGCAGAAGGGACCTCCCGCCCCCTCGCCGGTCGGAGTCCGTTCGCTGGCGGGGCGTTGATGGGAGTAATCGATGGGGAGGCTCGGCAGGGTGGGGACGGGATAGTCGTCGTCCACGATCGTGATCGCGACCGACCAGATGCCCCTGACAACTTCCGGGGGCAGCGTTCCCAGGTCCACCCCGAAGACATCGTCGCGGATGTCCGCGTCCTGGCGCGTGGCGATGATTCCCGTGCCGGTGAGCGAGTTGGCGGGGATCGTGATCGACGCGAGGCGTCCGTAGTCGCCCGGCTCCGCGCTGAAGCCGTAGACAACCAGCGGGATGGTCACCCTGCTCGACAGCGCCGACGACAAAGTGAGCGTGATGGTGACCGGTCTGCCCTCGTCCACCGTCGTGGGCGAGGCGGAGATGGACACGGTGGGATGAGGCGGAGGCCCGACCAGGCTCAGTTCGACCGTGTCGCCGACGGACCAGCTCAGGCCGGAGTTGCCCCAACGCTTAGAGTCGCCTGTGTTGACTCGACCGACCGTGCTGCCGCTCGCCAGAGGAAAAGTCTCGCCGTCCACGATCAGCGAGAAGGCATCCCGTTCGGCTGGCATTACCTTGTCTAGACTAAAAATCAAGGCGGTATTGGAGACTCCCAGGTCGGCTTGTACGACTCGGTAGGTTGTACCGGCGTAGGTAAAGCTGTCGTTTGTGAGCGCGGCGGAGCACTCGAGTCCAGCATCGCGGTTATCGCATCCTACGAGGGAATTGGGAATGAGGTTCTTCACCGTCAGCGTGGCGGACCAGACGGTGACGGGGTCTTCGTGCTCGGCGGAGGCTGGCCGGGAGTTGTGGACAAGGAAGACCGTCAGGGCAACCAGCGCGGCGGCCAGCAGGAGGAGCGGGGAGAGTCGTGAGAGGTGAAGGGCTAGACTAGAACGAACGTTCGGGGGGGGGGGGGGGAA